>NZ_AYXG01000173.1 GCF_000564855.1 Actinokineospora spheciospongiae
CGTGCGCGAGCTGATCACCAAGCTCGCCCGCTAGCCCCCTCCGGTGCCCCCGCCTTACAGCGGGGGCACCGCAGGTTAGGGGCAGCTCGGGCTCGACCGACTCCACCGCTCCCGACGCATCCGGGCACGTCGCCGTGGTGCCTTCGGTCGTGGTCTGGGCATCAACCCGCGAGGTGGCTGTCACCTCGACGGAAGTCGTGAACACGCTCGAAGCCCATGGGCTGGGTGGTCAAACCCTCGACGTGCCGACACGCCGCGCCCGAACAGCCCTCACCGGGTCGGGTCCCAGCCACCTCCGGTCGCGTGACGGGCCAGTACGGTGTCGTGGCGGGAGACGAGGACCAGGAAGTCGCCGTTCGGGTCCTCGACGCGTGCTGTGGCCACCGCCCGGTGGGCCAACGACAGGGCGGTGGCGGCTGCCCTGCCCTCGACCAGGTCGTCGAGTCGGGCGGCCTCGCGGTCGTCGGCCGTGAGTTCGCTCCAACCCGACGTGCGGGCGCCCTCGGACAGGATTTCCGACAGGGTGTCCCGCAGCGGTCCCGGCGGCGTTCCCGCGACCACCTCGGCGACCGGGCCGGGCGGGTCGGGGAGCCCGAACACAGCCAAGACCTCGTCCCGGCACCGCGAGCACGCGCTCGGCGAGTAGGGGGAGAAGGGGGAGCGGTAGTGGGTGAACGTCTCCGCCCCGCACAGGGTCGCGTCGTCACCCGCCGCGTGTTCCGCCCCGCTGCCCGGGACGCCTGCTCGGCCGAAGAAGTGGGTCCGCTGCGGCACCCTGCCGATCACCGCGCCCACGGCGTGCGCCACGATCACGAAGTGCTCCCGCCCGTGGCGGACCACCGCGTACCCGGCCTGGCCCGGGGCGGCGAGCGCCGCTCGCACCCGGTTGTCGTCCTCGGGGGCCACCTCGTCGCAGAAACCGCTGGTGTCGACGTTCAGCTCTACGACCTCGCCGTCGCCCAGCGCATCGAGGAATTCATCGACCAGCTCGTCGGCACCGGTCGCCCAGTCCAGCACCATCTCCTCGATCATGCCGGGTAGCGTAGCCGTTACGCCACAAGCCTTCCCGTGGGCCGGCTTCCCCAGACCGCACGGCGGCCAGTGCGACGAATTCCCCTTCGCGGGTACCCGGCAGGGTGGCGCCGGTGCTCAAGAGCAGGAGGTCCCAGCGCGGGAGAACCAGTGCCAAGGCGGCACCCTGGCCACCCGATACCGTGCGTCGAAGATCAAGGACGGGGATGACTACCCGGTGGTCATCATCCACCCGGACCAGATCGCATCCGGCCCGTTCCAGGGGGCAGACACCGCAAAGGACCAGACCTGCGGATGAGCCAACCGAACAGCGCGGTCGACCTGACCGTCGAGATCAACCACGGCCAGGTCTACATCTACGGCGAGGCTCCCTGGGCTGACAACCCCGACAACAACGCCATCTTCCACGCACTGGACGAAGCACGGCAGTCCGGTCGTTTCGTCGGCCAGTCCGATGGCCTGGCCGATCTCGTGAGCCCGGCCCAGTGGAACTCCCACGCCCCCATGCGAGTCGAAGTCTGGCCACACGAACCGCCCCCGACGACGACCGATGGGACCACGTGGTCGACATCGACCTCGACGCACCGAACGGCCGGTTGTGGTTCGAGGGCTCCGGCGGCCGCGACCCGATCCCCTGCGACGTCCCTCCCGGCGCATACCGCGCCCGCGTCTCGGGTCGCGGCTACACCGAGGCCGCCGCAGGCACCGAAGGCATGGACTCATACCGACTCCAGTTGTGGCCACGAGGCCAGAAGACCCCACCGCGAGGCCGAAAAATCTGGCACGGTTGGCAGGACGGCACGATCAACTGACCCCGACCAACGAAAAGGTTGTGATCATGGAGTGGCGCAAGTCGTCCCGTTCGGGCAACGCTGGCGACTGTGTCGAGCTGCGGCAAGACCTCTCGGCCGTCCGGGACAGCAAGCGACCCGGTGTGTCACTGCCGGTGTCCCGCGACGCCGTGCGCGAGCTGATCACCAAGCTCGCCCGCTAGCCAACACCCGGTGCCCCCGCCCAACAGCGGGGGCACCGGGTGTTCACGGCAGTGCAGGCTCGATCAGTTCCGCCGCTTCCAACGCCTTCGGGCACAGCGCCGTGGCGTCATCACCCGTGATCTGAACATCAACCCGCGAGGTGGCCGTCACCTCCACGGAGATCGCGCACACACTCCCCGCAGCCCGAAGCGACTGAATCGCCCGCCGATCGGCGACCTGCACCGGCGTCTTCTCACCGGTGGACACCACCTCGTCCAGTCCCAGTTTCGGAAACACGACCACCCCGATGGTGTAACTGTCGGCGACGGTTCCCTTGTCGACCTTCCACCGGCACGCCTCGCTGGAGGGCGCCGAGTTGGGCGTTCCGCTCCCCGTGATCCCCAGCCTGGCCTTGATCGAGTCGGTGAACAACCCGCACGGATCAACGCCTTCGAGCGACTCGCCGCCTCCTGCCGTTGAAGTCGATCGAGGTGGGGGTGAGGCGTCCGCTGATCCGGCCGACGTCGTTTCACCGGGAAGAGGTTGCCCTGGCGTCTCGGTGGAGCACCCGGCCAAAACCGCGAGCCCCACCGCCACCGCCAACGGCCACGCGCCGAACCGGCCCACTGTCACTCTCCCGCCACCGTGAACGCACTGGCGACCTCTTGATCGACCTCGCGGTAGTTTTCCATAGCCAAGCGGATCGCCTGATCGGCTTGGCGAAGAGTGTCCTTGAAAGCCATGAGCTGGGTGATGAAGCCGTTGGCATCGGTCGCCACCTGCACCATGAACGGTTTCATGACTTGAGCAGCGTTGCTCGATCCCAGCAGCGGCTCCTGCTCGAGCTGCGCCAAGTCGAACTCCTGCCCCTCGATCCAGTCGGCCATTTTCTTGATCGCGTCCAAGATTGCCTTGCCGCCGTGCTCGTTGACGGCGAACTGGCCTGCCGCCGCTGCCCCGGCGAATGCGTTCATCGAAGCGCCGATGGCCTGCATCGATGCGGCGTTCATGTTGTCCATGCTCGTCTCCCCAGCTGAGCTGTATCCCCGGAGTGACAGTACAGAGCACGGAAGTGAAGTGTCTCAGGGATCGAAATGGAGTCGAGGCGCCCTCGGCGAGCACGACGCCAGCGGGCGTCGCCTACTGGCCCACGGTCACGAGGACGACCGTGTTGGTGTCCTTGGCCAGGTAGGCGGTGGCGGACCAGCCCTTGCCGGTGAAGGCGTCGTCGAGGGATTCGCCGGTCAGGAAGGGGCCTTCGGGGAGGCGATCTCGGAGGCCCTCGACGACCTCGGGTGTGGCGGCGCCTTCCCGGGCGCCCTCGCTGATCTCGGCGACCGTCGCCCGGGGGAGGGTGACGATCGCGTCGATCCAGTACGTGGAGGGGCCGGGGACGCGGTCGTCGCCGAGGGTGCCGGACATCCACTGCGCCGTCTCCGCCTGGGTGAGCAGCGGGAAGCGCTTGGTGAGGGGGTCGAGGTCGGTGCGGAGTTCGCCGGTGCCCGACTTGGAGGGCATGGTGGTTCCCTTCTCCGGCTGGGTGCTGCCGCAGGCGGTCGTGGTCAGCAGCACGAAGGCTGCCGCGGTGAGTCGGCGGGCGGTGGGGGTCACCGTGCGCGGTTCCTTCCGGGTTCCCGGGGGTTGTCCGGTGTCGGGCCGCGGTCGCGGTCGGTGCCGCGGACCGTGCCGTCGTCGGGGGCGGGGTCGTCGGTGAGGCCCGTGGGTGGGTGGCCGAGCTCCCAGGTGATGGTCTTGGTCATGCTGCCGTGGGTGTCGAACGGCTTGGCCCATCCTATTTCGGTGAAGCGGCCGTTGCCGTTGTCGGAGGCCCCGGTGGCGATGTCGGACTGGCCCCGGTTGAAGTTGTAGCGGTCCTGGCCCTCGACGGTGACGACCATGGTGACCCTGTTGCCCTCGACCTTGACGTTGCCGTGGCTCCAGATCTGGTAGCCGCCGACGGCCTTCTGCCAGTTCTCGGTCTTCGGGTAGGGCTCCGCGCCGGTGGGGGCACCGGTCATCGAGAAGTCGGTGCGGCCGGAGCGGATCAGCTCCTCCGCGGCCCGGGCAGCGCGGGTGACTTCCGAGTCCACCCCCTGGCGGATACCGGAGTCCTCCCGGTACGCCTTCTCGTAGTCCCACTCCTTCGGCGCACCGGTGTTGTCCCAGTAGTGCTCGTACATCTCCGTTGCGTCGGGCATGAGGCCGAGCGCTTGGGCGCCGCGCAACTGGGCCAGCCACTTCGCCTTCGCGAGGTGGTCGGAGAGTTCGGAGTCCGCGGAGTCGTAGGCGAAGTCCTCGTCGAACGTGAAGGTCGGCTTCTCCGGTGGGCCGGTGTGGTACTTGCCGTCGGCCGTGGTGGTGACATCGGCGTCGGCGAGGGTGGTGGCCCCGTGGTCATCGACGTTGCCGCCCGCGGCGGCGGTCAGGGCCGCGACGAGGCGGGAGTCGACCTCGCCCGCGATCCCCAGCACCCGGCCGACGCCCTCGGCGAGGAGCTGGGCGGTGCGCGGGCGGTCCGGGTCGGTCGAGGGGTCGTCGTCGCGGATCGAACCATCCGGACCGATGGTGAACCGGTTGGCCCGGGCGGTGGTCTCCAGCTCCTCGACTTGGCGGCGCAGGTCGTCCACGGCGTCGGCGGCGTCCTGCAACGCCTTCTGCACGTGGGCGGCCTCGGCGACGATGTGCTCGGCGCGATCGCGCAACCCGCTGAGCGCGCCCCGCGCGTTGGTGGCGTTCTCCCCGTGCCAGAACAGCGGGCCGAACGACATGTCCAGCTCGTCCTGCAAGCCCAGGATCTGCTCCTTGCGGCCGCGTACGGCCTGCGCGACCCCCTCCAGGGCGTCGGCGTTCCACGAGCGCACGTCGGCGTAGCTGGTCATCCGCCCAACCTGCCGAGGATGCCGCCCAGGATGTCGAAGTCCTCCGCCGCGGCCGACTCGTCCTTCTGGTAGCCCTCGGCCGAGGTGGCGAGGTTGCCGCCGAACGCGGTGATGTCCGTCGACCAGCCGCGCAGCCGCTCGCCCCACGCGGTGGCCAGGGCTTGGGCCTGCCCCGCGGACGCCGAGCCCGGCATGGCCTCCGCGGCCGGCGCCACCGCTTCTCCCAGCCCGATCTGACCGGCTTGTTCCCCAGCGGAGCTCGCCGCTCTCGCTGCCTTGCGCAGGCCCTCGATGTCGACCTCGTAGCCGTCCACTGTCCCCCCCACGGGTGCGTGAGGCGAGGATAAGGGGGCAGGCGAAAGCTGTCCTGCCTTCGCCTGCGAATCACTCGGATGGAGCTCCCGGACCGGCCGCGAGCCGGGCACCCCTCCGTGCCCGGTTCGCGGCCGGCTTCAGCGGTCTGCCGTCAGCGGACGCCGAACGGGGTGACGGTCAGCGTGAAGGTGGTTGTGCCGGTCTTGCCGTCGGCCGAGGTGGCCTTGACGGTGATCGGGTAGGTGCCCACCGGGGTGTTCAGGCTGGTGAAGAACCACACCGTGCTCGTGCCGCCCTGGCCGACCACGGCCGGGTTGAGCTGCACCTGCGTGCCCGTGGGGACGCCCGACGTGGTCAGGGTGAGGTTGCCCGTGCCGCCGCTCGCCCGGATGGACGTCTGCACCAGGCTGCCCTGGTTGCCGCCGCCCGAGGACGGGCTCGCCGTGACGACGACGCCACCCGTGCTGCCCTCGACGGTCAGGGAAACTGTTGCCGTGGCGGACTTTCCGGCCGCGTTGGTGCCGGTCACCGTGATGGTGGCGGTGCCCGGTGCCGCGGTGGTGGTGGCCTCCAGGGTCAGCTTCGCGGAGCCGCCCGCGGGGAGGGTGGTGGGCTGGAAGGTGGCCTTGACGCCCGCGGGGAGGCCGGTGGCCGACAGGGTCAGGTTCTCCGTGGCGTTGCTGGTGATCGCGGTGGAGGCGTACTTGCCCCCGACGACGGTCAGCGCCGTCGGAGAGGCCGTCAGGGTGAAGGTGGGCTGGCTGCCGCCCCCGGTCACGGTCAGCGCGTACCGCGCCGACGAGCCGCCCGCCGACACGGTGATGTCCGAGGTGCCGGAGGTGGCCGCGGTGGTCGCCTCGAAGGTGACCTTGGCCGTTCCACCCGCCGTGATCGACGTGGGCTGGAACGTCGCCTTGACGCCCGCCGGGAGGCCGGTGGCGGTCAGCGTGCCCGCGGTGCTGGAGGTGACCGTGGCCGAGACGTGGTTGCCCACCGCCACCGTGCCGCCGGTGGGGCTGACCGTCAGGCCCGCCGTGCTGCCGATCTGCGACTTGACCCAGTCGCCCATGGTGTTGTCCAAGCGGCCGTAGACGCTGTACCACTTGAAGTCCGAACGGCTCCAGCTCGCCACACCGACGATCTTGCCGTCGACGACCAGGGGCCCACCGCTGTCACCGGGGAGGATGGTGACGCGGCCGTCGTTGTAACCCGCGCAGGTCATCGTGGCGGCCTGGAAGCCCGCGCCGACCCCGGTGCACACCCGGGCGCCGTCGACGATCGGCAGGGTGGCCTTGTCCAGGGTGACGTCAGCGGTGTTGTCGTCGAAGTCCTTCTTGCCGTACCCGTAGCCGACGCCGCTCTTGCCCGGCGCGGCGATCCCCGCGTCGGCCGAGGTGGCGACGGCCGGGTAGGCCGCGCCGCCCTTGAGCGCGATGTCGCGGTCCACGGTCACCACGGCGACGTCGTAGCCCTGGTCGAAGTTGACGTAGCTTGGGTGCTTCTTGTACTCCACCACGTCCACCTGGAGCCCACCCGCGTCCCGCAGGTCGTCGAGGCCGTAGACGAACGTCTTGGTCCCCGTGGCGTCGGCGCAGTGGGCGGCGATCAGAACCTTGCGCGGTGCCACGACCGTCCCGGTGCACGTCTGTCCCTCGGGCCGGGTGCCACCCGCCCGGAGACCCGCGATGACACCGGGAAACTCGGCGACCGTGGCGTCCTGCCCGTTGAAGAACAGCGCTCCCGGCCCACCCCCCGTGGGGACGACACTGCCCTCGTAGGTCGCCGCGCCTGCGGGCGCCCCCGCAGCCGCCACCCCGGGAATCACGACCCCGGCGACCACGGCCGCCGCCAGCCCCCACACCACACCAGTTCGTCTCACAGTGGATTCCTTTCGGTCCGGAACACGCGCCCAAGGCAGGGAGGGCGGCGTTCACTGCGGCCACTGTCGGGCGGTGCGGCGGGAGGAACAATCAGGGCAGGCATCCGTAGGGGTACGGGTCTTAATCCCCAGCCGCAAGAGGATGATGTGGCCGTGGGTTCCTTGGAGACGACGGACGCGGTCCGGGGGCGGATGAGCAAGCAGCGCTCACGGGACACGGGGACCGAGATCGCGCTGCGGAAAGAGCTGCACGCCCTGGGTTTGCGCTACCGGGTGCACCGGCGGCCGGTGCGCGCGGTCCGCCGGGAGGCCGACGTGGTGTTCGGCCCGGTGAAGGTGGCGGTGTTCGTCGACGGGTGCTTCTGGCACGGCTGCCCGGAGCACGTGACCTGGCCGAAGAACAACGCCGACTTCTGGCGCTCGAAGATCGAGACCAACCGGTCCCGCGACCGCGACACAGACCGCAAGCTCGCCGACGACGGGTGGGCGGTCGTGCGGGTGTGGGAGCACGAGGACCCGCTCAGCGCCGCCCGGCGGGTGCGCGACCTCGTCGCCGAGCGGCGCTGAGCCAGGCGACCGCGGCCAGGGTGGCCACCAGCGTGCACACCCATGGCCAGCCCGGCAGTGCCGTCGCCGCCCACGAACCCGCCGCGCCGCTGAGGAAGGCGCAGGTCATGTAGGCCGTGTTGAGCCTGCTGCGGACCTCGGGGCCCAGCGCGAAGATCCGCACCTGGTTGGCCACCATGCCCGACTGCATGGCCACGTCCAGCAGCAGCGTCCCCACCACCAGCGCGCCCAACCCCACGGCCCCGCCCAGCGCGCCCAGCGCGAGGACCGCCGCGGCCACCAGCACCGCGCCGAAGCACACCGCGTTCACCACGTCCGGCCCCCGCCGGTCGGCGAACCGCCCCGCGACCGGCGTGCACAGCATCGTCACCGCGTTGACCAGCGCCAACGCTCCCACCGCCCGCGCGTCCAACCCGTAGCGCCCGCCGGTCAGCAGGAGCGCCACGGCGGTCCACACCGCCGAGAACCCCCCGAACACGCACGCCTGGTTGAGGCACGACCGCCGCAGCGCCGCCTCCGCCCACAGCAACCGCACCGACTCCGCCACCAGCGCCGGGTACCGCTGCCGCGACGGCGCCGCCGACGACGGCAGCAGCCGCGCCAGCACGACCGCGGCGACCGCGCACAGCCCCGCCGCCAGCAGGTAGGGCGCTCGCCACCCCAACCCCTCGCCGAGCACCCCGCCGAACGCCCGGGACAGCAGCATCCCGCCGATCGACCCGCTGAGCACCGTGCCGGTCACCGCCCCGCGCCGCTCCGGGACGACCATCCCGGCCACCATGGGCGCGACCAGCGGTGCCGCCACCGTCGTCACCCCGGCCAGGCCGCCGCCGACGACCAGCGCGGGGAGCGCGGTGGCGGTGCCCGCCACCAGCAGGAACACCGAGGTCAGCCCGAGCAGCGCCACGACCAGGGTCCGGTACGGCACCCGGTCGCCCAGCGGCACCAGGAAGAAGACCCCGACCGCGTACCCGAGCTGGGCCACCGTCACCACCAGTGCGGCAGCCGTGGGTGCCACCCCGAGCCCGGAGGCGACCAACGGGCTCACGACCTGCGGGAAGTACAGGTTGCCGACGGTGATCCCGCAGGTCAGCGCCAGCACGAACACCAGCCGCCCGGTCATCGCCGCCAGTGTCACCGGGGGAGACTGGGGGCGGCAACCGAATACTCGACGTGACCGGGATCACGGCGAGTGGCTTCAACGTTCCGGCACTCCCGCGGTGTTCCCCGGACGCACTCGACACTTCAGCGGAAGGGGGGCCACGGTGCGCGAAAGCTTCGACCAGTTCGTGGCGGAACGGCTGGACCGCTTGCTGCGCTACGCGACCGCGATGACCTGCGACCGGCACCTGGCCCAGGACATCGTGCAGGAGGTGCTGCTCAGGGCGCAGCGCAAGTGGTCGCGCATCGGCGACATGGAGGCCTCGTACCTCTACGTCAAGAAGATGGTCACCAACGAGTACCTGTCCTGGCGCAGGCGCAGAGCCGCCCGGGACATCACCGCCACCCGCGCCGCCCTGGAAGCGGCCTCCCCGCCGGTCGGCGACTTCGCCCACGACTACGTGGAGCGCGACGCCATGCGAGCCCGGATAGCGGCCCTCCCGCGCAGGCAGCGCGCGGCGGTGGTCCTGCGCTACTACGAGGACTGCACCACGGCCCAGATCGCGCACGTCCTCGGTTGCACCGAGGGCACCGCCCGCAGCCACCTCTCCCACGCCCTGTCCACTCTCCGCGCCGACACCACCGCGACCGCATCGGAGGCCCTGCGATGACCGAGCACGAATCCCTGATCCGCCAGGCCATCGCCGCCGAAGCCGACCAGGCGGCGCACCCCGAGGCGGTGCTCGCCCGGCTGCGCGGGGGCCACCACCGCACCTGGCCCAGGTTCGCGGTCATCGCCGCCGCCGTGGTCGCCGTCGTGGCGGGCGCGGTGGTCCTGCCGTCACTGCTGCGGGGCGACAACGCGGGCACCGCCGACCACGTCGCCACCCAGCCGCCCCCGCCCCGCCGGGCCCAGAACGTCCTCCTCGCGGGCAGCGACGCGAACGGCTACCTCGACACCGTCGTCCTGGTCCGGGTGGGCGACGACGGCTCCCTGCGCGGGGTCTCCCTGCCGCGCGACTCGTACACCGCGGTCCCGGGCGCGGGGAACAAGAAGCTCAGCCACTCCTACAACACCCTCTACACCCAGGCGAAGGAAGGCGGCGCCGACGACCGGACCGCCGCCGCCGCGGGCCGCGACGGCCTGGTCGCCACCGTCGAAAACCTCACCGGCGTCCGCGCCGACCACGTCGCCATCGCCGACATGGCGGGTTTCGCCGCCCTTGCCGACACCCTCGGCGGCGTCGAGGTCTGCCTCAACCACGCCACCGAGGACCCCTACTCCGGCGCCGACTTCCAGGCGGGCCCCACCACCCTGACCGGTCAGAGCGCCCTCGCCTTCCTGCGCCAACGCCGCGGCCTCCCCAACGGCGACCTCGACCGCGTCGCCAGGGCCCAGGTGTTCCTCCGCAACCTCTCCGCCAAGCTCCTGACCGACGGCACCCTCACGAACCTGAACGACCTGGCGGCCCTGGTGGACGCGGTGAACCGCACCGTCCGCACCGACCCGGGCTGGGACCTGCTCGCCTTCGCGGCCACCCTCGTCGGCGGCACCCCCCTGGTCACCGCCACCATCCCCGTCGTCGGCGAGGTGGACACCCCGAACAGCGGTTCGGCGCTGGAGGTGGACCCGGCCGCGGTCAAGCAGTTCACCGAGCAGCAGTTCGCGGTGCGGCAGTCGTCACCGAACGCCGCTTCGCTCAGCTCTGAACCGGAAGTGCCCACGGGGAGCACTCGCCAGTGCGTCAACTGAAGGCGTGAGGAGGTCCCGGCCACTGGGGGTGGTCGGGGCCTCTCGCGTTGTGGGGCGCACTGCGCTTGTCCACAACCCTCTTGGCGCGCAGCGGTTTCTGACAGTCCCCCGTGGTGGACTTGTCGGAACCTACTGGAGAGGGGCGCGCGGTGTCGGAGGTCGAGCACGGTGCGGTGGGTGCTGTACTGCGGGCGTTCCTGGCGCAAGAGGGTGAGCTGCCCGCGGGCCGGGTGCTGACCCACGCGGTGGTCGTGTTCCGCACCTACGAGGTCCGCGAGGACGGCCGGGCTCTCACCAGGCGGGGGCGGGTCTACCCGCTGGGGGAGATGGACGCCACCCTGGAGCGGGGGATGCTCGACGACGCGCTGTTCGACGCGCGCAGGGACCGGGGCAGGCCCGGCTAGCCCGGTCAGTCGTCCTCGTGTTCCGGTTCCGCCCGCTGGACCTCGGTGTTGAGCGGGCTGAGCACGGGCTTCGCCTCCGCCAGGCTCCGCAGCGCCCCCACGGTCATGGGCAGGTTCTCCTCCGGCATGTGGGTGACCAGGTCGAGTGCTTGCTGGCGCAGCGCGGACGGCGTCTGCGTCACCGCCGGGAGGGGGCGGGGGGTGTAGCCGGCCAGCGCGAGGATCTCCTCCCGGGGGAGGCCCATCGCCCGGCCCGCTTTGACGATGTTCTTCGCCAGTGGGAAGGACTGGGTGCCGTTGTAGCGGCGGCCGCCGCGCTCGATGTTCTGCCAGGTGGTCTTGGAGATGTCCGCCGCTTCGGCCGCCTCGGCGTGCGACAGCGTTCTGGCCAGCCTCCATTCTTCCAGGCTGCGGCCGAACGCCTGGAGTTTCGCCACATCCGGTCGGCCGGTCATGCCACGGATGATCTCTTACCGGCGCCGAGGGGGAAGGCGGCAAAACTCTGAAAGCCAAGTATTGCCAGGTATTGCTATACTATTGCCGCAACGGTCGGTGTTCTGCGATCGGTGAACGGTTGTTTCATGGTTGAGACCGTCGCCGGGCAAACGGAAGCCCGCCGCACGTGATGTACGGCGGGCTTCCGGGGATTGTCAGAAAGTGGGCAGCACCGTGGCCGCGGCGGCCAGAACCGCAGCAAAAGTGACCATCAGCAGGGCCATTCGCAGCGTGGTCGGCCACCCTGCGCGGGCCACCTTGGCCAGCGTGGTCAGGCAGTGCGTGCGGACGTCAGTCACAGGACTCCTTCGACTCGAATGGTGATTCGGTGAAACAACGGCGCGGTTTCCTTCTCGGCCGTTGTCCATCGATAACCGAATTCGGTCGGCGGTGTCCCGTCGGTTGCGAAAAGCGGTGGGAAACCGTCGGTGAGCGGTCAGGTGGTCGTGTGCCGGGCGGCCAGTGCGCGGCCCGCGCGTTCGACCAGCACCCGCAGGGTGGCGCCCATGTGCTCGTGCAGCAGCGCCAGTGCCTTCTCCAGGTCCGCCGCGTGGACGCGTTCCATGATCTCGATGTGTTCGGCGATGGACGTCTCGATGCGGCCCTCGACGGTGAAGTCGTACATCCGCACGTGCCGGATGCGCCGGTTCACCCCCACCAGGGTCTCCACCAGCGCCTCGTTGCCCGACGCCGCGAGGAGGGTGGCGTGGTAGCGCTCGTCCTCCAGGACGAAGTCGGGGGTCGGGGGCGGTGGGGCGGCGCGGAGGGCGTACCAGTGCTCCAGTTCGGCCTCCAGCGCCGCCCGGTCGTGGCGGACGGTGGGGTTCTCCACGGACCGGGTGATGCCGCGCAGTTCCACCGCGATGCGGACCTCGTACAGGTCCCGGACGCCGGGCGCGTCCGGGACGACGATCGAGTAGCCGTAGTCCTGGCGCCGCACCAGGCCGTCGGCCATGAGGCGGGTCAGGGCCTCGCGGACGGGGGTCCGGGAGACCCCGAGGGCGCGGGCCAGCTTGGGTTCGGTGAACCGGTCCGCGACCGACCAGCGGGTGCTCAGCACCTCCTCCCGCAGCCGCAGGTACACCTGGTCGCGCAGGGAATCGGTCACGGCCTAGATCGCCATGGCGGTGCGGACGTGCTCGACGGCCCCGGGGCCGCCGTCGCCGGTGGCGGTGACCCGGCCCGCCTCCAGCACGTAGTAGCGGTCGGCGGCGGAGAGGGCGAAGCCGATGTGCTGTTCCACCAGCAGCACCGACAGGCCGCCGCCGGTCGCCAGGGCGCGGATGGTCTCCTCGATCTCGGCGACGACCGACGGTTGGATGCCCTCGGTGGGTTCGTCGAGGACGAGCAGGCGGGGTTGGGTGATCAGCGCCCTGGCGATGGCGAGCTGCTGGCGTTGACCACCCGACAACAGGCCCGCGCGCCTGCCCAGCACCGGCACCAGGGCGGGGAACACCTCCAGGGCGTCGCGGATCAGGCGCTTGCCGTCGCGGCGGGTGTCGGCGACCAGGCGGAGGTTGTCCTCGGCGGTGAGCTGCGGGAAGCACTGCTGGCCCTGCGGCACGTACGCCAGGCCGCGCTTCACCCGCTCGTTCGGCCGCATCCGCGTGACGTCCGCACCGTCCAGCAGGACCTTGCCCGAGGTGGGGCGCAGCAGGCCCGCGGCGGCGCGCAGCAGGGTGGTCTTGCCCGCGCCGTTGTGGCCGGTGACGGCCACCACCGCCTCGGCCGGGACCGCCACGGTGGCGCCGTGGACGACGGTCGTGCGGCCGTAGCCGACGTGGACGTCGATCATCTCCAGCATCACGACCGAACCTCCCCGGTGGTGGCCGCGCGGCCCAGGTAGACCTCTTGCACCCGGGGGTCGGCCTGCACCTCGGCGACCGTCCCCTCGCTGAGCACCCGCCCGGCGTGCAGCACGGTGACCGAGGTGGCGAACGAGCGCATGAAGTCCATGTCGTGCTCGACCACCACCACCGTGCGCTCCGCCCCGATGCGCCGCAGCAGTTGCCCGGTCTCGTCGCGCTCGTGGGCGCTCATGCCCGCGACCGGTTCGTCCAGCAGCAGCACCCGCGCGTTCTGCACCAGCAGCATCCCGATCTCCAGCCACTGCTTCTGCCCGTGCGCGAGCACCCCGGCCTGCTTGTCCCGCAGGTCGCCCAGGCCGATGATCTCCAGCGCCTCCTCGACCTCTTCGGGCACCGAAGACCGTCTGCGCAGCAGCGTCAGCGGGCCGCGACCGGCGCCCGCGGCGATGTCGAGGTTCTGCAGCACGGTCAGCTCCTCGAACACGCTGGCCGTCTGGAAGGTGCGCCCCACACCGAGCCGGGCGATCTTGTGCACCTTCTGGTTCAGGAGCTGGGTCGCGCCGAAGGTGGCCGACCCGGACGCCGCGACCAGGCCGGTGATGGCGTCCACCAGGGTCGTCTTGCCCGCGCCGTTGGGTCCGATGAGGAACCGCAGGTCGCCCTGCAACACCGTCATGGACACGCCGTCGACGGCGACGAACCCGTCGAAGGTGACCCGGACGTCGGTCAGCTCCAGGTAGTCGCCGTTCACGCCGTCTCCTTGCGTCGGTTGAAGAGTGCTCCCACACCCGCGAACCCGCGCGGGAGGAACGCCACCACGAGCACGAACATGGCCCCCTGGAAGTAGGTCCAGAACGACGGGAAGCTCTCCGACAGCGACGTCTGCGCCCACGCCACCGCGATCGCCCCGACGACCGGCCCGAACAGCGTCGACCGCCCGCCGATGGCCACCCCGATCAGGAACGCGATGGACGGCACCACACCCACGCTGGCCGGGGAGATGATCCCGACGATCGGCACGAACAGCGCCCCCGCGATCCCCGCCATGGCCGCGGCCACCACGTACGCCACGATCTTGACGTTGGCCGGGTCGTAGCCGAGGAATCGCACCCGCTCCTCCTGGTCGCGCACCGCGATCAGGAGTTCGCCGTAGCGGGAGCGGTAGAGCTGCCAGACGACCAGCACCATCAGCAGCAGGGTGGCCGAGGCGATGTAGAACAGCATCCGCTTGTTCACCGGGTCGTAGAGGTTGAACCCGAAGAACGACTTGAAGCCGTTGAGCCCGTTGGTGCCGCCGATCGTGGCCTGCTGCCCCACGAGCAGGATCGCGAACGCCGCCGCCAGCGCCTGGGACAGGATCGCGAAGTACGCCCCGCGCACCCGGCGCCGGAAGATCGCCGCACCCAGGCCGAACGCGACCAGCGCCGGGACGGCCACGATGGCGACCACGGTGACGATCGGCGAGCGGAACGGTTCCCACCAGCCGGGGACCTCGCCGCTGCCGTAGAGCTTCATGAAGTCCGGCACCCCGTCCGCCCCCGCGTCGGCGAGCTTGAGGTGCATGGCCATCACGTACGCGCCGAGGCCGAAGAACACCCCCTGCCCCAGCGTCAGCATCCCGCCACGACCCCAGGCCAGGCCGATGCCCACGGCCACGATCGCGTAGCAGACGAACCGGCCCAGCAGCGCCAGCCGGAAGTCCGACAGCACAGCCGGGGCCAGCACCAGCAGCGCCAGGCCGAGGGCGATGAACCCGATGGCCGTGGGCAGCTCGCTCTTGCGTCTGACCCTGGCCTGCGGGGCAGCGGACTCGGTCTTGTCCTTGAGGGTCGTCATGCCAGGCTCCTCGTCCGAATGCTGAAGATGCCCTGCGGCCGGATCTGCAAGAACACGACGACGACCGCGAACACCGCCACCTTCGCGATGCTGGCCGTGGTGGAGTACTCGAACGCCGCCTGGAGGATGCCCAGGCCGAACGCGGCGATCACGGTGCCCTTGATCTGCCCGATGCCGCCCGCGACGACCACCAGGAACGCGTCGACGATGTAGTTGGTGCCCAGGGTCGGGCCGGTGGAGCCGAGCAGGGTCAGCGCCACCCCGGCGATCCCGGCGAGGCCGGAGCCGATGAAGAAGGTGAGCCGGTCGGTGCCCCGGGTGGAGATGCCCGCGGTCTCGGCGAGGTCGCGGTTCTGCACCACACCGCGGATGCGCCTGCCCAGCGGGGTCTTGGTGAGCACCAGCGCCAGCCCGCCGACCGCCACGACCGACAGCACCAGGATGAACAGCCGCGACGCGGGCACCTCCGCCACGCCCAGGTCGACGCTGCCGGAGAGCCAGGACGGCGAGCGGACGTCGACGTTCGGGGCGCCGAACACGTCGCGGGCGACCTGTTGCAGGATCAGCGCGACACCCCAGGTGACCAGGAGCGTGTCCAGCGGCCGGTTGTACATGCGGTGGATGAGGGTCAGCTCCAGCAGCAACCCGAGCAGGCCGCCGATTCCGAATCCGAGGGGGATCGACACCACCAGTGCGATCCCGGCGTCGGCGATGACGCCCTGCACGACGAACGCGGTGTAGGCGCCCGCCATCATGAACTCGCCGTGGGCCATGTTGATCACGCCCATCTGGCCGAAGGTGAGCGCGAGCCCGAGCGCCGCGAGCAGCAGCACCGACCCGAGCGACAGACCCGCGAAGAGCTGTCCGAACAGGGCTTCCATTGCCGGTTTTCCCTTCTGGTGCAGGGGTTGCGCCGGGTCGCGCCCGGGAGCGCGGCCCGGCGGCGGGATCAGCTCGACAGGCCCGCGGCCCAGGGGTAGCCCTTGAGGAAGGGGTCCGGCTCGATCGGCTGCGGCGAACTCCACTCGGTGTGGATCAGGCCGTCGGCGCCCACCTTGCCGATCAGCGCGGTCTTGGCGATGTGGTGGTTCTCGCCGTTGACGGTCACCTTGCCCTCGGGGGCGTCGTGGGCGGTGCCGCCCGCGGCCTTCTTGACGTCGTCGGGGGCGAAGGACTTGGCCTTGTCGACCATCGCCGCCCACAGGAACAGCGAGGTGTAGGAGGCCTCCATCGGGTCGGAGGTGACCCGGTCGGTGCCGTACTTGGCCTTGAACGCCTCGACGAACGCCTTGTTCACCGGCGAGTCCACGGTCTGGTAGTAGTTCCACGCGGTGAGCTGGCCGACGAGGTTGTCGACGCCGACGCCGCCGACCTCCTCCTCGGCGATCGACACCGACACCACCGGCATGGCGTCGGCGGTCAGGCCCGCGTTCTTGTACTCCTTGAAGAACGCCACGTTGGAGTCGCCGTTGAGGGTGTTGAACACCGCCCCGGCGCCCGCGCCCTTGACCTTGTTGACGATCGTGGCGAAGTCGGTGTGCCCGAGCGGGGCGTACTCCTCGCCCTTGACCTCGATGCCGTTGGCCTCGGCGTAGGCGTTGATGATCTTGTTGGCGGTGCGCGGGAAGACGTAGTCCGACCCGACCAGGAAGAGGGACTTGACGCCCTTCTCCTTGAGGTAGTCCAGCGCCGGGACGATCTGCTGGTTGGTGGTGGCGCCGGTGTAGAAGATGTTCGGCGAGGACTCCAGGCCCTCGTACTGCACCGGGTAGAACAGCAGGGCGTTGGCGCCCTCGAACACCGGCAGCATCGCCTTGCGCGAGGAGGAGGTCCAGCCGCCGAACACCGCGGCCACGCAGTCCGAGCTGATGAGCTTGTTGGCCTTCTCGGCGAAGACAGTCGGTTCCGAGGCCCCGTCCTCGGTCACGATCTGGAGCTTCTTGCCGTTGACCCCGCCCTTGGCGTTGATCTGCTCGGCGGCCAGGTTCAGCGAGTCGTTGACCGTCTTCTCGCTGATGGCCATGGTGCCCGACAACGAGTTCAGGAAGCCGATCTTGACGGTGTCACCCGAGGTGTCCACACAGGACGCGCCGGGGCCGGTGGCGGTGTCGCCGGTGCGGCTGCCGCAGGCGGAGGCGCCCAGGGCCGCGATGGACAGCAGGGCGGCGACGCGGACGAGGCGTCCGGGGGGTGTGCGCACAGGGAGGCCTTTCGGGGGTTCGGGAGTTCCGGCGTCCCTGGACGATCGGCGACGAGCGCGGTGTCGAACACCCCACACCTCCCGCGCGACCTGCTGTGTCCAGGACTGTCGACTGGTCTGTGTCCAACCAGTGCCAGCGGGAAAGCTAGGGACGGGGTGTTTCCGCTCCGGCCTCCGCCGGTGACGCGGACGTGTCCCGGTGTTACGGGGACGGCCGATCCCCGGTAACACGACGTGCCGGTGCCCGGGGCGCTCCCCCTGTCAAGGGGCCCCGGGCACCGAAAGGTCCTCAGATCGTCGCGGCCAGCCGGGTTCCCTGGTCGATGGCGCGCTTGGCGTCCAACTCGCCCGCGTGGTCCGCGCCGCCGATGAGGTGGGTGGTGGTGCCCGCCGCGCGCAGGGCCTCGGCGAGGTCGCGCACGGGCTCCTGCCCCGCGCACACCACCACCGTGTCCACGGCCAGGGTGCGCGCCCCGCCGCGGTCCTTGCCGAAGGTGATGTGCAGGCCGTCGTCGTCGATGCGCTCGTAGTTGACCCCGCTGAGCTGCTCGACGCCCTTGGCCTTGAGCGCGGCCCGGTGGACCCAGCCGGTGGTCTTGCCCAGGCTCACCCCGATCCGGCCCGCCTTGCGCTGCAACAGGTAGACCTGGCGGGCGGGCGCGGCCGGGGTGGCTTCCACCAGGCTGCCGGACTCGCCGACACCCCACTCCGCCGCCCACGGGGTGTCGGTGTGCGTCAGGAACTCGCTGACGTCGACGCCGATGCCGCCCGCGCCGATCACCGCCACCCGCGCCCCGACCGGCCTGCCGTGCCGCACGACGTCCACGTAGGACAGCACCGAGGGGTGGTCGATCCCCGGGATCGCGGGCACCCGCGGCGCCACGCCGGTCGCCAGCACCACCTCGTCGTACCCGTCGCCGACCAGCCGCTGTGCGTCCACCCGCGTCGACAGGTGCACCTTGACCCCGGTCAGCTCCAACTGGCGGGTGTAGTAGCGGATGGTCTCGGCGAACTCCTCCTTGCCCGGGATGCGCCGGGCGATGTCGAACTGCCCGCCCACCTCCGCCGCCGCCTCGAACAGGTCGACGTCGTGCCCGCGCCCGCCCAGCGCCACCGCCGCCGACAGCCCCGCCGGGCCGGCGCCCACCACCGCGACCCGCTTGGCGCGGCGGGTGGGGGAGAGCACCAGCACGGTCTCGCGGGCCGCCCGCGGGTTGACCATGCAGCTCGCCTTGCGGTTGGCGAAGACGTGGTCGAGGCAGGCCTGGTTGCAGGCGATGCAGGTGTTGATCTCGTCGTCGCGGCCCTCCGCGGCCTTGCGCACCCACTCCGGGTCGGCCAGGAACGGCCGCGCCATCGACACCAGGTCGGCGTCGCCGCGGGCCAGCACCTCCTCGGCGACCTGCGGCATGTTGATCCGGTTCGAGGTCACCACCGGGATCGACACGTGCGGCTTGAACGCGGCGGTGATCGAGGTGAACGCCGCGCGCGGCACCGAGGTCACGATGGTCGGCACCCTGGCCTCGTGCCAGCCGATCCCGGTGTTGATGATCGTCGCCCCGGCCGCCTCGACCTCCCGGCCCAGGGCGACGACCTCCTCCCAGGTCTGCCCCTCGGGCACGAACTCGGCCATCGACAGCCGGTAGACGATGATGAAGTCCGGCCCCACCGCCGCCCGCGCCCGCCGCACGACCTCCACCGCCAACCGCCGCCGGTTCTCCGGCGACCCGCCCCACCGGTCGGACCGCTTGTTGGTGCGCGGGGCGAGGAACTGGTTGATGAAGTACCCCTCCGACCCCATGATCTCCACCCCGTCGTACCCGGCCTCGCGGGCGAGCACGGTGCAGCGCACGAACGCGTCGACCTGTGCCCGCACGCCCCGGTCGGACAGCGCACGCGGGGTGAACGGGTTGATCGGCGCCTTGATCGCCGACGCGGAGACGCTGAACGGGTGGTAGGCGTACCGGCCCGCGTGCAGCACCTGC
Organism: Actinokineospora spheciospongiae; assembly: GCF_000564855.1. Taxonomy (GTDB): domain Bacteria; phylum Actinomycetota; class Actinomycetes; order Mycobacteriales; family Pseudonocardiaceae; genus Actinokineospora; species Actinokineospora spheciospongiae. The sequence goes on from NZ_AYXG01000173.1 coordinate 19,229, forward strand.
AACGCGATCTTGCCGCCCGCCTCGTGCACGGCCCCGGTGACCTCCCGGTGCCTGACCGCCTCCGCCGCGGTGGTCAGCTTCGAGGCGAACGGCGACAGCCGCCCGACCCGGTTCGGGGCGAACCCGCCGGTCACCATCAGGCCGACCCCGCCGCGCGCCCGCTCGGCGAAGTACGCGGCGAGCTTGGGGATGTCCTTGGCCCGGTCTTCCAAGCCGGTGTGCATGGAGCCCATCACGACCCGGTTGCGCAGGGTGGTGAAGCCCAGGTCGAGCGGGGACAGCAGGGTGGGGTACTCGCTCATCGCGCGCCTCTCTCCAGGGCTTGCAACACTTCCGTGCACCACGAGACGAACCCGTGCTCGGCGCTGATCCCCCCGCGCAGCACCAGGTACTGGTGCAGCGCCGGACCGCGCAGCGCGTCGGCGTCGGGGAAGTCGCGGGCCTCGATCCCCCGGTAGACCGCCAGCCGCTCGGCGTGCCGGTCCCGGTGCCGCGCCACCTCCTTGAGCAGCGCGTCCAGGTCGCCGTGCGCGGCGCCGCGGATCTTCACCGCGAGGTCGTCGCGCATCTCCGACGGCTCACCGGGCTCGGCCAGCCACCGGGCCAGCTCGGCCCGCCCGGTGTCGCTGACGGTGTAGACCTTCTTGTCCGGCTTCCCGTCCTGCGGCACGTGCTCGGCGGTGACCCACCCGGCGTCGTCCATCCGCTTGAGCACCCGGTAGATCTGCTGGTGGGTGGCCCGCCAGAAGAACCCGATCGACTTGTCGAAGCGCCGGGTCAGCTCGTACCCGGACCCGACCCGCTCCCCGAGCGACACCAGGATCGCGTGCTCCAGCGCCATGCGCCCGAGGCTACCTATGCAACGAAGTGCAATGCAACTAGTTGCCTAGGTGATCCGCGACGCGCTCCGCGACCGCCCGCGCCAGCACCGGCGGCACCGCGTTCCCGATCTGCCGGGCGATCTCGATCTTCGTCCCGCACCACCGGAAGTCGTCCGGGAAGGTCTGCAACCGCGCCGCCTCCCGGTGCGTGATCGGCCGGTGGTGCTCCGGGTGCAGGTACCGACCTTTCTCCGGCTTGTAGAACTCGGTGCGGATGGTCAACGAGGGCTCGTCCCACCGCATCCGCCCCATGACGTCGGTCGTCCCGGTCTTCTTCTCCCGCCAGCACCGGGGCAGCAGCTCGTCCGGCAGGTCGAACCGCCCACCCCCCGGCGGCACCGCCCGGTACCGCGCCAGCGACAGCGCCGTCGGGTTGCGGCCCAGGTGCAACTCGTCCGCGCGGAAGCACCCGGGCACCCGCCTGCCGAACACCTCGGTCACCCGTTCCGGCAGCGTGGTCGACACGGGCACCTCGGGAAGGTCCGCGATGGCCGTCTTGACCCCGTTCCAGTGCCCCTTCGGGTGCGTGGGCCCCGGCAGCGCGACCGCCCCCACCCGCGACCCGACCACGAACGCCCGCTTGCGCCGCTGCGGCACCCCGAAGTCCGCGGCGAGCAACAACCCCCAGGTCAGGGTGTACCCGCTGGCCGCGGCCTCCCGCGCCAACAACCCGAACTCGGCGGACCCCAGGAACCGGTCGACGTTCTCGATCACGAACACCTTCGGCCGTGCCCGGTGCACGAACCGGAAGTACTCCTTCCACAACGCGTTGCGTGGGTCGTCCACGTCCCGCGACCCGAGGCTGGAGAACCCCTGGCACGGCGGTCCCCCGATGATCACATCCGCCTCCGGGATCTCCCCGACCCCGGCGATGTCACCCCAGTGCACGTGCCCGGCCCCGAAGTTCGCCGCGTAGGTGGCCGCCGCCGCCAGGTCGTGCTCGACCGCCAACACCGGCTCGAAGCCCGAGCGGAACCCCTCGCTCAGCCCACCGCAGCCCGCGAACAGGTCGATCACCGAATACCCCACACCCGTCAGGCTAGCCGGCCCCGCCCCCGCCACCCCGGCTCGCTCGCCGGCGACGCGATTCCGGTCGCCCCGTGGCCGTGGCGGTGACCTGTTTCCACGGACTCGCCTCCGCCCTCCCAGCGGTCGAGGTACGCTCCCGCCGTATGGGTTCCGGGGGGAGGAACGGGCCGCGATGAAGACGCCCGACGAGTGGCTGCGCGATTTCGAGACGCGGGTGGCCGACGCGCGCGAGCGGTCGGTCCGGTTGCAGGAGGGGCTGGCCCAGGCCGACGGCGCGGCGTCCTCGGCGGACGGTGCGATCGCCGTGCGGGTGTCGCCGAACGGGGCGTTGCAGGACATCCGGCTCGGCCAGGCGTGCGCCGGGCGCTCCCCGGAGCGGCTGGCCGCGGAGATCGTGGCCGTCGCCCGCCAGGCCCAGCGCGCCGCCGCGGCCAAGGTCGTCGAGGCGTTCGAGGCCGTCGGCGAGGGCGGGTCCGACACCCTCCGGGTGATCACCGACTACCTGCCGCCGCCCGAGGGCGACGACACCGCCACCCCGCCGCCGTCCCCGCTGGACGACGACGGGGACTTCAGCGACGACTCCATCCTGCGTCGCGGCCGTCGCTGACCTGGGGGTCCGCACATCGTGAGTGAAGAACAGTCCACGACCACCTGGTCCACCGGGGCGGGTGCCGTCGACAGCGTGGCGGGGTTCGTCGACTCGCTGACCGCCGACGCCGAGGGGGAGGGGCCCGACGTCATCGACGCGGCCCTGGGTGGTGCGGGCGCCGTGGTCGACGTGGTGTCGTCGCTGGCCAACCCGCTCTCGGCGGTCGCCTCCGCGGGTGTGGGCTGGCTGCTCGAGCACGTCGACTTCCTGCGCGAGCCGCTGGACGCCCTGCTGGGCGACCCGGACGAGATCAACGCCAACGTCGACCAGCTCAAGCAGGCGGCGCTGGAGATGAAGGTGATCGCCCAGGAGCACCGCGAGGACCTGGGCTCCGCCGCGGACTGGGGCGGCGAGTCCGGCGAGGCGTTCCACGGCAGCATGGACCGGTTGGCCGCCGAGTTCGAGGCCCTGGGCAAGACGATGGACGGCACGGCGGCGATCTACGCGCTGTCGGGGATGCTGGTGTGCGAACTGCGCTCGCTGGTGTTCGGCTGGATCTCCGACCTCATCGGTGAACTGGTCGCAGGCGCCCTCATCGCCGCCGCCTCCGCCGCCCCGACCTTCGGCGGCTCGATCGCCGCCTACGCCGGGTACGCGGGCGTCCGGGGCGCCACCATGGCCACGAAGATCGCGGGCAGGCTGGGCAAGCTCGGCTCGGCCATGGGCCGGATGGGCGGCAGGCTGGCCGAACTGGGCACCAAGATGGACGAACTGGCCAAGGGCCTGGAGCGCTTCGGCACGGTCGCCGAGGTGGGCGGCTACGCCAAGGGCGCCTACGACGCCGCCCAGCCGTACGACGTGCCGCCCCGGCCCTGATGCCGGAACCCGAGGTCCACCCCGTGCCGCCGGTGGACGAGGAGCGGATCGAGGCGACCGCGGCGGCGCCCCCCGGGAGGGGCACGGGGCAGCCGCACGGCAGGCAGCACGTGGTCGGCCTGTACGCCGGGTTCGCCGCCGGTGAGGCCGCCGCGGGTGGCGACGGCACGCTCACCGCGGCCCTGCTGCACGCCACCGACGCACTGGTCCGCGCCGCCGCCGACCGGTCCGACGCCGTCCGCGCGGCCACCGTCGTGCGCCCGCCGGGTTGGCTGGACCCGTTGGCGCCCAAGGCGAACGCGGGCACCGAGGTCGCCGCGGTGCTGGCGGGCGTGGCCGCGGGCGTCGACCGGGACCTGCGCGACGACCTGTGGGTCGACTGGATCAGCGAGGTCGTCGACCGGGTGCTGGCCCGCCCGCGGCAGGCCCTGCGCACGGTCCTCGCCGACCTGCACCCGACGATCGCCGAGCAGCGCGGAACCCCACTGCCGCAGCGGCTTGCCGATTTGTCGACAACCTGGGAGCGGGCCCTGCTGATCGCGACCGGGCTCGGCCACGACCCGGCCGCCGCCCTCGCCGCACCCGACGACCCGCTCACCGGTGCGCTCGTCGGCGCCCTGGTCGGCGCCCGGCACGGCGCACCCGGGATGCCGCCGACCCCGACCCGCGACCTGCTGGAGTGCGTGGCGGACACCGCGCACACGGCGTTCGACCCCGCGCTCGCCCCGATCCCGCACGTCCCCGGGGCGCCGTGGTCGCAGCCGGTCCTGGACCCCGAGTGGGACTGGGTGGCGTTCCCGGACTTCCCCGAGGCCGCCGTCCTCGGGTACACCACGAACCAGGGCTTCCAGTGGAACGCCGCCCACCTGCCCGGTCCACAGTGGATCGGCCTGCCGCGGCCGGAGACGCCCGCGGAGGAGGTCATCGCCTACCACCGCTGCGGCTGGCTCCCCACCACCGACCTGCTGCTGGACACCACCGTCCTGGTCGTCGAGGCGGGCGACCCCGCTGGGCTGCCGGTCCGGGCGTACAGCTCGTGGCGGCGACTGCCCGCGGGCACCCGCGCCTGGCGGGAGGTCCACGTGCGCGTCCTGGTGCGGACCGAGCAGCGGGAAGTCCTGGTCGACGACGCGTACACCGTCGCACCGGGGCACCCGTTCGAGTTCGAAGCCCTGCCCAGCGCGGAATTCACCTCCGCCGAGGTCGACGGCGCCAACCGCGCCGCCCTCGTCGAGCGGCTGACCGCCCTCGGCGCCACCGACCCGGTCCACGCCGCCGGCCGGGCCCGGGAGCAGGCCGGGCCGTGGCTCGACGGCGTGCGCGCCAACGGGTTCTCCCCCACCCACGGCGAGTTCACCCGGATGTGGACCGTGCTCGGCTGGCTCGCCGCCGACCGGCCCGGCTCACCGCCCCCGGGCGCGCGGGCGTGGTGGGACGCGACCGGTGAGCGGGTGTGGGAGGCGCCGACGTTCGGCAAGCACTCACCCCGTGAGCACCCGGACGCGGTGCACGCCTGGCACCGGGTGGTGGGCGCCTACCTGGGGTTCGCCGCGGGGGAGGTCGCCGCGGGCGGTGACGGCACGCTCACCGCCGGGCTGCTGCACGCCACCGACGCCCTGCTGCGCGAACTGGCCGGGAACAACCCCGAGCTGAGCCCGTCCGGCGACGGGACGACCCGCCCGGCCGGGTGGCTGGACCGCTGGGTCGCCCCGGTCGAGCCGGGGGCCGAGGCGGGCGCGCTGGTCGCCGCCGTCGCCTCCGACCTGGGCGCGGTCCTGCTCGGGGACCGGTGGGCACCGGACCTGAGCCCGGTCCTGGAGCGCGCGCTGCACCGGCACGCCCCGGCCACGCACCTGCTGCTGGCCGAGTCCGGCGGGTACGGGCACCTGCTGGACCTGCGCGACCAGCGGCACGTGCCGGTCCACGCGCACCTGCCCGGCCTGGCCCCGCGCGAGCAGGCGCTGCTGATCGCGGCCGTGCTCGGCCACGACCCGGGCGCCGCCCTCGCCGCCGCACCCGACCCGGTCGTCGGGGTGGTCGTCGGCGCGCTGGTCGGCGCCCGCCACGGCGCCCCCGGCCTGCCCCCGGTCGCCGCCGCCGACCTGCTGGAGTGCCTGGCCACCGAGGTCCACGCGGTGCTCGCCCGGGCGCAGCCGTGGACGCCGGGCGTGCCCCCGTCCTGGCCGGACCCGCTCCCGGACGGCGCGGTGGTCGACCCGGAGTGGGACAGCGCGGTGTTCGGCGCGGCACCGGGGGCCGCGGTGCTCGGGTGGCGGCGCGGCGACGACGTCAAGCGCAACCCGGGGTACCTCCCCGGCCCGTCGTGGCACGGCGCCCCGCCCCCGGACACCCTGGGCGACGCGGTGCTGGCCCACCTGGACTGCGGCTGGCTGCCGGACCCCGGCGCGTTCACCGACTTCCCGGTGCTGGTGACCTCGGAGTACCTGTTCGAGGAACTCGGCGGCGCCCGCACCTGGCAGGCCGCCTACACCTCACCCCGGCACTTCCCGCTCGCGGACCGCTCGTGGCGGGAGGTGACCATGCGCGACCTGCTGGCCACCACCGGGGCGGACGGGGTCAAGCTCAACCCGGCCCACGGCGGCCGGTGGTTCGAGGCCACCGGCGGGGGTGGCCGGGCGGAGTCCGTCGAACACCTGCCGTTCCACGACCGGCCGGAGCAGATCGCCGAGATCACCCGCGCCTGCCGGGACCTCGACGCCCCCGACGACGCGCCCGAGGCGATCCGCGCCCACCTGCGCGCCTTCACCGTCGCCGCCCGGGCCCTGGGCCACGACGTCACCGGGGTCGAGTACTGGCAGCTCGCCGCGGTCCTGCCCTGGACCCACAGCGCCCGCACCACGCCCCCGCCCGTGGGCACCCGGACCACCTGGTCCGCCGACGGCGAGCCCGTGCCCGAGGCCCCGACCTTCGGCAAGGTGCCTCGGGTCGACGCGGGCGCGCACCCCCACGCCTGGGACCGGGTGCTCGGCGCGGTGGCGGGCTTCGCCCTCGGGGAGGCGACCGCCGGGGGCGACGGCACGCTGATCGCGGGGCTGCTGCACGACCTGGACACCCTCCGCGCCACCGTGGCCGGACCGCTGCGCCCGGACGGCCGGCTCGACTCGCTGATCCCGCACGCCGAACCGCTCGGCGAGGCGCGGGGCATCGCGGGTGCCGTGGCCGCCACCGCTGACCCGCAATGGTGGTCCGACGGGGTCACCCAGGTCTTCCGGGCGTTGTTCGCCAAGCGCCTGCCCGCGCCCGCCCTGCACCAGGTCCTCGCCGAACAGGGCCGGTACGGCCACCTCCTGGTCCTGCGCGGCCACCGGGAGACGCCGGTCGCCGAGCAGGTGGGGTGGCAGGGGCTGTGCTGGCACGGCGCGCTGCTGGTCGTCCTGCGCCTCGGCCACGACCCGGCCGCCGCCCTCGCCGCCGCGGGCGACCCGATCACCGCCGCCCTCGCCGGTGCCCTGCTCGGCGCCCGCCACGGCCTGCCCGGCCTGCCCGGGGAACCGCCGCACCGGGACCTCCTGGAGCAGGTCACCCTCGACGCGTACACCGCGTTCGGACCTGTGAACTCCGACTCAGTCGCGCACAGGGTGAATCCCGGCAGCGCGAGCGCCATGTAACGCACCCCCGGGGTGAAAGTCATCCGGGCGTAACGCGCGCTCCTTAACTTTCGGTGGCAGGCGGTCGTGATCGAAGGGGGAAGGCGCGGTGGGCGGGACGTCGGTGCGCACGGTGTGCTCGTACTGCGGCGTGGGCTGCGGCATCGTGCTCGACATCGGGATCGGACCCGACGGCACCCGCACGGCGCTCAAGGCCGTCGGCGACAAGCAGCACCCCACCAACGCGGGCAGGCTCTGCACCAAGGGCGCCACCAGCGCCGACCTGCTCGCCGCCCCCGACCGCCTCGACACCGCCCTGGTCCGCCCCGAGCGCGGCGCCGAACCCGTGCGCACCCCCGTCGACCAGGCCATCACCGACACCGCCCGCAGGCTGCGCGCCCTCCTCGACGAGCACGGCCCGGACGCGCTGTCGTTCTACGTGTCCGGGCAGATGACCCTGGAGGCGCAGTACCTGGCGAACAAGCTGGCCAAGGGGTTCATCGGCACCAACCAGATCGAGTCCAACTCGCGGCTGTGCATGGCCAGCGCGGGCACCGGCTACAAGCTTTCCCTGGGCGCCGACGGGCCGCCCGGCTCCTACGACGACTTCGACCGCGCCGACGTCTTCCTGGTCACCGGCGCCAACATGGCCGACTGCCACCCCATCCTGTTCCTGCGGATGATGGACCGGGTCAAGGCGGGCGCCAAGCTCATCGTGGTCGACCCGCGCCGCAGCGCCACCGCCGACAAGGCCGACCTGTTCCTGCGGATCGAACCCGGCACCGACCTGGCGCTGCTCAACGGCCTGCTGCACCTGCTCGTGGAGAACGGCCACACCGACCCCGACTTCATCGCCGCGCACACCGAGGGCTGGGACGCCCTGCCCGACTTCCTCGCCGACTACACCCCCGCCACCGTCGCCGAGACCACCGGCATCCCCGAGGCCGACCTGCGCCGCGCCGCCGAGCTGATCGGCACCGCCGGGGAGTGGATGAGCTGCTGGACCATGGGCCTCAACCAGAGCACCCACGGCACCTGGAACACCAACGCCCTGGTCAACCTGCACCTGGCCACCGGGGCGATCTGCCGCCCCGGCAGCGGCCCGTTCTCCCTCACCGGCCAGCCCAACGCCATGGGTGGCCGGGAGATGGGCTACATGGGCCCCGGCCTCCCCGGGCAGCGCAGCGTCCTCGCCGACAACGACCGCGCGTTCACCGAGGACGTGTGGGGCCTGCCGGAGGGGACCCTGCGCACCGAGGCGGGCACCGGCACCGTCGACATGTTCGCCAGGATGGCGGCCGGGGAGATCAAAGCCTGTTGGATCATCTGCACCAACCCGGTCGCGTCGGTGGCCAACCGCAGGACCGTGCTGGAGGGCCTGGAACGGGCCGAGCTGGTGATCACCCAGGACGTGTTCGCCGCCACCGAGACCAACGCCTACGCCGACGTGGTGCTGCCCGCGGCGATGTGGGTCGAGGGGGAGGGGGTGCTGATCAACTCCGAGCGGAACCTGACCCTGGTGCCGAAGTCGGTGACCCCACCGGGGGAGGCCCTGCCGGACTGGCTGATCATCGCCAGGGTCGCCCGCGAAATGGGCTTCGCCGACGCGTTCGACTACGCCTGCGCCGAGGACGTGTTCGCCGAGATCAAGCGCTTCCACAACCCGAAGACCGGCTACGACCTGCGCGGGGTCACCTACGACCGGCTCCGCGAGACCCCGGTCCAGTGGCCCAGCGCCCCGGCGGGCCCCGCGCGCAACCCCATCCGCTACCGCGACCTGGTCTTCCCCACGCCCAGCGGCAAGGCCCAGTTCTTCGCCCGCCCGCACCTGCCCGCCCGCGAGATGCCGGACGAGGACTACCCGTTCGTCCTCAACACCGGCCGGGTCCAGCACCAGTGGCACACGCTCACGAAGACGGGCAAGGTCGCCAAGCTCACCAGGCTCAACCCGGGCCCGTTCGTGGAGCTGAACCCGGCGGACGCGGCGGCGCTGGAGGTCGGGGACGGCGACCCGGTCGAGGTGGCGTCCCGCCGGGGCCGGGCCGTGCTGCCCGCGGTGGTCACCGACCGGGTGCGGCCGGGGAGCCTGTTCGCCCCGTTCCACTGGAACGACCTGTTCGGCGAGTACCTGAGCATCAACGCGGTGACCAACGACGCGGTGGACCCGCTGTCGTTCCAACCGGAGCTGAAGGTGTGCGCGGTGGCCCTGGCCAAGGTCGCCTCGGTGACCCCGGCGCCCGATCCCGGTCCCACCCTGGTCGCACCCACCCCCGAGGGCGGCCCCGCCGCCATCCTGGCCCAGGCCCTCGGCCTGCCCGCGCTCACCCCGCCCCCGCTGGGCGACGCGGAGAAGACCTACCTGGCGGGCTTCCTCTCCGGTGTCGGCGCGGCCACGAGCGCCCCTGGTGTGCCGGTGCTGCCCCCGGGTTCCCCGCTGTCGACCGAGCAGCAGCACTGGGTCAACGGCCTCCTGGCGGGCCTGTTCTCCCGCTCCGCGCCGGGCCGCGAGGTCCTGGTCCTGTGGGCGTCGCAGACCGGCAACGCCGAGGGGGTCGCGGCGGCCGTCGCCGAGGCGGTGGCCGGAGCCGGGCACCGAGCCCGCGTCCTGTGCATGTCCGACATCACCCCCCGCTCCCTGCCCAGGGAATCGGACCTCCTGTTCATCAGCAGCACCTTCGGCGACGGGGACGCCCCCGACAACGGCACCGACTTCTGGTCCGAACTGTCCACAGTGGATGCGACAGCCCTGGCGGGCGTCCGCTACGCCGTCCTCGCCCTGGGCGACTCGAACTACGACAACTTCTGCGGCCACGGCAAACGGCTCGACCAGCGCCTGGGCGAACTGGGCGCCCACCGCCTGGCCCCCAGGACCGACTGCGAACCCGACTACGAAACCCCCGCCCACCAGTGGCTCGACCGGGTCCTGGCCGCACTGGCGGGTTCACCCGCCACCACCGCCGAGCGAGTCGCCCCCGCCCCCACCGGCCGCGCCAAGCCCGACGTCCGCACGGTCACCCTCACCGGAAACCGCCTCCTGAGCCTCCCCGGCGCCCAGAAGGAAGTCCGCCAGTTCACCTTCGACCTCACCGGCACCGACCTCACCTACGACGTGGGCGACGCCCTGGGCATCTGGCCGGACAACGACCCCCTCCTGGTCCAGGAATGGCTCACCGTCACCGGCCTGGACCCCGAGTCCACGGTGGACATCAAGGGCATCGGCGAGGTCCCCCTGCGGGAAGCCCTCACCCGGCACCTGGAAATCGCCAAGGTCACCCCCAACCTCCTGCACTTCCTGGTCGACCACACCCAGGACAAAGACCTCAAGATCCTCCTCCGCCAAGACGACCGCGACGCCCTGTCCAAGTGGGCCTGGGGAAGGCAGGCGGTCGACATCGCCGCCGAATACCCCCTGCGAGCAAGCGCCCAGGCCTGGGCCGACACCTTCAAGCGCCTGCAACCCCGCCAGTACTCGATCTCGTCGAGCCCGCTGACCGACCCCACCCGGGTCAGCCTCACCGTGTCGGTGGTCCGCTACGGAAACCCCCACGGCCGCCCCAGAACAGGCGTCTGCTCCGCCTACCTGGCCGACGCCGCCCCCGACACCCGGGTCCCCGTCTTCATCCAGCGCTCCCCCCACTTCCGCCCCCCGCTCGACCCCGCCACCCCCGCCATCATGGTCGGCCCCGGCACCGGCGTAGCCCCCTTCAAGGCCTTCCTTGACCACCGCCAAGCCAGGGGCGACAAAGCCCCCAACTGGCTCTTCTTCGGCGAACAACGGCAATCCACAGACTTCTACTACCAAGAAGAACTCACCCACCACCACACCACAGGCACCCTCACCCGCCTCGACACGGCCTTCTCCCGAGACCAGAGGAACAAGGTCTACGTCCAAGACCGAATGCGAGAACAAGCCCCCACCCTCTGGACCTGGCTCGAACAAGGAGCCCACCTCTACATCTGCGGCGACGCCACCAGAATGGCCAAGGACGTCGACAAGGCCCTGCACGAGGTCATAGCCCACCAGGGCCACCTCACCCCAGAGGAAACCACGGCCTACGTCAAACGCCTCACCACCGAAAAGCGCTACGTCCGCGACGTCTACTGATTCTGAAGCTTTCCTGTCAAAGATTGACGTTGCCAAGTTTGTGACCTGGCGACGAACTGATGGGAGAAATCTGCTGCGGTCAGTGTCTCAGTGGTTGGATTCCTCTCCTCGGGCCGCACATGTGCTTTCCCCACAGGTGTGATTGATGGATGCCGTCGAGGTGCTCAGGTGGAAGGCGACAGTGATCAGACACCCTGGCACCGTGCCAAGAGCCGTCACTCGCGCTCGAAGCGTTGACAGTTGCGCGCCTCCTGTGTTGCGGCTGACGATCAGTGGTTTCCCTCCGTCGTTGAAAGCGAATGACTTCTTCATGGGAGCGCTTCTCAAGCCGAGGCGCCAGGTGAGCCAGTTGTGCACCGGAATCCCATTCCCAGCCACCATGTCCGCATCAACCTTGAGCACCACACCGATGACATTGTCGTCCGCGGCGCTGACCATGTTCGACGGACGTCGGGGTTCGGGCTCGTCGAAGTGGACCGCTCCTCGTTCGACGAGGTCGAAGCGACCGTCGTCCAGGACACCCAAACGATCGCTCAGCAAGCATTGCCGTAGCCGCGCGTAGCTCACCGGGTAGCGGCTGGTCACCTCGGAAAAGAGTTCCTTCTGCGTCACCGGTCCATGCTCCGTGAGGACCGCGAGCATGGCTTCCAGAGTGTCCCCGTACGGTGTTCCCCTGCCTGAAGCCCAGCTTGTCAATGACCAGGTGCGCTCCAGCGGCACCTTTTGGAAGCGGTCGTCCTTCCTCATCGCCGCGTTGACCGCGCGCACCTCGTCACCCAACGCCTCCGCGATCTCCTCCGCGGTGCGTTCCTCACCCTCATCCAGCATCCAGAGGTAGGCGGAGTCGGTACGCTTGGACCTGCGGCGAACCCACGTCCCCGACGAAGTCCGGATGAGCGGGGGGTCGACTCCACCGAGCAGTACCGCGCACGGGAGTTCCGCCGGAATCCCCAGTGATTCGGCTCGTGGCCCCAGTTCGTGGCCCTGGTAGGGGGCCCCACTGATCAGCTCCGTCATGGCGTGGCGGAGCTGACCGGTCTTCGATGTCCAGTACCCCGTCGCGTCGTACCTCCAGAATCGCGGCCGCACCGCACCGGCTTCACGCAGCAGCGCATCCAGCACCAAGCCGTCCTCGCGAACCAACAAGCACGCGAAGTCCGCCTCCGGCACCGCGAGGGCCTCGTCCAGAAACGCTCGCGTCGCGGTTCTCCATCTCGGCTCGCGTTGGTCGCACTCGGCGATCAACCGAGCCTCGGCGTGACGGCTGATCTGTCGAACGCGCTCGCCGGTCAAGCCGTGCTTCCTGCCGATGGCGTGCAATGTCTGGCGGGCCCGACGGAGCTCGAGTATGTCTCGCTCTCGGGGTTCCCAGAAGTCGTGTGGCAGATCCAGTGCCGCCGACTCCACGATGTCCACGTTTATCGTCCCGGACCTCAGAGGAATTTGACGCGCAGGCCGCAGCGTTCAGCGATCCTGTTGAAGAGTTCTCGCTTGTCGGTCGGGGTGGGGTCCTCGAAAGTGCTCACCACACAAAGCTCCCATTCCATGGTGTCACCATTCGCGCCGGATTGCAGAGCCGCCCACAGGAGGTGCTTGAAATCGCTCGCTGGTCCCCACGTCAGTCGAACCAGTTCGCCCTCCTTGCTCGCCGTGATGCGGAGCGGCTTGACACGCAGACTCTTCGGCTCCTCTTGCCAGCCCACTCCTAGGGCTCGGCGGATGAGTTCTTGCCTGCCCAGGGCGGGCTCGGTGATGTAGTCCTTGTACTTGCCGATGCCGTACCGGGCTCGACTGAACTCTTTCATAGGTCCGTCTTTGATCCACACCCGAGCTTGTTCCGCGGACATGGACCCCCGCAGACGTCCGCCCACGTCCGGGTGGTTGACCCATTCGTTGTACATATTCGTGCGCGCGTTGGCGGAGAGGTTCGTCCATCCTCTCGCTTGTGCGTCCGCGAATATCTTTCCGACGACTTTTTCTTCAATATTTTCGGGAACCGCCATGGTCAGAAACTCCCCTCGAATGGTGGAAATTGAAGCCGGACTTCATCCGCGGCCGTCTCCAGGTCGGCCGCATCCTCGATCCAGTGATCCAAGAGCTTGCCCGCTGTCTTGTCGCTGAACGTCACACCGGTGCCTTCGCGCTTCCTGATGCGCAAGTATTCCGCCTCGGCCTCCAGCGACCTTCGGAGTTCGAGAGTGGCCGCCACCCGTCGGATGTCGGAAACGAAGTCCAGAACTCTGAGCGAGTCTTTGCCCGGGCTCAACCGCAGCCCTCGCCCCAGTTGCTGGACAAAGATGCGCCTGCTGTGGGTGACCCGGAGGAAGGCGATCAGGTTCACGTCAGGCACGTCGACGCCTTCGTTGAAGATGTCGACGCAAGTCATGATCGGAACCCTGCCCAACCGGAACTCGTTGAGCAGCACCTGGCGTCGTTGCCTGGGGACACCGCTGTGCAGGCACGTGGCCCGCCGCCAGAGCGCGTCCGCCCCGGTCAACATGGTCGCTATCCGCTCGGCGTGCTCGATGGTCTGGCAGAAGACGATCGCTCGCGGGTCGGTGGTCCGCCGCCAAGCGGTTCGCAACCGCTCGACGATTTCCTCGTCGCGTTGTGGGAGGAACAGCACCCTGTTCAGCTCGCGCACCGAGTAGCCGTGCTTGCTGGCCTGTCTGACCACGTCCCAGTCGATGTTGTCCACGTAGAGCCGGTAGTCGACGGTCGAGAGGAACCCGTTCGCCATGCCCTCGGCGATCCCCATGGTGAAGCTCGGCGTTCCGAACCGCGCGGTGATGTCGAACTTGTCGCCGCGCCACGGCGTCGCCGTGACCCCCAGTTGCGCCGCCGAGGAGCACAGGTCGAGCAAGCGGGCGAACATGCCTTGTTCGCCGACGTGGTGTGTCTCGTCAACCATGACGAGGGCGGGCTCGAAACCCGCTTGGACGGCACCCAGCGCGGTCTCCACTGTGCCGATCACCACGCCGTCGTAGGTCTTCGGCTTGGTGTCCCCCGTTGCCAATCGCGTCGGGGTCGCCTTGTCGATGTGCCGCCACATGGCCTTCTCGAGTTGTGCCACGAGCTCCTTCGTGTGCGCGGTCACCAGGACGGACGCTCCGGGCTTGTTCTCCAGGAACCGGCTGATGACCTCACCACCCACGACCGTCTTGCCCAACCCCGTCGCGAGGACGAGGAGCGCCCTCCCCTGGCCGTGCAGGTCGCGCTCGACCGCCGCCACGGCCGCGCCCTGGTAGTCGCGCAACCTGTACGCGTTCGGCACCCTGTTCGGCATTCGCCGCCAGATCGCCTCCAGGGTCGGCCCATCCCAGACCGTGATCTTGATCCCCACGCCTTGGAGCGCCTGCCTGCGCTCCAAGGCGGACTTGGTCAAACCGGTGTTGGTGACCAGTACCGCCTTTTCGGCTTGGTACTTGGTGAAAGCCCTTTCCAAGTCGTCCACGCCTTGACGATCCACCGCTCCGCGGCTCGACCACTTGCACTGGAAGATCCACTGCTCGCCGTCGCGAACCGCGAGGAGGTCCGCACCGTCGTCCCCGGCACCGTCGACCACGCGCACATCGACGAACCCGAGATACCACAGCGCACGCTCCACGGCGATGGGCAACCCGGTCGCCCCTCCTCGGAGGAGCTCCTCGCCGGAGAGGAAGTTCACGCTGTCGTCACCAGTTCTCTGGCGAGCAGCTCGACGCTGAGGCGCGTGCGCTGCAGCTGGGCGAGCTCTTGTTCGACGCGGAAGCCGACCACCATCGCGATGTCGTTCATGTAGCCGACCACTTTGGCCACGCTCAGCCGCTGAGCGGAAGGCGAAGTCAGCGAGGTGTACGGACCGGTGAACACCCTGCCATCCATGAAAACCTCGGGTCGGGTCTCCAGCAAGCGCACCGAGAACAGCGGTGGGGTGTAGAGCAGGAACTCACCGTTCTGGCCCAGATCTCCCATGACGGCGTCCCGTCCGTTGGCGATCACCTCGTTCTCCGTTGCCGTCCGCTCATCCGCTGACAAGGTCTGGAAGACCTCTTCGGCGATGGGATCGATCCGAACGGCCATGAGCCTGCGCACCTCGGCAAGCAATTCCCGAGCCTGGGTTGCAACCACATTGGGGTCGGCCAGGGTGTCCGGCAAGCACCGTGCGCGCAGTGCGCTCACGATCTCGGCGAGACCGCGGTTCGTCTCCGCGCGTACCTTGAGCACCGCGGCGATCTCGATGAGCAGCAGTTCCGCGGGATCGCTGCCCACTTTCGCGAACGCCTCGTGCGCCGGGTCGTAGTAGGCCGTCGCCGTTCCGCCCGCACCTTGGACCAGCAGGACCGGTGTTTCACTGTTGTCCTCGGCTCGTAGTCGGACAACGTCGAGCCTCCGGGTGGTCACCTGGAGGTCACCCATCCGGGGCAGCCCGAAATCCCTGGTCAGCGCGGTCACCACAGTCGAGGCTCCATCGTAGCGGGCCAACTGGTCCTGAAAGGTTTCCTTCTTCGGTGGCGCCGTGGACGACTCCACGTCCACGGTGTGCTTCGAATCCTCCGAACCGGTGGAATCTGTGTCCGCGCGCTGGGCACTCGACACGCCCAGCGCCTCGAGCACCGCGGCTTCGTCGGCCTGGTCCGGAGTCTGCTCCCGGGCACGGCCCACCTTCGCGTGGTTTCCCTGAGCGTCGTGATGGAGGACTGCTTCCCACCAAATCGTGTCCGGCTGGTACTCCTCCTTCCTCTGGTGGAACAGTTGAGCCCAGCGCCGGGTCTGCTCGTGGATCGGACGCGTGCCATCACCCGGGATCAGGCAGCGGGTGCCCGCCGCATTGCGTCGGTACCCCTTGTGCAGTCGTCCCAGCGGACTGGTGTTCGGTTCGTAGCCCGCCCGTTTCGCCTTCTCCGGCTGGAGGGGACCGATGCCGCGGAGGAAATCCACGGCCGCGCGCCAACTGCGGTCGCTGTATTCGAACGCGTTCTTCTGGTAGGTCACTGGCACGTGGTCCAAGTGGATCTCCCCGATCAGTCTCCCGCCCTGGTTGGCGAGTTCGATCGGGTACTCCATGTCCACGGCACCCAAGGGGTCATTGGGATTCTGCCAGTTGAAGAGCTGCTTGTCCCACTGGAGGATCTTGCGGCCGTTGCGCAGGAAATCGATGCCGAACTCCCGCTTGTCGAGATGGCGTTGGACACCGAGCCAGCCGTGGATTCTGCGCTCGCGCCGCGTGAGCCGGTCGCTGCCGCACTGATCGCACTTCCCCTTGTCCGGAACCTGCCAGTTCCCGCAGTTGAAGCACGCCTCCGCGGGCTCGAACTTCTGGTCGATGGGGATGTAGGCCGGGATCTTCTCGGATGATGCCCCGCTGCCGAAGACGACGAAGCGGTCGTCACCCCACCGGCAGTGGCGCCGTGGATGGACGCGCTGCCCCTGCACCCACAGCTCGAACGGGTTGTTCTCCAAGATCCAAGAGTAGGTCTTGCCCAGAGTGGTGCGAAGGTTGGCGGCATTCCTGCGCAGCCATTCTGCGCGCTCGGGGTTCAGCCTGCCGATTTCGATGCGAGTGCCGTGCTTGGTCGGGTCGTCCTTCGGCTCGTGGATGTCGTCGGCTTCGTAGTCGTCGCCGATGCGGTCGAGATCGATCTCCACCCCGATCCACTCCGGGTCGCCGACACGAGTGGTCAGGACGCGCGTTCGCCGCCCGAGGCGGGCGGTACTCACGTTGAACCCCATGCCGAACAGGCCGAGCTTGTCGAACCGGTCGTTGCTCGACCACCCGGCGCGAACAGATTGCTCAAGCCGTTCGTAGGTCATGCCGCGCCCGGTGTCGCTGATGACGACTTCGGCATCGGCGGGTCGGGAGTTGAGACTCGGCAGGGTGACGCTGACCTTGAATCCGTCCGGCCACGAGGTACCGCTGCGGACGATCTCGTTGAAGTCGTCAAACGAGTTGTCGATCAACTCGGCGATGCACTGCCATTCATCGAACTCGATCTCACCGAGCATGCGCAGAATACGCGCAGATGGTGTGATCCGCATTCGTCTCCCCTCGCGACCATCCTCCCGATGGATGGGGAGGTGCTTGAGTCGTCATTTTGGTTCGCTGAACACCGGAGCGACCCAGGTGTCGTCCGGCAACGTAGCGAAGACTGTAGGGGAAGTCGAGGGTACGTGTAACCCTGATTTGAGAAATTTCGGAAACCGCTTTAGGCTAACATCCTCTTCCGGTTCGGCGGCGGACCGCCCTGGACGCCCGAACCCCCGCGGGAGTCAGAGCCTCCACCGCGGCGCGCTCGCACGGTGTCCTCGATCCGCCGCGCGCAGTCATCCACGGGTTCGTGCTCCCACACCCGGATCACCCGCCAACCCGCCTCGTCCAGCAGTCTGTCCGTTTCGGCGTCGCGCGCTTGGTTCCCCTCGATCTTGGCGCTCCAGAACACCGCGTTCTTGCTCGCCGGGCGGTAGTGCTCGGGGCAGCCGTGCCAGAAGCAGCCATCCACGAACACGGCGACCCGTGCGGCGGTGAAGACAACATCCGCTCGACGGCGGATGCCCTTGACGGGTTGGGCATCGACGCGGTACCGCAAACCCCTGGAGTGGAGGGCGGTGCGCAGGCGCAACTCAATCCGGGTGTCCTTGCGCTTGTTCGCCCGCATCACCGCGCGACTGCTCGCTGATGAAGCCCACGACCCCTCGATCTTGAGCATCGCGAACTTGAACCGGCCACTCCTGCGTGCTTCCGACCAAGCGAGTTCGAGGTTCTCGACCCGGGAAGTGCGATCAACCTCGCCGATGTAGGATTCTTGGGTTTTCCCGGCGTCGGACCATCGCAGGTAAGCTCGGATTCTTCGCGTTTTGCTGTAGAGGCGGAGTGACACCGATGCGGTGGCGGTGCGGCCGTCCGGCAAAAGCAGAGTACGGTTGCCGCGACCACCTGCCGCTTCGTCTTGCTCCGCGGAGCGCTCCGCGCGTGGTAGTCCGGATTGGGGCCGCCATGCGGAGTCCTCAGGCGTTGGGCTCCGCCAAGAAGGCATCCGGACTCACTTCCCGAGGTCGGGGAGTTCTCCCACGCTCGCCGCGGCCAGTGCTCGCGCGACAGCCTTGGCGAACACCTTGCCGAGCAGCACGGGAACCGCGTTGCCCAGTTGTCGCATCTGCTCACCCCGAGGGCCTTTGAATCGCCACCAGTCGGGAAAAGTCATCACTCTTGCCGTTTCGCGCACGGTCATGTACCGGTATGTTCCGTCGTCGAGCAACATGACGGATTCTCCACCGGGAACGCCGTGGACGCCCGCTTTCACGGTTTTCGCCGGCTTGTCCAGGTTGTTCGGTGTATGCCCCGCGTAAATACGGGCCCCGGGCCACCCTATGTGATGAGTCCATTCTTCTTCCGGGTGGTCCGCACCGTTGACCACATCTCTTGGCAGCGGCTTGAAGTCCTCGGCGTCGGGGTTCGAGTAGAGCGCGTCTCGCAATGTCCGCCAAGGCAGTAGGTCCGAGCCGTCCAAAACCTTCTTGTCCTTGATTGACTCTTTGATCCGCTTGCGTACCTCAGGTGGAACCTTTTTGTGCCGTCGCCAATAACTGCCGTCAAGTTGACTTTTGAACAGAGCGGCTTGCGAGTGTGTTCGTTTCGGCTTGAAGACCTGATCCCACATCTCCTGGGTGATCCCGAGATCCGCGCGGAAGGCGACGATGATCACGCGGTTGCGGACTTGGGGGACGCCGTAGTCGGCAGCGTTGACCAGCGCGACGTTCACCACGTAGCGCTGAGCGGAGTCAAGGGGGACGACCTTGTCCCGGTTCTGGAGGATGGCATCGTGTTCCTCCCAGTCCACATCGTCGGACCGCTCTTCGAAAGGCAAGGAGAGTTCACGCAGGATGTAGTCGAAGTACGGGCTGAAAGAAGGCCTCAACAGCCCTCGGACGTTCTCGCACACGACAGCCAAGGGACGAGTTTCACGGACTACGCGGAACAGTTCGGGAAACATGTTGCGTGCGTCTTCATCCCCCTTGTGCACGCCGCCGAGGCTGAACGGCTGACATGGTGGACCGCCCGCTACGACATCCACCCCCTGGGAGCGCAGGTAGCTGAAGTCGACTTCGCGGACATCACCCTCTACTAAGGGCCACTTCTCCATCAGGTCGACGGGGATGTGGTCTTCCCCCTTGCGCTTGACGGCCAAGTTCGCCAACAGCGTCTCGCACGCCCGCTTGGAGAACTCATTGACCACGAGGTGCCTGAAGCCCGCCTCGTGCATGGCCTGCGCGAGACCGCCACCGCCGGAGAACAGTTCGACGCTGGTACCGACCTCTAGGGGAAACGCAGCCTGGGGAAACACCGCGAAATCGTACCGCGGAGGTGCGTGCCTCGGAACCCGGTGTCCGCCGTGTCCTGACGAGGAGGTGAGACGTGGCAGCCGATCCACATGTCATGCCTCGCGCGGCGAACGCGAAGGAGATCATCCAGCCATGTCGCGACACAGACAGGCGGGCGTGGTGCCCCCGGCAGGATTCGAACCTGCGACGCACGGTTTAGGAAACCGATGCTCTATCCCCTGAGCTACGAGGGCCTACGCCGGGACACCCTACCGGGTCCTCCCGCAGGCTGATGCAGGACCACACCCCCGGCTGCTCCACTAGGGGCGATCCCGGATGTCCCCAACCTGTCGGCCGGGCAGGCTGCGCAGTGGGTTTGTCTCCCGCTGCCGGGGGGCAAGTGGGGTGTAAGCGCAGGTGAGAGGGGAGCCAGGGGTGACTGACGGGGCGTTGGAGATCGACTCGATCTCCAAGAGGTACGGGGACGTGGTGGCGTTGGCCGGCATGTCCTTCGACGTCCGGGCGGGGGAGCTGTTCGGGTTCGTGGGGTCGAACGGGGCGGGGAAGACGACCACGATGCGGATCGCGCTCGGGGTGCTCTCGGCCGACTCGGGGGAGGTGCGGTGGGGTGGGGCGCCCATCACCGCGGAGACCCGGCGGTGGATCGGGTACATGCCGGAGGAGCGGGGGCTCTACCCGAAGATGAAGGTGGGGGAGCAGCTCGTCTACCTCGCCCGGTTGCACGGGCTTTCCGCCGGTCGGGCCAAGCGGGCCGTGGAGGAGTGGACGGAGCGGCTGGGGGTGTCCCAGCGGTTGGGGGACGAGGTGCAGAAGCTTTCGCTGGGCAACCAGCAGCGGGTGCAGTTGGCCGCCGCGCTGGTGCACGAGCCTCGGATCTTGGTGCTCGACGAGCCGTTTTCCGGGTTGGACCCGGTGGCCGTTGACGTGATGAGCCAGGTGCTGGTGGACAAGGCCCGGCAGGGGGTGCCGGTGGTGTTCTCCAGCCACCAGTTGGACCTGGTGGAGCGGTTGTGCGACCGGGTGGGGATCGTGCGCAGTGGGCGGATGGTGGCATGCGACCGGGTTGACGCGCTGCGGGAAGGGGGACTGGTGCGGTTGGTCGTGGAGGCCCCCGGGGCTTCGCCGGGGTGGGCGGATCGGGTGCCCGGTGTGACCGTGCTGGAGCAGGTGGGGACGCAGACCGTCCTGGAACTCGGGGAGGGGGCCGATGATCAGGAAGTCCTCCGCGCGGCGTTGGCCACCGGGCCGGTGGTCGAGTTCTCCCGGCGGCGGCAGTCGCTCACCGAGTTGTTCCGCAACGTCGTGTCCGAGGAGGTGGCGGCATGAGTGGGGTGCCGGATGTCCGGATGGGGAACTGGGGCGCGATCAGCCTGGTGGCGGGCCGGGAGGTCACCATCCGGTTGAAGTCGAAGGCGTTCCAGGTCACGACCGCGGTCACCCTGCTGCTGTTGGTCGGGTTCTCGTTGGTCATGAAGTTCACCAGCGGTGACGGGGCGGACGCGACCGTCGGGTTCACCGGCGCGTCGGCCGCGTTGGAGGCGCCGCTGAAGAACAGCGCGGGCGCTGTCGGGCAGGACATCGCCACTCGGACCGTCGCCGACGAGGCCGAGGGGCGGCGGCTGATCGAGGACGGTTCGCTCGACGCCCTGCTGGTGGGGGACGGGTCGAAGATCATCGTGGTGGTGGAGAAGGAGATCGACTCCTCGTTGGAGAGCGTGGTCAACGTGCTGGCGGGGCAGTTGGCGCTCAACCGGCAGATCACCCAGCTCGGTGGTGACCCCGCCCAGGTGGCCCAGGAGGTCAGCGGCGCCACCGCCGAGGTGCGGCCGTTGGAGGCGCCCTTCGACTACGACGGGCAGCAGTTGGTCATCGGCATGCTCGCCGGGATCTTGATCTACATGTCGCTGCTGATCAACGGGCAGTCGGTGGCCCAGGGCGTGGTCGAGGAGAAGTCCAGCCGGGTGGTCGAACTGCTCCTCGCCACCATCCGGCCGTGGCAGTTGATGGTGGGCAAGGTGGTGGGCATCGGCGCGATCGGGTTGCTGCAGATGGTGCTCATCGGCGGGGTCGGGTTGGGGGCCGCGCTGGGGTTGGGGGTGCTGGACGTCTCGCTGTCGACCGCCGTGGGGACGGTGGTCTGGCTGGTGGTGTGGTACCTGCTCGGGTTCATCGCCTACTCGCTGGTGTTCGCCGCGCTCGGGGCGCTGGTCTCCCGCCAGGAGGACGTCGGCGGGGTGATCATGCCGCCGCTGATGTTCGTGATCCTCGGGTACGTGCTGGGCATCTCGATCCTGCCCAACGACCCGGGCAACCAGCTTGTGGAGGTGCTGTCGGTGGTCCCGCTGTTCGCCCCCACGCTGATGCCGATGCGCCTGGCCATGGGCGGGGTGCCCGCCTGGGAGGCCGGGCTCGCGGTGGTCCTGATGCTGGCGCTCATCCCGGGCCTGGTGTGGCTCTCCGGGCGGATCTACCGCAACGCCGTCATGCGCAGCGGGGCGAAGGTCAAGCTCAGGGACGCCCTGCGCGCGAGCTGACACCGGTCCGGCAAGGGCCCCACCGCCTCGGCGGTGGGGCCCTTGCCGTGCCCGGGGAAGCGCGCAGCGGCCGGGTGGTGCGAGAGCCGGGGTGTCGGCCTCCGGCGGGGTAGCATCCGACCGAGTCCGACCTGGTCGGCGCACCCGGGCGGGTGCGGCGTCGGCCAGCCACGAGGCCCCCCACCGGGGGCCGAGGACGCCAGTCGGGAGGCGTTGTGATCAAGGTGATGATCGCGGACGACGAGGACCTCGTCCGCTCCGGGCTGCGGACCATCCTGTCCAGCGCCGGGGACATCGAGGTGGTCGCCGAGTGCGACGACGGCTCCCACGTCGCCGACCTGGCCCGGCAGCACCGGCCGCACGTGGTGCTGCTCGACATCCGGATGGGCGCCTCCGACGGGATCGCCGCGCTGCGCGGGCTGGTGGCGCTGCCGGAACCGCCCTCGGTCTCGATGCTGACCACCTTCGACGTGGACGAGTACGTGCAACTGGCGCTGCGGATCGGCGCGCAGGGGTTCCTGCTCAAGGACACCGAGCCGGTCCAGTTGATCAAGGCGGTGCGCGACCTGGCCCGCGGCGGCGCGGTGCTGGACCCGAAGGTGGCGGCGCGGGTGGTCTCGGCGGTGGCCGACGGGGAGCGGGCCGCCGAGCCCGCCCGGCGGCTGCTGTCGTCGCTGTCGGAGCGGGAGCTGGAGGTCGTCGGCCTGATCGGGCAGGGGATGTCGAACGCGGAGATCGGGGCGGCGCTGCACCTGTCCGAGGCCACGGTGAAGGGGTACGTGTCCGCCGTGCTGGGCAAGATCGGGGCGGCGAACCGGGTCCAGGCCGCGCTGGTCGCCTACCGCGGCGGGCTCATCGCCTGACCGGCGGGCGAGCGTGACAGAGCCGCGAGCGGGGGACCAAGGGGAGGGTCCCGCGCTCGCGGCTCGTGTCTGCTCCGGGGATGGAGCGCCGGTCCGGGGGCAGCGGACCGGGGTTGGTCTGGGCCGTCTCCCGACGGCCCAGCGTCTACTTGAGTTCCACCGGCTGCCCGCCCAGGGTCACCGGGACGGTGTTGTTCGCGCCGACGACCAGCTTCACGGTGTCGTTCGGGGCGTGCGAGCGGACCGCGGCCACCAGGGCGTCGGCGGAGTCGATGCGGCGGTCGTCGAGCTGGGTGACCACGTCGCCCTGCTTGAGGCCCGCCTTCTCGCCGGGGCCGCCCGCCACGACGTCGGCGACGAGCGCGCCGCCGTCGGCGTTGTCGCGGACCGAGACGCCGAGGACGGTCTGGGTGGCCTTGCCGGTCTTGACGATCTCGTCGGCGGTGCGCCGGGCCTGGTTGATCGGGATGGCGAAGCCGATGCCGACCGAACCGCCCTGGGCGCTGGCGCTCGACGACGGGCTGTAGATCGCCGAGTTGATCCCGATGATCTGCCCGGCCATGTTCACCAGCGGGCCGCCGGAGTTGCCCGGGTTGATCGCCGCGTCGGTCTGGATGGCGTCCATGACCGTGGCCTGGCTGCCGTTCTCCCCGCCCGCCCTGGTGGGGCGCTGCAGCGAGCTGACGATGCCGGAGGTCACCGTGCCCGCCAGCTCGAACGGGGAGCCGATGGCCACCACGGGCTGGCCGACCCTGAGGTCGTCGGAGCGGCCCAGCTCCGCCACCGGCAGGTCGGTCACGCCCTGGGCGCGGACCACCGCCAGGTCGGAGGTGGGGTCGCGGCCGACGATGGTGGCCTTGGCGGTGCGGCCGTCCTGGAACACGGCCTCGATCTGCCCGCCGGAGGCGGCGACCTCGACCACGTGGTTGTTGGTGACGATCAGGCCGTCGCCGCTGATGACGAACCCGGAGCCCTCACCGGCCGAGGACGGGCCGCGCACCTGCAACTGCACGACGCTGGGCAGCACCTTCGCCGCCACCGCCTCCACCGAGCCCGCCGGGGCCGACCCGGTCTGCTGGGCGGTCGGCGGGGTGTTCAGCGCGGTCGCCGCGGGGCTGCCGGTGTCGTTGTCCTGGGCCACCAGGTAGCCGCCCGCGGCACCGGCGCCGCCGCCGACGAGCAGCGCGAGCACCGTCATGCCCGCGACCAGGCCGCCCGCGCGGCGCCGCTGCTCGGGCGGCGCCGTCTGGAGCTGCCCGGTCTGGTGTTGCTGCTGGTAGGGCGCGGCGGGGTAGCCGGGGTGCTGCGCGGCCGAGCCGTAGAGCACGCCGTGGGTGCCCGTGGCGGGCTGGTGCTGCTGCGACCCGCTCGCGGCCCACGGGGACCACTGCGCGGGTGGGGAGTAGGCGGAGTTTCCGGCCCCCGGCGTCGCGGGGCCCTGCTCCCCGGTCGCGCGGGGGCCGGACTCCTGTCGGTCGGGGCCCTGTTCCCCGACCGATGCCCGATCACTCGACTCCGACGCCCCCTGCGACGTCGAGGCGGCCCCTGCTGCCGCCTGCGCCGACCACGGGTTGACGTCGCCGGTTCCCTGTCCGGTCGTGGCGTCGGGGTTGTTCTCGGTCATGTGACCACCTTGAACCTCTCGACTGAGAAGGACCTGAGACGTGCCTGTGCGCTCGCCGAGGAAAATCAGCGGCCGTAGCGGGCGGGGGCCGCGCGCAGCCGGGCGGCGAGGTCTTCCGGTGTGACGTCGTTGATCCACACCGCCATGCCGGACTCCGAACCGGCCAGGTACTTGAGCTTGTCCGCCGTGCGCAGCACGGAGAACACCTCCAGGTGCAGCCAGGCGAGGTCGCGCCCGGTCGACACCGGTGCCTGGTGCCACGCGGCGATGTAGGGCAGTTGGCGGTCGTAGAGGCCGTCGAGCCTGCCCAGGACCCGCAGGTACAGCTCGGCGAAGTCGTCGCGCTCCTCCTCGGTCAACGCGGGCAGGTCCGGCACCTGCCGGTGCGGCACCACGTGCACCTCCACCGGCCACCTGGCCGCCGCGGGCACGAACGCCGTCCAGTGCTCGGACTCGAACAGCACCCGGGTACCCGCGGAACGCTCCATTTCCAACACGTCCCCCATCACAGGACGTCCGTGCTCGGCGAGGTACGCCTCGGCGGTGGTGAGCATGAGGGCCGTGCGCGGGGTGACGAACGGGTAGCCGTAGACCTGCCCGTGCGGGTGGCTCAGCGTCACCCCGATCTCGTCGCCCCGGTTCTCGAACGGGAAGACCTGTCGCACCCCTGGCAACGCCCCCAGGGAGGTGGTCCGGTCGGCCAGCGCGTCGACGATCGTGCGCACCCGGCTCGGCGGCAGCTCCCCGAACGAGGTGGTGTGCCGGTCGGTGAAGCACACCACCTCGCACCGCCCCAGCCCCGGGCCGACCGGCACCAGGCCGGGCTCCACCGGGCCGGTGGCGTGCTGGGAGAACGACGGGAAGCGGTTCTCGAACACCACCACGTCGTAGCTCGACTCCGGCACCTCGGTCGGCCTGCCCGGCGCCGACGGGCACAGCGGGCACAGCCCGGCGGGCGGCTTGTAGGTGCGGGTCTGCCGGTGCGCGGCCAGCGCCACCCACTCACCGGTCAGCGGGTCGCGCCGGATCTGCGACGCGGTCTCGTTGCGGGGCAGGTCCCGGGTGTCGACGGCGGTTCTGCCCGGGGCGTCCGGGTGGTCGTCGAAGTACAGGATCTCGCGGCCGTCGGCCAGGTTCCGGACTGTGCGCCTCACACCGGCAGTCTAGGAACGCTCAGCCCGCGGCGCCGGGCAACCGCATCGCCATCAGCGCCCCGCCGTCGGCCGAACGGCTGGCGAACACCGAACCGCCGTGCCGCTCCGCCGCCTGCTTCACGATCGCCAGGCCCAACCCGGAACCGGGCAGCGTGCGCGCTTCCTCCGAGCGGTAGAACCGGTCGAACACGTGCGGCAGGTCGCTGTCGCTGATCCCCGGCCCGGCGTCGGCGACCTGCACGAACGCGTACCCGTCGCCCGCGTCGCGCAGCTCGACCCGCACCACACCACCCGGTGGGCTGAACTTCACCGCGTTGTCCAGCAGGTTCAGCACCGCCCGCTCCAGCGACGCGGCGTGCCCGATCAGGTGCCAGGGCTCCAGCCGCACCTCGAAGGTCACCTCGCCCGCCCGCCGCCGGGCCCGGTCCAGGGCGGCGTCGACCACCTCGACCAGCTCCACGTGCTCGCGCACGGTCGGCGCGGCGTCCTCGCGGGCCAGCTCCACCAGGTCGCCGATGAGCTGGGTCAGCTCGTCGAGCTGGGCGCGCAGGTCCACCTGGATGTCGGCCTTGTCCTGCGGTGCCAGCGCGGGCGCCCCCGGCGCCTCGGAGGCCAGCATCAGCTCCAGGTTGGTGCGCAGCGAGGTCAGCGGCGTCCGCAGCTCGTGGCCCGCGTCCGCCACCAGCCTGCGCTGCCGCTCCTGGGACTCGGCGACGGCGCCGAGCATGGTGTTGAAGCTGTCGGTGAGCCGGGACAGCTCGTCGTCGCCGGACACCGGGATCGGGCGCAGGTCACCGGTGCGGGTCACCCGTTCGGTGGCGGCGGTGAGCCGCTGCACGGGCAGCAGACCACCCCGGGCCACCGCCGTGCCCGCCAGCGCCGCGACGATGATGCCGGACCCGCCGATGACGATGAGGACCACCGCGAGCTTCGACAGCGTGCTCTTGGTGGTGTCCAGCGGCTGCGCGAGCACCAGCGCGGTGTTGTCCAGGAACGGGTACGGCCGGGCCAGGATGCGGGTGTCGGTGCTCGCCTCGGTGCGGATCGAGATCGGCGTCAACCCCTGGGCGACCTTCAGCTCCTCCGGGCCGACCCTGGGGTGCTCGACGGTCATGCCCAGCGCGGACTGCCCGTTGCCGTCGACCACGTCGAACTTGATGTCGGTCAGCTCCAGGAACACCCTGGGGATCTCCGCGCGGGTGGAGGTGATCGCCTGGGTGTTGCGCAGCAGCGCCGTGGCCCGCTCGTTCAGGCTGTCGTCCACCTGCTGGTACAGGCCCCGGTAGACGGTGAAGTACGCGCCGAGGGAGACCAGCGCCACCGCCCCGCCCACGCACAGCGCGGCGAGCAGGGTGATCCGGGAGCGCAGCGACACCCGCTCCCGGGGCTGCGACCGGTCGGACCGGTCGTCCTGGTCGTCCTGGTCGGCGACCGCGGTCACGGCGGGGTCTCGCGGAGCACGTAGCCCACCCCGCGGACCGTGTGCAGCAACCTCGGTTCACCGTCCGCCTCGGTCTTGCGGCGCAGGTACCCGACGTAGACCTCCAGCGCGTTGCCGGAGGTCGGGAAGTCGTAGCCCCACACCTCCTCCAGGATGCGGCCGCGGGTCAGCACCTGCCTGGGGTGCGACAGCAGCAGCTCCAGCAGGGCGAACTCGGTGCGGGTCAGGCTGATCTCGCGCGCCCCGCGGCGGACCTCCCGGGTGCCGGGGTCCATCTCCAGGTCGGCGTAGCGCAGCGGGGCGGCCTGCGGGGAGCCCTGCTGCTCCGGGGTGGCCCGGCGCAGCAGCGCGCGCAGCCGGGCCAGCAGCTCCTCCAGGGCGAACGGCTTGGGCAGGTAGTCGTCGGCGCCCGCGTCGAGCCCGGCGACCCGGTCGGACACCAGGTCGCGCGCGGTGAGCACCAGGATCGGCAGGTCGTCGCCGACGCCGCGCAGCCGCCTGCACACCTCCAGCCCGTCCAGCCGGGGCATCATCACGTCCAGCACCATCGCGTCCGGGCGGGAGCTGTCGGCGCCCAGGACGGAGTCCAGCGCCTGCCTGCCGTCGCTGGCGAGGTCTACCTGGTAGCCGTTGAACTGCAACGACCGCCGGAGGGACTCGCGCACGGCCCGATCGTCGTCGACCACGAGGATGCGCATGCGACCAGTGTGTCCTGCCGGGCTGAGACGCGCCTGAGAGCGCTCAGAACGCGTCGGCCGTCCGGGGCCCGCCGGGGGCACCGGTCAGCAGGTCCAGCGCGCGTGCCGCGGCCGGGTCCCCGTCGAGCAGACCGGCGCGGCGCAGTTCCGCGGTGCTCGACGCGCCGCTGTACCAGGGGCCCAGCGCCCGCGCGGCCAGCCGGACGGTGCCGTCGCCGCCGCGTTCGCAGTGGACGGTGCCACCCGCGGCGGTCAGCCGCCAGCGGCCCGCGTTCCACGGGGCGTGCCGGTCGGTGACGTCGAGGTCGACGGTCAGGTCCGGGGCGTGCGGCCACCCCCGGTCGGCCAGGGCGGTGGGCAGGTCGACCACCCGCAGCATCCACGTCTCCACGTGGCTGCCCCTGGTCACCGCACCGGGGATGAGCAGGTCGAACAGGGCGCTGTCGAGCACGCGCACCGTCGCCACCTCGGTGTGCCCGGCCCAGGACGCCAGTTGGTGCAGGAGGGCGTGGGCGGTGTCGGCGTCGTCGGCGACGAAGTCGTGGACGTGCAGGCTCTCGCCGTCGGGGCGGTCGGCGGACAGGTAGCCGGTGATGCCGTCCGGTCCGGGGACGACGGTGAGCAGGTCCAGGTCGAGGGCGTCCTCCAGGGTGAACGCCGAAGTCCCCCGATCGAGTGGACCGTCAATCGTGCTCGCCGTGCGCAGGTACGCCCGGTGCACCTCGCCGAGGTCGGCCACGGTGGCCGGCCGCACCTCCCTGGTGCTGCGCGGTGCCGAGGCCAGGCCCGCCAGCGGAACGGTCGCCCGCTCCAGCACCCCCGCGTGCTCCCAGCCGCGCTGCCGGTACGGGCGCACGACGTAGGGGAACAGCGTCGAGATCCCCTGCCCCGCCTCCCGCATCAGCGGCAGCGACTCGTCGAGCAGCGCGCTCGCCACCCCCCGACCGCGCGCGTGCGCGGCCACCGCCACGCTGGCGATGCCACCCATCGGCACCGCCCGACCGCCGAAGAACTGGCGGTACTCCCAGATCCGGGCGAACCCGACCCGCTGCCCGCCCAGCTCAGCGGTCAACCCGGTCCACCCCGGCGCGCCCGCCCAGTCCGGGTCGACCTCCCGGGGGCCACCGAAGGCCAGCCTGCGCAGCCGGTACGCGTCGTCGGCGTCGGAGGTCCGGAAGGGACGGACGGTCACCACGTGAAGAAGCCCTGCCCGGTCTTGCGCCCCAGCTCGCCGCGCGCCACCTTCGCCCGCAGCAGCTCCGGCGGGGCGAACCTCGGCCCCAGCTCGCGCTCCAGGTGCTCGGCGATGGACAGCCGGACGTCGAGCCCCACCAGGTCGGTGAGCCGCAGCGGCCCCATCGGCCACGCGTAGCCCAACCGCATCCCGGTGTCGATGTCCTCCGCCGAGGCCACCCCCTCCTCCAGCATCCGGATCGCCTCCAGCCCGACCGCCACCCCCAGCCGGGACGTGGCGAAGCCGGGGGAGTCGCGCACCTCGATGACGGTCTTGCCCAGCGCCTCCGCCCACCCGCGCACGTCCGCCCGCACCCGCTCGGGCAGCCCCGCGTGGTGCACCAGCTCCACCAGCGCCTGCACCGGCACGGGGTTGAAGAAGTGCATCCCGATGACCCGCTCGGCGGGCAGCCCCTCGGTCAGCCGGGTGATCGACAGCGACGACGTGTTCGACGCCAGCACCGCGTCCGGGCAGGCCGCGGCGACCTCGGTGAACACCGCCCGCTTGAGCGCGAGGTCCTCCGGGACGGCCTCGACGGCCAGCGCGGTGTCCGGCGACAGGTCACCCAGCCGCTCGACCGTGCTCAGGTTCGCCAGCAGGTCGGCGGCGGTGGTCCCCTCCGGGAGCTTGCCCCGCTCCTCGGCCTTGGTCACCGAGGCGGTCACGTTCGCCACCCCCTGCGCCGCCCGCTGCGCGTCGGCCTCGGCGAGCACGACGGAACTGCCCGCGGCGAGGAAGACGTGCGCGATCCCCGCCCCCATCGTGCCGCCCCCGATGACCGCCACGGTTGCCGGTACGCCGCCCACTGGAGTCCTCCTCTGTCGACCGGAGTCCTTCTTAGCAGCCGCGCGCGGGCGTGTGACGATGCCGGTATGCGGATCATCCTGTTGCGCCACGGCGAGAGCCTCGGCAACGTCGACGAGCTGGCGTACTGCCGCACCCCCGACCACTCGCTGCCGCTGACCGCGCTCGGCGAGGCGCAGGCGGCGCGGGCGGGCGCCGACCTGCGGGCCCTGCTCGGCGACGAACCCGTCGCCGCCTACGTCAGCCCCTACGCGCGCACGGTCGGCACGTTCCGCCTGCTCGACCTGCCCGCCGTGCAGCGGTGCGTGCCGGAGCCGAGGCTGCGCGAGCAGGACTGGGGGAACCTGCAGGACCCGGACGAGCAGCAGGTGCAGAAGCGGCTGCGGCACGAGTTCGGCCACTTCTTCTACCGGCTCCCGCACGGCGAGTCGGGCGCGGACGTCGACGACCGGGTGGCCAGCTTCCTGTCCGAACTGGAGCACCGGGTGGCCCGCGACCCGGACCACCCGGACACCGCGGTGGTCGTCTCGCACGGCCTCACCGCCCGGCTGCTGTGCCGCCGGGCGTTCTCCTGGAGCATCGACCTGTTCGAGTCCCTGTCGAACCCGGCCCACTGCGACCCGCGCGTCCTGACCCGGGTCGGGAACGCCTGGTCGCTGGATCGGCCGTTCGAGCAGTGGCGTCCCTCACCGGACGGGACAACCCAGGTGTGACGCACCCGCCCGGCGGCCGACTACAGGTGGCCGCGCCGGTACGCCGCGACCAGGCGGCGCGACCTGGTGTTCGAGCGCGAGGTCTTGCGCTTGGGGACGGGTCCCGGGAGACCACCGGGTGGTGGCCGGGGGGGGGGATTCCCGGTTTCACAACGCGATCTCCTCCTGGACCAGTGCGGCGGTGAACGCGGCGGTCAACGCCTCGGGGTCGGCGGCGTGGGAGAGGATCACCAACTCCTGCACGCGGTCGCCCCACACCGGGTCCCAGTCCAGCGCCGCGCGGGCCCGGCGCTCGGCGGACACCGCGTCCCAGTCGTCGGAGGCGGCCAGCCAGGTGCCGCCGGGACCCACGCACACGCCCCCACCGGCGGACTCCAGCAGCAGCACCTCGTCCGGCCGCCCGGCCACCCACACCCGCCCGCGCGCCCGCACGACGCCGTCGAGCAGCACGTCGAGCGCGTCGACCAGGCGGTCCTGGTCGAACGGCCTGCGCTCGCGGAACACCGTCAGCCCGACCCCGCACTCCGGTCGCAGCGGCGGCTGCCCGCGCAGCAGCGGGCCGAACACCTCGTCGACCTCGTCGACCTCGTCGCCCCGGCGCACGGCCCGCAGCAGCGCGGGCCCGGCCTCGGCCAACGGCACCCGGGGGACCGCGGCGGCGAGCCGGTCGAGCACAGCGGTGGTGCGCGCGTCCGGGGCGCCGGTCAGCACCAGCGCGTCGGCGGCCTCGACCTGCCCGACCACGACCTGGGCCACGGTGCGCTCGTCATCGGGCAGCAGGTCGTCGCCGGTCGCGGCGGCCAGCCAGGTGTCGACGTCGACGACGGTCACCACCGCGTCGACCCGGCGCTCCCGGGCGATCGGACCGGGTTCGAGGACCGGGTCGAGGTGCACCACCAGCCGGTCGAACGCGTCGGTCAGCAGCGCCAGGTCGGCGCGCAGCGTGCACGAAACGCAGTCGTGCTCCGCCCCCAACCGCTCGGTCGTGTCGGTGTTGTCCACCCGGCAACGGCGTTCGACTCCACTGTCGGTGATCGCGTACTGCACCACCGCGGTCCCGGGCGCCAGCAGCCGGGCGGCGAACGCCCCGGCCGCCGCGCGGTCCCATCCCGCCACGAGCGTGAGCACCGGCACTCCAATCGACAATCATTTCCATCTGGACCCGGTCGAGGTTACCCCGGCGACGGCTTGGATGAAAACGGTTCCCATGTACAGGAGGTCACGTGTCGGCGATGTACCAGGTCACCGGCCCAAAATCCGACTTCGGCAACCAGGTCTCCCACTCCCACCGGCGCAACGACCCCGACCGGCTGGTGCTGCGCAAGTTCGACCCCGTCGCCCGCGGGCACGTCGAGTTCCGGGAAGACCACTGATGGCCGAGAAGTCCGAGATCGACGCCCGGCACGTCGAGCGCAAGGGATCACCCGCAGGCCGTCGTCCGAAGAGGACCGCACCGCCGCCTCCCGCGAACCGCGCCGGATGCCCCGCAACGCCGGCGCCACCCGCATCCGCAACGCCGTCCACGGCAGGCCGCGCGCCCACCACCGCGCTGCTGCTCACCTTCATCTCCGACCG
This sequence comes from Actinokineospora spheciospongiae, assembly GCF_000564855.1. Classification (GTDB taxonomy): domain Bacteria; phylum Actinomycetota; class Actinomycetes; order Mycobacteriales; family Pseudonocardiaceae; genus Actinokineospora; species Actinokineospora spheciospongiae. The sequence continues at coordinate 51,276 of NZ_AYXG01000173.1, forward strand.
CGGCAAGATCCGCGCCCGCCGCGTCACCGGGCTCACCCCTGGCAGTAGCGAGCCGTCGCCACCGCGATCAAGAACGCCCGGGAGATGGCCCTGCTGCCCCACGCGGGCACCAGGGGCTGACCGCCCGCGCCCCCGCCGTCCGAGCAGGCAGAACGCGTTACTCCGAACGGGTCACGACCGGCCCGCCTTGTAGCCTGCGCGGAGCTGTGTCGCAGACCACGAACCGCGCCGTTCGCCGGCTGAGTTCGGCGAGGTGGAGTCGGGGACGGTGTTGGGGCAGGACGGGCTGGAACCAGGCGACGAGCTCGCGGCGACCGAGGCGTTGCGCGCCGACCGCGAGATCCGGATGCTCATCGACGCCGGGCGCACCGGGGCGGCGAACGCCCTGTTCGACCAGCTCCTGGCCAAGGTCCCGCCGAACCTGGCCCCCTGGACCAGGGCGGCCATCCTCACCAGGCGCGCGGTGTCGGCCTGGCGGCTGCGCCGCATCCCGCTCGCCCTCGAACTCGTCGCCGAGGGCTGGAGCGACATCGACATCGACCACCCCCGCGGCTCCTCCGCCGCCGACACCCTGGGCAGGCTCGGCTACCTGCTGGAGGGCATCGGCCACCGCCACGCCGCCCTCGACGTCGCCCGCGTCGCCGTCGAGGTCGCCAGGACCGGCGACGACGTCGAGATCCTCGCCCACTCCCTGCAGAACCTGGCGGGCACCCTCAACTTCCGCGCCGCCGAACAACCCCCCGCCGAGGCCGCCGCCACCTTCCGCGAGGCCATCGCCCTCCTGGAGGAAGGCCTCACCCTGGTCGAGGGCGGCCGCATCCACCTGGCCCTCACCGCGGCCCACGGGGCGTCCCTGGCCGGGGTCGGCGACCTCGACCGGGCCGAGCACACCGCCCGCCGCACCCTGGAAGCCGCGGCCCCCGAGGACAACCGCTGGGCCATGTCCGTCGGCAACTGGGTCCTCGCCACCGTCCGCCGAGCCCAGGGCCGCCTCACCGAAGCCGCCGACCACGCCAGATCAGCCGTCCACGACGCCGAATCGGTCAACGACCCCTCCCTGGTCCAGCGCTACTCCCAAGACCTCGCCGACATCTGCCACGCCTCCGGCGACTTCGCGGGCGAGGCCGACGCGCTGCGCCGCAACATCGGCGCCCGCCGCACCGCCGTGGAAACCCTGCAGGAGGGCCTGGGCCAAGCCCTGGAACAGCGCCGCCTCGCCATCCGGGCCCAACGCCTCGCCACCGCCGCCCAGGAAGCCGCCGAACGCGACCCCCTCACCGGCCTGGCCAACCGCCTGGGCCTCGAACGCGCCGCCCCCCACATGCTCCACCACGCCGCCACCGCCGCCCGCCACCCCTGGCTCCTCCTCATCGACGTGGACTGGTTCAAAGCGGTCAACGACGCCGCAGGCCACGCCGCCGGGGACGCCGCCCTGCGCGAAATCGCGGCCATCCTCCGCACCGAGTGCCGGGTGGGCGACCTGATCGCCCGGTGGGCAGGCGACGAGTTCGTGGTCCTGCTCACCCACCCCGCCACCGAGGAGGAAGCCGTCGGCCACGCGGTCGCCGACCGCATCCGCACCGCGGTCGACACCCACGACTGGACGGCGGTCCTGGGCACGGCCCAACACCCCACGGTCAGCGTGGGAGTCGCCGACGGCCCCGGCACGTTCGAGCGCCTGTTCGCCAACGCCGACACCGCCCTGTACACGGCAAAACGCAAGGGCCGCAACCGCGTGGAACCATTCGAACAACCCTGACCGACCCGACCGCCCAACTCGTCCCCCAGCCGCCCCACCGCCCGCCGGACCCGCCCACCGGCCCGTCTGCCGCTGCGCTCCAACGCCCGCACATCCGCCCCGCCCGCCTCCGACTGCCCGACCCGCTCACCCCACCCGGCCC
>NZ_AYXG01000174.1 GCF_000564855.1 Actinokineospora spheciospongiae
TCAACGCCGTCGTCGTTTCTCACCGGAGTTCAAGGACGAGGCCGTGAAAATGGTCGAGTCCGGGATCTCCGTCGCCGAAGCCGCCCGCCAGTTGGGCCTGGTGGAGCAGACACTGCGGAACTGGGTCGAGGCCCACCGCAAGAAGCACCCGAAGGGTGCTGCCCCGTTGGGAGTGGATGAGCGGGCCCGGTTGCGGGAGCTGGAACGCGAGAACCAGGAACTGAGG
>NZ_AYXG01000175.1 GCF_000564855.1 Actinokineospora spheciospongiae
CGCTGTAGGGGCCCCGCCCAAGCAGATCCACCCACCCGGGCACGCCCCGAAAACTCCCGGGCTTTGAACCCGGCCACGGCCCAGACCCTGTCCCCGCCACCGCGCCACCGCGGAGCGGGGCCCGTCGATGTCAGGCGCCCGCGCCGCCGTCGACCGGGATGATCGTTCCGGTCACCATCGCGGCGCGGTCGCTGAGCAGCCACGCCGCCACCTCGGCGACCTCGTGCGGCTCGGCCATCCGGCCGAGCGGGATCGAGGCGTTGATCCGGTCGACGACGCCCGGGGTGGCCGCCTCCCAGGCATCGATCATCTCCGTGGCGGTGCCGCCGGGGGCGATGCCGTTGACCCGGATGCCCGTGGGGGCCCAGGTCACCGCGGCGGTCTCGGTGATGCTGTTGAGGGCCCGCTTCATGGCGCCGTACGCGGGGAGTTCGGGGTTGGCGCGGCGGCTGCCGATGCTCGAGGTGTTGACGATCGCCCCGCCGCCCCCGCGGCGCATGAGCGCGGCCTCGGCGACCATGGCCGTCCAGTGCGCGCGGAAGTTCACGGCGTACTGCTCGTCGACGTCCTCGTCGCCGGTGGTGTCGAGTGGACCGGGTCGGTGCTGGATGGCCGCACCGTTGTTGAAGGCACCGTCGAGCCCGCCGTGCAACTGCTCGACCCGGTCGACGGCGGCCCGGATGCCCGCCCGGTCGGCGAGGTCCAGCGCGACGGCGTCGGCGGTCCCGCCGTCGGCGCGGATCTCGGTGACGAGGCGGTCGAGCGCGTCGGTGCCCCGGGCGGCGAGGACGACGGCCGCGCCTTCCCGGGCGAACAGCCGGGCCGCGGCCGCGCCGATGCCGCGGCTGGCGCCGGTGATGAAGACGACCTTGTCGGTGAGCAGGCCGATGGGGGTGCTGGTTGTCATGCCGACAGCGTCCCGGCGGCTCGGGGACCGGATACAGGTACCGATTGTGCCTGGCTCCGCGGCCACCCGGCGCGCAAGCTGGGGACATGGACAAGCAGGAACTCGGGGCGTTCCTCCGCAGCAGGCGCGAGCGGCTCCGACCGGAGGACGTCGGTCTCCCGTCGGGTCCGCGGCGGCGGCCCCCGGGCCTGCGCCGCGAGGAGGTCGCGGTGCTCGCCCACATCTCGACCGAGTACTACGTCCGGCTCGAGCAGGCCAGGGCCCCGCGTCCGTCCGGCGAGGTGCTGGCCGGGATCGCGGGCGCGCTGCGCCTGACCGACGTGGAGTCCGACCACCTGCACGTCCTGGCGGGCACCGCCCCGGCGAGGACCGGCAGGCACCGCCGCGACGTCCGCCCCAGCATCCTCGCCCTCCTGGAGCGCATCCCGCGGACGGCGGCGTTCGTGATGTCCGCGGTGTTCGAGGTCCTGGCGTGGAACGACCTGGCGGCCGTGCTCATGGAGGACTTCGCCGGGCTCGCCCCGCGCGATCGCAACCTGGCGCGCAGGGCGTTCCTCGGGTCACCGCACCCCGAGGCGGTGCTGTACGGGATTTCCGACCTCGCCGAGTTCCGGCACCGCGTCGTCATGGAGTTGCGCGCCGCCCTCGCCCGGTACCCGGCGGACCCCGGGGTGACCGGGCTCGTCGAGGAACTGCTCGACGGCAGCCCCGAGTTCGCCCGGCTCTGGGAACGGCGCGACATCCAGGCGGTGCCGGTGCTCACCAAGACGTTCCGGCACCCGGTCGTCGGTGAGATCACCGTCGACTGCGACTCCCTCGCCCTCACCGACCGCGACCAGCACGTCGTGCTCTACACCGCGCCACCCGGTTCCCGCGACAGCGAGGCGCTGGCCCTGCTGGACGTGCTGGGTCCCGAGGGCGTCGGCGCGGGCGGATCGCGCTAGCGCAAGGGCGTCACCGCACCAGCAGGAACACCGCGCCGCCGAAGACCGGCCCGAGCAGGGAGCCCACGACCACCTGCGCCACCGTGTGCTCCCCCAGCACCACCCTGGCCCAGCAGACCGCCACCAGCGGCACCAGCAGCAGCAGCGACCACCACCCGTACAGCAGGGTGATCATCGCCACCGCTCCCCCGGCCACCGCGGCGTGCAGCGAGACCTTCCAGCGGCGGGTGATGGCGATGCACACCACCAGCGTGCCCAGCATCGACAGCGACAACGCCAGCACCTCGCGCGGCGCACCGCCGAGGACCAGGACCGCCAATCCGACCAGGGTGGACACCAGGCCGACCATGAGCGGCAGGAAGCGGTGCTCGCGGTCGCGGACGTGGTGGGTGTCCCAACGGCCCTGCCGGGCGCCGCGGATGATGAAGGCCATCGGGATGACGCTGGAGAACAGCGCCACCTCCAGCCCCCAGACCAGCGTCCACCACGGGTCGAAGCCGGTGGCCGACCAGGCCACGGCCAGCGGGAGCACCACCACGACGACGGCGGGGGCGAAGACCTCGCTCACCGCGTGGGCCAACCGCCGGTCGCGGGTCACCACCTGGGTCATCCGGTGATGATCGCACCGCACCCGCCAATCCCGCGAGCCCGCGGTCCCGAACCCCCTGCGGTGGCGCCCCCACCGGACAGCACAACCCACCGGACGAACGGAGCCCCGCGGTGGCCGGATCGACACCAGTAGCGACCACTCTGGCCCGGGTCGTCGAGCGCGTGCTCGGCGCCCCGCTGCCCATCCGGCTGCGCGCCTGGGACGGCAGCGAGGCCGGGCCGCGGGGTGGGCCGGTCGGGGTGGTGCGCAGCAGGCGGGCGCTGCGCAGGCTGCTCTGGGACCCGAACGAGCTGGGCCTGGCGCGGGCGTACGTGACCGGTGACCTGGACGTCGAGGGCGACCTGTACGAGGCGCTGTCGCTGTTCTGGGCGTTGCAGCGGGAGAGCAGGATCTCCCCGCCGCGGTTGAGCCTGCGGGAGAAGGCCGGGCTGTTCGGCACCGGCGTGCGGCTCGGCGTGGTCGGTCCCCGACCGCCCGCGCCCGCCGAGGAGGCCCGGCTCAGCGGCACCGAGCACACCAGGGCCCGCGACCGCGCCGCCATCGCCCACCACTACGACCTGTCGAACGAGTTCTACCGCCGCGTCCTGGACCCGCAGATGGCGTACTCCTGCGCGTACTGGACCTCGCGCGAGCCCGGCTACACCGTGGAGGACGCGCAGCGCGACAAGCTCGACCTGGTGTGCACCAAGCTGGGGCTGCGCCCGGGGATGCGGCTGCTCGACGTCGGCTGCGGCTGGGGTTCGCTGTCGGTGCACGCGGCGAAGCACTACGGCGTCGAGGTCCTGGGCATCACCCTGTCGACCGAGCAGCGGCAGTTCATCCTCGACCGCCTGGAGCGCGAGGGCCTGACCGACCGGGTCGAGGTGCGGTTGCAGGACTACCGGGAGCTGGACGAGGTCGACGACGGCCTATTCGACGCCATCGGCACCCTGGAGATGGGCGAGCACGTCGGGGCGGGCAACTACCCGGTCTACGCCGCCACCCTGTTCCGGATGCTCAAGCCCGCGGGCAGGCTGCTGTTGCAGCAGATGTCGCGCGGCGCCACGGCGCAGGGCGGCGGCGCGTTCATCGAGTCCTACGTGGCCCCGGACATGAACATGCGCCCGGTCGGGCAGACCGTCGACCTCCTGGAGGGCGCGGGCCTGGAGGTCCGCGACGTCGAGTCGATCCGCGAGCACTACGTGTGGACGGTGCGGGCGTGGGCGCGGACGCTGGAGGAGAAGTGGGACGAGCTGGTCGCCATCGTCGGTGAGCAGCAGGCCCGCGTGTGGCGCCTCTACCTGGCCGGGGGCGGGCTGGCGTTCGCCGAGAACCGGATGGGCGTGGACCAGGTCCTCGCCGTGCGGCCCACGCCGACCGGTTCCGCCGGTCTGCCGCGCACCCGCGCGGAGCTGCTGGCCCACCGCGCGGAGGTCGCCCGGCCGCAGGAGGAGGTCTCGCGGTGACCCTGCTGTCGAACGCGCTGATCAGCCTCGGCGTGGTGCTGGTGGTGATGGTCGCCGCGTTCGGCGTCAGCCTCGCCAGGGGCCGCTACGACACGGTGGACACCGTGTGGGGGCTGGGCTTCGCGGTCGTCGCCGTGGTCACCTGCGCGTTGTCGACCGGCGACCTCGCGCTGCGGCTGGTCACGACCGCGCTGACCGTGGTGTGGGGTGTGCGGCTCGCCGTGCACCTGCACGTCCGCAACCGCGGCAAACCGGAGGACCGCCGCTACGCGGAGATCGCCGGGCGGGCGAAGGGCGACCCCCGGTGGCACGTGTTCGTCCGGGTTTTCCTGGTGCAGGCCGCGGTGATGTGGTTCGTGTCCCTGCCGGTGCAGGCCGCCCAGTACGCCGACTCGTTCGGGGTGCTGGCCTGGGTCGGGGTGGCGGTGTGGCTGGTCGGGTTCACCTTCGAGACCGTCGGCGACCACCAGCTCAGCGCGTTCGCCAACGACCCGTCCACCGGGGGGAAGGTGCTCGACACCGGCCTCTGGCGCTACACCCGCCACCCGAACTACTTCGGCGACGCCGCCGTGTGGTGGGGTCTGTACCTGCTCGCCTGCGCCTCCTGGCCGGGCGCGGCGACGGTCCTGTCCCCCATCGCCATGACGTTCACCCTCGCCAAGGGCACCGGCAAGCCGATGACGGAGAAGCACCTGTCGTCGAGCCGGCCCGGGTACGCCGACTACGTGGCCCGCACCAGCGGGTTCTTCCCACTGCCACCGAAGGAACGAGGAGCGCTCCGATGAAACCCGGGGACAAGGTCACCGATTTCACCCTCAGGGACGACAAGGGGGTCGACCGCTCGCTGAGCGGGTTCCTGGCCACCGGCCCGGTCGTGCTGTTCTTCTACCCGGCCGCGATGACCGGCGGCTGCACCGCGGAGAGCTGCCACTTCCGCGACCTGGCCGCCGAGTTCGCCGAGGTGGGCGCGCACCGGGTCGGCATCAGCCCGGACCCGGTGGACAAGCAGGCCCAGTTCGCCGCCGTCAACTCGTTCGACTACCCGCTGCTGTCCGACCCGGACGGTGTGGTGGCCACCCAGTTCGGGGTGCGGCGCAGGTTCGGTCCGCTGCTGACCAAGCGCAAGACGTTCGTCATCGACACGGACTCCACGGTCCTGGACGCCGTCAAGAGCGAGCTGCGCTTCGCGGTGCACGCGGACAAGGCGCTGGAAGTGCTGCGCGGGCGCACGAGCGCCGCGTGAGGCGGGGGTGTCCGGCCCACGTC
>NZ_AYXG01000176.1 GCF_000564855.1 Actinokineospora spheciospongiae
CATGATCGCTGTAGGGGCCCCGCCCAAGCAGATCCACCCACCCGGGCACGCCCACAAAACGACCGGGCCCTTAAACCACAGCCACGGCGAACCATGAGCAGCCCACCCGGGCACCCAGCGAGAAGACCGGCGCTTTGAAGCTCCTGAAACGCACACCCGGGGACCTTGGGACCAGCCAGGGGCAGCACGGCCGTAGGCTGGGCGGGTGCTTGCTGTCGTGCCTCCGCCGGTCACCGTTCGCGTCCCGTCCAAGGTGAACCTCCACCTGGGCGTCGGGGACCTGCGGCCGGACGGCTACCACGACCTGGCCACCATCTTCCAGGCCCTCTCGCTGACCGACGAGGTCACCGTCGCCATCGCCGACGAGCCGGGGGTCGAGGTGCACGGCGAGGGCGCCGACTCGGTGCCCACCGGTCCCAGCAACCTGGCCTGGCGGGCGGTGCGGGAGTTGGCCGAGCACGTCGGCCGCGACCCGGAGGAGCCGAAGATCCGGGTCGTGATCCGCAAGGGCATCCCGGTCTCCGGGGGCATGGCGGGCGGCAGCGCCGACGCGGCGGCCACCCTGGTCGCGCTGTCGTCGCTGTGGCGCCTGGACATCGGGCGCGACGAGTTGGCCGGGGTCGCCGCGCGGTTGGGCAGCGACGTGCCGTTCGTGCTGCACGGCGGGACCGCGCTCGGCACCGGGCGCGGTGAGGAGCTGGTGCCCGTCCTGTCCCGGCACACCTACCACTGGGTCTTGGCCTTCGACCGGCGCGGCCTGTCCACCCCGAGCGTCTACGGCGAGCTGGACCGGCTGCGCGCCGACGGCGACCCGCCCCGGATCGGCGCCGTGGAGCCGGTGCTGGAGGCGCTGGCCTCCGGGGACCCGGGCAGGCTGGCGCCGCTGCTCGGCAACGACCTGCAGGCCGCGTCGGTGTCGCTGCGGCCGGGCCTGCGGCGCACGCTGCGGGCCGGGGTCACCGCCGGTGCCCTGGCGGGCATCGTCTCCGGGTCCGGGCCCACCTGCGCGTTCCTCTGCGCCGACGCCGACGCCGCGCTGCGGGTGGCCGCGGAGCTGTCCGGTGCGGGCGTGTGCCGCACGGTCCGGGTGGCGCACGGCCCGGTGCCCGGGGCGCGGGTCGTCACCGAGGACACCCCGCGCCCGGTGCCGCCCGAGGCGCACGCGTAGTCCGCCCCCCGAACCACACCTGGAAAGCGCGAATGGTCAACCTCGTCAACATCGAGAACGTCAGCAAGAGCTACGGCGTCCGCCCGTTGCTGGACTCGGTCTCCCTGGGCGTCAACCAGGGCGACCGGATCGGGGTCGTGGGCCTCAACGGCGGGGGGAAGACCACCCTGCTGGAGGTGCTGGCCGGGATCGAGCCCGCCGACACCGGGCGGGTCAGCCGCAACCGCGACCTGCGGATGGCCGTGGTCACCCAGCGCACCGACCTGCCCGCCGGGTCGACCGTGCGCAACGCGGTGCTGGACCCGCTGGGCATCACCGAGGAGCACCAGTGGGCCGCCGACGCCCGCGCCCGGTCGATCCTCACCGGCCTGGAGATCCTCACCCTCGGCCTGGACAGCCCGGTCGACACCATGTCCGGTGGCGAGCGGCGCCGGGTGGCCCTCGCCGCGGCCCTGGTGCAGGACCTGGACCTGGTCGTGCTGGACGAGCCCACCAACCACCTCGACGTCGAGGGGGTGCGCTGGCTGGCCGACCACCTGATCAGCAGCGGCACGGCGCTCGTCGTCGTCACGCACGACCGGTGGTTCCTCGACACCGTGTGCACGCGGACCTGGGAGGTCGTCGGCGGCCGGGTCGAGCAGTACGAGGGCGGGTACGCCGACTGGGTCTACGCCAGGGCGGAGCGGGCCAGGCTGGCCGACACCCTGGAGGAGAAGCGGCGCAACTTGGCCCGCAAGGAGCTGGCCTGGCTGCGCCGCGGCGCCCCGGCCCGCACCTCCAAGCCGCGCTACCGGATCGAGGCCGCTGAGGAGCTGATCTCCGACGTGCCGCCGCCGCGCGACAGCGTGGAGCTGATGGCCTTCGCCAAGCGCAGGCTCGGGCGCACGGTGCTGGAGCTGGAGGACGCCTCGGTGAAGGCGGGCGACAAGCCCATCCTGGACCACGAGACCTGGCGGATCGGCCCCGGCGACCGGGTCGGCCTGGTCGGGGTCAACGGGTCCGGCAAGACCACCCTGCTGCGGCTGCTCGCCGGGGACAGCGAGCCGGTGACGGGCAGGCGGGTCCAGGGGCAGACGGTGCGGATCGCACACCTGACCCAGGAACTGGTCGAGCTGCCGCCGCGCAAGCGGGTGCTGGAGGCGGTCGAGGAGATCGCGGGCCGGGTGCAGCTCGGCAAGCAGGAGCTGTCCGCGTCCCAGCTCGCCGAGCGGTTCGGGTTCCCGGCGGAGAAGCAGTGGACCCCGGTCGGCGACCTGTCCGGCGGGGAGCGGCGGCGGTTGCAGCTCGCCAGGCTGCTGATGGCCGAGCCCAACGTGCTGCTGCTCGACGAGCCCACCAACGACCTCGACATCGACACCCTCCAGCAACTGGAGGACCTGCTCGACTCCTGGCCGGGCACCATCGTCGTCGTCTCCCACGACCGGTACCTGGTCGAGCGGGTGTGCGACCGGGTGGTGGCGCTGTTCGGCGACGGCAAGATCAGCGACCTGACCGGCGGCATCGAGGAGTACCTGGACCTGCGGCTGAAGATCGTCTCCGCGACCGCGCCCGCCGCGGCGAAGCCGGTCCGCGACGACGGGCCGAAGGTCAACGCCGCCGAGCGCCGGGCCGCGCAGAAGGAGCTGTCGCGGCTGGAGCGGCAGATCGCCACCCTGGACAAGAAGGAAGCCAAGCTGCACGCCGCCCTCGCCGAGGCGGCCACCGACAGCGGCAAGCTGCTCGACCTCGACGCCGAACTGCGCGGGGTCGTCGCGGAGAAGGAGGAGCTGGAGGGCCGCTGGCTAGAGGTGGCCGACGCCGCCGAGTGATCACCGCGGCGCCCCCGGCGGTGTGACGCAGGCCCTAAGCTGGCGGTCATGAGCCGGTTCGTCGACATGCTGCTGGAGACCGCCCGCACCCGGGGGGACGCGCGCGGGATCACCACGGGGGAGCCCGCCGACCCGGTGCGCACCACCTGGGGCGAGGTGCACCGGCGGGCGCTGCGGATGGCGGGCGCGCTGGTCGCGGGCGGGCTGGCGCCCGGGGGCGCGGTCGCCGTGCTGGCCGCCGAACCGATCACCATCGCCCCGGCCGTGCAGGCGGTGTGGCTCTCCGGCGGCAGCGTCACCATGCTGCACCAGCCGACCCCGCGCACCGACCTGGCCGAGTGGGCCGAGGACACCGTGCGGGTGCTGAGCATGATCGGCTCGGAGCTGGTGCTGCTCGGCGCCCCGTTCGACCAGCTCGCCCCGGTGCTGGAGCAGCACGGCATCGGCCACCTGCTGCTCACCGACCTCGCCGACGGCGAGCCGCTGGCCGAGGTCGTCGAGGTCGGCGAGGACCAGCCCGCCCTGTTGCAGCTCACCAGCGGGTCCACCGCCGACCCGAAGGCCGTGCGCATCCTGCACGGCAACCTGTTCGCCAACCTGACCTCCATGCGCGCGGCGTCGGCCCTCGACGTCGAGCACGACGTGATGGTGTCCTGGCTGCCGCTGTTCCACGACATGGGCATGGTCGGCTTCCTCACCGTGCCGATGACCATCGGGATGGAACTGGTCAAGGTCACCCCGGTCGAGTTCCTCACCGGCCCGCTCATCTGGGCCGACCTGATCAGCCGGTACGGCGGCACCATCACCGCCGCCCCCAACTTCGCCTACGCCCTGCTCGGCAGGCGACTGTCCGGAGTGGACGAGGACGGCAAGTACGACCTGTCGTCGCTGCGCCTGGCGCTCAACGGCGCCGAGCCCATCGACGAGAAGGCGGTGGCGGCGTTCACCGCCGAGGGCGCCCGCTTCGGCCTGCGCGCCGAGTGCGTCTTCCCCGCCTACGGCATGGCCGAGACCACGTTGGCGGTGTCGTTCGCACCGCTGCTCTCCGGGCTGCGCCTGGACTCCGTGGACGCGGACAAGCTGGAGTCCGAGCAGCTTGCCGTGCCCGCTGCCGACGGCCCGGCGCGGTCGTTCGCGTTGCTGGGCAAGCCGTTGGCGGGCATCGAGGCGCGCATCGTCTCGGGGGACGGGGTGGTGCGCGGGGAGCGCGAGGTCGGGGAGATCCAGTTGCGCGGCGAAGCCGTGACGCCCGGATACCTGACGGTCGACGGTCCTGTTGCGACTCAGGACGCCGAGGGGTGGCTGTCCACGGGGGACATCGGGTACCTGGCCGGTGGGGAGATCGTCATCTGCGGCAGGCAGAAGGACGTGATCATCCTGGCCGGGCGGAACATCTACCCGACCGACATCGAGCGGGCGGCGGGGACCGTGCCGGGGGTGCGGGCGGGGAACGCGGTGGCGGTGCGGTTGGACGCCGGGAGTCGGCGGGAGCGGTTCGCCGTGGTCGTGGAGTCGAAGTTCGCGGGGGACGCGGGGGAGGAGAAGCGGATTCGGAAGGACGTGGGGGCTCGGGTTTTCGAGTCGGTGAACGCCCGGCCGGTGTCGGTGTTGGTGCTGGCGCCGGGGACCCTGCCGAAGACGCCTTCGGGGAAGTTGCGGCGGGCGGCTGCCGGGGAGCAGTTGGAGTCGTCGATCCGGGCTGCTGCTTCTTGACGCCGGTTCCGGTCGGGAGTTGGTGATCCTCTCGGCTGTTGTTCGGAGCGCCGGTCGTTTCGTTGGGGTGCCCGGGTGGGTGGATGTGCTCGGCTATGCGTTTATGCGCCGGTCGTTTTGGTGGGTGTGCCCGGCTGGGTGGATGTGTTTGGCCGGGGCCCCTATGGC
>NZ_AYXG01000177.1 GCF_000564855.1 Actinokineospora spheciospongiae
AGCCCTGCCCGGACACGCCCAACAAACGACCGGGCTTTGAAACCACGGCACGGCCGAGCAGATTTGCCCATCCGGGCACCAGCGACGAAATCCCGGGCTTCAAACCGAGGCACAGCCGGGCGGAACCCAAGAGCACAGCAGGTCGGTTTCAGCCCGCGCCGCGGGGTACCCGGGGGCCATGGTGAGCATCGGGTACTTCCTGTCCTGCGAGGAGTTCGGCCCCAAGGAGCTGGTGCGGCAGGCCCGCCTGGCCGAGGAGGCCGGGTTCGAGCGCCTGTGGATCTCCGACCACTTCCACCCGTGGTTGGAGGAGCAGGGGCAGAGCCCGTTCGTCTGGTCGGTCATCGGTGCCCTGTCGGAGGCGGTGTCGCTGCCCATCACCACGGCGGTGACCTGCCCGACCGTGCGGGTGCACCCGGCGATCGTCGCGCAGGCCTCGGCGACGGCGGCCGTGCAGACCGGTGGTCGGTTCACCCTGGGCGTGGGCAGCGGCGAGGCGCTCAACGAGCACATCCTGGGTGACTCGTGGCCGTCGGTCGGGGTCCGGCTGGCGATGTTGGAGGAGGCCGTCGAGGTCATCCGCAAGTTGCACACCGGGGAGGAGGTGTCCTTCCACGGCGAGTTCTACGAGGTCCAGGAGGCGCGCCTCTACACCGTGCCGGAGGAGCCGGTGCCCATCTACGTGTCCGGTTTCGGCCCGCAGGCCACCGAGCTGGCGGCCCGGATCGGTGACGGCTACTGCACGGTCATGCCGGATGCGGACCTCGTCGGCACGTTCCGCATGTCCGGCGGCGGCGCGAAGCCGGTGCAGGCCGGGATGAAGGTGTGCTGGGCCGAGACGGAGGCGGCGGGCCGGGCGACGGCGCACCGGCTCTGGCGCAACGAGGGCCTGGCGGGCCAGCTCGCGCAGACCATGCCCCGGCCGCGCGACTTCGCCGACGCGGCGAGCCTGGTGACCGAGGACGCGGTGGCCGAGCAGATCGTGTGCGGGCCGGACGTCGACCGGCACGTGGGCGCCGTGCGCGAGTTCGTCGATGCGGGCGCCGACGAGGTGTACGTGCAGCAGATCGGGTCCGACCACGAGGAGTTCTTCCGGGTGTGGGCGAAGGACGTCATCCCGGCTTTCCGCTGACCTGGCGGGGGCTGATCCGGCGCGGTTGACCTGGCGCAGTTGACCTGGCGGGACTGATCCGGCGCGGTCGACCTGGTGGGCGGGACGCGTGCGCGGGCGAGTGGGGACCCGAACGCGCACGCGTCCCGTCGTCGTCCGGCGGGCCGCGACCCAGGGTCGGGGCCGTGAAACCGTTTCCGCTGTTGGGCTCCGCACAGCCGCGACCGTGTGAGGTGCGGCCGTTCGGGGTAAGTAACGGGTAGAGCTGCCGTCGAGCTGGAGGTCACCGTCCCATGTGGATCGCACTCGCCACTCCCCTGGTCGTCATGCTCGGCGCGGTCGGCATGCAGCAGTTGGAACCGCGTGTTCTGGGACCGGTGACCCCGATCTCGGACGATCCGCTGCAACAGCCGGTCGACGCCGACGAACTCTCTGTCCACTGAGGATTTCCGCCTGCGGGGCGGGTGCTGCCGGGACGACGGCGTCCGGGCAGCACCCGCCCCGCAGGCGTCCTGTCGCAGGTTGCACTCCGCACCTCCCTCGACTTCCCGATCCGATTCGCACCGATCGGGTGACCGGTGAACCGGTAACGATCGGGTGCGCAACCGCGACGCCATGTTCGGAGCCCGAAGCCGGTGCAGACGTTCCCGGCGCGGGCGAGGGCGCTCGGGGAAGGGGCGGCATGACGACGACGGACACCGATCGCGGTGCCGCGCCCGCCGAACTGGCGCTCGCCGTGCCCACCACCGCCGCCGCGCTGCCGGACGTGCGGGCCACCCTCGACCGGTGGCTCACCGGCCTGGGGGTGGGCACCGGCACCCGCCAGGACGTCGTCCTGGTGGTCGACGAGGCGCTGACCAACGCCATCGAGCACGCCTACGGCGACAGCCCAGACCCCGGTCCGATCAGCCTCACCGCCGTGCACGACGCGGGCGGGGTCGAGGTGCGGGTGCGCGACCAGGGGACCTGGAAGCAGCCGACGGTCGACGGCGTCCGCGGTCGCGGCCTGGCCATGATCGCCGCGATCGCCGACCGGATGGACCTGAGCGTCGCCGACGGGCACACCACGGTGTTCGCCCACGTGCCCCACCGGGACTGATCCCACCCGGAACCCCTGGTCCGCCCACATCCCCTCTGCGCAGGACCCCGGACCCCGGTCATGATGGGTGGGGGCGCTCGGCCGGGGAACTTTTGCCATCCGCCCACAAAGGTGCGTCCGAACGTGCGCGCAGACACCCCAATGGTCTGTCCACAAGGGTACAAGGGGTGCAGAAACGCGCCGTTGAGCAGGGTATTCAGGTGACTGTCCCCACTGCGGGGGCCGAATGGGGGTCCACCGGGCCCCGCCTGTCCTGTTCCGAGGGAGATCCGATGCCGCGTCCTCTCACCGCGCGCGTGAACAAACTGTTGGGCCTCGGCGTGGCCGTCGTGGCGGGGGTGGGCGTCGCGTTCGCGGTCGTGCCCAGCGCCGCCGCGCAGGGCGACGTGCTGGGCGCGGGCAAGCCGGGGGCGATCAAGGACAGCTACCTCGTCGTGTTCAAGGAGGGGGCGACCCGGCAGCGGCCGGTGCGCGACCTGGTCGGCGCGCTGGCGGGCAAGCACCGGGCGAAGGTGCGGTTCACCTACCAGGCCACCGTGCGCGGCTTCGCGGGCGAGATGACGGAGGCGGAGGCGCGCAGGCTCGCCGCCGACCCGTCGGTGGAGCGCGTCGAGCAGAACAGCGTGGTGACCACCCAGGACACGCAGACCGGCGCCACCTGGGGCCTGGACCGCATCGACCAGCAGGCGCTGCCGCTGAACGGGACCTACACCTACCCCAACACCGCCGGGAACGTGCGCGCGTACGTGATCGACACCGGCATCCGCACCTCGCACCAGCAGTTCGGCGGCCGGGCCACCTGGGGCACCAACACCACCGGTGACGGCAACGACACCGACTGCAACGGCCACGGCACGCACGTGGCGGGCACCATCGGCGGGGCCACCCACGGCGTGGCCAAGGGCGTGCAGCTCACCGCGGTCAAGGTCCTCGACTGCGCGGGCTCCGGCAGCTTCGCGCAGGTCGTGGCCGGGGTCGACTGGGTCACCCAGAACCACGTCTCCGGTCCCGCGGTGGCCAACCTGAGCCTCGGCGGCCCGGGCACCAACACCACCCTGGAGAACGCCATCCGCGCCTCCATCGCCGATGGGGTGGTCTACGCGATCGCGGCGGGCAACTCCAGCACCAACGCCTGCAACCAGACGCCCGCGCGCACCGCGGAGGCGATCACCGTCGGCGCCACCACCAGCACCGACGCCCGGGCCTCCTACTCCAACTACGGCACCTGCGTCGACCTGTTCGCCCCGGGTTCCGACATCACCTCGGCGGGTTCCGGCGGCGACACCGCCACCGCGGTCATGAGCGGCACCTCGATGGCCTCCCCGCACGTGGCGGGCGCGGCGGCGCTGGTGCTGGGCGCGAACCCGGCGCTGTCGCCGCAGCAGGTGACCGACAACCTGCTCGGCTCCGCCGTCCAGGGCCGGGTCGGCAACGCGGGCACCGGTTCGCCCAACCGGTTCCTCCACACCGACGCCATCACCAGCCCCTCCCTCGGTGACACCCTGGCCAAGGGGAAGCGGATGAACGCCGGGCAGTCGCTGCGCTCGCCGGACGGCCGCTACCACCTGGACATGCAGTCCGACGGCAACCTCGTGCTCTACACCCAGGCGAACCAGGCGTGGTGGCACACCGGCACCTACGGCAACCCGGGCGCGTACACCGTCTTCCAGGAGGACGGGAACGTCGTGCTCTACACCTCGGGCGGCCGGGCGCTGTGGGCGACGAATAGCTGGCGGTCCGCCGCGACCCGGCTGGTGTTGCAGAACGACTCGAACCTGGTCCTCTACGGCTCCGGCGGACAGGCCCTCTGGGCCCGCTGACCCCCTTGGGTCCGATCATCCGACCAACGGTCCGCCTCCCCCGAACAGGGGAGGCGGACCGTTGCTTTTGCCCCCTTCTTTGATCTTGCGCACACCGACCGGACACAGATCACAGTGATATTACGTGCGTCCTGAGCAGCGGATATGCCCCTCCACGCGGCCGAGGGGGTCGCATCGGCGCCGGATTCGTTGAATGATGGGTTAACAAGCCGGTCACGCTCGCGGAAAACGGACGGGAACGTTCAAGTGACCCGCGGCGATGCACTGGGTGAACCGGACAATTCACGTCCGAGAGAGGGGGACGCGTGCCCGCGTCTGATCCAGCCCCACCGACCAGCCGACCGATCTCCCCCGGCCGCCCGCGACCGCAGCGCAAGCTGCGCGACACCGGTGTGCTGACCTTCATCGTCCCGGCCGACAGCGACCAGCTCTCCCTGGTCCGCCACCGGGTGAGCGCCTGGCTCGCCGCCCACCACGTGCGCGTGGAGCAGCGCCGCGACGTGGTGGCCGTGGTCGACGAGGCGGTGTCCAACTCCATCGAGCACGGCTACCTCGAGGGCGACGACTGCGGTCTGGTCGCCATCACCGTGCACGCCAACGCCGACGACATCGTGGCGCTGGTGGCCGACCACGGGTGCTGGCCCGCCGCGCCGGGGACCCGCGGCCTGGGCCTGACCGTCATCGAGGAGCTCGCCGAGGACGTCGAGCTGTCGCACGACGCGGGGCGCACGACGCTCTCCGCCCGGTTCCCGCGCGAGCGGGCCACGCGGCCGACCGCGTGGGCGCCCGAGCAGCGCACCCCCGCGGACGAGCCCGCCCGCGCGCGCTGATCCCCGTCATCCCGGGCCGGCGGCGCACCGCGCCACCGGCCCGGCGCCCGTTCAGGCCCGCGGCTCCGCGGCGGCCGGTTCCGGCTCCGCGGCGGGCTCCTGCGGTTCCGGCGGGGTGATCACCGGCAGCGTGAAGCGGATCGTGGTGCCCCGCCCGCCGCTCTCGGCGTGCTCGGTGTCGAGCCAGATCCGGCCGCCGTGGAACTCCACGATCTTGCGGCACATGGCCAGCCCGATCCCGGTGCCCGGGTAGGCGTCCTTGCCGTGCAGCCGCTGGAAGATCACGAACACCCGCTCGGCGAACTGCGGCTCGACGCCGATCCCGTTGTCCGACACCGAGAACACCCACTCGTCGCCGTCGCGCTCCACCCCGATCCGCACCACCGGCGGCTCCTCGGCGCGGAACTTCACCGCGTTGCCGATGAGGTTCTGGAACACCGCCGTCAGCAGCGGGACCTCGCCGCGCACGACCGGCAGCTCGGCGGGCACCTCGACGGTCGCGCCGGTCTCCTCCAGCACCGCGCCCAGGTTGCGCTGCGCGGACTCGACCAGGTTCGCGACCGGCACGTCGACGTGCTTGCCGGTGTGCCGCCCGACCCGGCTGAACGAGAGCAGGTCGTTGATCAGCACCTGCATCCGCCGCGCGCCGTCGACGGCGAAGCCGATGTACTGCCGGGCGTTGTCGTCGAGCTTGTCGGAGTAGCGGCGCTCCAGGAGCTGGCAGAAGCTGGCGACCTTGCGCAGCGGCTCCTGCAGGTCGTGCGAGGCGACGTAGGCGAACTGCTCCAGCTCGGCGTTGGAGCGCTTGAGGTCGGCGCTGAGGGTGTCGAGTTCGGTGTTGGTCTGCCGCAGCACCTCCAGCTCGTAGAGGATGCGGGCGCGCATGACGTCGACGTCCTCGGCGAGCCCGGCGATCTCCGCGGGCCCGGTCACCTCCACCCGGTGCCCGAACCGGCCGTCGGCGACCTGCCGCACCTGGTGGCTCAGCCGCGACAGCGGGGCCACCACGGCCGAGCGCAGCAGCACCGAGGCGACCACCACGAGCAGCAGCAGCGCCCCCAGGGTGATCACGCAGGTGCGGACCAGCGCGGTCGCGGAGTCGTTGAGGGCCGCCCGGCCGACGACCCGCTCCTCCTCCAGGTCGGCGCGCAGCTCGTCCAGCGCCGAGCGCGCGCGGTCGAACAGGACCTTGCCCGCCTCCGGGTCGGTGGTGAGCCTGGCCGCCGCCGCCTGCTCGATGGTGGGCTCGGCGTACTCCGCGCGCCAGACCTCGACGTGGCGCAGCGCCTCCTCGAACTTCGCCTCGACCCCGGGGAGGTCGGTGAGCAGGGGCCGCAGCTCCGCCTCGGCCTGCCGCTGGCGGGACCGGCCGTCGTCGTAGGGCGTGCGGAACTCCGGGCGGACGGTGATGGCGAAGCCGCGCACCCCGGTCTCCTGGTCGACCACGGCGGTGGTGAGCTGCTCGGAGCTGATCACCATCGGCCCGATCCGGTCCAGCAGCCGCGCCCTGGTCGAGTCCAGGTCGTTGATGGCCACGGCGACCGCGGCGATGGCCGCCGCGAAGACGACCACGAGCAGCACCGAGGCCACCGTCGACCGGCGCCGCAGCGACCAGCGGGTGAGCCCGGAACGCCGGGGTCGGGACGGGTGCTCGCTCATCCGGGGTGTCCTAGCCTCGCGCCGCGCGGGGGTGCCCGCCTGGTCGCGCGAAAGCCTACGGCCGGGCGCCTGCCGGGCCTGCGGCGGCGTCGGTGTGCCGCGGTCCGGCCGCCGGGGCGGGGCGCGGGGATGCCGCCGGGGGGCGGCTCGGCCGGGCGGCGCGGTGCCCGGGTGGTCGAGCCGCCGCCCGGTGGCGGCCGGACGGTCCGCGTGGGGGCATCACGCCGGGCACCGTCCGCATGGGAATGGTCTTGGTCGAGGTGGGGGATTCGTTGAGACGCCTACGGTACAACCTCGGTCGAGAACCGGTTCCGTTGCACCCCAACAAAATCCGACACCTTCGTTCCTACGGAAGAGTAACCCCGTCTGCGTTAACCCGAAAGAGTGAGAAACCCGACGGTAACCCCGTGCCGGACCGATGTCGAGCCGATCACCGAACGCCGTTCGGCCGATAATCCGATTCCCCGGATGACCTTCCGGGACCTTGATCGTCCTGGGTGGACTGTCCTGATCACGGAGCAGGACAGGTGTCCTGCTGGGACGTCACCGCGGCGGAAAGCGTTCCCCGGCACAGTAAACGGGTGTAACGGGTGTCGCCGTCGACGAATCGCCCGAGCCAGGAGAGCACCAACCCGGCGGTCACGTCGTCGGGGGCGTTCGAGAAGTTGTGGTCACGGCCGGGCAGCAGCGCGTACGCCCGGGCGGGGGCGGTGAGCGAGGCGTAGAACCGCTCGGCGTGCTCGGCCGGGGGCGCGATCGTGTCGTCCTCGGCGGCGAGCACGAGGGTCGGCACCCGCACGCCCGCGAAGTCCGCGGCCGGGTCCCACGGCGCCATCGGGATCGCCGCGCACAGCCCGGGCCGGACCAGGGCCGCCTCCAGCGCGGCGCCACCGCCCATCGAGTGCCCCAGCACCGCCGCGCGCGCCGGGTCGGCCCGATCGCGCACCGGGCTGTCGGCCACCACCCAGTCGATGGCCGCGAGCAGTTCGGCGGCCCAGGCGGTCGGGAACTCGTCCGGGTCGAGGGTGTCGACCAGGAGGACGACGAACCCCCGGGAGGCCAGTCGCGGCCCCAGCCACGCCAGCGTCGCCGCACCCTCCCGGAACCCCGGGGCCACGGCCACCACCCCGTACGGGCCGCCCGCGGCGTCGGCCGGGGCGAACAGCGTGCCGCCGCCGAACCCGGTCACCTCCGCACGGCGCACCGCAGCGGTGGTCACGGCGTGGGGGCCGAGGGCGGCCGTCACGCTCGCCGGGGTGGGCGCGGGTCCGCGTTCGACGGCGGGCGGCGCGGGAACGGCAGCGGTCAGCCCGGCACCCAGCCCGACGACGACCGCCACCGCGGCCAATCCACGACCCGCTCTCCGCACCGGAGCGCTCCTCTCACCCGAACGGCGCAACCGCCGCCGAGGGTAGGTGCGCGACCTGTGCGCGCGGCCTCAGTAGCCGTCGCCCCCGAAGAACATCTCCTCGATCTGGTCGGCGGTGCCCGCGAGCAGGGCCAGCGGGTCGTCGAACTCGTGCACGTCGAGGTCGCGCAGCGGCAGCGAGTGCCGCAGCACCACGTGGTCGCCCATGATCGCCGCGCCGCAGGCGATCGACCCGTGGCCCACCTCGCGCAGCAGCGCCGCCAGGTCGACCGAGGCGGCCAGGCCGACCGGGCTGGCGATCTGCACCCACTCGTGCTTGTTGTCCAGGACCTCGCGCAGCAGCACCACGATCTGGCTGCGCTCGTCCTCCTCGTCGTACTTCTCGAACCGGAACTCGAGGCGGATCTCGTCCTCGCGCTCCTCGATGACCTCGTACTCCTCGCGGACGTACGCGGCGAGGTCGGCCCAAGTCGAATGCATGACACCAGCCTACGGGAGACGATCACCGCCCGGGGGAGCCGTTCGCGGGGTTGTGCGGCCCCCGGCGATCGTGTTAAGTCGATCGGGGGCCGCCGCCGTCGACGGCACCGTCCACTTGGGAGGCTTGATGCCGAACAGGATCGTTCCGCCCGGTATGCCCGCTTCGTTGCGGTACCCGAGCGTCGCGGCGGGCGCCATCCTGTTGGGCTCCGCCCGCCGCTACGGCAACCGGGTGGCCTTCGCCCACGGCGACGACGCGATCACCTTCGCCGAGCTGGGCGCCGCCGCCGCCCGCACCGCCAACGGCCTGCGCGCCAGGGGCATCTCCCCCGGCGACCGGGTCGCGCTGCGGATGCCCAACTGCCTGGCCTTCCCGGTCGCCTACTACGGCACCCTGCTCGCGGGTGCGACGTTCGTCCCGGTCAACCCACTGCTCCCGGAGGACGCCGCCCGCGCCCAACTCGCCGACGCGGAGGTCAACCTCACCCTCACCGCCGCCGACGTCCCGCCACTGGGCGAGGACATGCCCACCGCCCCACCCCGGGTGGCCTGCGACGTCGACACCCACCTGGCCCACCTCGCCTACACCGGCGGCACCACGGGCGTGTCCAAGGGCGTCCGGCTCACCCACCGCAACGTGGTCGCCAACACGCTGCAATACGCCTGCTGGCACACCGGCTCCCTGCCCCGCCTCGACGACGAGGGCGGCCTGACCCTGGAGCAGGTCGGCGACCCGGAGGAGTGGCCGGTCCGCCTGGGCACCGGCGTCGCGATCAACCTCACCCCGTGGTTCCACGCCATGGGCATCGTCGCGGGCCTCAACGCCCCGGTCCTGACCGGCGCCACGCTCGTCCTGCACGACCGCCTCGACCCGGCCGCCTACCTCGCCGACGCCGAACGCCTCCGGGTCACCTCGATGGGCGGTGTCCCCGCCCTCTTCGCCACCCTGCTCGCCCACCCCGACAGCGCCACCCGCGACCTGACCTCGGTCCGCACCGTCGCCTCCGGCGCGGCCCCGATGCCGGTGGAGATGATCGAGCGGCTGCGCACCCTGGTCCCGCACGCGCAGGTGTCCGAGGGCTACGGCCTGACCGAGGTCACGATGGGCGCCACGGGTGCCCCACCGCACCGGTCCGGGGTGCGCAAGGTCGGCTCGGTCGGGGTGCCGCTGCCCGACACCGAGGTCCGCGTCGAACCGGTCGAGGGCGGCGCCCCCCTGCCCCCGGGCGAGCGCGGCGAGATCTGCCTCCGGGGCCCGCAGGTCATGGAGGGCTACCACAACCACCCGGACGCCACCGCCGAAGTCCTCGTCGACGGGTGGCTGCGCACCGGGGACATCGGGGTCGTCGACGAGGACGGGTACCTGTTCATCGTCGACCGCAAGAAGGACATGCTGCTCTACAAGGGGTACAACGTCTACCCGCGCGAACTGGAGGAACTGCTGGCAGCGCACCCGGACGTGCTGGGCGCGGCGGTGGTGGGGCGACCGGACGACCTGGCCGGGGAACTGCCGGTGGCGTTCGTGGTCCCACGCACCGCGTCGGTGACGGCGGAGGGCATCCAGGAGGCGATCAACGCGCAGGTGGTGCACTACAAGCGACTGCGCGAGGTCCGGTTGGTGGAGTCGATCCCGTACTCGGCGGCGGGCAAGATCCTCAAGCGGGAGCTGCGGAACCGGTTCGCGGCGGAATAGCCTGCTGCGCGCGAATCCGTCTTCCGCCTCTACGGAATTCTCGCGTTTTCCACATCCTTCAACAGCACATCCGGATCAGGGATGCGGTACGTCGGAAGTTCGCGCACCAACCAGTCTTGTTCGATCACCAAGCCCGTTCTGTGTTCAACAGCGGCCAGACAGGAAGCGTTGGGCCGATCAAGGTCAAACGGCGTCTCCTCGATCCAGTCCGGTTGAAGATCGCCCATGCCGCCCGGAAAGCCGACCGCGAACGGGTCGAAGTGAGCAGTCACCCTGCCACCACGGGCCTCGGTGATCCGGTACGCGCCGGACATGCTCCAGTAGGCACTGACGAACAGACCGCCATTCGACGCTCGGCGGGCGATCTCCGGGAGGTCACCCGACCATCCGTTCGGCTCGATGGCGACGACATACGCGTCTTCGACGAGAACCTGGAGATTGAAAACGCTTCCGAAGTCTTCCTGGGAAGGCCACGCCCCGTCGAAAGCCAGAGGCACAGCCGCTGTGGGGTCGCCCCCGTACACGCGCACCAGGTCGTCCACCGAACTGCCGGTCACAACTGCCACCGTCCAAACGAAGTCCGGGTCTTCGTCGGCCCAAACGTATTTCCTTGCTAGCTGCCACATGATGTCTTGTCCTCGGCGACGTCCTGTCCTTGATAGGGCACCGACGCGATCTTACCCGGATTGCTGATAACCACGAGAAAGTCATCCCCGTCACCGATACCCTGGTAGCGGTATGCCGTGCTCAAGGTGCCCCCTGACAAGCCTGTTCACGGGCGGGAACTTCTTCGGTGCGAGCACCTTTTCCGCCTTGAACCGAAGAGGCGAAAGCATATTCGTCACACGAGCCATCATCGTATTTCTTCACGAACGTCTTGCGGCAGGTCTGGTTGTAGTTCGCTGCTCGATTCTTGCCGTCTTTGGTCAGGATGAAATCGTGTCCCTCACCCCAGGCAAGGGAGATGTTCCGGGCGATATAAGGCATTTTCGCCGCGCTCATCACGATGACCTTCAGGTCGCCGCACCGCTTCTCCGAAAGCACCTTCTCGGCCGTGCACTGCTCGACTTCGGACTCAGCGCCACCTGCTACCAACACCTGCTCATCGCCTGCGCCGACGATGACAGAGTCACTGGAAAGCAGACCGGCCAACGTGTCCTGCATTTCAGAGCCACCGAAGTACACGACTGCCCCCGCAACCAAGACGAACGGCAGGAGCATGCCGGTTCTGCTGCGTGTTGCCACCGATCTTTCCTCCAGGCGACCATCGCACAGATTGTGCTCGGACAGCTTCGTACGGTGAAGCAACCTGGAGTATGACAGGTCACCGGGAGATGCGGCCCGCCTTGACGGAGGCGATCAAGGCGGCGGCGTCGCCGTGCAGCGGGACCGCGCCAAGACCCTGCTTGCTGTCCCGCAGGTGCGCCATGGTGTGGGCGACCTCCACGCAGTTGGTCTGGGCGCCCGAGTACTGCGACTTCTTGAACCGCAGAGGTTCGCTGCGCATGATCACTTCCCCACAATCCGCTGCTCGATGATCGCCTCAACCCTATCCTGCGTTGCCCGCACTGACAGGGCAAGGCCGCTGAGCTTCTGTCGGGCAGCAATGTAGGGCTTGGTTTCCTCATCGAAGAGGAAGGTGGAGGAGCCCAGGTGCTCCAGGTGCGCCACCGGCCCGACCCGGTCGAAGTCCATGAGGTACCAGCCGCCGATGGCGAACCAGGTGGGGGACTCCACCAACCGGACGTCCACGCCCTCGCGGTTCGCCATGGTGACCAGGTGACGAAGCTGGACAAGGAAGTCTTTGGCCGAGCACAACTGGTTTCGCAGCGCCGCCGTGCCGATGAAGGCTGTGTAGTCGACCTCGCGGCGGTCCAGCAACTCCTGCCGTTGTCGCCTGGCTCGCAGGCGCGGATGGAGGTCGTACTCGGAGATCCCCGAGTCCCGCATGACCGCCTCCGTGTAGGCGGGCGTCTGCAACAACCCGGGGATGACACCGGGACTCCAGTCGGTCATGCGGATCGCTTCATACTCGTATGAGGCCAAGGCTCCGAGGTCGCCTGGCACGCCTGCGGGTGGGCGGTCCCACCAGCCCAGCGTGGCGGGTTCCTTGGCGCGGGCGACCAGTTCGTCCCGCCGTTCCAGTGGCAGCCTGTAGACCACGGCCAGGCCCATGACGGCTTCCGGCGAGATGTGCCGCTGCCCGCGTTCCAGCCTGCTCAGCGTGGAGACGTTCCACTGGATGGCCCCGGCCACCTGCGCCAGGCTCAGTTCTGCCCGCTCCCGGATCGCGCGCAGCTCGGCTCCCAGGGCCCGATCGCGCGGCGTTCCGGGCCGGTGTTTGCCGCCCATTCCACTCCCCCGATCAGCAATTCTTCGCACGACTTTCTGTCACTGCGGTCAAGACCATACGCTCGGTACTCGCAGGCGGGCAAAAACGTTTCTCCCCGAGCACAACCGATGCAGTGGTCAACGTCAGAAACAGGTGACGACATGCGGATAGGTCCCGATTCGGGAATCCACCCCGTGAAACAGAATTCGGCCCAGGGCACCACGGTGACCGCGCTCCCCGACCGGCCGCGATCCGACACCGACACCATCCGGGCGAAGACCCTGCGCGGGCTCATCCTGGCGCGCAGGCTCGACACCGCCCGGCGCGGGCGCGGGTACACCACGCGGAAGCTGGCCGGGGAGATGTCGATGAGCGCGGCGATGGTGAACCGGGTGATGACCGGGCGCCGGGTGCCGACCGCGCTGGAGATCGGTGGGCTGTGCGCGCTGCTGGACATCCGGCCCGACCACCGGCAGGTGCTCTACCGCCTGGCCGCGACCGCCGACCGGACCGACTGGATCATCCGCCACGGCCACGACGGGCCGGACCCGGTGCGCGACCTCGAAGCCCTGGCCACCACCATCACCACCTACGAGCCTGCCCTGCTCCCGGCGGCGCTGCGCACCCCCGCCTACCACCGCGCCACGCGGCAGCCCCGGGAACTCGAACGCCCGGAGCCGGACACGCGGCGCAAGTGCGTGTACCTGGTGCCCGCGCGGGTCCTCGACGACCACGACCTGCCGGGTGAGGTGCGGCGCGCGCAGGTGCGGCACCTGCTCGCCGAGCCGCAGCGGGTCCGGGTCCTGCCGCGCGCCGCTCCGCGCCAGTCCGCGTTCCGGGTGCTGGAGATCGACAACTTCCCGCCGGTCGTCCACATCGAACACCACACGACCAGCATCGTCCTGGAGCGCGCGGATTCCACCGGCGCCACCACGGCGCTGCTGGCCGAGCTGCGCGCACTCGCCCACCCCGAACGGGAGACCACCACGATCCTGCGCGACCTGCTGCCCCTCACCGGAGGTGCCTGACGACAGGCCGCCGGGCACGACCCGGCGTCGTGCCGAAGCACGGGTGGCAGGCGGGCGGGTCAGGGGACGAGCAGGGTGGCCGGGCCGGGGGTGAGGAAGCCGGAATCCAGTGGGGCGCAACGGACTCCGCCCCGGCCGCGCAGTGCCTTGAAGGCGCCGGGGGCCAGTTGCGTGTCCATCCACCGGCACGGGTGCGCGGGGCGGTGGGCCTGGAAGCGGATGGGGCCGGAGCCGGTGTCGAGGGTGAACACCGCACCCTCCCGCTCGCGGGTGGCCGCCAGGTCGTCGACCGGGAAGCCGCGCAGGATGATGTTGCGGCGGGTCTTCTCCACCGGCAGGTGGGGCAGGCCCAATTCGACCGCCACCTCGTCCAGGGCGTCCGCCGAGAACACCGTCACCGAGGCTTGGCGGTGGGCTTCTCGGTTGTGGTAGCGGTCGCCCGCCAGGCCGAGGTGCGCGTGCACCTCGGCCCGGGGTACCGACAGCGGGGTCGGGTCCGGGCGCGGTGGCTCGGTGGGTCGGCCCTCGTAGGCGTGGACGGGAGAGACCAGCAGGGCCTCCACCCGCACCGTCAGTCGCCGAGCCAGCCGTGGCCCTCGGCGAGCTTGATCATGGCTCGGCGGACCGCGACGAGCTGGTCGCCGGTGAGGGAGCCGACCGAGCCGAGCAGGGCCTCGGTGACCTCGGCGGAGAACTCGCTCGCCGGGATGAAGTCGCACAGGACCTCGTCGCCGTCGGCGGCCGTGGAGATGCGGGGGGTGCTCGGGGCGGTGTCGGGGCGGCGGACCAGGCTCACACCGAACGCCTTCGGGCCGCGCGGGCTGTCCTCCACCTCGAACTCGACCACCGAACCCGCGTTGATCAGGTGCTTGTCGAACTCGAGGTCGTTCACGTGCAGGAAGATGTCGTCCCCACCCGCGTCGTTGGCCACGAACCCGTACCCGCGAACCTGGTCGAACTTCACCACTGTGCCTGTCGCCACTTCACCCACCGCATCACGTCAACCGGCGCGGACCCCTGGAACCGGGACCACCGCGCGCCACCCATAAACGAACAAGTGCGCTCATTGTGCCACCAACCTGGTGCGGCGCCACGCGACGGCCAGGAAAGCCACCAGCCCGACGAGCGGCAGGGTGCTCAGCGACCAGCTCAGCGCCATCGGCGGGCCGGGCTGGTCGAGCACGTTCAGGGAGGTCAGCGCGCCCTCCCCGGGCCCCTGCGGGCCGTCGACGCGGAACCGGATGGTCCAGTTGCCCGGCGAGTCCAGGGACTTGATGTCCAGGCCCCAGACCTCCAGCTTGCGCGGGTGCCGGGCCATCGGCCGCTGCCGGGCCTCCTTGCCCTGGTCGGGGGCGGTCATCGACAGGGTGCCGGACTTGTCGGCGATGCCGCCGACCGGGGCGAACGTCCAGTCCAGCGACTGCATGGCGCGCACCGGCCAGGCGCTGAACCCGACGTCGAGGGCGTACGGGCCGATCTGGACGCGTTCGGTGTGCACGACGTTGACCGGCTCGTAGGCCTGCGCGAGCGGCGCGGTGGCCAGCACGAGCCCGAGGACGGCGGTGAGGACGGTGAGGACTCGGCGCATGATCAGGCCTTCCCGGGGTCGACGAGGCGCAGCATCCGGCCGAAGCGCCAGCCGACGAACCCGGCGAGCAGCCCCAGCACCACACCCGCGACGACGGTGGGCGCCAGGTCGCCGACCGGCGGCACGGCGTAGCCGTAGACCCAGGCGTTCTGCACGCCCTGGAACCCGGCGACCAGCCCACCCGCGAGGGCACCGGCCACGGCGGGCAGCCAGCGGTTGCCCCGCCGGGCGGCCACGGCGAACACCTCGACCAGCGCGGCCACCACGACCAGGCCCATCGGCATCAGCGCGGGCATGACCGGCACGCCCCGGATGTAGTCGCGGATCGGCAGGCCGACCGCGTCGGCGTAGACGTGCGTGGCCCACGGGGAGAACCACCAGCCCACGGCCTGGATGATCCCCAGCGCGACGGCCAGGGCGACGGCGAGGCCCGGCTTGCGGGCGAACCCGACCGCGGTGACCACGAGCACGACCATCAGCCAGGACAGGGCGGCGCTGACCGCGTCGACCGGCCCGCCGACGTTGCTGAAGCCCAGCACGACGATCGTGCTGAACGCGGCGAGGATGCCCAGCGAGGTGACGGTGCCGACCCGGCCCCAGGTCTGCCGGTACGCCGCGGCGAACACCATCACGGTGCCCACCAGGGTGGCCATCACCGACAGCAGCAGCCCGATGTGCGGCGGCGAGTCGATCACCGCGTCGAAGCCGTAGAGCCCGTGCCACCACTGGTCCCACAGCCCGTAGAGCAGGAACGACGCGGCGCCGCAGCCCGCGACCAGGTAGCCGATGGGGGCGGAGAACACCCGCAGCACCGCGATCGGCCTGCCGCCGACGACCGGGTCCGGGTCGCGGCCCGCGCGCTGACCGGCGGTGGCGGCGAGCACGGCGCCGAGGCTGGCCAGGCCCGCCACCGCGCTGCCCGCGTACAGGAACAGGTGCGGCAGGGTGAAGAACGTGTCCGGGCCGACGTCGGTGTGCCACTGCACGTCCCAGGTCAGCCCGACCAGGGTCAGCAGCGACCCGGTGAGCAGCGCCAGCGCCGTGGGCAGCCCCCGGCTCGCCGTCGCCGCCCCGGTCGCGGTGCGCGGCGCCGCGCGCTCCCGGGTGATCCCCGGTGCGATCCCCGCTGTCATGTCCCCTGCTGCCATGCCTGCACACCCCTCACTCAACTGCGGACCGCGATAGGGAACACCGCGGCTTCCTGCTTGCCGCCCGAGCGGACCGTCACGGTGATCTCCCAGGTGCCCGCCATCGTCAGCCGGGCGCCGGTGGCCCGGTAGCGGCCGGGCACCCCCTCGGCGGCGGCGGGCACGGCGGGTTCGGCGTGCCCCATCTCGGGCATCACCGGTTCGACGGTCACCTCGTCGGCGGACACGGGGGTGCCCGCGGTGTCGGCGACCTCGATGCTCACAGCGCTCTCCCCCACGGTGGTGGGGCCGTCGAACCGCACCCGCAGCGCGTAGCTGTCGGTGCCGCCGCTCAACTCGACCGGTCCGTCCCCGGAACCCAGCCGCCACAGCAGGACCGCGCCCGCGAGCACGGCCACCACGACGAGGGCGAAGACGGTCTTCCCGGCCCGGGTCACGGCGCGCCGCCCGGGTCGGCGGGGACGTCGAACACGGCCGGGGCGGTGATCACCCGGTAGCCGCGCTCGGCCTGGAACCACAGCCGGTAGCGGCCGGGCTGGGGGAAGGTGAAGGTGAAGTCCACCTTCGGGTCGTAGGCGGCCACGGTCTCGTCCGGTTCCCCGCCGACCGCGCCGGGCGTCGGCGGCACCATGGCGTGCGCGTGCGCCCACACCGGCGCGGCCACCGCGGCGGCACCGACCGGCGCGTCCGGCGGCAGCGGCCCCACGATGATCAGGTGCCCGCGCATCCCCAGCCACGGCTGCAGGTCGGAAGGCCCACCGAAGTCCGCTGCCACCGTCACCGCCCGCCCGGCGACGAGCGGCCCGGAGGAGACGTCCACGGTCGCGCCGTCGGCCTGCCGGGGCCCGACACCCGGGACCACCGTGGACACCGCGGGGTCGCCCGCGACGTCGAGCGTCGCCCGCACCTCCTGGACGCCCGCTCCGGCGCGGGAGAGCTCGGCGGAGAGCCCGAACCGGCCGCCCTCGCCCGGGGTGAAGGTCGCCGCGTAGTGCCCCGGCCGCACCCGCACCGGGTGCACGTGGGTCAGCACACCGGACGGGCTCACCAGCACCAGGTGCACGAACGCGGCGTGCTGCACGCGCAGGTCGTCCACCGGCCGCCCGGTCGACGCGTCGGTCAGGTCCACCGCCAGCGCCACCGGCGCCCCGGCCCGCGCGTCGACCGCCCGCACGGCCATGTTGACCGGCGGCCGACTCCCGTCCAACGGCGGCGCGGCGACGGGGACCGACGAGGACAGCAGCGCCGCCGTCACCGCGACGGTGACCGCCACGACCAACCCCGCCACCGCCAGCACGGTCCCGCGCCCCACCCCCGTCCGCAGCGCGAAACCCAGCGCCAGCAACAGGAACAGCCCCGCGGCGACGAACCCGCCGTAGGTGAACCGCTCCCACGCGGGCGTCACGCGCTCGGGCACGGTGAACGGGATGCGCGCGGTGTTCACCCCGTCGTCGAGCTCCAATTCCCACGGCCCGAACCGGTCGACCGACAGGGTGGCGGAGGTGGCCCCCGGCCCGCCGACGCGCACGGCGGTCTCACCGAACACCCGCCCACCAGCGGGAACCACCCGCAACCGCAACTCCCCCGCCGCGGTCCCCACGTGCCCCACGACGTCCACCGAAACCGGCGCGGGAGCCCCGTCGACCCGCCGCACCACCACGGTCAACTCCCGATCCCCCAACGTCTGCGCGACGTGCAGGTCGCCCCCGACCGGCCCCCCATCGGCCCACGCGGCGGGCGCCGCCCCACCCAGGAGCAGCACCAACGCCGCGACCACCCATCCCCGCACACCCGAGCACGCTACCGACCCGCACCGACAGTTTCGTCCCGTCACCAGGGGATCTCCCACTCCCCCGTTCGGGGGACAACCCCTCAGGGCCTGAGTGGGGACCGGCTCAGGGCCTGCGCACCAAACCGTGCCGGTGGGCGTAGACGACGGCGTGCACGCGGTCGCGCAGGCCGAGTTTCGACAGGACGCGGGAGACGTGGGTCTTGACCGTTTCCTCGCCGATGTGGAGTTCGGCGGCGATCTCGGCGTTGCTCAGGGCGTCGGCGACCAGCAGCAGCACCTCCTGCTCGCGGACGGTGAGGCGGTCGGGGGCGGCGAGGCCGGGGGCGGGGGCGAGGCTGGCGGTGAAGCGGGCGACCAGCCTGCGGGTGACCGAGGGATCGATGAGGGCGTCACCCCGGGCGGCCACGCGGACGGCGGAGGCCAACTCTTCCGGGGGCAGGCTCTTGAGCAGGAAGCCGCTGGCGCCGAGGCTGAGGGCGCGGTAGATGTACTCGTCGAGGTCGTAGGTGGTGAGGACGAGGACCCGGGTGCGGTTGCCGGGGGCGGCGAGGATGGCCTCGGCGGCGGACAGGCCGTCCAGCCGGGGCATCCGCACGTCGAGGACGACCACGTCGGGGCGCAGCCGGGCGACCTCGCGGACGGCGGCGGCGCCGTCGCCGACCTCGCCGACGCACTCCAGGTCGGCCTGGGTGTCGAGGACGGCGCGCATCCCCGAGCGGAACATGGCGTGGTCGTCGGCGAGCAGGACGCGGACGGTCACCTGGCCTCCAGGGGGACGGTGACCCGCACGACCCACCGGTCGCCGTCGGGGCCGCAGGTGACCGAGGCACCGAACAGGGCGGCGCGCTGGCGGATGCCGGGCAGGCCGCGGTGGACCTGGACGTCGTCGGGCTCGTCAGGGGTTCGGTGTGCGCGGGCGGGTGGGGCGGCGGTGCCCCCGTGGGCGGGGGTCGCCGCGACACCACGGCCCCCGTGGGCGGACGCGGTGTCGGCCCGGTCCGGGCAGGCGGGGTCCGCGGCGGCGCTGCCCACCTGGGCGAGGTCCGCCCGACCCCCGTGGGCGGGCGCGGCGTCCGGGTGGTCCAGTTCCGCGGTGGCGCGGCCCGCTCGGGTCGCGCGACCCGTGCGGGTGGGTGGCGCGGGGGCGGGGCGGCGGCCGGGGGGTGCGGCGTCGGGGGGCAGGTCGTTGGCGATGGTGAGCACCACTTCGGTGTCGGTGCGGGTGAGGGTGACCTCGGCGCCTTCGCCGCCGCCGTGGCGCAGGGCGTTGGTCAGGGCCTCCTGGGCCACGCGGTGCAGGGCCACGTCGACCGAGGGCGGCAGGTCCACGGCGACACCCGTGGTGGTGAGGCGGGTGGGCAGGCCCGCCGCCCGGGTGACGCGGACCAGGTCGTCGAGGTCGTCGAGGCCGGGTTGGCGGGTGGCGGCGTCGCCGTGGTGCAGGAGGTCGAGCATGCGGCGGAGGTCGGCCATGGCGGAGCGGCTGGCGGTCTCCACCGCCGACAGCGAGCGGCCGACCGGGCCGGGTGGGCCGCCGAGGGCGAGGCGGGCGGCGCCCGCGTGCACGCCGATGGCGCTGACGTGGTGGGAGATGACGTCGTGCAGGTCGCGGGCGATGGCGGTGCGCTCCTCGGCGACCGCGCGGCGGACGGCGGCGCGCTCCTCGATGCGGCGGCTGGTCTCGCGCTGCTCGACCTCGGCCTGGTGGCCGCGCCGGGCGGTGGTGTTGCGGCCGACCAACCAGGGCAGGACGACCGTGGTCAGCGTGTGCAGCGCCACCAGCCGCCAGTCGCCGCCCACCTCCGACGGGGGGAAGCCGACGCGGCCGACGAGCGCGCCCACCAGCAGGACGGCGAGCACGACGACCGCTTCGCGGATGCCCAGCCAGGCGCCCGCCCGGTACCCGGCGACGAGCAGGCCGGTCTCGTTGGCGCCCTGGTACCGGCCCAGCCCGGCCAGCATCGCGGGCCCCGCGACCTGCAACGCGGCGTGCGCGGCGGCCACCACCCCGGAGAACCGGGCCGGGGTGGCCAGCGCCAGGTCGGCGAGCACGGTCAGCCCCAGGGCGAGCGGCCCCCACCCGCTGTGTCCGGCGGCCGGACACAGCAGCAGGATGGTGGACGCGTCGGTGACAGCGCAGAGGACGGCGACAACCAGCGACTCCCGGCGCAGCGCGGCTGCTGTGTCCCACACCCGTCCAGCTTCGCACTTCCGCCCCGCGCGGTGGTTCGGTGTCGGGGAATCCGCCCCCGGGCGGCGGTCACCGGTCCGCGTCCCCTCAGAACAGTTCCTCGCCCCACACGACCTCACCCGCGACGGCGGTGGCGCGGACGCCGATCTCCGCCGGGGGCACGTGGTGCGGGTCGGCGGTGAGGACCACCAGGTCCGCGAGCGAGCCGGGGGTGAGCGCGCCCAGGTCGTCCTCCCAGTGGCACGACCAGGCCGCCTCGGTGGTGTAGGCGTGCACGGCGGTGGCCGGGGTGACCGCCTCGGCCGGGCCGACCACCGTGCCCAGCGCGGAGGTGCGGTCGAGCAGGAACTGCATGGCGCGCAGCGGGGCGCCCACGGTGACCGGGCGGTCGGAGCTGCCGACCAACCGCACCCCTTCATCCACGAAGGACTGTCCTCTGTAGAGCCAGGGGGCGCGGTGGGCACCCATGATCCGGGCGTAGTCGTCGCCGAAGGACCACAGGAAGGCGGGTTGCAGGACCGGGGTGACGCCGAGGGTGGCGAAGCGGGGGAGCTGGTCGGGGCGGACCAGGCCCGCGTGCTCGATCCGGTGTCGGGCGGTGGGGCGCGGGTGGGTGGTCTGCGCGGCCTCGATCGCGTCCAGGGCGACGTCGACGGCGCGGTCGCCGATGGCGTGCACGGCGAGCTGCCAGCCCGCGCGGTGCCCGTCGACGATCACCGCGCGCAGTTCGTCGGCCGGGGCGTACAGCTCCCCCGCGCCCGCCTCGCCCACGTACGGCTCGGTGAGCGCGGCGGTGCGGGCCATCATGCCGCCGTCGGTGAAGACCTTGAGGGCGCCCAGCGACAGCCGGTCGCCGCCGAAGCCGGTGCGCAGGCCCAGGTCCATCGCCCTCGGGGTGTGGTCGGTGCCGTGCGCGGCGACCGGGCGCAGCAGCGCCCCGGCGACCATCAGCCGCACCCGCAGCGGCAGCCTGCCCTGCTCCTCGGCGCGCTGGTAGGCGTCCAGCTCGACCGGGCTGTGCCGGATGAGGCCGCCGCCGATGCCCGCCTCGGCCACCGCCGTGATCCCCTCGGCCAGGCACTGGGTGCCCGCCCGCTCGACGGCGGCGACCAGCTCGCTCAGCGCGTAGGGCTGGCGCAGCCCGCGCACCAGGCCCGCGCCCGCCTCCACCAGCAGGCCGTCGCGGTGGGCGGTCCCGGTGGGCAGCAGGGCCAGCACCGAGGAGTCCACCACGCAGGCGTGCCCGGAGTCGTGCACGAGGTTGACGCGCCGGCCTGCGGCCACGGTGTCCAGTTCGGCGGCGGTGACGTGGCGACCGAGCCTGCGCTGGTCGTAGCCGACGACGTCGACCCACTCCCCCGCCGGGCGGGCCGCGGCGGCGGCGCCGACGGCGGCGAGCAGTTCGGGCACCGAGGTCGCGGCGGCCACCGAGGCGGTCCCGGCGGCCAGCCCGGTCCAGGCCAGGTGCACGTGCGGGTCGACGAAGGCGGGCAGCACCACGGCGCCGCGCAGGTCGACCACCCGGCGCGCGGGCAGGCGGGTGACCTGCTCGTCGAGGCCCACCACGCGACCGCGCCACACGCCCAGCGCCGAGGCGCGCGGTCGGGCCGGGTCCAGGGTGGTGAACCGGCCGCCCACCAAGAGGAGATCGAGCATGCCCACCAGCCTAGGGCGGCGGATTCGCGCCCGGAATGAGCAGTCCACCGGGGACACCCGCGCACTCGGACAATTCGCGGGTGAATGCGGCTCGGGAAAACCCGGCGGGGACGGTCGGTGATCGGCGGAACACAGATCGCGACCCGCACACCGCCATCCGACCGCCGGACCACGTCGAACGGGCGGCGGGAACGGGGACATCAACCGGCGGTATCGAGAGCGACACCGACCGGTGGTATCACCGGGTGGGGTCGAACGGGCAGCGCGATTGCCCGGACCCCGTCCGTTTCACCCGGGTGCGCCGGGGGCGCCGGGGCCCGCCCCACCGGTCCGCCGACACCGGCGGCCGACAACCCGGTGGTCCCGCGCCCCGACCCGCCCCGACCCATTCCGGCCGCCGAACGCGGCCGGGCACAGCTACACCGCCGACAGCCGCCGCTTGCCCGCGTGGGCCTCCTCGAAGGCCTCCACGACCGCGGACGGGATGCGGCCGCGCTCGGAGATCTCGTGGCCGTTCTGCCTG
>NZ_AYXG01000178.1 GCF_000564855.1 Actinokineospora spheciospongiae
CGTGCGCGGCACCGCCCTGCTGCCGGGCACCGCGTTCGTGGAGCTGGCCCTGCGCGCCGGGGACCAGGTCGGCCTGCCGGTGCTGGCGGACCTGACCCTGGAGGCGCCGCTCGTGCTGTCCGAGCGCGGGGCGGTGACCGTCCGCGTGGTCGTCACCGACAGCCGGGTCGAGGTGCACTCGCGCGGTGATGACGAGACCTGGGTCCGCCACGCTTCCGGCGTGCTCACCGCCGAGCCCACCACCCCGGCCGCCGACCTGGTCGAGTGGCCGCCCGCCGGCGCGGAGGCGCTGCCCGTGGACGGCGCTTACGCCGACCTGGCCGCCCGGGGTTACGAGTACGGCCCGGTGTTCCAGGGGTTGCGGGCGGCGTGGCGCCGGGGTGACGAGGTGTTCGCCGAGGTGGCGGTCGACGCCCCGGTGGACGGTTTCGGGGTGCACCCGGCGCTGCTGGACGCCGCCCTGCACGCCCTGGGCCTCGACTCCGACGACCTCGCCCTGCCGTTCGCCTGGTCCGGGGTGGCCCTGCACGCCGAGGGCGCCACCGCCGCCCGGGTCCGCCTGACCCCCACCGGGTCGGGGTCCGTCGCGGTCGCCGTGGCCGACCCGGCCGGGCGGCCCGTGGCCACCGTCGAGGCACTGACCCTGCGCGCCGCCGACCCGGCCGCCCTGACCGCAGCCCCGGCCCGGCCGCTGCACCGGCTCACCTGGCAGGCCCTGCCCGTGCCCGGGGGCACCGGCACCGGGTTGCCCCAGGCACCCGACCTCACCTACGCCGAGGTCCCCACCGACCTCGACCCCCGGGGTGCCGCCGCGTTCGCCCTCGACCGGGTGCGGGCGTGGCTGGCCGACGGGTCCGACGGGCGCCTCGTGGTGCTCACCCGCGCCGAGGCGGACCTCGCGCACGCCGCCGTGCACGGGCTGGTGCGCTCCGCGCAGGCCGAGCACCCCGGCCGCTTCGTCCTGCTCGACCTCGACAACTCGCCCGCGCCGACCGAATCCCTGGCGGCGGCCCTGGCGACCGACGAGCCGCGGTTGGCCGTGCGGGACGGCGTGGTCACCGTCCCGCGCGTCGTCCGCGCCGACACCCCGGGCACCGCGCCCGCCCTCGACGGCACCGTGTTGATCACCGGCGGGACCGGGGTGCTGGGCGCTCTGGTGGCTCGGCACCTGGTGGTGGCGCACGGTGTGCGGAGCCTGGTCCTGCTCAGCCGCAGCGGCGCGGCGGGTGCGGAGGAACTGCTGGCCGAACTGCGTGGGCTGGGTGCGCGGGCGGAAGCGGTCGCCTGCGACGCGGGCGACCGGGCTGCGGTGGCGGAGGTGCTGGCCGGTGTCCCGGCTGACGCGCCGCTGCGTGCGGTCGTGCACGCGGCCGGTGTGCTCGACGACGGTGTTGTCACCGGGCTGACCCCCGAACGCGTCGACGTGGTGTTCCGGCCGAAGGCCGACGCCGCAGTGGTGCTGGACGAGCTGACGCGTGGCCTCGACCTGGCGGCGTTCGTGCTGTTCTCCTCCGCCGCCGGTGTGCTGGGCACGGCGGGCCAGGGTGGTTACGCGGCGGCGAACGCCGTGGTCGACGCGGTGGCGGTGCGCAGGCGGGCGGCGGGGTTGCCCGCCGTGTCGTTGGCCTGGGGCTTCTGGGAACAGCGCACCGGCATGACCGCGCACCTGACCGACGCCGACGTGGCCCGGATGCGCCGCGAAGGCGTGCGCCCGCTGACCACCGACCACGGCCTGGCCCTGTTCGACGCGGCCCTGGCCGCCACCGACCCGCTGCTGGTCCCGATCGACCTCGACCCGACCGCCCTGCGCGCCCAGGGACCCGACCTGCCCGCCGCGCTGCGCGGCCTGGTCCGGGCCCGCCGGGCCACCGCCTCGACCGCCGAGGCCCCCTCGGGCCTGCGCGCCCGGCTGGCCGCCCTGCCCGAGGCCGAGCGCGGCCCCGCCGTGCTGGAACTGGTGCGCGAGCGGGTCGCCGCCGTGCTGGGCTTCGCGGGCGCCGCCGCCGTTGAACCCGACCGGGCCTTCAAGGAACTGGGCTTCGACTCGCTGACCGCCGTCGAGCTGCGCAACCGGCTCACCGCCGCCACCGAGCGGCGCCTGCCCGCCACCCTGGTGTTCGACCACCCCACCCCGAGGGCCCTGGCCGACCACCTGGCCGCCGAACTGCTGGACCTCGCCGTGGCCGACCGCGCGCCCAGGGCCGTCGCGGCGACCGGGGACGCCGTGGCCATCGTGGGCATGAGCTGCCGCTTCCCCGGCGGGGTGTCCTCGCCCGCGCAGCTCTGGGACCTGGTCGCGGGCGGGGTGGACGCCATCGGCGAGTTCCCCACCGATCGCGGCTGGGACATCGACGCCCTCTACGACCCGGACCCGGAGAAGGCGGGCAAGACCTACACCCGCCACGGCGGGTTCCTGCCCGGTGCCGCCGGGTTCGACGCCGCGTTCTTCGGGGTGTCGCCCCGGGAGGCGTTGGCGATGGACCCGCAGCAGCGGGTGCTGCTGGAGGCCGCCTGGGAGGCGCTGGAGGACGCCGGGGTGGACCCGGGTTCGCTGCGCGGCAGCGCCACGGGCGTGTTCGCGGGCTTGATGTACCACGACTACGCCGCCCGGCTGGTCGGCGCCGCCGTGCCCGAGGACGTCGAGGCGTACCTGGGCAACGGCAGCGCGGGCAGCGTGGCCACCGGACGCGTGTCCTACACCTTCGGGTTCGAGGGCCCTGCGGTCACCGTGGACACCGCCTGCTCGTCGTCGTTGGTGGCGTTGCACCTGGCGGCGCAGTCGTTGCGGCAGGGGGAGTGCGACCTGGCGCTGGCCGGGGGCGT
This sequence comes from Actinokineospora spheciospongiae, assembly GCF_000564855.1. Classification (GTDB taxonomy): domain Bacteria; phylum Actinomycetota; class Actinomycetes; order Mycobacteriales; family Pseudonocardiaceae; genus Actinokineospora; species Actinokineospora spheciospongiae. Next base: position 2,824 of record NZ_AYXG01000178.1, read on the forward strand.
GACGATCATGTCGACCCCGGAGACGTTCACCGAGTTCAGCCGCCAGCGCGGCCTGTCGGCCGACGGCCGCTGCAAGCCGTTCGCGGCGGCGGCCGACGGGACCGGCTGGGGTGAGGGCGTCGGCCTGCTCGTGCTGGAGCGGCTGTCGGACGCCCGCCGCAACGGGCACCAGGTGCTGGCCGTGGTGCGCGGTACGGCGGTGAACCAGGACGGCGCGTCGAATGGGTTGACGGCGCCGAATGGTCCGTCGCAGCAGCGGGTGATCCGGCAGGCGTTGGCCAACGCTGGTTTGTCCACTCAGGACGTTGATGTGGTGGAGGCGCATGGGACCGGGACCACTTTGGGTGACCCGATCGAGGCGCAGGCGTTGCTGTCGACCTATGGGCAGGACCGCGAGGAGCCGCTGTACCTGGGGTCGGTCAAGTCGAACATCGGCCACACCCAGGCCGCCGCCGGTGTCGCTGGCGTGATCAAGGCCGTCCTGGCGATGCGACACGGGGTGCTGCCCAAGACGCTGCACGTGGACGAGCCGTCGCCGCACGTGGACTGGTCCGAAGGGGCCGTGGAGCTGCTGGCCGAGGCCCGGCCGTGGCCCGAGGTGGACCGGCCGCGCCGGGCGGCGGTGTCGTCGTTCGGGATCAGCGGGACCAACGCGCACGTGATCGTCGAGGGCGTGCCCGCCGAGCAGGCCGCCCCGGTCGAGGGCGGTGTGGTGCCGTGGGTGCTGTCGGCCAAGACGCCGGGAGCGCTGCGGGCGCAGGCCGGGCGGCTGGCCGCCTTCCTGGGCGAGCACCCCGAGGTGGCACCGGCCGACGTGGCCCGGTCGCTGCTGGGCCGGGCGGTGTTCGAGCACCGGGCGGTCGCCGTGGGCGCCGACCGGGCCACCCTGCTGGCCGGGCTGGCCGACCTGCCGTCGACGACCCCGGCCTCGGGCGGCTCGCCGGTGTTCGTGTTCCCCGGCCAGGGTTCGCAGTGGGTGGGGATGGCCCAGGACCTTGTCGACCAGTCGCCGGAGTTCGCCCGGTTGTTCGCCGAGTGCTCGGCTGCGGTTGAGGCGTTGGTGGACTGGAAGGTCGCCGAGGTGTTGGGCGACGAGTCCGCGTTGGAGCGGGTGGATGTCGTCCAGCCGGTTCTGTTCGCCGTGATGGTGGCGTTGGCCGGGCTGTGGCGCTCGACCGGGGTTGAGCCGGGTGCGGTGCTGGGGCACTCGCAGGGTGAGATCGCGGCTGCTGCGGTGTCGGGTGCGTTGTCGTTGGAGGACGCGGCGAAGGTTGTCGTCCTGCGCAGCAAGGCGATTGCCGGTGGGCTGGCCGGGCGTGGCGGGATGGTGTCGGTGGCGCTGCCCGTGGAACGCGTGCGGGAGTTGCTGGTCGAGTACCCGGGTGTGTCCGTGGCGGCGGTCAACGGTCCTTCGGCCGTGGTGGTTTCCGGTGACCCGGAGGGGTTGTCGGCGCTGGTGGCCGACTGTGAGGCCCGGGAGGTTCGGGCCAGGGTGATCCCGGTGGATTACGCCTCGCACTCGGCGCAGGTGGAGACCATTCGGGACGAGGTTGTCTCGGCGCTGGCGGAAATCGAGCCACACGTCCCTGCGGTGCCGTTCTTCTCGACGGTGACCGGTGAGTGGGTGAGCACGGCCGCGCTGGGTGCGGAGTACTGGTACGAGAACCTGCGCAACACCGTGCGGTTCGAGGAGGGTGTGCGGGCACTGGCGGATGAGGGCTTCGGTGCCTTTGTCGAGGCGAGTGCGCACCCGGTGCTGACGATGTCCATCGAGGACACGGTGGAGGCGGTGGCTGTCGGGTCGCTGCGGCGGGGTGAGGGTGGGGCCGAACGGTTCCTGCGCTCCCTCGGTGAGGCGTTCGCCGCCGGTGCGGCCGTCGACTGGTCCCGGTGGCCGGTGCCGCCCGCGAACCGGGTCGAGCTGCCCACCTACGCCTTCCAGCACGAGCGCCACTGGCTCGACGCCCCCGCAGGTGCCACCGACGCGGGTTCCCTCGGGCAGGTCCCGGCGGGGCACCCGCTGGCCGCCGCCGTGGTCCCGCTGGCCGGGTCCGACGGGTTCGTGCTCACCGGCAGGCTCTCGCCGCGCACCCACCCCTGGCTGGCCGACCACGCCGTCCTGGGTTCCGTGCTGCTGCCCGGCACCGCCTTCGTGGAGCTGGCCGTGCGGGCGGGCGACGAGGTGGGCTGCCCCCGCCTGGTCGACCTGACCCTGGAAACCCCGCTCGTGCTGCCCGAGGACGCCCCGGTCACCGTGCAGGTCGTCGTCGGCGACCCCGACGACAGCGGGGTGCGGGCCGTCAGCGTGCACTCGCGCGGCGACGACGGGCCGTGGACCCGGCACGCCTCCGGGGCGCTCACCGCCGAGGCCCCGGCCCCCGCCGCCGACCTGGTCGAGTGGCCGCCCCCGGGCGCCGAACCCGTCCCCGTCGACGCGGTCTACCCGGGCTTCGCCGAGCGCGGCTACCACTACGGCCCGGCCTTCCGGGGCCTGCGCGCCGCGTGGCGCCGGGGTGGCGAGGTGTTCGCCGAGGTGGCCCTGCCCGAATCCGAGCACGCCGCCGCCGCGGCCTTCGGCCTGCACCCGGCCCTGCTCGACGCCGCCCTGCACGCCCTCGGCCTCGGTGGCATCGCCGACGGCGACGGCGCCCAGCTCCCGTTCGCCTGGAGCGGGGTGTCCCTGCTGGCCTCCGGCGCGACCGCACTGCGCGTGCGACTGGCCCGCATCGGCGAGGACGCCATCACCATCACCGCGGCCGACGCGGCGGGCGCCCCCGTGGCCTCGGTGGACTCCCTGGTGCTGCGGGCCATCACCCCCGACCAGCTCGCGGGTTCCTCCGCCGCCGACGCCCTGTTCCACGTCGAGTGGACCCCGGTCGGCGTCGAACCGCTCGCCGCGCAGCCGGACTGGGCCGTCCTGGGCACCGACGCCCTGGGCGTGCAAAGCCTGCTCAAGGCCGCCGACGTCGACGCCCCGCACCTGGCCGACCTGACCGGGGCCGACCGGCTCCCCGCCCTGGTGCTCGCCCCGCTGGCGCCCGTCGCCGAGCCCCACTCGGCCGCGGCGGCCCGCACCGCCACGCACGCCGTGCTCGACCTGCTCCAGGGGTGGTTGGCCGACGACCGGCTCACGGACACCCGGCTCGTGGTGGTGACCCGGGGCGCCACGGGCGACGACCCGGCCGACTTGGCCGCTGCTGCGGCCGTGGGCCTGGTCCGCTCGGCCCAGGCCGAGCACCCCGACCGGATCGCCCTGCTCGACCTCGACACCACCGCGCTGCCCGCCACTGCCGCCACGGAACTGCCTGCCGTGGAGGTGGCCGCGGCCCTGGCGGCGGGTGAGCCGGAGTTGGCGGTGCGCGGTGGGCGGGTGCTGGCCCGCAGGCTGGCCCGGCCCTCGGCGGCGCTGGTGCCGCCCCCGGGCGGGCGCTGGCGGCTCGACGTCGACGTGCGCGGCACCCTGGAGAACCTGGTGCTCGCCGACAGCGCCGAGGCGCGCGCGCCGCTGGCCCCGGGCCAGGTGCGCATCGGGGTGCGGGCGGCGGGCATGAACTTCCGCGACGTCATCGTGGCCCTGGGCCTGGTGCCCACCGAGGAGGTCATGGGCAGCGAGGGCGCGGGTGTGGTCCTGGAGGTCGGCCCCGGCGTGGACGACTTGGGGCCCGGCGAGCGGGTCATGGGCATCTTCGACGGCTCGTTCGGCCCGGTGGCCGTGGCCGATCGCCGCATGGTCGCCCGCATCCCGCAGTCCTGGGACTTCACCGAGGCCGCGACCGTCCCGGTGGTCTACCTGACCGCCTACTACGGGTTGGTGGACCTGGCCGGTTTGCGGGCCGGTGAGCGGTTGCTGGTGCACGCGGCGACCGGTGGTGTGGGTATGGCGGCGGTGCAGCTCGCCCGGCACCTCGGGGCGGAGGTGTTCGCCACGGCCAGCCCGGGCAAGTGGGATGTGCTGCGCGGCATGGGGTTCGGCGACGATCGGATCGCGTCGTCGCGGACCTTGGACTTCGAGGGTGCGTTCCTCGACCGGACCGGCGGCGCGGGCATGGACGTGGTGTTGGATTCGCTGGCCCGTGAGTTCGTGGATGCTTCGTTGCGGTTGTTGCCGCGTGGTGGTCGGTTCCTGGAGATGGGCAAGACCGACATCCGCGACCCGCAGGCCGTTGCCACCGAGTACCCGGGTGTCCAGTACCAGGCGTACAACCTGCCCGAGGCGGGGCCCGAGCGCATCCAGGAGATGCTGCTGGAGGTGCTGGACCTGTTCGACAAGGGGGTCCTGGCGCCGCTGCCGGTGCGCTCGTGGGACGTGCGACGGGCGCCGGAGGCGTTCCGGTTCCTCAGCCAGGCCAGGCACACGGGCAAGTTGGTGCTCACCGTTCCGCGTGGGATGGCCGGTGGCACGGTGTTGATCACCGGTGGCACGGGTGTGCTGGGCGGCGAGGTCGCCCGGCACGTGGTGGCTGAGCACGGCGTGCGCGACCTGGTGCTGACCAGCCGCCGTGGGTTGGCAGCCGAGGGTGCCCCGGAGTTGGTCGCGGAGTTGGGGTCGCTGGGCGCGCGGGTGCGGGTCGAGGCGTGCGACGCCGCTGACCGTGCTGCGGTGGCGAAGGTGTTGGACTCGCTGGACGTTCCGCTGTCCGGGGTCGTGCACGCCGCGGGTGTCCTCGACGACGCCCTTGTGGGTGCCCTCGACGCCGAACGGGTCGACCGGGTCCTGCGACCCAAGGTCGACGCGGCCGTGGTGCTGCACGAGCTGACCCGCGACCTGGACCTGGCCGCGTTCATCCTGTTCTCCTCCGCCGCGGCCACCTTCGGCGAGGCGGGGCAGGGCAACTACGCGGCGGCCAACGCCTTCCTCGACGCCCTGGCCGCGCACCGCCGCGCGGCTGGCCTGCCCGGCACCGCGCTGGCGTGGGGTTTCTGGGAGCAGCGCTCCGGGATGACCGGCCACCTCACCGACACCGACCTGGAGCGGATGCGCCGTTCCGGCATGGCGCCGATGACCACCGCCGAGGGCCTGGCCCTGTTCGACCTGGCCTGCCGGGCCGACGACGCCGCCCAGGTGCCGATCCGGCTCGACCTGGCCGCCCTGCGCGCGGCGGGCACCGTCCCCGCAGTGCTGCGCGGCCTGGTCCGTGGCCCCGGCCGCCGCGCCGCCCAGGCCGCCGCCGTCCCCACGGGGGACGCCTTGGCGGTCCGGTTGGCCGGGCAGGCGCCCGCCGACCAGCGGCGGGTGCTGCTCGGGGTGGTCCGCGAGCAGGTCGCCGCGGTCCTGGGCCACGGCGACGCCACGGCCATCGCCCCCGCGCAGGCGTTCAAGGAACTGGGCTTCGACTCGCTGACCGCCCTGGAGCTGCGCAACCGGCTCGGGGCGGCCACCGGGGAGCGGCTGCCCGCCACCCTGGTCTTCGACCACCCCACCCCCTCGGCCCTGGTCGAGCACCTGCGCGAACGCCTGGTCGGCGCCGACGAGCAGGCGGGCGCGGCGTCGGTGCTGGCCGGGATCGACCAGTTGGAGGCGGTGCTGGCCGGGGTCGACACCGAAGGCGACGTCGACCCGGCCGACGAGGCCGAGATCACCGCGCGGCTGCGGGCCGTGCTGTCGGCCTGGGACGCCCGGCGGGCCACCCCCGGCGACGACGACGAGGACGACCTGGCGGGCGCCACCGCCGACGAGGTCCTGGACCTCATCTCCAGGGAATTCGGCAAGTCCTGACCCACTCAGCGGCCCGCCGCCCCGGACATCCCGGCGGTCGGCGGGCCGCGCTACGGCTCTGATCGGGTGACGCACAAGATGGCCAACGACGAGAAACTGCTCGACCACCTCAAGTTCATGACCGCGGAGCTGCGCCGCGCCCGCCGCCAGGTCGCCGAGATGGAGGAGGCCGAGCGCGAGCCGGTGGCCATCGTCGGCATCGGGTGCCGGTTCCCGCGCGCCGCGTCCGCCGAGCAGCTCTGGGCGCTGGCCGAGGGCGGCGTGGACGCGATGGGCCCGTTCCCCGCCGACCGGGGCTGGGACGTCGAAGTGCTCTACGACCCCGACCCCGACGCCCCGGGCACCTCCTACGTGCGCGAGGGCGGCTTCCTCGCCGACGCCGCCGGGTTCGACCCGGCGTTCTTCGGCATCTCCCCGCGCGAGGCACTGGCCATGGACCCGCAGCAGCGGTTGCTGCTGGAGGTCTCCTGGGAGGCGCTGGAGCGCGCGGGCCTGGACCCGACCGGGCTGGCGGGCACCCCGACCGGGGTGTTCTTCGGCCTGATCGACAACGGCTACACCGGGGTCACCGACGTCCCCGCCGAGCTGGAGCCCTACCTGGCCAACGGCGGGTTCAGCAGCGTCGCCTCCGGCCGGGTCGCCTACACCCTGGGCCTGGAGGGCCCGGCGATCACCGTGGACACCGCGTGCTCGTCGTCGCTGGTGGCCCTGCACCTGGCCGCGCAGTCGCTGCGCCGGGGGGAGTGCACGCTGGCCCTGGTCGGCGGGGCCAGCGTGATGGCCAAGCCCTTGGCGTTCACCGACTTCAGCCGCCAGCGCGGTCTGGCCGCCGATGGCCGGTGCAAGGCGTTCGCCGATGCCGCTGACGGCACCGGGTGGGGCGAGGGCGTCGGCGTCCTGGTGGTGGAGCGGCTGTCGGACGCGCGGCGCAACGGGCACCAGGTGTTGGCGGTGGTGCGGGGGACGGCGGTCAACCAGGACGGCGCGTCCAACGGCCTGTCGGCGCCGAACGGGCCCGCGCAGCAGCGGGTGATCCGGGCCGCGCTGGCGTCCGCCGGGCTGCGGTCCGCTGACGTCGACCTCGTCGAGGGCCACGGCACCGGCACCACCCTGGGCGACCCGATCGAGGCCCAGGCCCTGCTGGCCACCTACGGGCAGGACCGGGAGGTCCCGCTGTACCTGGGGTCGTTCAAGTCCAACATCGGCCACGCGCAGGCCGCCGCCGGGGTCGCGGGTGTGATCAAGGTGGCCATGGCGCTGCGCGCGGGCGTGCTGCCCCGCACCCTGCACGTCGACAAGCCCTCCGACCACGTCGACTGGTCCGAGGGCGCCATCGAGCTGCTGACCGACAACCGGCCGTGGCCCGAGGTGGACCGGCCGCGCCGGGCGGCGGTGTCGTCCTTCGGCATCAGCGGCACCAACGCCCACATCATCCTGGAGGCGGCCGAACCCGAACCGGAACCCGAGCCCGCAGGCGGTGTGGTGCCGTGGGTGCTGTCGGCCACGACGCCGGAGGCGCTGCGGGCGCAGGCCGACCGGCTGGCCGCCGCCGTGGCCGCCGCACCGGACTGGCACCCGGCCGACGTCGCCACGTCGCTGGCGGGGCGGGCGGTGTTCGAGCACCGCGCCGTTGTGGTCGGCGCCGACCGGGGGACCCTGCTGGCCGGGCTGGCCGAGCTGCCCTCGGGGGTTGCTGGGCACGTGGGTGCGCCGGTGTTCGTGTTCCCGGGTCAGGGGTCGCAGTGGGTGGGGATGGCCCGTGAGCTGGTGGGGCAGTCCTCGGAGTTCGCCCGGTTGTTCGCCGAGTGCTCGGCTGCGGTTGAGGCGTTGGTGGACTGGAAGGTCGCCGAGGTCTTGGACGACGAGTCCGCGTTGGAACGGGTGGATGTTGTCCAGCCGGTGCTTTTTGCTGTGATGGTTGCTCTTGCGGGGTTGTGGCGTTCGGTGGGTGTGGAGCCGGGTGCGGTGTTGGGGCACTCGCAGGGTGAGATTGCGGCTGCGGCGATTTCGGGTGCATTGTCGCTGGAAGACGCCGCGAAGGTGGTTGTGCTGCGCAGCAAGGCGATCGCGGGTGGCCTGGCTGGGCGTGGCGGGATGGTGTCCGTGGCGCTGCCCGTGGATCAGGTGCGGGAGTTGCTGGCCGAATATCCCGGTGTGTCGGTGGCTGCGGTGAACGGGCCTTCGGCGGTGGTTGTCTCCGGTGACCCGGAGGGGTTGTCGGCGCTGGTTGCCGCGTGTGAGGCCCGGGAGGTGCGGGCGAGGGTGATTCCGGTGGACTACGCCTCGCACTCGGCGCAGGTGGAGGCCATTCGGGATGAGGTGGTTTCGGCATTGGCCGGGATTGAGCCTCGGGTGCCTGCGGTTCCGTTCTTCTCGACGGTGACAGGTTCCTGGGAGAGCACGGCCGCGCTGGGTGCGGAGTATTGGTACGAGAACCTGCGCAACACGGTTCGGTTCGAGGAGGGTGTTAGGGCGCTGGCGGGTGAGGGTTTCGGGGTGTTCGTGGAGGCGAGTGCGCACCCGGTGCTGACAATGTCCATTGAGGACACGGTGGAGGCGGTGGCTGTCGGGTCGCTGCGGCGTGGCGAAGGTGGGCTGGACCGGTTCCTGCGGTCGCTTGGTGAGGCGTTCACCCGGGGTGTGCCGGTGACCTGGTCCGCCCTGGCCACCGGGCGGCGCGTCGACCTGCCCACCTATCCCTTCCAGCACGAGCGGTTCTGGCTGGAACCGGTGGGCGGCACCGGGGACCTCGGTGCGGTCGGCCAGACCCCCGCTGAGCACGGCCTGGTCGGGGCCGTGGTCGAGGTGGCGGGTGGGGTGGTGCTCACCGGGCGGCTGTCCACCCGCACCCACCCCTGGCTGGCCGAGCACGCCGTGCGCGGCACCGCCC
>NZ_AYXG01000179.1 GCF_000564855.1 Actinokineospora spheciospongiae
CGCCTCACTCGGTCGCACTGGGCACATGATCGCCGTAGGGGCCCCGCCCAAGCAGATCCACCCACCCGGGCACGCCCCCAAAAATCCCGGGCTTGAAAACCACGGCACGCGGATCGCGGACAGGCACCCCTACCCGGCCAGACCCCCAGGTTTAGCGCGGCGCCATCCGCAGCGACCCGTCGAACCGAATCACCTCACCGTTCAGATAATCCTGGTCGATCAACGACAACGCCAGCGCCGCGTACTCCTCCGGCTTGCCGAGCCGCTTCGGGAACGGAATCCCCTCCGCCAGCGCCGCCCGGAACTCCTCGCTCACCGTCGCCAGCATCGGCGTGTCGATGATGCCGGGAGCGATGGTCAACACCCGGATGCCGTGGCTGGCCAGGTCCCGCGCCGCAGGCAGCGTCAGCCCCACGATCCCACCCTTGGAAGACGAGTAAGCAGCCTGCCCGATCTGCCCGTCGTACGCCGCGACGCTGGCCGTATTGATCACCACACCCCGAGCCCCGTCGACCAGCGCCTCAGTCTTGGCGATCGCCTCGGCAGCAATGGTCAGCACGTTGAACGACCCGATCAGGTTGATCTCGACGACCTTGCGGAACAGCCCCAGGTCGTGCGGCCCCTTGCGGGACAGGATGCGCGCCGACGGACCGATTCCCGCGCAGTTCACCACCACGCGCAGCGGCGCCGACCCAGCAGCGGCCTCGTCGACCGCCGCCTGGATCTGCTCGGGCTCGGTGACGTCGGCGGGCAGGTAGGTGACGCCCTCCAGCTTGGGGGCCGACTCGATGGCGCTGGGCAGGTCGAGGGCGAAGACGGACGCGCCCTTGTCCGCCAGGGCGGCCGTGGTGGCGCCACCGAGGCCGGAAGCGCCACCGGTGACGATGGCGGCTACGCCGTTGACCTGCATGGGGTGATCCTCTCTCGCGGGGTGCGTGCGGGGAGAGGTTAACGGTCGTTCATCTCCGGGTTGCCGGTGATGTGGTGGACACCGCTCGGTCGGGGGAGTCCTACCGCCGTCCCGGTGGGCAGATTTCGTCGATCGCGGCCAGGTCCTCCGCGGTGGGGTGCCACGAGGCCGCCGCCGCGTTCTCCTCGACCTGTTCGGCGGTAGTGGCCCCGGCGATCACCGAGCCGACCACCGGTCGCGCGGTGAGCCAGCCGATGGACAGGGTGGCCATGGAGATGCCCCGTTCCTCGGCGAAGGCGCGCAGCTTCTCGATCCGGGCCCACGGGGCGTCGGCGAGCAGGCGGGGGCGCCCGGCCAGGCGGCTGCCCTCGGGGGGTGCCCCGCCCTGGGAGTACTTGCCGGTGAGCAGGCCGTTGGCCAGCGGGAAGTACGGCAGGACGCTGACGTCGAAGCGGTTGCCCGCGGGCAGGACCTCCCGCTCGACCTCGCGTTCGAGCAGCGAGTAGTGGTACTGGGCGGCCACCGGTTGGCCGATCCGCTCGGTGCGGGCGGTCCACACCGCGTCGGCCAGTTGCCAGCCGGGGAGGTTGCAGACGCCGGTGTAGCGGACCATGCCCGCGCGGACCAGTTCGTCGAGGGCGGCGAGGGTTTCCGCGAGCGGGGTGCCGGGGTCGGGGCGGTGCAGTTGGTAGAGGTCGATCCAGTCGGTGCCCAGGCGGCGCAGGGACTGCTCGGCGGCCTTGCGGACGTAGCGCCGCGACCCCCTGGCGCCGAAGTCGGGGCCGTTGGCGCCGTGCATGTCGACGCCGAACTTGGTGGCGATGACCGCCTGGTCGCGGCGGCCCGCGAGGGCGTGGCCCAGCAGTTCCTCGCTGCGACCGCGCGGTGCGCCGTAGACGTCGGCCACGTCGAACAGGGTGATCCCGGCCCCCAGGGCGGCGGTGACCAGCTCGCGGGAACCGCCCAGGGACTCGGCGGCGGTGCCCGGCCTGCCCAGGTTGTTGCAACCCAGGCCGACGGCACTCACCACGAGTCCCGAATCGCCCAGGTGACGCAACTCCACAGAACAGACAGTAAGCGGCGGTCAACCTGTGATCCAGATGTTCCGGCCGATCCCGGTCCACAGCCTGTGTGCGCGACGGCCGTGCGCCATGCTGTGCCCATGAGCACCGAACCCGAGGGCGATCCCGCGCCCGCGGCCCCTGGCTGGACCGCCGCCGACCTGCCCGACCTGGGCGGGCGCACGTTCATCGTGACCGGCGCGAACAGCGGCCTGGGCTTCGAGACCAGCCGGGAGCTGGCCAGGCACGGGGCGCACGTGATCCTCACCGCACGTGACACCGCCAAGGGTGACGCCGCGGTCGAGGCGATCAAGGCCGAGCAGCCGGGGGCCAGCGTCGAGGCCCGGTACATGGACCTGGCCGACCTGGAGACCGTCGCCGACTTCGCCGAGTCGGTGGAGCGGGTCGACGTCCTGGTCAACAACGCCGGTGTGATGATGCCGCCGCACGAGCTGACCAAGCAGGGCTTCGAACTGCAGTTCGGGGTGAACCACCTGGGGCCGTTCGTGCTGACCGCGATGCTGCTGGACACGCTCAAGGTGGGGGTCGACCCGCGGATCGTCACGGTCAGCTCGTTCCTGCACAAGCGCGGGCGCATCTACTTCCACGACCTCGACGGCACCCAGAACTACGACCGGACCAAGTTCTACGCCCAGTCGAAGCTGGCGAACGTCGTGTTCGGCCTGGAGCTGCACCGGCGGCTGCGGATGAACGGGTTCCAGGTCGACAGCGTCCTGGCCCACCCCGGCTACGCGGCCACGAACCTGCAGACCAACGGACCGACCGGCGTCGCCAAGCTGGCTCTGCGGGTGTCCAACCGGTTCCTGGCCCAGGACGCCGCCATGGGCGCGCTGCCGCAGCTCTACGCCGCCGCGCACCCGGGGGTGGAGAGCGGGCAGATGATCGGCCCGGACGGGCGCAAGGAGCAGAAGGGCTACCCCAAGGTGGTCTTCCCGCTGGAGGCCGCCCGCGACCGGGAGCTGGCCAAGCGGCTCTGGGACGTGAGCGAGGAGCTGACCGGGATGGACTTCGGGCTAGCCGCGCGCTGAGGTGGGCGCGCAGAACGCGGTTTCCCGGTCTGCGGAGGGGGATGAAATCCCAGCTCAGCGGCCTCGGGTCTGGCCCTGCGAACCTACCTCTGAGTAGCATCGGTCACATGGAAGCAACGGAGCAGCAGGCGGCGCGGCGGGTCACCATCACCGACTTCCTGCGCGCTCTGCCGCCGATGGCCTTCGACGCGCCCAAGATGGCCGCGGGCGCGGTGGGCCTGCTGACCATGCGCCCGGTCACCCGGGAGTCGATCGGCCACATCTTCCAGCGCATCGCGGGCAAGCACCCGAACCGGCCGTTCATCCGGTTCGAGGACACCGAGATCAGCTACGGCGAGGCCAACAAGATCGTCAACCGGTACGCCTCGGTGCTGGAGGCCAACGGCGTGCACCCGGGCCGCACGGTGGGCATCCTGGCGGGCAACCGGCCGGAGACGCTGCTGGCGGCGCTGGCCGCGGTCAAGCTGGGCGCCGCCGCCGGGATGATCAACACCAACCAGCGCGGCGACGTGCTCGACCACAGCGTGCGGCTGCTCGACAGCGCCGTGCTGGTGGTCGGCGAGGAGTACCGGCACGCCCTCGACGGCGTCGAGACGCGCAACGTGATCGACCTGGACTCGCTGGCCGACGGGGCCACCACCGACCGCAACCCGTTCGCCACCGAGCGGATCATGGCCGGGAGCACCGCGTTCTACATCTTCACCTCCGGCACCACCGGCCTGCCGAAGGCCAGCGCGATGTCGCACTTCCGCTGGCTCAAGTCGATGACCGGCCTCGGGTCGATGGGCGTGCGCCTGACCCCGAAGGACACGCTGTACTGCTGCCTGCCGCTCTACCACAACAACGCGCTGACGGTGTCGCTGTCGTCGGTGCTCGCCGCCGGGGCCACGCTCGCGCTGGGCAAGTCGTTCTCCGCCTCGCGGTTCTGGGACGACGTGGTGCGAACCAAGTCGACCGCGTTCTGCTACATCGGCGAGCTGTGCCGCTACCTGCTCAACCAGCCCGTGCGCGACGCCGAGAAGCAGCACAAGGTGCGGGTCGTGGTGGGCAACGGGCTGCGCCCGGAGATCTGGGACGAGTTCGCCGAGCGGTTCCGCATCCGGCGCATCGCCGAGTTCTACGGCGCCTCCGAGTGCAACCTGGCCTTCATCAACGCGCTGAACATCGACCGCACGGCGGGCATGTGCCCGCTGCCGTTCGCCATCGTCGAGTACGACGCCGACACCGGCCGCGCCGCCCGCGACTCCTCCGGCAGGCTGACCAAGGTCAAGTCCGGCGGCGTCGGGCTGCTGCTGACCAAGGTCACCAGCCGCGCCCCGTTCGACGGCTACACCGACCCGGAGGCCACCGAGAAGAAGCTCGTCCGCGACGGGTTCAAGGACGGCGACTGCTGGTTCGACACCGGTGACCTGGTGCGCAACCAGGGGTTCAAGCACGTGGCGTTCGTCGACCGGCTCGGCGACACCTTCCGCTGGAAGGGCGAGAACGTCGCCACCACCGAGGTCGAGGGCGCCGTGGGCGAGCACCCCGACGTCGAGCAGGCCGTCGTCTACGGGGTCGCCGTGCCCGGCACCGACGGCAAGGCGGGCATGGCGGCGGTCAAGCTGCGCGACGGCGCCAAGTTCGACGGCGCCGCCATGGCCGCGCACCTCACCGACCGGCTGCCCAGCTACGCCGTGCCGCTGTTCATCCGGGTGATCAACGAGGTGGAGCAGACCTCCACGTTCAAGTCCCGCAAGGTCGACCTGCGCGACGAGGGCTACTCGGACAAGGTCAGCGACCCGATGTACGTGCTGCAAGAGGGCAAGTACGTCTACGCCTACTCCGGCTACGCCGACGACGTCGCGGCGGGCAAGATCAAGGTGTGAGCGGGGGTTCCGCGCTGGGGTCGACTCGGTTCCGCGCGCCCGTCATCCGTTGTCACCGCGCCCGCTGAGCGCCTGACGGGTGTCCTCGCGGCCGAGGGACACCGCCTCGACGTCGCGGAGGAACGCCGTGTGCGGGGCGGTGGCGTCGGGCCGTTCGAGGATGACGGCGGTGGTGTGGTGCTCGATGTGCACCACGGGTGGGAAGTGGGCGATCCGCAGCGTCCGGAACTCCGGGTACGGGGCGACCGTGTGCGGCAGCAGCCGGGTTGTGGACAGGTGCGCCTCGCGCAGGTGGCGGACCTGTTCGCGCATCACCGCCTCGGGCACCGTGGGGTGGCGCAGCGCCCGGGGGTGGATGAGGAACCGGTTGATCACCTCCGTCGGCGCGGTGTCCCGGGTGGCCGGTGCGGGGGTGTCGGGGTGCGCGCCGGTGGCCGTGAGGACGGCGCGGGAGTAGGCGGTGGTGCGCAGGGGCCGGGGGATGAGGTCGGGGGCGAACCAGGTGGCGCTGTGGGCGGCGGCCTCGATCTGGGCGAGGTGCTGCTCCCCGTCGGCGGGGGTGGTGATCCAGTCGGTGCGACCGCTCTCGCGGACGAGCCGGTAGAGGACGGGGCGGTGGGGTGCGGGGATGTCGAGCACCGCGCACAACCCGCCGATCTCCAGCGGGGTGGGGGTGCGGCGGCCGGTCATGACCCGGTTGAGCATCGCGGGGGACATCGACATGGCCGAGGCCAGCTCCCGGGTGGTGAACCCGTGGGCCCGGCGGGCGTCGTCGAGCGCGCGGGCGAGCAGCAGGCCGCGCAGGGTGGCGGCGCGGACACCCCCGTCGCTGCCCGGGCGGTGCAGTGGGGTGATCGTTGCGGACACGGGGGTTCCTTCTGGGGATTCGGGTCGGGGGTGGTGGGCCGGTGCCGTGGTCACCGCGTCCGCCTGCCCGCCAGCCGGGCGCGGACGACCGGGACCGCCGAGCGGGCGAACCCGGCCAGGCTGTCGGTGTCGGCCCAGTCGAGCCACTTCGGCTTGGGCAGCGCGACCGCGATCGGCTGCGACTGGTCGAGCACGGGGCCGGGCCAGGTGCGGTCGCGCAGGACCAGGTGGCGCCGCTGCTCGACGTACACGCCGATGAACACGGCCACGTGCGTGTCGCCCTTGGCCAACCGGAACGTGAACCCGCCCTCGAACACCCGCGCGTGCGCCGTGGCGCCCACGTGCTTGGTCTGGGTCAGCTTCATCCGCGCGGGCGGGCGGACTCCTGCCGTGCCCGGTTCGGGTGGTGGTGGTTGTTCGGGGGCTGCGGACATGGCACGGTTCCGATCTGTTGCCTGGTCGGGTTTTCGCCCGTTCCGCCGTGGAGTTGCCGCCGGTGGGATGGCTGCGTAGTTTGTCGGGCGTTGGTTTGCCAAGCTTGTGTTTGGCAGGAAATTTCTGCAACTGACTTGCGTCAGCGCAAAGGGTGAATCTGTCCGCAAACCGGTAGCGCTATGCTGTTACCGGCCGACAACTACGGAGATTGACAGTGGCGCGAACCCCGAAGGCCCGTGCCTTGGGTGCGGCTCTCCGACAGGCCCGCCAGGACAAGGGCCTGCTGCTGCGCGAGTTGGCCTCGGCGATCAAGCGCGACATCGGTGTGCTGTCGCGGTGGGAGACGGGTGAGCGCATCCCGAAGCCGGAGCAGGTGGCCCAGATCCTGACCAGGCTCGACGTGGGCGGTGACCGCTACGACGAGATCATGACCCTGGTCTACGGCACGGACGAGTCGCAGTGGGTGGCGATGACCCTGCCCGAGCGCAGGCAGCAAATGGCCGCCTACGTGCACTGGGAGCAGAACGCCAGCCGGATCGTCGCGGTCGCGCCCTTGCTGGTGCCGGGTCTGCTTCAGACCAGCGAATACATCCAGGCGATCATGACGGCACCCGGTGTGCCGACGGGCGAGATCGCCTCCCGCGTCACCTCGCGCCTCGGCCGCCGAGAGGCGATCACCAGGAACACCGATCCGGTGGAACTGCTGGTGCTGCTCGGCCAAGGCGTTTTGAACCATGACATCGGTGGTGTGCAGACGACGATCGGACAGCTCGACCACCTGCTGGAAATGGCCACCCGCCCGAACATCGAGCTGCGCATCGTTCCCGACCGCAGCGGGTGGAATCCCGGACTCGATGGTGCCTTCGAACTCATCGAGTCGAGCGAGGCCATGCCGATGCGGAACAAGAGCGGCAGGCCCGGTGCGGTCGAGTTGGATTCCATCGTCTTCGTGGGCACGCTCCGGTCGGTGCTCATCTTGCACGAAGAGGACGATGTCGATGCTTACAAACGCGCCGTGGACAACATCTACCGGTTGTCCCAATCCCCGGATGTCTCTGCCAATATCATCGCCGATGCGCGTAACCGATGGGAGAAGCAAGGTGCCCGATAACCGGGTGTGGCGGAAGTCCAGCCGCAGTCAAAACAATGCCAACTGTGTCGAGGTTCGATACGCGTTGGACGGTTTGCGTGACTCGAAGAACAGCGACGGGCCGAGTCTGCGCGTCGATGTGCGGTCGCTGGTCTGGAGCGTGCGAGCAGACCGGTTCGAGCGCTGACCCCGTGAGCGGATACGCGGCCCTGCTGCGCGGGGTCAACGTGAGTGGCCACCGCAAGATCGCCATGGCCGACCTGCGCGACCTGCTGACCGGCCTCGGGTTCGCCGACGTCCGCACGCTCTTGCAAAGCGGCAACGCCACCTTCTCCGCCGACGGCACGGACGCCGCCGCGCTGGAAGGGCTGCTGGAGGCCACGCTCCTGGAGCGGCTGGACCTGACCACCCGGGTCCTGGTGCGCACCGGGGACGACCTGCGGTCGGTCATGGCGGCGCACCCGTTCGCGGCGAAGGCCGACAACGGGTCGAAGATGGTGGCCCTGTTCCTGTCCGCGAACCCGGCACCCGAGGTCGCCGCCGAGCACGACCCCCGGGTGCTGGACCCGGAGAACATCGCCGTCGGCGACCGCGTGGTCTACCAGTGGTGCCCGGACGGCATCTCCAACGCCCCGGTCCTCGGCCCCTGGCTGGAACGGCGGTGGAAGGTCGCCGTCACCGGCCGCAACTGGAACACCGTGGGCAAGCTGGCCGCCCTCCTCTGAACCTCAGCGGCCGACCGCGTAGCCCTGCATCCCGCGCGGGTTGGCCGCCGCGCGCAGGCGACCCTCGCGGTTGGCCACCGCTGACAACCGGCCCAGCGCCCACGGCCCCATGTCGACCAGCTCGTGCCCGCGCCGCGCCAAATGGTCCAGTGTGGACTGTCCAAGGCGGGACTCCGCCTGGGCCTCGTTCGGCGTGGAGGTCCTGGGGTAGAAGGAACTCGGGAACGCGGTGGAGTGCCAGGCGGGGGCGTCGATCGCGGCTTGGAGGTCGAGGCCGCCGACGGTGTGCGCGAGCCAGAAGCACAGTTGCCACTGGTCCTGGCTGTCGCCGCCGGGGGTGCCGAAGGCGATCGTCTCCTCGCCGTTCAGGGCCAGGGAGGGCGACAGCGTGGTGCGCGGGCGCCTGCCCGGCACCAGGGAAGCGGGCAGACCCGGTTCCAGCCAGAACATCTGCGCGCGGCTGCCCAGGCAGAAGCCCAGGCCGGGGATGGTGGGGGAGGACTGGAGCCAACCGCCGGAGGGGGTGGCGGAGATGGTGTTGCCCCAGCGGTCGGTGACGTCGATGTGCACGGTGTCGCCCCGGGTGGTGCCGGTGCTGCTCACCGCGGGGTCGGTGGGCCTGCCGGTGGCGACGGTGGGTTCGCCCGTGGTGCCGGGCAGGCGCGGTTCGGTGGCGTCACCGGTGGTGCTGGCCTGCGGGGTGCTGAGGTAGCGGGGGAGGACGGGGGTGCGGCCGTCGGGGGAACCGGGGCGCAGGTCGGGGGAGGCGGTGTCGGTGATGAGGGTGCGGCGCTCGGCGGCGTAGGCGGGGGAGAGCAGCGTCGCGGTGGGCACCTCGGCGGAGTCGCCGTACCAGGCTTCCCGGTCGGCGAAGGCGAGCTTGGCCGCCTCCAGGGCGAGGTGGACGGTGTCGGCGGTGGGGACGCCGTCGACGTAGGAGAGGTCCGCGCCGTCCAGGAGTCGCAACTGCTGGAGGAGCGAGGGGCCCTGCGACCAGGGACCGCACTTGGCGATGGTCCAGCCGCCGACGTCGGCGGTGACGGCGTCCTCGAACGACGCCGACCAGCCCGCCATGTCCTCCCCGGTCAGGACGCCGGCGTGGGCCTCGCCGGAGTCGTCCAGGTGCGGCCTGCGGGCGAACTCGTCGACCGCCTCGGCGATGAAACCCTGCGACCAGGCGCGGCGGGCGGCGTCGATCTCCGCCTCCCGGGTGGGGCCGGTGGCCTCGGCCAGCAGGCGCTCCCAGGTGTCGGCCAGGGCCGGGTTGGCGAACCAGTCGCCGGTGGCGCCCAACCACTGCTCGCCCGAGGTGGGCCAATGGGTGGTGAACAGGTCGCGGACGGCGTCGATCACGGCGGGGACCCGGGTGGGCAGCGGGAAACCGGAGCGGGCGTA
Source organism: Actinokineospora spheciospongiae (assembly GCF_000564855.1). Taxonomy (GTDB): domain Bacteria; phylum Actinomycetota; class Actinomycetes; order Mycobacteriales; family Pseudonocardiaceae; genus Actinokineospora; species Actinokineospora spheciospongiae. Next base: position 9,401 of record NZ_AYXG01000179.1, read on the forward strand.
GCCGATGGCGTACTTGAGCACGTCCGCCAAGCGCTTGGTGCCGTGGTCGCGGAGCAGCAGCAACCACCCGTCCCAGGCGCCGGGGATGGTGGCGGCGAGCAGGCCGCTGCCGGGGACCAGGTCCAGGCCGAGGCCGGTGTAGTGCTCGGCGGTGGCCCCCGCCGGGGCCACGCCCTGCCCGCACAGGACGCGCGGGGTGCGGTCGGCGGCGGTGACGAACACCGCCGGGACCTCCCCGCCGGGGCCGTTGAGGTGCGGTTCGACCACCTGGAGCACAAAACCGGCGGCAACGGCGGCGTCGAAGGCGTTGCCGTCGTCCTCCAGCACCGCCATGCCCGCCGAGGAGGCGAGCCAGTGCGTGGAGGCGACCATGCCGTGGGTGCCCGTCAGTTCGGGTCGCGTGGTGAACACCCGGCCAAATTACCCCCAACCGGGACCGGCTACCGAGCGTCATTCGAACACTTGTGCACAATGTGGGCAACTCCTGTGGACAACTCGATCCCCGGCCGGTCGCCGCAGGTCGTTCGATACAGTCGCGGCCGTGCCAGCACCTTCGACGCCGGGAATCGGCGCGGTCGCCATCTGGAGCACCACCGACCTGCCCGGCTGGGGTGACCAGGTGCTCGGCCGGGTCGTCGAGCAGGCGCTCACCAGCAGGCTCCCCGGGTGGCGGGCCACCCAGTTCGCCCCCCTCGGCTGGTCGCGCCCCACCCGCGCCGACGGCGGGATCGCCGCCGAACCGCTGGGCACGCCCACCCCCACCCGCATCGCCGACATCACCGCCTCCGCCGACGCCTCCGTGCTGGCCCCCGCCGCCCCGCTGGGCACCGACCCGTACGACGGCGAGGCGCCGGGCGTGCGGTTCTTCGACACCCCCGGCGTCGGCCACCCCATCGCCTACAGCGGCGTCCGGTTCACCCGCTGCGACGGACCCGTCACCGCCGAGGTCATCGCCGTGCGCGACCAGTCCTCCCGCGAGCTGCTGCGCGCCAAGGGCGTTGACGCCGAGGTCGTGCCACACCCGGCCATCGCCGTCGCCGCGCTGGTCGACCCCGGCACCTTCGCCGAACGGCTGGTGCAGCTACGCACCCTCGGCCTGCTCCCCGAGGGCGACTACACCCTCGCCACCAGCCCCGGCCTGGCCGCCGACGCCGTCGAGGTGCCGGGGGACTGGGTGCTGGAGGACCGGCTGGCCGCCCTGGTCGGCGCCCGCTTGGTGCTGACCGCCGACGAACACGCGGCAGCCGTCGCGGCGGGCATCGGCGCCAACTGGTTGCTGGTCACCGATCCCGGCAGCCCGGACGCCGCCGTGGTCGCCGAATTCGCCCCACCCGCCCGCATCGCCACCACCGGGCAGCGCACCGTCCCCGAGGGCACCCCCACCTGCGACCCGGCCGCCCACGACCGCCTCGCCGCCCACTTCGACCACCTCGCCGCCGCCGTCGAAGCCGCCCGCGCGAACCGCGACGGCGAACTGCACCGCAGGCTGTCCGCTCTGGCCGGGGAGAACGCCGCCGTGCGAACCGCGCACTGGCGGCTGCGGCAGCGGATGCTCGTCGAACGCCGCCGCGTCACCGAGCCCTACGCCACCGCGGTCCGGGACCTCGCCGACAGCCGCGCCACCGTCGCCGAGCGGGACGCGACGATCACCGCCCAGCAAGCGCACATCGCCGAACTGGAGCGGACCAACGCCGACCTGGTTGCCCGGCTCGCCGCCGCCGAACGCGAACTGACCGCCTGGCAGGACACCAAACTGGTCCGCTGGAGCGAACCGCTGCGCCGCGCCTACGGGAAGGCGCGCGGGTGAACACCCCCCGGATCACCTTCGTCCTGGTCACCTACGGCGGCCGGGACCTGGTGCGCACCTGCCTGCGCGCCCTGGCCGACCACACCCCGCAGCCCTACCGGGTGGTCATCACCGACAGCGCCTCCCCCGACGGCACCGGCGAGTGGCTGACGGCGAACCTGACCGAGGAAACGGTCCTGCGCCTACCGGAAAACCTCGGCTTCGGCGTCGGCGGCAACCTCGGCGTCCGCCACGCCGACACCGAGTTCGTCTGCTTCCTCAACGCCGACATCGAGGTCACCGAAGGCTGGCTGGCCCCACTCCTGGACTTCCTCGACCGCACCCCCGAAGCAGCAGCGGTGTCCCCCCTGCTGCTCAACGCCGACGGCACCGTGCAGGAAGCGGGCAGCCTCATCGGCGGCGACGGCTGGTGCCGGGCCTACGACGAACCACGCGAAACACTGTTCGCCCGCGAGGTCGACTACGCGTCGGCGGCGTGCCTGGTGGTGCGCCGCAGCGCGTTCCACCAGGTCGCGGGCTTCAGCAGCGAGTACGAAATCGCCTACTTCGAAGACGTGGACCTGGCACTGCTGCTGCGCCAAGCGGGCCACCAGACATGGGTGCTGCCCTCGGTCGCGGTCCACCACGCCCGACACGGCAGCTCCTCGTCGGCCCGCGCCGAAGAGCTGATGCGCCTCAACCACCGGCACTTCCTCGACCGCTGGGGAACCGAACTGTCCGACCGCCCACCGGTCGTCGGCCTGGACGCCCACCCGCACCGCCGCTGGTCCCTGCGCGACACCAGCGCCCCCTACCGGGTCCTCCTGATCGACGACCGGGTGCCGCAGGCCGACCGAGGCCGAGGAGACCCCCGCACCATGGCGGTCGTCGACGCCTGGCGCGCAGGCGACCCGAGGGCCAGGGTCACCTTCTTCGCCGCCTCCCCGGAACGGGCAGAGGAATACGCCCCCGCCCTGCAAGCCAGGGGCATCGAGGTCGTCTGGGGAGTGACCGACGCCGCCGCCTGGTCCCGAGAACACGCGGGCCTGTTCGACGTGGTGTGCGCGTTCCGCCCACACAACTTCACCGCCCTGGGCAAACCGATCGCCGAATACCAACCACAGGCAGTGCTGGTCTACGACTCGGAAGCCCTGTTCCACCGCCGCCCCGCACAACACTTCGAAACCGCCCTCGACGCGGCAGAGCGCCGCCGGTTCGCCATCGAGGGCGTGCGCCTGCGCAAGGAGGAGGTCGAAGCCTTCACCTGGGCCGACGTCGCCGTCTGCGTCAGCGAGGAAGAGGCCCAGTGGGCCCGCCGAATCGCCCCGGAAACGCTGGTCCACGTCGCCTGCTACCCGGCCAAGGTCCCCGAAACCGTCCCCGGCCTGGAGGGCCGCCACGGCATCGTGTTCTTCGGCGGCTTCGACGGCCAACCCCGCACCCCCAACGAGTTCGCCGTCCTCGAACTCGCCGACGAGGTGCTGCCCCCACTGCGCGAACGGCACCCGGACCTGCGCCTGAGAGTCGTCGGCGCCGACCCGTCCCCCGCGGTCCTGGCCCTGGAAGGCCCGGCGATCACCGTCGTAGGCAAGGTCCCCGACCCGGCCCCCGTCCTCAGCACGGCCCTCCTGCACGTGGTCCCCATGCGCTACGGCGCAGGCGTGAAGATCAAGTTCGTCGACTCCATGGCCGCAGGCCTCCCCTTCGTCACCACCCCAGTCGGCGGCGAGGGCCTGCACCTCGGCTGGACAGCCCGCCACCTGATCGGCAGCTCCCCAGCCGAACTCGTCGACCTCTGCGACCGCCTGCTCACCGACAAACCACTGTGGACGGACGTGCAGCAGGCCATGCTCGACATCTGCCGCGAACACTTCTCCACCACCCACTTCGCCAACCAAATGCGCGGAGTCCTGGTCGACTGCGCCATCGCCCCCACCGGCTGACCCCCACCACCGGGCGCAACCGCGTCCGGCCCCGTCTTCCGCGTCGCCCCATCGAGGGTGGAGAACAAGCACGGCGACCGATACCCGGCGGCGTTGCCCTACTGCGACGACCTCCCGCCACGGGTGCGCCGGGGCACCGGCAACGTCGCCATCGTGGGGCGCGTGGAGATCGACGGCCGCGACTTCGGCACGCTCAGTGCCCACCGGTCGGACGGGTGGGCGCAGGACGCGGCACAGCGAGCTGTGGGAAACCCGTTCGAGCGGGAGTACGAAGGAAAGGCGCCGCTGTGATCGAACCCGTGCTCCACACCGAGTACCTCGACCGCGAAACGATGCCGCCCGGGGTCGACCTGGTCGCGGAGGTGCGCGCGCTCAACGACGCCGGGGTGGAGATCCCGTGGTGCTGGAAGCTCTCACGAGAACCGGTGGAAGCGGACAACCAGGACCACGTGACGCTCACCTTCGGGGTCAACAACGACGTCGGTGTGGTGAAGTGGACCCGGGGCGCGACCAGCCACGTCCCCACGACCGGAACCAACACCGAGTGGCTGACCTACTACCTGGCCGGATTCCACGACTTCGCGATACCCCCGCACGCCGAGGTCCCCGTGGAGACGGTTTACGCCGCCGTGACGGAGTTCCTGGCCACCTGGCAACCTCCGACGTGCATGCAGTGGCAGGAAGCCGCATCGGTGCTGTCCCCGATTCGCCTGATGCGGACAGCCTCAAGCGCGTAGCTCCCGCTCGGTGGACTCCACGTACCGCAGACCCCAGTGCGCCACCGGTTGCCCCTGCGCCCCCCCTTCGACGGACAGCCCGTCGCGGTCGAGCACAAACAGCAGATCCGCCCGCCGGTCGTGAAGTTCGGCATACCGCTCGATCACCAGGCGATCCGTTCACGGGATACCTCCGTTCGAGTTCGGTGCCTTGTATCGAATGGAGCACCCCCGAGCGTGCTCCAGCAGAAGAATCGCCGTGCCTTCCCAGACGCGTAGTCACCAACGACGCGCATCCGGGTGGTTCACTCGGGTGGCCCACATCTGTTGATGACAGACTCGGTGCCGAAGGTGCAGGCTGTATCCATGAACGAGATGCGGGCAGTTCTCCGCTGTACCTGATCAGCGATTTACAGAACCGTAGTCCACGGTGATGCGAGTCGCAGGACCGAAATTGGGTATTGTCGACCGCCAACCCTGTTGTCTAGAGATGATCAAGCGGCACGTAAGGTTGCGAACGCGTCACCGGAATGCGGTTATCACCCCTGTTTTCAGTCGGGTTACCCATCAATCATCCGACCGCGCCCTATCGCCCCGGAGGGCGAAGAAAGCACCTGGCCTCGCATGGAAAGTTCACCAATCATCGCTGGTCCGATGGCTTGGAGGGGCCGCTCCAAATGGATATCAGCCGCATTCTTATAATTATTCCTTGGGTTCCGGTAAGCGGAATCTTGGCAGTTCTTGCAATCGTGTGGATGGTTCGCACGGCGCGACACGACATGACTGTCCGTTGGCGTTGGTTCGGACTGCACGTAACCCGCGATCGGACCAATAGGGTCTCGAACGAAATGCAGACCGATCGCGCAATCCGAACTACTATCACTTCGCCTTCTCAGTCTGAACCAGCGGGCAAACCGCCTACTCGGACGCGGCGGCGGCGCTCCAAGCGGACCGGGTGACGGTGCGCGTCTCGACCCGATACTCGGGGAACGCGGCACGGTCGCGCGCGACCTCGTCGCGGTACCGGCGGATCACGGCGTCCGCGTGGTCCCCAGTGTGGTCACCACGATCTGCTCGACCTGATCATCGGAGATCGTGCGCGGCCGACCCGGACGGGGCTCGTCCGACAGCCCGCCCAGTCGATCACGCAGGAACCGCGCACGCCAGGTGCCCACCGTGTGACGACTGAGGTCCAACCGTTGCGCCACAACGGTGTTCGACTCAGCGGACTCGGCACAGGCCAGCACGATCCGCGCTCGAAGCGCCAGCGCGGTCGTCCGCCGACGCGTCCACCCTTCCAGGACCCGGCGCTCGTCCTCGGGCAATACCAGCGGCACCAATTTCGGATTCGGCACCAACACAACCTGCAGTTGGCACCGAATTAACGACTCCGGACACTAGCTCGGCGGCGTCAGCGGCGGAATCCGCAGCCGGGCCGCCCGCAGCGCCCGCCGCCGCAGCGCCGCCGCCAACATCCGACGCTCCGCCCCAGCGGTCACCCGCCCACCGTCCCGGCTCGCCTTGGCCACCGTCGGCAGCAGCGCGCGCACCGACTGGTCCGCCGCGCTCAACCGCCGCAGCACCGCTTTGGTCGCTTCATCCGCCGTGTCCTCGTTGCGCAGCAACAAAACCCGCGCGTACTGCGCGACCCGGCGCAGTTCGAACTCGGCCACCACCTCCAGCTCAGCAGCCAGCGCGGGGTCGATGTCGGCGCCGTTGGCCAGCTTCACCAGGGCCAGGCCGGACGGCAGGTCCTTGTCCAGCCGTTCGTCCTGCCTGCCGGTGACGTTGGTGGAGTGCTGGCGGTAGGAGTGCAGGGGGCGGTCGATGAACTCGATTCGGCCGTTGACCAGGGCGGTCGCGGCGAACCAGTGGTCGTGGAAGGCAGAGGGGGTGCCGGGGGGCATCGGCAGGGCGCGGTTGAACACCAGGTCGGCGCGGATCAGGGCGGAGGCGCCGGTGACGGTGTTGAGGAGCAGCAACGACTCCAGGTCGTCCTGGTGGTTGACGCGGTTGAGCCAGAACGAGTCGGCGAGGTGGTTGTCGTGTTCGTCGATCAGGCGCATGTCGGCGTAGACGAGTTGCACCTCGGGGTCGGTCATGGGGGCGAGCAGTGAGCTGAGCTTGTCCTCGTGCCAGACGTCGTCCTGGTCGCAGGGGGCGATGGCGTCGGCGTCGGCGGGGGCGAGTTCGGCGGCCCGGCCGAAGTTGGCGTAGAAGCCGACGTTGTCCTCGTTGGCCACCAGGGCGAACCGCGGGTCGCCCTGGACGAGGGCGCGGACCTCCGCCAGGGTGTCCTCTGTGGACCCGTCATCGCAGAGGACGCAGAACCAGTTGGTGTGCTGCTGGGCTCGGATCGAATCCAGTTGGGCGGCGAGGAACTTGATGTCCGGTTCGTACAGCGCCAGGCACACGGCGACCTTCGGGCCGGTGCCGGTCCAGTGGCCGACCAGCCGTTCCCGGCTGCTGCCCGGGCGCACCGGCAGCGGCGGCAGGTCGCGGTGCAGGACCGTGCCGTCGGTCAGCTCCACCGCCATCGACAGCGGCACCTCGCGCGCCGCCGCGGTCCGGACGGCCAGCCGCGCGTGCACACCGCTGCCCTCGGGGGCGCGGACCCCCGCCGCGTGCAGTGCCGCCGACACGTCCGGCCTGCTCAGCCCGTACTCCGCGGTGACCTCCGCGCCGTCGGCGGTGAACCGCACCGCGCGCACGCCGACCGCGGCGTGCACCACCCACCCGGTCAGCTCGACGACCTGACCGCGCCCCACCGGCACCGGTTCGGCCGGGACCGGGACGTCGAAGTGCAGGCCGGACTCCCTGGCCCCCGCCGCGGCCCGCCGGTAGCGGGTGGCCAGGCCCGCGCTCACCACGGGCGACTTGGCGCCGACCCGGCGCAGCACGCCGTCCGACTCCTCCCCGGGGCGGCCCAGCGCCAGGTCGCGCACCCCGCGGGCCACGCGGGCGGCGGGCCACAGCGTGCGGTGCGCGCGGCGCACCAGCTTCGAGTTCTCCAACGCCGCCAACCGCAGCGCGGTCCGGGTCAACCGGTCCGACAGCGACGCCGCGGTGTGCTCGGCCCGCTCCGCCGCGCGGGCGGCCTCGGCGGCGGACTCCCAGGCGGCCCCGGCCTCGGCCACCGCATCGGCGACCTCCTCGAAGGCCAGCGCCAACCGGTCGTCCATGGTGTCCAGCGCCGAGTTCGCCGACGCCAGCGCGTGCTCGGTCAGCGCGAGCCGGTCGGCCAGCTCGGCCTGCTCGGCCCGCACCCGCGCCAGGTCCCGCTCGCGGTCCTCGATCACGCCCTGAGCGGCGGCGACGGCCAGGTCCGCCCGGTACCGGCGCTCGCGGTCGGCGCGCAGCTCGGCCAGGCCGCCGGGGATGCGCCACAGCGGTTCCGGTGGCACCGCGTGCGCGCTCGCGGCCAGTTCCTCGGCGATGCCCGAGGCGTCCCGGCCGTAGACGGCCTCCTGCAGGCTCGCCTCGGCGGCGAGGAGTTCGTCCCACCGCCGGTCCCGCGCCCCGGTCAACCCGACCAGGTCGCACAGGCCCGCCAGCACCTCGTGCACGGTCCGCGCCGACCGCCACGGGTGCTCGGCGGCGCTGCCGACGATCTCCCTGGCGAACTCCACCAGCGCGCGCAGCAGCACCAGCTCCGCGTCGACGCCCGCACCGGCCCGCCACTCGTCGTCGACGAGGGTCAGCACACCGTCCGCGCCGACGATCAGGTTGCCGGGGTGGGCGTCGAGCCGGTCCGCGGGCAGCACCGGCACCCCGGCGCGGCCGGGCAGGAACGGGTGCCTCGGGTGCGCGTCGGTCAGGTCCTCCGCACCCTGGGCGCAGTGCTCGCGCCAGGCCACCAGCAGCGTGCGGGCCTGGTCGAGGTCACCGGCGCGCAGCGCGTCGAGCACCAGCGCGTCCATGCCCCGACCGGGGACCAGCGGTTCGGCGGCCACCACGCGCTGCCGCAGCCACCCCGCCGCACCGCCCTCGCCGCGCACGGTGCGCAGGGTCAGGTCCCCGTCGAGCCGCCGGGACCGCCGCCACAGCGGCAGCCGGGGGTTCGCGGGCAGCCACGCCAGACCCGCCTCGACGCCCCGGGCGAGCGCCTCCGCGTCGCGGGCGGCGAAGACCACGTACCCCGGCGCGACCGCCGCACCGGAGCCGTTCGCCACCGCCAGCCGGTGCGGGTGCCGGGCGGGCACCAGCGGGTCGACCGCCGCCGCGCTGCCCTGCACCGGGTTGCGCACCAGCTTGTCGACCAGTTCGGCTGCGTCCGGGCGGTCGAACGCGGACTCGTCGAGCAGCACCCTCGGCAGGACCTCGTCCGGGTAGGCCATCAGCGTGCGCCGCGCGGTCAGCCCGGCGGCGGCCAGCGACTCGGCCACCGCCGACCGCGACCACGCCCCCGGCCGGGCGGGCGCGCCCAGCACGTGCGCCAACCCCAGTTCGTTGCCGAACACCAGCACGGCCAGCCCACCGGGGGCCAGCAGGTCGGCGATCCGCTCGTCCGGGCCGTCGGCCAGCACCAGGTCCCAGGTGCCGTCGAGGACCTCGGCGCCACCGACCACGACCCCCGTCAGGTCCCGGCAGCGCTCCCGCGCCACCGCGGCCATCCCGGCGTCCGGCTCGTACCCGGTGACCACCAGCCCGGCCTCGGCCAGCGCCCGCAGGAACGCCCCGGACCCGCAGCCCAGGTGCAGGGCCCGCGTCCCGGCGCGCAGCCGCAGCGGGTCCAGCACCCCCAGCCGGGCCGGGGAGAAGTGCTCAGCCGCTTCCCACGACCGCACCCCGACCGCCAACTCCGACGACCCCGCTGAGACGTCGGTGGCGGCGCGCAGCACCGCCAGCAGCGCGTTGCTGTGCTCAGTCATCCCTGCCGTCAGTTCCCTAGGCCGCGGGCGGGAACTTCTTGACCTGGTCGGCCACGATCTTGTCGAAAGCCTCCTTGGCCGCTGCCTGGTCGGGGCCGTAGGCCTCGATCTGCAGGACCACGCCGTCGGCGATGTAGAAGCCGCGGAAGCTGGCGCGCTGGCCGGGGGCCGGGTCGGGCAGCGCGCGGCCGAGGACGCCGTCGGGCAGCCCGCTCAGCTCGGTGTGGTTGTGGTTGGCGAAGTAGCCGTCGAGGGCGGTCAGCAGCACCTTGGGGTCCGCCCCCGCGGCGGGCGTGAACGACCACACCGCGCGGACGAGGTCACTCTCCTTGGTGACGTACATGCCGACGTTCGTCACGCCCTGGGCCTTGAGGAACGCGGCCTCGGCCTCGGTCGGGACCTTGCCCTTGACCGCGGTGTCGATGGTGATGTTCTGGTTGTCCAGCTCGGTTCCGTCCAGCACGACGAACGGCCCCTTGGGCAGTTTCGGGCCGGTCGGGGTGGCCGGGGCGGTGCTCGACGCCGCGGGCGGGTTCTGGCCCCCGGGGTCCGCGGTGTCCGAGCCACCGGGTTTGAACAGGAAGAACGCCGTGATGCCCGCGGCCACCAGGACCACCACGGCGGCGATGATGGCGATCTTCTTGCCCTTGCCGCCGCCCCCGGACTCGGTGAAGATCTCCGGGCCCTGCCGGGGCCAGCTCTGCGCCGAGCCGAAGTCCGGCGGCAGGCCGTCGTCGTTCATCCACGGCGGCGGGCTCTGACCCTGGTTCTGCTGGGGCCGCGCGGTTTCCCAGGCGGGGCGCGGCTGCGGCGGCGGGAAGTGCGGCTGCCCGCCCATGCCCTGCGGCACGCCGTGGGGGCCGGTGTTCGGGCCGGTGTTCATGGTGCGGCCGGGCACGACCTGGGTCCGCTCGCCCGCGTCCCCGCCGTTGCCACCGGGGTTGCCCGGGTTGCCGCCCATGGCGCTGCCGGGGACCACCTGGGTGCGCTCGGCGGACTCGTTGCCACCCGCCTGCTGCGGCGGCTGCTGCTGCTGCCCGGGCACCACCTGGGTGCGCTCGGTGGTGCCCGGCTGCTGCTGCGGTGGGGTCGGGAAGCCGCCGGAGACCGGAGCGACGATCTGCGTCGACTCCATCGCGTTCGGCGGGGGCGGGGTCGGCGGGGTCGGTTGGGGTGGGGTGGGTTGGGCCGGGGCAGGCTGGGCCGGGGCGGCTTGGGCCGGGGTCGCCGGTTGCCCGCCCTGGTTCTGGCCCGCAGCCTCGACCATCACGCGGTCGCGGCGCTGGCGGTACTCGTCGGCGGTCAACTCACCCGCCACCAGCGCGCTGTCGAGCTTCCGCAGCTCGTCTTGCCAGGACATGCAAATGCCTCCAACCGCGTCAGGACGCGCTCATTGTGCCTAAGTCGCATGACGTCCTGCGGTGCGGTCGCCAAATGGATACGTGCGGGAAAGGATCAGGTCACCGGCAGCGTCTTGCCGACGGTCTCCACCAAAGTCCGCAGTTGCTCGTCCAGCACCGCCGGATCACCGGACGGCGACTGCAGAACGCTCACCTGCACCGTCCAGGTGCCTGCGGTGTAGACCGCTCTGGCCAGGGACGACTTCGGTCCCTGGGTGCCGACGGCGCGCGCGGCGGGGGGCAGGCCCTCGACCTCCTTGTCGGCGAAGCTGAGTTTGCGGTTGGCGTCGAGCACCCCCGTGGTCGTCGTCGCCGCGGCGGCGGCGTCCGAATTGGGGAACGCCTGGACCAGGTAGGCGGTCGTCCCCTCGTACGAACCGACGTACGTGACGGCGTTCACCCCCACCGCGGACAGCAGGCCGACCTCGCGGGCGCTGAACACGTTCGCCGACTGCGCCTGCGACAGGCTCATGGTGCCGCTGCGCGGGTCCGGCGTGCCGGGCAGCGTGATCGTCGCCGGGTCACCGACCTGGACCGCGGGCGGGGCGGCCTGCTGCCGGTCGCCGGGGTCGCCGGAGAAGGCCAGCCACCACACCAGCCCCGCGATCACGACCAGCGCACCGAGCGCGACCAGTACCCGGTTGCGGTTGCCCCCGGTCCCGTCCGCCGCGACGGCGAAGACCTCGTGGCCCTGCATCGGGGTGTCGCGGGGCAGCGTGACCATCGGCGGCAGCGACGCGTGCGGCCCGCCTGGTCCGACTGGTCCGCCTGGTCCGGGCGGCTGCCCCGCGGCGGTCACGACGGCCCGCTGGATCACCTGCGTGCTGCCCACGTCGCCGATCACCTGGGTGGTGTCGGCGTCGGGCTTCGGCTGGTCGGAGGGCTGCTCCGGTTGCGCCGCGGGGGGTTCCGGCTTCGTCAGGGCGGGCTCGGCACCGCCCGGCCGCGCCGGTTCCGCCGCGGAACCCTCCCCCGGAGCCCGGGGCCCGGCATCGGGCTTCCCGGCCGGGACCGGCTTCTCGGCGGGCCCCGCCGGGGGAACCGGCGGCTTGTCCTGGTTCGCGGGCGGCTTGTCGGGGCCTGCCGTGGATGGCCGCGCCTGATCGGCCGCGTTCGGGGTCCGGTCCGAATCCACCGAGGTCTTGTCCGCGGCCCCACCCGAGGTCGCGGCGGGTGGCTGTGCCGAGCCCGCCGGTGCGCCCGCCGTATCCGGGTTCTGCGCCGGGTTCGCCGGGACCTCGTCCGTGACCCGCCTCCCGGTCGGGCCTGCGGCGGGCGGCTGAGCCGGACCTGCCACCGGCCGAATCGGGTTCGCCGATGACGGGGCCGAGCCCGCCACCGGATGGGTGGGCTCCACCGATGGCTGAGCCTGCTGCGCCGATGGCTGAGCCTGCTGCGCCGATGACTGGGCCTGCTGCGCCGATGACTGGGCCTGCTGCGCCGATGACTGGGCCTGCTGCGCCGATGGCTGAGCCTGCTGCGCCGATGACTGGGCCTGCTGCGCCGTTGGTCGGGCTTGGTCCGCCGGAGCCTGCGCCTGCCCCGCCACGGGCTGCGCCGGGTTCGCCGAGGGTCGGGGTGGCCCTGCCATCGGCCGGGCCTGCTCCGGCGTCGGTCGGGGAGGTCCTGCCACCGGCTGGATCGGCTTCGTCGGGGACTGGGCCTGTCCCGCCACCGGCGGGGTCGGGTTCACCGGGGGTACCGGGAACTGGGGCGGACCCGCGACGGGGCCGGGCGGGCGGGCCGGTCCCGGGGGCGGCTGCGGGCCGCGGCGGTCCACGGGGATGGCACGCTCCTCGACGGTCCTGGTGGAGCCGACCGCGGTCGGGCGCTTGGACTGCGCGGGCGCGGGTGAGGTCGACGCCGCGATCAGGATCTCGTCGCGGCGCTTGCGGTACTCGGCGAGGGTGACCGCGTCCTTGGTCAGCGCCTCGTCCAGCTTGCGCAGATCGTCTTGCCAGGTCATCGGTTCCCCGTTCCGGCTGGAGCTCTGTCGAATCGTGCCACCCGCACCGTCATCCCGGCGCGCCTTCCCCGTATTCGGCGACGGACCGTGATCCGCCGAACACCCCGTGCACCAGGGCCAAACCCATGTCGGCGACGGTGTGGCACACCCGCAGCAACAACCCCACCGCGGTTGCGGCCACCACCCCGAGCGCCGGCCCCAGCACCAGCACCAGCACCGCCTCCCGCGCGCCCAGCCCGGCCGGGGCGAAGACCACGACCAGCCCGACCAGCCAGCTCAGGGCGAACCCGCTGGTCGCCAGCCCGCCGAGTCGGGCGGTCGCGCCGGTGAACGGTGCCGCCGCCAGCAGCCCGGCCGCACCGTAGGCCAGCCAGGCCGGGACCATCCACCCCATCGGCCGCAGCAGCGCCGACCAGGTCAGCGCGGGCAGCCCGCTGTCCTTGCCGAGCCTGCGCACGATGGCGGTGACCACCGCCGGGTGCAGCAGCGGCAGGACCAGCACCGCGGCCAGCCCCGCCCAGCCGTACCCGGAGAGCAGCCCCCGGTCGGCGAACAGCAACCCGGCGGACACCACCACCGAGGTCACCACGTGCACGGCCAGGAACACCGCACCCGCCACCAGCGCCGAGCGGGCGGGCACACCGTACCGGCGGGCGAACCGGGCCTGCGCCAGGAGTGGCCACACCGCGCCCGGCAGGTACTTGCCCACCTGGGCCGGGAAGAAGATCGTGCGGGCGGCGGCCCAGCCCACCCGGTGGCCCAGCGCGTCCAGGCACCGCCGCCACACCTGCGCCGTCGCCAGCAGCCCGAGCACCACCAGCGCGAACGCGCCCGCCGCCCGCCACCAGCCGATGGTGCCGATGGCCGCGCCCAGGGCGGGCAGGTCCTCGCGCAGCGCCCAGCCCGCGACCCCCACGGCCAGCAGCACGAACCCCACGGCCAGCACGTCGGCCGCGCGGACGCGTCTGCCCGCCCCCTCAGCCACGGCTGATCAACCCGGTCGTCGTCGGGTAGGGCAGCGCCGGGGTGCCACCGCGCAGGTACTCCACGCGGGTGCCCGGGGTGGTCGTGGCCTCGGCGTAGCGCTTGCGGCGGATGTTGTCGAAGACGACCACCCCACCCGGTGCGAGGTGGTCCAGGGCGCGGCGGAAACACTCCACCCTGGCCCGGCCGTCCACCACGACCAGGTCGAACTCACCGCCGACCGCGTCGATGGTGGCCGCGTACGCGCCGAAGTCCAGGTGCTCGTGCCCGGCCCGCTCGGACCGGACCACCGTCGAGGCGTCGGCCGGGGTGGCGGGCACCGCGTGCAGGGTCACGTGCGGCGCGTCGGCCAGCAGCGCCCGCACGTGCCCGGCGAACCCGGCGTCGTGCTCCACGCTGTGCACCTCGGCGGCGCGGCGGGCCAGCCACGCCGTGCTCGCCCCGGCGCCGAACTCGAACACCCGCGGCGCGTCCCGGCCCGCCAGGAACCGCTCGACCCGGGCCATCGCCGGGTAGCTCCACCAGGCCAGGTCCAGCCCGGCGAGGTCCACGACGTCGTGCACGGCGAACAGGGTGCGCAGGTGGCGGGCGGTGTGCGCGTCGCTGCTGCCGAGCCGGTCGAGCAGCCCGGTCCGGTCGGCGAGCCTGCGCGCGGCACGGACCCCGCCGACGTAGGCGCCGCGCAGCCCGCTCATCGGCTGTCCGTCCGCTCGGACACCAGCTCGCGCACCTCGTCGCGCCGGGCGGTGCGGTGCAGCAGGATCTCCGCGATCAACCCGAACGACACCATCTGCACGCCCAGGATCACCAGCAGCACGCCCAGGTTGAGCAGCGGTCGGGTGCCGATCGGGTCGGCGGTGAACAGCCACACGCCGGTCAGGTACAGCAGCACCAGGAACCCGGCGGCGCCGAACAGGAACCCGATCCCGCCGAACAGGTGCGCGGGCCTGCGGCCGTACTTGGTGATCGTCACGACCGTCATCAGGTCGATCGCGCCGCGCACGTACCGCTCCAGCCCGTACTTCGACACCCCGTGCGCCCGAGCCCGGTGGTTCACCCCCAGCTCGCTCACCTTGTAGCCCTGCTGGTGGGCCAGCGCCGGGATGTAGCGGTGCAGCTCCCCGTAGAGCGGCACCCGGCGGTAGACCTCGGTGTCAGCGGCCTTGAGCCCGCAGTTGTGGTCCTTGAGCGGCAGCCCGGTGATCACCCCGGCCACCTTGTTGAACACCTTCGACGGCAGCCGCTTCGACAGCGGGTCCTTGCGGTCCACCTTGTGCCCGCTGACCAGGTCGACCCCGGTGTCCAGCTCGGCCAGCAGCCGCGGCACCTCGGCCGGGTCGTCCTGGAGATCGGCGTCCATGGTGACCACCCGGCGCCCGCGCGCCTCGGACACCGCCGCGGCCAGCGCCGCCGCCTTGCCGAAGTTGCGCCGCATCCGCACCGCGCGCACCGCGGGCCTGGTCGCGGCCAACTCGCACATGATCTTCCAGGAGCCGTCGGTGCTGCCGTCGTCGACGAAGATCAGCTCGTAGTCGACGCCGTGCAGCGCCGCCGCGACCTCGTCGGCCAGCGCCGTCAGCGTGGCCTCCTCGTCCTTGGCCGGGACGAGCACACTCACCTCGGTCACCGCTCACCCCCACTTTCCGGTTCGGTGGGCATCCACAGCATCCGCCCGCTCGCGCGGACGAACACGACCCTGGTCTGTTCCGCCGCCGTCGGCCCCACCACCGCGAACCCGGTGTGGTTGGACAGCCAGTTCAGCTCCGCCCGCACGTCGGTCCGGATCTGGTCGACCATCCCGCCGCCGACCACCACGCCCGCGCCGTCGACCACGATCGCGCAGCGGATCGGGTCACCGACGCCGCTGGCCCAACCGCGCACGACCACGGCGCCCGCGAGCTCGGTGCTCTCCTCGACGAAGCCGGACGGGTCCTGCTTGCGGCTCTTGTCCGCCGCCGCCACCCGCTCGGCGGAGCCCACGTCGACCCGGTCACCCAGTTCGGGGCCGCCGCAGCCGAGGGTGAAGTCCGGGGTGAAGGGGTAGTGGCCGATCCGGGGGAGCAGTTCCCGCATCTCCTTCCCCTCCGGCATGGTGGTCGGGTAGGCATCGGTCAGGCCCGCCCGCAGGGCGATCGCCTGCAGCGGCACCTCGCGCATCTCGTTGCGCAGGCTGATCGCCGTCGGCACGCCCAGCGCGAACCCGAGGGCTCCCGCCGCGACCGCCGCCACCGCCACCCGCGGGGTGTTCGCCCACGACCGCCGCACCAGCACCGACCCCGCGATCACCAGCAGCGGCACCGCCATCAGCACCGACTGCGAGGTGTAGCGGCTGCTCAACCCGTAGTCGGGGCCGAAGTCGATCCGCGCGACGCCGATCATCGCGCAGGCCAGCAGCGCGTGCAGGGCCAGTGCCCACCACACCCGCAGTTCCGGCGCCCGCGCGCTCCGGGTGGTCAGCAGCAGTCCGTACCCGACCAGCACCGCCATGCCTGCGACAACGGCCATCCCCGCGTTGTTCGCCGTCCACAGGTGACCGACGGCGGACAGGAACGTGTACAGCGCCTGGCTCGGGTCGCTGCCCGGCGCCTGGTCCGCCCCCGCCCCGGGGTACGCGATCTTCCAGACGACGAAGACCGCGGCCAGGATGACCAGCGGCACCACCCGCTTCCACACGGCCTCCCGGCGCACCCAGGCGAACCAGGCCAGCGCCACCCACACCGGGAAGGCGGTGCCGTAGGACAGGCAGGCCACCAGCCCGACCACCCACGAGCCCACCCACCAGCCCCGCCTGGCCAGCAGCAGGGTCAGCACGACCAGCAGGTTCGCCGTCAGCCAGGCCATGCCGCTCATCGACCGGACGAAGTTGTGCAGCCCGTGCGGGCTGAACAGCAGCGCCGACGCGGCCACCACCAGCCCGGCCCGCGCCACCGGGGGCAACGACCTCGGCAGCGCCGCCCGCAACGCCAGCACCGTGAGCACGACCACGGCGACGACCACGCAGCCCAGCGTCCGGTTGTCGCCGTGGGCGACCAGCACGTTCAGCCAGTAGAACAGTGCGGGCAGGGCCACCGGGTGCTCGTTGCGCAACACGAAGAACCCGCCGACGTCCAGCGAGGCGTCCGGGTTGTAGAAGTTGAGCAGGATCGTCCAGTAGTCCAGGAATTGCAGGTGCGGCCCGTTCAGCACGTCGAGCAGGGTCGCGGCGATCGGGAGGAGGGCGAGCAGTTCGAGCGCCCACAACCAACGCGCAGACCGGGCGGCCCCCGTCGTCGGAGGGACTTCAGCGGTTTCGGTCACGGGTGGCGGATCGCTTTCGTGTTCGACTGACACTTTCGGGTGCGAAGCGCAGTCTAGGGAGGGCAACCGCGCGTGTGTTCGGAACGGTCAGTGCCGGTCGCGGGCGCGGGTTACTGTGCTCGGGTGACGGATCAGGCACCCGCCCCGAAATTGCCCCCCGTGCACGAGGCGTGGTTGCCGAGGGAGCACCCGCTGCACCGCCCCCGGCACGGCGCCCGGCAGAAGCTCGCCGTCATCAGCGCCCTGGTCTTCTTCGCCGCCCCCACCCTGCTGTACGTGGTCGGGGTGCGGCCCGCGGAGATCGAGAACCACCCGCTCGCCTCGTTCCCCAGCGTCGGCGACGGCTGGGGCTTCTTCCGCGGCTTCGACGCCTGGGCCACCGACAACCTGTCCTTCCGCCCGGCCGCCATCACCGCCGCCGACGGGGTCAGCCGCGGCGTGTTCGGGGAACCACCCACCTTCGGCGACGAACCCGACACCGGCCCACTCGGCACCGGTGCCACCCCGGCCCCGCCGCCCGACCGGCAGCCGGAGCAGCCCGGCCAGGGCCCGGCGCGGGCCGCGGACGTGTCGGTCGTCGAGGGCACCGACGGCTGGCTGTACCTCGACGCCGACATGACGGCCAAGTGCAAGCCGAGCAGGCCCTTCGCCGAAACGGTCGGCCTGCTCAAGGAGCTCGAGGAGGCGGTGGAGACCTCCGGCCGCGAGTTCGTCCTGCTCGTCGCCCCGGACAAGTCGACGATGGTCCCCGAACACCTGCCGTCGAACTACCCGAACAAGGAGTGCGCCGACGCGGCCCGCACCGAACTGTGGAAGCAGGTCGACGCCGCGGGTGGCGTCGACCTGCGCGGGGAGTTGCAGTCCGTCGCCAAGGGCCTGGGCCGCCCCGCCTACTTCAAGCTCGACACCCACTGGACCGACGAGGGCGCCATGGCCATGGTCCGCCGCACCGCCGAGGCCGTCCAGCCCGGTGTCACGGCCACCTGGACCACCCGGCCGGGGGCGAAGTTCTCCATCCCCGCGGACCTCCCCGGCATCCAGGGCAAGCGCGGAAACCGCGAGGGCACCCTCTACTCCCTGCGCCCCGACGGCACCACCGACCGCACCCAGGCCCCCCGCACCGACCTGTCCACCCCCTTCCACCGCCAGTCCGACCCCACCGAGGGCACGATCGACGACCCCACCCTCTTCCTCGGCGATTCGTTCACCGGCGTCTCCGTGCCCTACCTGTCGGCAATATTCACGGACGTCACGGTGTTGAGCTACCTGAGCAGCGTCAAACGCCCCACCGCCACCATCAACGAGATCGCCGACCACGAGGTGGTCGTCTTCGAGATCGTGGAACGAGCCCTCGCGGTGGGCGGCGGCACCTGGCTCACCGACGACTTCATCAACCGCGTGCGGACCGAACTGGCAAAACGCCCAATCCGCCGCTGAACAGGTACTTTGGAGGCATGGTGTTCTTCGGACGCGACAAGAGCCGACTGGTGACCGCCGACCAGGCCCTCCCCGGCCGCGCCACCCCCCTGGTGGTGTCGACCAACCACACGGTCCACCCCGACCACCGCCAGGTCCCCCCGTTCCCCGAGGGCCTGGAGACGGCCATCGTCGCCATGGGCTGCTTCTGGGGCCCGGAACGGGTCTTCTGGCAGCTCCCCGGCGTCTACTCCACCGCCGTCGGCTACACCGGCGGCACCACGCAGAACCCGACGTACGAAGAGGTGTGCAGCGGCCTCACCGGCCACACCGAGGCCGTCCAGGTCGTGTACGACCCCGAGGTGATCACCTACGCCGCCCTGCTCAAGGTCTTCTGGGAAGGCCACGACCCCACCCAGGGCATGCGCCAGGGCAACGACATGGGCACCCAGTACCGCTCAGGGCTGTACTACCTCAACGCGGAGCAGAAGACCGCGGCGGAGGAGAGCCTGACCGCCTACCAGCAGTCCCTGTCGAAGGCGGGCTACGGCCAGATCACCACGGAGGTCGCCGCGGCGGGCCCCTTCTACTACGCCGAGGACTACCACCAGCAGTACCTTTCCGACCAGAAGAACCCGAACGGCTACTGCGGCATGGGCGGAACGGGCGTCTCCTGCCCGATCGGCCTCGGGGTTCGCGAGGGCTAGTCGGTCTGCTTGGGGTGGCCTGTGCCCGCATGGGTCACCCACACGATGTGGCGGTCGGGTTCCGGGCAGTACCAGATCCGGCCGCCCGCTGTGACCTCGTACTGCCACTGGTCCAGTGCGGTGCCAGCGAGATCACGAGTGCCCAGCCTGCCTCGTAGACGATGTTGGCGAGCCGGGTTCTCCGGGGTGGTCGGACGCTCGGTGAGGACGATCCACGCCTCCCACGTGTTCGCCCGGGCGGTCTGGCAGAGCTGTTCCCAGCCCTTCGCTGCTTCGGTGGTGGCGAACCTGGCTTCCCAGCCGCCCGGGCGTTGGGGCGGGGCGACGCGATCGCCGCGTTTGGCGGGCATGGGTCAGTGATCCACCGGTGCGGGGACCTCGCCGAAGTCGTCGCCGAGGGGGCCGGTGAGCTTGGCGCGCAGGTCGTGGTCGGCGTGGATGGCCGCCGTGCTGCGCCACTCGGTGACTGTCTGTTCGAGGACAGACCAGTGCCCCAGTTCGGCGGACGCTTGGAAGGCGCGGACGAAATCATGTGCGAACTGGAGCCGGTCTTCCTGCGGGAGCACGTCGGCCCAGGGGAACTCGTCGAGCAACGCTGTGGTCACGATGTCCTGCGGCAGGTGCGGTAGGACAGCGCGCAGGGCCCGCGCCGCGGTCACCGAACCCGCGGATGCGGAGCGTGAGCTGTCTTCGCGGGTGAGTAGCAGGGCCGCCCCATCCCGGCGCCGGACAAGCACCTCGCCCTGATCGGCGAGTGCGGCGACGCCCTTCGGGTCGCGTTGCAGCTCGCTCCACTGCACTTCGGTCGCCATGCGTTAATTCTGAACTTTTTCAGAAGTCTTCGCAAGGTCGACTCGCGGACTGGGGATAACTGTCCACCAAGAGTCACCTGTTCAAGGACACCGCTACCACCAGCAGTACCTCTCGCCGCAGAAGAACCCCCACGGCTGCTGCGGCATGGGCGGCACCGGCGTGGCGTGCCCCGTCGGTGCCGGAGTGCGCGAGGGCTGAGGGCTACTTCCCGTAGTGGTACCGGCAGGCGGCGATGCGGACCTCGTCGCCTGCCAGCTTGTAGACCAGGCGGTGTTCGTCGGTGATGCGGCGGGACCAGTAGCCCTGGAAGCCGTGCTTGAGGGGCTCGGGTTTGCCGAGCCCCTCGTTCCCGTTGCGGACGATGTCCTTGATCAGTTCATTGATCCGCTTGAGGACCTTCCGGTCCTCGGACTGCCACCAGACGTAGTCCTGCCAGGCGAGTTCGTCCCAGGTCAGCTTCATTCCGCCAAGTCGTGCTGTGCGCCGCCGCCGGACTCCAGTCGCTCGATCGCCGTGATCAGCCGCCGTGCGTTCTCCGGGCTGCGGAGCAGGTAGGCGGTCTCCTTGAGCGACTGGTAGTCGTCCAGGGACACGATCACCACCGGTTCGTGGCCCGCACGCGTGATCACGACCTCCTCGCGGTCGTTGACCACGGAGTCGAGGGTCTCGGCGTACTTCGCGCGAGACTCGGAGTAGCTCATGGTCTTCACCAGCACCCTCCCTTCGACGTACAAGATAATGTACGTCGAAGGCTGCGCGAGGGCAAGGGGTGCGCCTGGGGTGGCCTATGTCCGGCGGGGTCCTCGCCGGGGGCGGCTGAGCGTGGGGGTGGCTCGGACGCGGCTCCGCCGGTGGGGGTCGCCGTAAGATCTCGGTGGTGGATCGGCGCAAGCGGTTCGGGGTGCACTACACCCCTGCCGCGTTGGCTCGGTTTGTTGCCGGGCGGGTGGTGGCGCGGGTCGGTGGGCGGGTTCGGGTGCTCGACCCGGCCTGTGGGGACGGGGAATTGCTCGCCGCGGTGGGGGAGTTGGTCGAGGCGGAGTTGGTGGGGTTCGACCTGGACCCGGAGGCGGTGGCGGCGGCGCGGGGGCGGTTGCCGGGGGCCGAGATCGCGGTGGGGGACTTCACCGAGGTGGGGGAGGCGCTGCCCGCGGGTTCGTTCGACGTCGTGATCACCAATCCGCCCTACGTGCGGACCCAGGTGCTCGGTGGGGAGGACACCCGGCGGTTGGCGGCGCGGTTCGGGTTGCGGGGGCGGATCGACCTGACCCACCCCTTCGTCGCGATGGTGCCGCGGTTGCTCAAGCCCGGTGGGGTGTTCGGGTTGCTGTGCAGCAACCGCTTCCTGAGCACCAAGGCGGGTGCCAACGTGCGGGGGCTGCTCAGCGAACGGCTCTCCGTGCGGGAGGTGTACGACCTCGGGGACACCAAGCTCTTCGAGGCGGCGGTCCTGCCCGCGGTCGTGGTGGCGACCAACGACCGGGAGCACCGGACGGCCCGCTACGCCAGCGCCTACCAGGTGGAGCGCGGGGCGCCCGCCGGTGACCTCTTCGCCGCTGTCACCTCCGACTCCTCCTCCACCGTCTCCGTGCGGGGGCGGTCCTTCGCCGTGGAGGTGGGCACGCTCGGGCGGTCGGGGCCGGAGGACCCGTGGCGGTTGAGCACCCCGGAGCGGGAGCGGCGCAGCACCTCCGTGCGGGCTCGGACGTGGAAGACGCTGGGGGAGTTGGCGAAGATCCGGGTGGGCATCAAGACCACCGCCGACCAGGTGTTCATCGGCGACCACTGGGACGCCCTGCCCGCCGACCGGGTACCGGAGGCCGCGCTCCTGCGGCCGTTGCTCACGCACGCGGACGTGCGCCAGTGGACGGCGCCGGGGCCTGCCCGCGTCCGGGTGCTCTACCCGTACCTCGACCTCCCGACCCGCAAGCCGGTGGACCTGGCCCTGCACCCGCGGGCCGCGGCGTACCTGGCTTCGCACCGGGAGCGGTTGGAGGGCAGGCGGTACGTGGCGGCGGCGGGGCGGGAGTGGTTCGAGATCTGGGTACCGCACCGGCCTTCGCTGTGGCGGGTGCCGAAGATCGTGTTCCCGGACATCAGCCCGGAGCCGCGGTTCGCCGTGGACCGCAGCGGGGCGGTGGTGAACGGGGACTGCTACTGGATCAGCGTGCCCGAGTTGGGTGGTGACGACCTCGCCCACCTCGTGCTCGGGGTGGCCAACTCCGCGTTCGGGACCCGGTTCTACGACGAGGTGTGCGGCAACCGCCTCTACGCGGGGCGGCGGCGGTGGATCACCCAGTACGTGGCGCGGCTGCCGGTGCCGCACCCCGACTCGGCGGCGGCGCGGGAGATCGTTGCCGCCGCCAGGGGGTTGGCCGGGGGTGATCCGTCGCTGCTGCCCCGGTTGGAGCGGGCGGTGGAGCGGGCATTCGAGTAGGGCTACTCATGACAGGGGCGCGCGGGCCGCGCAGCATTCAGGCATGAGCAGCGACACCAAGGCCCCGTCCTCGCCCACCACCGGCGCGTTCTTCGCCCAGGCCGCCCTGTCCTTCGGGATCGCGCTGGTCGCCACCACCGTCGGCATCGCCGTCCTGCCCGTCGACCCGTGGGTGCGCGCCTTCCTGGCCATCGGCGCCCTCTACACCGTGACCTCCGCGTTCACCCTGGCCAAGGTCATCCGGGACCGGCAGGAGGACACCGCCGTCGCCGCCAGGATCGACCGCGCCCGCATGGAGAAGCTGATGGCCGAACACGACCCCTTCCGCACCCCCGGCACCTGACCCACCCACCACACCCGCACCCCACCCACCACACCCCAACCACCACACCCGCACCTCGACCACGCTGGTTCAGGAACCGAACGCACCGTGGGGGTCTGGGGGTTCGACCCCCAGGTACGACGAAGGGTCGACCCCGTTCGCGCTTTCTGCGAACAAGGTCGACCCAGTCGACCGAGCGGATGACGAGACTCGAACTCGCGACCCTCACCTTGGCAAGGTGATGCGCTACCAGCTGCGCTACAT
>NZ_AYXG01000180.1 GCF_000564855.1 Actinokineospora spheciospongiae
CGGCGACGGGGAGCTGGTCGCGGTCTACGACCTCGGCGGCGGCACCTTCGACACGACCATCCTGCGGGCCACCGACGGTGGCATGGAGATCCTGGGCACCCCCGAGGGCATCGAACGACTCGGCGGCATGGACTTCGACGAGGCGCTGCTCGCCCACGTCGACACCCGCCTCGACGGCGCGGTCAGCGCACTCGACCCCGCCGACCCCGAGGCCGCGGCGGCGCTGGCGGCGATCCGCGCCCTGTGCGTGCGGGCCAAGGAGGAACTCTCCACCGAACCGGACGTCCTGCTCCAGGTGCCCCTGCCCGGCGGCGGGCAGGAACTGCTCGTGTCGCGGATCGAGTTCAACGAGATGATCCGCCCCGCCGTCGCGCTGACCACCGAGGCCCTGGACCGCACCATCACCTCCGCCGGGCTCAAGGCCGACGACCTCGCCGCCGTCCTGCTCGCGGGCGGGTCGTCGCGCATCCCGCTGGTGACGCAGATGGTCTCGGAGGCCTTCGGCAGACCGGTCCGGTTGGGCCTGCACCCGAAGTTCACCGTGGCCCTCGGCGCGGCCGCGGTCTCGCGCACCCCGGCGGCCGAGCAGCCCGCCGCGGTCGTCCCGCCGTCCGGCACCCCGCTCCCCGGGCCCACGAGCGGCAGGCCGAAGTGGCTGGTGCCCGCGGCGGCAGCGGCGGCGGTGCTGCTGGTCGCGGCGGCCACCACCGCGACCCTGATCGGCGGCGGGGAGGACACCCCGACCCCGCCCCAGGGCGGCGCGCTCGCCTCGCCCATGCCGCCGACCACGACCACGTCGGCGGCCGCCACGACCCCCGCGCCGCAGATCGCCGCGAGCACCTCGCAGGTCATCGCCGGTCCCCCGCCGGTCGCCCCGACCACCGCGCGGGCCGACGCGCCACCCGCCTCGCAGGCCACCCCGGGCATCCCGGAGGTCAAGGTCTACGACGGCTCCGACGTGTCCCCGTTCCGGAGCATCATCGGCTCCGAGGAGAACTGGGACGGCACCTACCTCGGCGGGAGGCGGGCCGCCGAGCACACCGAGATCAGGGTGGGGCCGGACAAGGTGGGCGGGGCGGACGGCCTGCGCGCCACCTGGACGGGCCGGGGCCCGGCCCAGCTCTACTTCCAGGACCCCGGGTTCCGGGACATGAGCGCGTACCTGGACGACGACGCCGCGCTGGTGTTCGACGCCGTGGTGCACAGCCCGCCCACCTCGTGGGCCTCCGTCGCGGTGCACTGCGAGTACCCGTGCGGGGGTCAGGTGGAGTTGACGTCGCTGCTCAACGTCCTGCCCCCGGACCGGAAGACGACCGTGCGAATCCCGATCTCGTGCTTCGTCGCCGACGGGCTCGACCCGAAGCACGTGGACACGTTCATGCTGCTCTACACCGAAGAGGCGCTGGACATGTCGGTGGCGAACGTGCGGTGGACGCCGGGCGCGGCCGACGAACCGGACGCGCTGGACTGCGGCGGTCGGGAATAGCTGTCGGAGTCGTCGCCCCGTCACCCGGGGCCGGGCCACTCGCGGGTCAGCTCGCCCGCCACAGGGAGTCCTGCTCCGCGAGCGGGGTCGCGCTCACGCGGTAGTGGTCGAGGTGGGCGGGCTCCGCGCCGCCGAGGTAGTCCAGGAAGTGCTGCCGCTCGTCGACGTCGGCGAGCACCTCGGTCAGCGCGGTCAGCCCGGTCAACTGGTCGGTGTCGCGGTCGGCAGGCACCTCGCGGGCCGGGGCGGGCAACCAAGTGTGCAATGTGGACATCAGGACCCGTCCGATCTAGTCGGGAGCGATACGCCCGGTACACGGGCCGCGGGCCGCCACGGGTTCGCGGTCCCCGGATGGGGTTGACGGGCCCGGCGGGTTGCCACCGGTCGCCTTGTGCGGCGCCGCACCGTCTTGACCTGGTCCGATTGCCGTCGGAGTGGGGATTCCCCTACCCGGGGCCGGGGCAGCCCCGCCGGAAATCGGCGGGCTCACCCCCGGGGCCGGAGGGCTGGTCCCACCGAACTCCCCGGCGATTTCCGCGAGTCTTCTCCCAACGCCGAAATGGGCCGGACACCAGGGGAGACACACGATGACCACCACCGCCAGCACTCTGCTCGACGAGATCGTCCGCGCCCACGGCCCCGCCCTCCTCGCCTACACCACCCGCCTCACCGGCGGCGACCGCCACCGCGCCGAGGACGTCGTGCAGGAGA
>NZ_AYXG01000181.1 GCF_000564855.1 Actinokineospora spheciospongiae
CACCCACCCGGGCAGTTGCTTGGTCGGGCCGCCGGTTTGTGGGGTGGTCGGCCGCCAAACGCATCCACCCACCCGGGCAGTTCGCTCGCCAGGCCGGCGGTTGGTGGGGTGGGCGCCTGAGCTGCTGCGCCGAGTGGGGTTCGGGGTGGCTGGTGGTCGGGCCGCCGGTTGTGGCGGTGGGCGATCGGCTTTGCGGGCGGGGGCTGGGAGGTCCCGCCGACGACTCAACGGCTGAGGGCCGGGAGCGCATCCGCTCCCGGCCCTCAGCCGCCGTCTCAACCGGTCTTCGTGGGTCAGCCGCGCTCGGCGTTGAAGCGGCGCGGGGCCCGGCGGGGGGCGCCGCCCCGGCGGTCGTCGCGGCCGCCCTCGCGCTGGTGGAACTCGCGCGGGCCGCCTTCGCGGGCGCCGCCCTCGCGGCTGCGGCGGGGGCGGAAGTCGCCGCTGCGGCGGGAGGGGTGGCCGCCGGAGCGGGGGGCGCGCGACGGGCGGGCGGGGGGCTCGATGTACGGCTCACCGCTGGGCACCCGGGCGCCGGTGATGCGGATGAGTTCCGCGTCGCCGGGGCGGACCCGGGTGCTTTCGGGCTTGACGCCCGCCTTGTCGGTCATGCGGGTGACGCTGCGGCGCTGGTCGTGGGTGACGACCGTGACGACCGTGCCGGACTCGCCCGCCCGGGCGGTGCGGCCCGCCCGGTGCAGGTAGTCCTTGGAGTCGGCCGGGGGGTCGACGTGGACGACCAGGCTGACGCCGTCGACGTGGATGCCTCGGGCGGCGACGTCGGTGGCGACCAGGACGGGCATCTCGCCGTCGCGGAACTGGGTGAGCACGCGGTTGCGGGCGCCCTGGGTCTTGCCGCCGTGCAGGGCACCGGCGCGGACGCCGACCGAGCGCAGCTTGTCGGCCAGGCGGTCGACGTGGTGCTTGGTGCGGACGAACATGATGGTGCGGCCGTCGCGGGCGGCGACCTCGGTGATGACGTCGGCCTTGTCCTGCTTGGACACCAGGAGCATGTGGTGCTCCATGGTGGACACGCTGGCGGTGGACACGTCGACCGAGTGCGTGACCGGGTTGGTCAGGTAGCGGCGGACCAGCTGGTCCACGTCGCCGTCCAGGGTGGCCGAGAACAGCAGCACCTGGCCGTCGGGGTCGGTGAGGTCCAGGATCTCGCGGACCTGGGGCAGGAAGCCCATGTCCGCCATCTGGTCGGCCTCGTCGATCGCGCTGAACTGCACGTCGTGCAGGACGCAGGTGCCCTGGCGGACGTGGTCCGAGAGCCTGCCCGGGGTGGCGATCAGCAGGTCGACACCGCGCTTGAGCGCCTCGGCCTGGCGGGGGAAGGACATGCCGCCGACGGCGGTGCGGCACCACAGGCCCAGCGACCGCGCCAGCGGGGTCAGCGCGTCGCTGACCTGCAGGGCCAGCTCGCGGGTGGGCACCAGGATCAGCGCGCGCGGCCGCAGCGAGCGGGCCTGGCCGCCGTTGAGGCGGGCGAGCAGCGCGAGGCCGAAGGCCAGGGTCTTGCCCGAGCCGGTCTGCGCGCGGCCCAGCACGTCCCGGCCCGCGAGGGCGTCGGGGAGCGTGGCGGACTGGATGGGGAAGGGCTTGTCGATGCCCGCGGCGGTCAGGGCGCGCAGCAGGGGCTCGGGCAGGCCCAGCTCGGCGAAGGTCACGCCGTCGCCGGTCTCGCTGTCGAAACGCCCCTTGTCGCCGGCGCGGTGGCGCGGCTTGCGGTCTTCGGTGGTGATGTCTTGCGTGGGCAGGGCAGAGGTCTGCACGGGGTCCTCTCCGGACGTGGCACGTCTCGGGAGGCTCCGCCCTCACGCAGGAGGTCGGCAGGCTTTCACGCGGACGGGCCCGGCACGATGTGTTCGTACCGTTTGGGTGGCTTCCACCGCTGCCTGTCGGACCAGTACGACTGACTGGTGTCTGACTGGGAACGGCGCATGGGCCGTTCGCGGTGATGACCCAAGCGTACCCGACATGTGTCGGCCCCCGCGCACCCCGGGGACCCGGACATCGTGACCGTCCCCACTGATCTGCGGGAACAGGGCGGGTGGACCCCGCAAAAGGGGCCCACCCGCCCCCGCCTCAGATGCCCGCCGCGGTGAGCAGGCGGGCGGTGAGGGCGCCCGGGTCGCCGACGTCCTCCGGCAGCCCGCGCGAGCGGAACCAGGACGCGATGTTCGCCACATCCCGGGCCAGGAACTCCGGGCCGCCCGGGTTCGCGATGACGTCGACCACCTGCGGCAGGTCGATCAGCACCAGCTCGCCGCCGCGGACCAGGGTGTTGTAGGCCGACAGGTCGCCGTGCGCGAGCCCCAGGGAGGCGAACAGCTCCAGCGCGTGCACCATCTGCTCCCACAGGTCGCGCAGCTCGTCGGCGGGAGGCCGGAGCTGTGCCAGCCGGGGCGCGGCCGAGTCCGGGTCGTCGCCGCGCAGGTACTCCAGCAGCAGCTCCGTGCCGTCGCGCTGCACCGGGTAGGGCACCGGGGCGCCCGCCGTCCACAACCGCGACAGCGCGGCGAACTCCGCCACCGCCCACTGCTCGGCGATGAGGTTGCGGCCGAAGGAGCTGCGGTTGCCCATCGCCCGCATCTCGCGGGACCGGCGCACCCGCCTGCCCTCCAGGTAGCCCGCGTCCCGGTGGAACAGCCGGTGCTCGCCGCTGCGGTAGCGCTTGGCCGCCAGCACGCAGCTCGCGCCGCCGGGGACCGCGCGCTCCAGCAGGAACACGTCGGCTTCCTTGCCGGTCTTGAGCACACCGAGTTCGGTGTCGGCGGCGGCGAGGTCGGTGACCAGCCACTCCGGCCGGGGCGCGGGGCCCTGGTCGGCGTCACCCCAGGTGGACCACCGGTCGGTGCCCGGGGGCAGCTCCTGGGCCTTGGTGTAGGCGTCGTCGCGGACGCGGGCGAGCCGGGCCCGCTCGGCCTCGGTGAGCCGCCCGGACCGGGTCGGCTGAGGGTCGTCGTCGAACCCGCCGCGCCTGCGCATCCTGGCGGAGCGCGGGGCGTCGTCGGTCAGGTCGGAGAAGTCGGAGAAATCGTCGGAACCGTGCTTGCGCACTGGTGGGTCTCCTCGAGGAAGGAAGGGGTCCCCACCGCGCAGCTCAGCTCGGTGGGGCGGGTGGACGGGTCAGCGCCACCACAGGGACCGTCATCTCCACGGGGCACCTCCTCGGTTCCACCGGCGTCTCTCCACCGGCAACGTGCGCACAGGATCGCGCGGACCGCCGGGGCCGCGCAACCGAATTGACTCAGCTATCGATGACCAGTTCGAGTTCGCGCTTGCCCACCGGCTCCAGCCGCAGCCCGGCGGCCCGTGCGGCCGAGACGACCGTGCGGACGGTGCCCGGCTCGCGCGGCGCCAGCGCCAGGGCGGCGGCCAGCCTGCCCTTGGCGGCCTTGTTGAAGTGGCTCACGCTCTTGCGCCTGCCACCCTCGCCCTCGGTGACCACCCGCACCGTCACCGCGTGCGGGACGTCGGCCAGCGCCGCGTACGCCCCGGAGCGCAGGTCCACCACCAACTCGTCCACAGTGGACAGCGTCTTCTCCAGGTCGGCCCGCCACACCGCGCGCAGCCCGCCGATCCCGGGCAGCACGGACGCCCCGGAGAGCCGGTAGGCTGGGATGGGGTCCTCGGCGCGCACCACCCCGAACAGCGCCGAGGCCACCGCCAGCCGCCTGCCCGCCCGCGCCCGCTGCGCCCTGGTGAACTTCTCCGCGCCGAGCGCGTCGTAGAGCACCCCGGTGTAGCGCTCCAGCGCGGGCCGGGTCGGGGAGGTGAACAGCTCGGCGTTGCGCTCGACCTCCTCCACCTGCCGCTCGGACAGGTCGAGCGCCCGGAGGCTGGCGGGCACGTCGTCGGCGAGGGTGCGCAGCGCCTCGGTCAGCCGCAGCCGGACCGGGGTCAGCTCGGCGAAGGACAGGGCGCCGAGGTCCAGCGGGTCGCCGTCCCCGCCGTCGCTCTTGGTCTCCGAGGGCGGAAGCAGTACGAGCACCGGGCGAGCGTAGAGAAAAGCGGTCGAGGCGCCGTGCCGGGGTGGGCTACGCCTCTGCGGGGTTGAGTGTTGGTGCTGACAACCAGTCTGCCTGCTGGGCCATCCGCCTCCGCTGGACCGTGCGCCTCCGCTGGCCGTGTCTTCAAGCTGCGGTCTTTGTGTGGGTGGTGCCCGGCTGGGTGGATGTGTTTGGCCGGGGCCCCT
>NZ_AYXG01000182.1 GCF_000564855.1 Actinokineospora spheciospongiae
CCCCGGCCAAACACATCCACCCACCCGGGCAGTCGCTCGCCAGGCCGGCGGTTTGTGGGGCGGTCGGCTGGCCGAGCGCATCCATCCACCCAGGCATTCGATCGCCGGGCCAGCGGTTCTCGGGGTGGTCGGCTCGGCGTTGAAGACATCCGCCCGCCCGGGCGTTTCCGTAGTCGGGCCGCGGGTTTTGGGGGTGGCTGGTTGTTGTTGCTGCGCCGAGCGGGTTCGGCGTGGCTGGTGGCCGGGCCGCCGGTTGGGGGCGGCCGGCGGAGTCAGGTACAGCTCCCAGCACAACCGTGGGCGGCGTGCCCGCGGTCTGAACCGGAAGAGGGATGGTCAGCATGCGCGTCACCGTGACCGGCTCGATCGCCACCGACCACCTGGTGGCCTTTCCCGGCGTGTTCAGCAGGCGGGTGCTGGCCGACCTGCCGCACGGGTTGGCGCTGGACGCCGTGCTGCGCACCCCCGCGCCCCGGCCCGGCGGCACCGGGGCGAACACCGCCTACGGCCTGGCCCGGTTGGGGCTGCGCCCGGTCCTGCTCGGTGCGGTCGGCCCCGACTTCGACGGGACCGGGCTCGGCGCGCTCGGCGTGGACACCGGGTCGGTGCGGGTGTGCGCGGAGCCGACCGCCCGCTTCCTGTGTGCCACCGACACCGGCGGCAACCGGGTGGCGGCGTTCCGCCCCGGGGCCATGCGCGCCGCCCGGCACCTGCGGTTGAGCGCGGTCGCCGACCGGCTCGGGTCGCCCGGCCTGGTGCTCGTCGCCGCCGACGACCCGGTTGCGATGGTCCGGCACGCCGAGGCCTGCCGCCTGTACGGGCACCCGTTCGCCGTGGCGCCCTCGCGCCAGGTCGGGTGCCTGGCCGGGGACGAGTTGCGTGCCCTGGTCGGTGGGGCGCGGGTGCTGTTCACCAGTCGCCACGAGGTGGCGCTGCTGCTGGAGAAGACCGGCTGGTCGCACCGGGAAGTGCTGCGCCGCGTCGGGACCTGGGTGACCACCCTCGGCGCCGACGGGGTGCGGTTGGAGGTGGTGGGTGAGCGGCCGGTGACCGTAGCCGCCGTCGAGGTCGTCGCGGTGGACCCGACCGGGTCCGGTGACGCCTTCCGCGCGGGGTACCTGGCCGCGCTGGGCTGGGGGCTGGACGCGGTGTCCGCCGCCCGGCTCGGCTGCGCGCTGGCCGCGCTCGCGGTCGGCTCGCTGGGCGCGCAGGCCTACAACCCGGACCCGGTGCGGCTCACCGCCTTGCTCGCCGACGCCTACGGGGTCGAGGCGTGCGTCCCGTTCGGACCGCACCTCGGCGTTCCCACCGTGCCGCTGACCGTCCCGCGCGCCGCCGCGTCGACCGTGCCGCCGATGGGCGCGCGGCGGTCCGGCGCGGCGGGCGTCCCGATCGCGTCCTGACCCCGACACCCGCCCCAGGGAGCCCAGCCATGTCCGCCGCACTCGCCACCCCGCCCGCCGCGACCGAGGAGCAGGCCGCGCCGTTGCGGCTGGTCTGCTTCGCCCCCGCGGGCGGGTCCTCCGCCTCCTTCAAGACCTGGCCCAAGGCGCTCGCCCCGGAGTTCCTGGTGCAGGCCGTGGACCTGCCCGGCCGGGCCACCCGCCGCGCCGACCCGCCCGCCGAATCGTTGGTGCGCCACGCC
Organism: Actinokineospora spheciospongiae; assembly: GCF_000564855.1. GTDB lineage: Bacteria > Actinomycetota > Actinomycetes > Mycobacteriales > Pseudonocardiaceae > Actinokineospora > Actinokineospora spheciospongiae. The sequence continues at coordinate 1,646 of NZ_AYXG01000182.1, forward strand.
GACGAGCTGGCGCCGCGGTTGGCCGGGTCGGGGCCGTACGCGCTGCTCGGGCACAGCCTCGGCGGCCTGCTGGCCTACGAGGTCGCCAAGCGGATCAGCCGCGACCCGGACCTGCGCGACCCGGAGTTCGTGGTGCTGGCCGGGTCGCGCCCGCCGCACCGGTCGTCGTCGAAGGTGTTCGCGCCGCTGGTGGAACTGCCCGACGAGCAACTGCTGGACGCGCTGACCGAGATCGGCGCGGTGAACCCGATGCTGCGCACCTCGCCGCTGCGCGGGCTGTTCATCCCCGCGCTGCGCAACGACCTGCGCCTGGTGGTGGGCTACCACCCGGACCCGGCGGAGGAGCCGCCCCGCATCTCCCTGGCCGCCTGGCACGCCGAGGACGACCACCTGGCCCCGCCCGCGGTGGGCACCGAGTGGGCCCGGTACACCAGTGGGGACTTCACCCACACCGCGTTCGGCGGCGACCACTTCTTCCTCTACGACCGGATGCCGACCGTGGCGTCGACCCTGCGGGCCGCGCGGGACCGTGCCGCGCGACCCCTCCGGTGAACCGCCGCCCGTGATCGGGCGCGGTGTGTCACTCTTTCCCGCGCATTTGTCTCGGCAATCGAAATACGCCCGCCCGCCCCGGCAGTGTTTGTGCCGGGACGAGCGGGCGTTTTTGCCTTCCGGCAACCTTCTCGCCATCCGCGCAGGTCAGCGTGTCGCATAGGGTCGTCTCACGGCCGCTGCCGGGTGGAGACGCCCGGAGATGGGCCTGAGCTTCTTGACTATGGCTCAATTCCGCGCAGACCGGTTGACTACGGGTATGGGAGAGCGAGCGAGCCGTGACCGGGCGAATGAGGTCCTGGTGATCGGGGGTACCGGCAAGACCGGCCGCCGGGTCGCCGCACGGCTCGGCGCCCGGGGGGTGCCGGTGCGGATCGGCTCCCGGTCGGAGACCCCGCGCTTCGACTGGAACGACCACGAGACGTTCGCGCCGGTCCTCGACGGGGTCCGGGCCGCGTACGTCACCTACATCCCCGACCTGGGCTTCCCCGGTGCCGTCGCCGACATCACCCGGTTCTGCCGGGCCGCCGTCGACGCCGGGGTCGAACGGCTGGTGCTGCTCTCCGGCCGCGGCGAGGAGGCCGCGCAGGAGAGCGAGCGGGTCGTGCAGCGGTGCGGGCTGGAGTGGACGATCGTCCGCTGCAGTTGGTTCAACCAGAACTTCAGCGAGAACTTCATGCTGGAGGCGGTGCTGGCCGGTGAGATCGCGCTGCCCGCGGGCGACGCCGTGGAGCCGTTCGTCGACGCCGACGACATCGCCGACGTGGCGGTGGCGGCGCTGACCGAACCCGGGCACGCCGGGCAGGTCTACGAGCTGTCCGGGCCGCGGCTGCTGGGGTTCCACGACATCGCCGCGGAGATCAGCAAGGCCACCGGGCGCGACGTGCGGTACGTGCCGCTGAGCCCGCCGCAGTACGCCGCCGCGCTGCGCGAGCGCGGCATGTCGCAGCACTTCGTCGGCCTCTTCGGCGAGGTCCTCGACGGGCGCAACGCCTACCTCACCGACGGGGTGCGCCGGGCGCTGCGCCGCGAACCCCGCGACTTCACCGACTTCGCGCACGACACCGCCGCCAGCGGTGTCTGGAACGCCGACTGAGACCCCCGCGCGCCGCGCGCCGCGGCACCGCCGACTGAGCAGAACCGCACCACCAGCACCAGGACCGCCGACACCGCAGAACCCGCACGGAACCGCAGGGAGCACGCCATGACCGCAGGACTGTCCAGCGAGCACGGGCTCGACGGACTCCCCGAGAACCTCCACGGCTTCGCGCTGCTGCACCGCGCGATGCGCCGCGACGCCAAGAAGCTGCTGGCGGTGGCCCCCAAGCTGTCCTCGTCCAAGCGGACCAGGGTGGCCTCCTGGTGGGACCAGGTGCGCGCCACCATCGACTGGCACCACCACACCGAGGACGACATCCTCTGGCCCGAGCTGCGCGCCAAGGTGCCCGGCTTCGCCGAGCGGGAGGTCGACATGCACGCCGACCACGCCGCCCTGGACCAGGCGATGGACGCCGTCACCGCGGCGCTGCGGCTCGACGACAACGCCGCACTGGTCGAGGCCGCGACGCGGTTCGACGCGATCATCCACGACCACCTGCGCGCCGAGGAGACCATCGTGCTCCCCGCGTTCGTCGCCATGGGCAAGCGCGCCTACGGCGGCGTGGAGCGCCGCATCATGCTCAGCGCCCCGCCGGGGGTGCTCGCGTTCCTGCTGCCGTGGATGTTCGACGGCGCGGGCTCCGGGCGGGCCGCCGCGCTGATGCCGCTGCCGGTCCGGCTCATCGGCCTGACCGCGCTGAACTTCCGCTACGAGCGGTCCTACCGCTGGTGGTGATCGGCGGGATCTCCTCCCGCACCAAGGACTGACCGGTGTCGGCGCACAGGGCGGTGTGCGGGCACGGCGCGAGACCCGCGCCTGCCGTCGGGTGGACGGCAGGCGCGGGGACAACCGGGATCAATGCGAGGGGACAGGGCCATGGGCTGGCTGAACGGGGCGGACGAGGCGTCCGGTGGCGTCATCGCGACGTCCACTGTGGTCGACCGCGTGCCCGGACAACGAACACGCAGGGGCACGGTCCTGGCGGTGTCCGGACTGGGCTACACCACAGACGACGGGCGCGGCGTCGTCCGCGACATCGGTTTCGAGGTCGCCGCCGGGGAGGCGTACGGCCTGGCCGGGCCCACCGGGTCCGGCAAGAGCACCATCGTGCGGCTGGTCACCGGCCTGCTCGGCGCCGACACCGGCAGCATCACCGTCGGCGGCGAGTCCATCGACGCCTACGACGGCTTCCAGTTGCGGCACGTCGTCAGCTACGTCCCGCAGAGCGCGGTGATGGTCCCGACCGCCACGATGGCCGAGACCCTCGCCTTCTGGGCGCGCTTCCACCGCATCCCGCGCGCCGAGCGCGCCGACCGGATCGCCGAGGCCCTGCGCCGCGCGGGCCTGGCCGCGCACGCCGCCGTCCCGGTCGACCGCTGCACCGGCGGCGAACTGCGCGAGCTGTGCCTGGCCATGTCCCTGCTGATCCGCCCCAGGATGCTCGTCCTGGACCAGCCCACCGCCCACATCGACCCCGACAGCCGCGTCCGCCTCCTCACCACCCTCAGCGACCTGCGCGACCAGGGCATGTCCGTGCTGTACGCGGGCAGCGACCTGCTGGAGGTCCGCTGGCTGTGCGACCGCGTCGGCCTGCTCGACGAAGGCACCCTCCTCCCGGACGGCGCCGACACCCTCACCGGCTCACTGGCCTGACCCGCGAACCCGTCCCACCGACCCATCCACGACCCACAGGGGAGAATCCACCATGTCCGACCTCCGCAACGCGCAGTTCGCCCAACAGGTGGGGCCGCCAACGGGCAAGAGCAAGCTCGCCACGCCCGTGCTCTGGCTCGCCACCGCCTGCATGGGCCTGATGGCGGGGACGTTCTTCACCTTCGCCAACGCCGTCATGCCCGCGCTGGCCAAGACCGACAACCGCACCTTCATCGACTCCATGCAGCAGATCAACCGCGCCATCCAGAACAACACGTTCGGCTCGGTCCTCGCGGGCGCCTTCATCTTCACCGGCGCGGCGGCCATCATCGAGCACAAGCTCGGCAAGCGCACCGCCGCCCGCTGGGTCCTGGCCTCGCTGGCGCTGTACGTGGTCGCCATCGGCATCACCATGGGCATCAACATCCCCCTCAACGACCAGCTCGAGGCGGCGGGCCTGCCCACCGACCTCAACGAGCTGGCCCGCGTCCGCGGGGCGTTCGAGGACCCGTGGAACAGGTGGCACCTGGTGCGCACGATCGCCAACGTGCTCGCCTTCGGCGCGCTGGCGGGCGCACTGCTCTCGCACAAGCGCTCCAACTGACGCTCCTCCGCGGACAGGCCGCCGGGCTCCCCGGCGGCCTGTCCGCGTTCCGGCACGCCGTCATGTCGGAGGTGAGCCCAGGCGCCAGTTCGCGCAGGCCCGGGCCAGGCGGGCGCGGTGGCGGGCGCCGTGACCGGCGGACAGGGACAGGTGGGTCCAGAAGCCCGCGACGTACGCCGCGAACGCCGCCAGCGCGCCCGGCGAGGCGTCCGCGTAGGAGGGGATGGTCCGAGCCCACGATTCCGCTTCGGCGGGGGTGTGGCCCGCGCCGACCAGGCGGAGGGTCATGAAGGCCGTGTCCACCCACGGGGCGCCACTGCCGGGGAACCCCCAGTCGACGACGTGCACCTGACCGTCCTGGCTGATCAGGAACTGGTCCGCGTGGAGATCGGTGTGGAGCAGGCTGGTGCCGTCGACCAGGGCCGGGGCGGTGGCGGAGACGCGCGCCAACTCGGCGGCGTCCCAACCGCGGATGTGGTCCGGGGCTTCGTCGGCCAGGCGGGTCCACCAATCGGTGGCGAACCAGCGATCACGCAGTGGGCGCAGGTCCGGCGCCTGGATGCGGCTGATCCTGGACAGCGTTCCGGCGACCAGGGGGAGGTCCGCCGAGCCGGGGGAGAGGTCTGCGCGGCGGCCGGGGACGTAGGCGAAGCCGATGATGAGCCAGTCGTCCATGTCCGCGTGGAAGACGACGTCGGGGGCGATGTCGGAGGCGTGCAGGGAGCCGGTGATCTCGTTGCGGAGCCAGCGCATACGCCTGCTCACCCCACGGACACCTTTCACGAACACCGGCTCCCCGGACACCCCACGCACGACCACTGCCAAGTCGCTGCTGTCCCCCCGATCCACGTCCACCGCCCCGACGACTCGGCCCATCCGCTGCTCGACGGCGGACACAACGGCAGCGGGCAGCTCCGGCCAAGTCGTCACGTCAGTCCTTGCCGCGATTGTCCGAGTTCTCGTTGCCGTCGCCACCGCTGGCGTTGCAGTTGCCCTCTTCGTGGCAACTCCCGCAGCGGTCCGTGCCGCTGAACCACAGCTCATGGTCCACCACATAACCGGCGGCCTCGATCGCGGCAGGCGTACGACCGACCCGGCCACCGGCCCCGGTCGGAGCCGACCCGGGCGCGTCGTCGGGGACGTGGTGGATGAAGCGGCCTGCGATGCGGTGGCAGAACTCGGTGTATTCCCTCGTGTAGAGCAGGAAGGCGTGCCAGCCCAGATCCACCCCGGCACTGGGGCTCAGCGGTTCGCCGACATGCCGGGCCGATGCCGCCAGGAACGCCAATGATTGATCAACCGCGCGCTCGGCCATCTCTCGATCCACACCCGCGTCCGTGACCACCCGGCTGACCAATCGCTCGAACAGCTCACCGCCAACCAGGTCCCGCCCCGACGCGAGTGGGGTGCCCAATACCGTGGTCATACCCGATCTCCTTCCGGTCAGTGGCTTCCATCCTGGCGGCACACGACCACCGGGTGCGTCCTCCATCAGGGGCGACACGACCAGCGAGACAAGGACCAGGTCAGCAGCACCTCGCCGGGGACGTTTTGGCCAACGCTGAAACAAGGATCTGAGCAGGTGAGGCGCCTTGGAGTTCCGACAGCGGATCGCCACGTCCTGGCTCGGTGGAAAGGTCTCGAGTGCAATCACAGCCGTCCCCACCGAACAGGCCGCCGGGAAGCGTTGCCCGGCGGCCTGTCCACATCCGGGTGGCGGATCACCACATGTCGTCCAGTTGGTCGAGTTGCTTGCGCAGTAGCCGTGCGTCCTTCGGTGGCAGCACCGCCACCACGGCGTGGAGGAACAGGCGCAGTTCCGGTGGGTCCGGGCAGCACTCGGAGACCCCGCAACCCTCTGCCTCGCTCCACAGCCTGTGCCCGGGGGTGCGGACGAACCAGGCCCACGTCCGCAGGGCGCGGGCGGCGCCGCCCGGATCGAAGCGCTCGCGTTCGAGCCGGGCGATCGCGGCCACGCCCCGGCCGGACAACCCGGGGATCGGGCGGTGTCTCACGCGGGTGGGCTGCCAGGGAGGTCGCCTGCGGCGGCGCACGGGCGGGTTGGCCATGACTCGTCGGTTGGCTGCCGCTCGTCGGGCGGCTCTGGTGCGCTTTCGCGTCACTCGTTCGGCGATGGCGGCGCGCACGCGCGCCGGGGACTTACGCCCCATTGTCCTTTCGGGCAAGCGTCATGCCGCACATCTTCGCACATCGCCGGTCCCCGAGGGGGCGGTCAGAAGCCCTTGTTGACGGCTGCCATGTCGTCCGCGCCGTGGCCCCTGGCGGAGGACTCGGCGTAGACCTGGTTGATGGCGGTCATCACGCGGTTGTCCTTGCCCGCCTGGGCGAGGGCCTCGGCGATGAGGGCGGAGTCCTTGACCGCCCCGTCCAGGGTGAACGACGGCGGGTAGGTGTCGGTGATCATGGCCCGGCCCTTGAGCTGGGCGTAGCCGCTGTCGAGGGGGCCGCCCTCGATGATCTCCAGGAACAGGGTGGGGTCCAGGCCCAGGGCGCCGGCCAGTTCGATGCTCTGGGCGGTGGCGGCGGTGAGGGAGACGACCCAGGCGTTGGCGGTGAGCTTGAGGCGGTGGCCGTCGCCCGGGGTTTCGCCGACCCAGATGGTCTTGGCGCCGATCGCGTCGAAGACGGCGGTGGTGGTGTCGGTGGGGTGGCCTGCGGCGAGGACCGTGAGTTGGCCGTTCTCGGCGGGTTGGCGGGTGCCGAGGACGGGGGCGTCGACGTACTCGACTCCCGCTTCCGCCGCGTGCCGCGCCAGGGAGATCGCGCCGTCGAGGCCCACCGTGCCGGTCTGGACCCACACGCCCCGGACGTGCGGGAGGGCCCGGGACATCACCGCCTCGGTGGCGGCGAGGTCGAACAGCGCGGTCACGACCGCGTCCGCGCCGTCGACGGCGGCGGCCGGGTCCTGGGCCACCTCGGCGACGTCGGCGAGGGCCTCGGCCTTGGCCGGGTCGCGGTTCCAGACCGTGACGGCCAGTCCGGCCCTGGCCAGGCTCCGCGCCATCGCGGCGCCCATGATCCCGGTTCCGAGCACTGTCACCTTGAGCGTCATACGCCCTTCATACCCACTCCGGTGGGACGGGAACACCCGGGGGCGAGCCGGTCAGTCGGTGGTGTCGGCGGGGACCTGCTCCGGCGCCGGGTGCGCGTGCATCCGCCTGCGGACCACCAGGGTCACCACGACACCGGCGAGCACCGCCGCGAGCAGGCCGAACCAGGAGAAGCGGGAGAGCCACTGCTCGGCGACCGTGCCCAGGTAGTACACCAGCACCGTCGTGCCGCCCGCCCAGGCGATGCCGCCCGCGGCGTTGGCGACGAGGAACCGGCCGTAGTGCATGTGCAGCGACCCGGCGAGCGGGCCGGAGAGGATGCGCAGCAGGGCGATGAAGCGGCCGAAGAACACCGCCCACACCCCACGCCGGGCGAACGTGGCCCGGGCCCTGCCGATGACCTCGGGCCCGAAGTGCTTGGGGAACCGGCGGCCCGCCCAGGCGAACAGCCGCGGCCCGCCCCGCTTGCCGATCAGGTACCCGATGCTGTCGCCGACGACGGCACCCGCGATGGCGCACGCGCCGACCCACACCGGGCTCACCGCGTCGCTCTGCGAGGACAGCAGGGCGGCGCTGACGAGGACGATCTCACCGGGCAGCGGGATGCCCAAGCTCTCCACGCCGATGACCAGCCCGACGACGAGGTAGATCGTCAGCGGTGGGATGGAGTTCAGGATTTCCTCGACGTGCACCGGACTTCCTCCCAGCGTGGTCCGCGACGCCGACACGATACAGCGGGCTGGAGGGTGACCGGCCCGACCTCGGGCAAGCCCCCGAACGGGTAACGGTCGTCGGTACCCTGGCGACTGACGGTGTGATCTTCGGGCACCATCCGCCGATCCACCCGGGTCCCCCCTCGACGGAGGTCGCCGCCGACCATGAGCTCGCTGCTCACCATGTTCTTCGACGGGCTCACCGGCTTCAGCAGGCTGTTCCTGCTGGTCGGGCTGGTGCTCGCGGTCGTGAACACCGCGCGGTTCCTGGCCCGTGGGCGGTCGGTCGCCCTGCACGCGGTGAACGCCCCGCCGCCCGCCGACCCGACCACCCTCAACTCACCCGTCCGGGGGGCGGTGCCGGGGGTGTGGTGGCCGCTGGTGCTGATCGCGCTGGGGTTCGTCGTCGGCGGGCGGTTCCGGTCGACGCCGTGGGTGGTGGCGGTGGCGATCCTGGTGGCAGCGGCCGTCGGGCTGGGGTTGCGCGCGCTGCGGGTGGCGCACGGCCGCCGCGGCGACGCCGAGGTGGCCCCGGCCGCGCTCGCCGCCCTGCTCAGCGCCGGGGCGCTGCTGCTGTTCGGGCTGCTGCTGACCGTGCGGCTGGTGGTCATCCCCGACCCGGCGACCCGCGTCGGCGACGCCTTCACCGCCGAGTCCGGCGACGCCGCCGCGCGCGCGGTGCTGCTGCCCGCCCTGGCGCTGGCGCTGGTGGTGGCCGCGATCGCCTGGGCGCAGCGGCCCCGGCCGGAGCGGCTCGGCCCGCCGAAGCGGCGTGCGATCCGGCTGCGGTTGCCCGCGTTCCCGCTGACCGAGAAGGGCCACCTGGTCGGGCTGCTCGCGGTGTTCGTGCTGTTCGCGGCGCCGCTGCTGGACGACCGGCTGACGATCTTCGGCATCGCCACCCCGGAGTACGGCAAGGTCGTGTACTTCGTGGCGCTGGCGGCCATGCTCGGCGCGTACGCGCACCTGTACCGGGTGGGCGCCGCGGCCCGCGGCGGCAGCCCGCTGGAGGTGATCCGGGCCCGCAGGCACCTGTGGTACCCGATCGGCACCTTCGCCGCCGTCGGCGTGGCCAGCGCGCTCAAGCAGGACATCGGGCCGATGATCCCGGTGTTCGTCGGGTCGGTGGCGGTGTTCGCGCACCTGCTCGGCGTGCAGGCCGACCGGGCGCCGGAGGTGCTCGGCGAGGTGGGCCGGGCGCGGGCGCGGGCCCGGCGGCGGGTCGCGCTGCGCTACTCGCGGCCGCTGTGGGCGCCGGTGGGCGGGTTCGTCCTGATCGGCGTGGCGGCGATGGCCGTCACCCCGTACATCTCCGAGCGCGGCGCGGTCTGGGTCGACCCGTGGACCTACAACTGGGCCGCCGCCTGCGAGCCCGCCCCGGAGGGCGCCACCCCGCCGCCGACGCCGGAGGGCACCAGCGCCTGCCAGATCTCCTACTCCTCCGCCGAGGCCAGCAGGCGCTCGCAGATCGCGCAGTCGCTGGCGGTCATCGCCGACGGCGGGCTGTGGGGGCGCGGGCTCGACGACTCCACCTCCGGCCGGGTGCCCGCGGGCAGCACCGACTTCGTGCTGACCGTCATCTGGAGCAAGCTCGGCGGCATCACCATCCTGCTGCTGTCGGGCCTGCTGGCGCTGCTGGCCGCCGCGCTGAGCCGGATCGGGCCGCAGGTCACCCGCACCGAGGCGGGCGGGGTGGACCCGGCGCGGCTGTTCGTCGTCGGGTTCCGGGCGATGGTGCTCGGGCAGTTCCTGTTCGTCCTCGCCGCCACGGTCAACGCGCTGCCGCACTCGGGCATCACCGCGCCGTTCCTGTCCCGCGGCGGGCACTCCACGATCGCGCTCGGCCTCGGCGTCATCGCCGCCGTGGCCGTGTCCTACCTCGGCGCGCCCGCACCGGCCACCCCGGCGGCGCAGCCCGTACCGGCCGCGCCGCCGCGCCGCGCGCTGGTCCCCGCCGCCGCGCCCGCGCGGGCGTCGACCTGGTGGGCGCGGCCGACCGTGCCCGGCGCCGCGTGGGTCTACCTGCTCAGCGCCACCCTCGTCGTGGGCATCACGCTCTCCCCGTACACCGGGCTCGCCGAGGACCGGCCGTTCTGCACCACCCAGCAGCCCAGGGTGGACCCGGAGCAGTGCTCCACCGACCGCATCGCCTACGACCGGACCACCGTGCGGGTCCTGGTCGACGGCAAGCCGCAGTGGGTGCGCGACCGCTCCGGCGCGCGTTGGGAACCCCTCGGCACCCCCGACCTCTCGCTGGCCGACCTCGGCGGGCTGCTCCAGGTCGGCGGCGACCGCGGGGTGCTGGAGGCGGGCCTCACCGACATCGTCGACGGCTCCTCCGGCACCTCGCTGGGGCAGCGGCTCGCCCCGCCGTCGAGCGGCCGCCCGGACGGCGCGGTCGAGTTGACCGTGGACCCGGCCATCCAGCGCGCCACGACCGGGGCGCTGCTCGCCGACGGCCCCACCGGCGGGCCGCTCGCGGGCGGCGCCGTGGTCGTCGACGCCAAGACCGGCCACGTCCTCGCCGCCGCCAGCGCCCCCGTGGAACCGGGCGAGGAGGGGACCGCGCGGCCGGTGGACCAGACCGCCCGCCGCGAGTTCACCGGCGACCACGGCTTCGGCTCCCGCGACGGGCAGGGCAACCTGGACGAGAGCACCGACTGCGTCGAGTCCGACGACGAGCGCGTGCTCGCCGACTGCTACCGCTGGTCGCTGGCACCGACCCAGGCGGGGGAGACCCCGGAGGCGCAGGACCGGCTGCGGCGCTTCGTCGAGGACGACAAGGCGGTGGCGGTGCCGTCCCCGCAGGTCAACCGGGCACTGGGCCGCCAGTACGGGCTCGGCTCGACGTTCAAGGTCGTCGTCGCCGCGGCGTTCATCAAGACCAGGGGCGCCACCGCGCAGACCGTGATCGACGCGCCGCTGACGGTCACCGTCAACAACCAGGTGATCCGCAACGCGGGCAACGGCGCCTGCGGGCAGGCCACCTCGGGCCGGATCACGCTCCAGATGGCGCTCGCCGTGTCCTGCAACACCGCGTTCGTGCGGCTCGCCCAGGACCTGGGCTGGGACGTCATCCGCGACACCGCGAAGGCGATGGGCTTCGTCGTCGGCAGCACCGACGCCCGCGCCGACCGCAGGCCCGCCTGGCTGGCCGGGACCCCGGTCGGCGTGGACTCCCGGGTGCCCGCGACCGCCGACGACGGCAGCATCGGCAACAACGTGCTCGGCGGCGGCGGGGTCGTGGGCACCCCGCTGGAGATGGCCACCGTGCTCGGCGCCGTCGCCAACGGCGGCACCGCCGTGCAACCCACGGTCGTGTCCGCGGTCACAGACCCGCGCGACGGGGTCCGCCGCGAGGTCACCGGGACGAGCACCCCCGTGCTCACCCCCGAGCAGGCCGAACAGCTCCGCCAGGCGCTGTCGGCGACCACCACCTCGGGCACCGCGCGCAAGCTGGTGCTGCCGCAGGGGCAACGGGCGTGGGTGAAAACCGGTACACAGGTGCAGTACGAACCGGGGACGGCGCCGCGGGGCACCTTCCTGCACCAGATCGCCTGGCTGGTGGGCTTCGTCGACACCGCCTCGGGCCCGGTCTCGTTCGCGGTGGCGGTCGAGACCCGCGACGAGGGCAGGGGCGCCGACCGCGCCCGCTTCCTGGCCGAGAAGATCATCGCCGCGATCACGGCGGCCAGGGGATGAGGCCGGTCGCGGTGGCGTCCGGTGGAACGTCGACCCCCACCCGCACGTCCATTGGGGGTAGAACGTCGGTCGTCGACGGCACGGCAGTCATCGGAGGAACGGCAGTCATCAGGACCACGGCAGTCAACGGGAGAACAGCGGTCGTCCGGGGAACGGCGGTCATCAACGGAACGGCAGCGGGGGCGGGACGATGACCGAGCGGGACCGGCCGCGCTTCGAGGAGCAGGTGCGCGCCGCGGCGGGCGGTGAGCTGCGCAGGCACCTGGCGTCCGCGTCCGCCCCGGCCGGGGCCAAGGTGCTGGTCCGGGTGCTGGTGCGCACCGAGACCCCGCTGACCCCGCAGGCCATCGAGGCGGTCCGGGAGACCCTGGAGGAGGTGCGCGCCGGCTTCGGTGACGTCGTCACCCAGGTGTACTTCGAGGTGACCCCCGGCCTGCCCGACGGCTACGACGTGCGCTGCGAGCCGGTCACCAACGCCGGTGCCGCCGCCGAGGCCGAACGCCCCGGCCCGCGCGGCCCGCTGGTCCGCCAGCGGCTGCTGACCTTCGCCTTCGGCGGGCTGCGGTTCGACTACCTGCTCGCCGAGCCCGCCGACCGGTGGCTGCCGCTGCAGCGGCCCGCCGACCGGCGCGGCGGCATCGGGTTCGTGCTGCCGCAGTCGATGGCGGCGGTGCCCAGCGGCCCGCTGCTGTCGCTGCGCATGGTCGACGGCGAGCTGATGGCCCGCCGCACCTGGGAGCGCCCGGAGATCGCCGTCCTGGTCAACGACGCGCTGCTGCACCCGAACCTGGAGACCGGCCTGGCCGTCGCCCCGCGCGGGTGGATCGGCTACCAGCTCGCCGACACCGGGCAGGCGCTGAGCAGGCTGGAGTACGAGCTGGCCGACTGGGCGCCCGCCAGCCCCACCCAGGCGGGCACCCCGGACACCGGCGACGGCTCCGCGCACGAGGTGTGGCTGACCGTCGACAACGAGACCCACCCGCTGCGCATCGCCCCGCCCGAGCCGGGCAACCGGGCCGCCGAGCGGCGCTTCCCGATCCAGTCCGCCAGCCCCGACGGCCACAGCCCGCACCTGGACGTGCAGGTCCTCTACACCCGCGGCCAGTGGCGCGGGCCGCGCGAGGACCAGTGGCACGTCAAGGTCTACCGCTGCGCCACCCCGCAGCACGCCGACCAGCTCCGCCGCTACCTGCGCACCCAGGCCGCGCTGGTCGACACCGCCAACGCCGCGGTCGGCGGCACCGGGCAGGCCCCGCCGTGGGCGGTGGCGCCGGTGACCCTGGTGCAGCCGGGCGCCGACTACCGCGGTGAGCTGCGCCGCACCGAACTCGCGGTGACCGACCGCGACGTCAGCGACGACCCGGAGAACCGGCTCTCGGCGTGGTTCGGCGTGCCCGAGCAGCCGCAGCCGCACTGCTACGTCATCGCCGTGTCGCCGATGCTGCGCAAGGTCGGCTGGGCCGACTCGTCGCTGCGCCGGGTGGCCCCCGGCCTGGAGCAGCTCGACGACCTGGTCAGCCTGGCCCAGGGCCTGGACCGGCTGCACGAGCTGGGCATCGCGCACTGCGACGTCAAACCGGAGAACGTCTGCCGCAACCAGCGCGACTCCGGCGGCACCGGCTACGTCCTCATCGACAGCGACGCGGTCTGCCGCACCGTGGAGCGGCTGGTCGACCTGCGCCTCACACCGACCTACGCCGCACCCAGGATCATGTCCCAGTGGCGCCGCTCCTACGACGGGCAGACCCCGGCCGACCTGCGCGAGCACGACCGGTTCGGTTTCGCGCTGGTGGTGCTGGGCGCGCTGGCGGGCAGCGACCGGGTGGCGTTCCTGGTGCAGGACGACGAGGACGGGAGGCGCCCCATCGACCAGCCGACCGTGGTCACCGACGCCATCCGCACCTGGTGGCCGGACCCGCGCTGGGCCCGCTTCACCGAGGTCCTCGCCGCCCCGTTCCAGTACGACGCGCTGGTGGGCGACCAGTGGTCGGCGGTGGGCTGGCTGCGCGAACTCGACGCGCTGGGCGTGCCCGCGCCGGAGCCGGTGGCCGAGCAGGTCGCGCCGGTGTTCGCCGGGGAGTACGCCGGGCACCTGCACCGCATCCGGGCCGAGGTCCGGTCCACCCCGCGCGGCCTCAACGCCTGGGTGCCCGCGGTGCTGGAGCGGGTCGCCGCGCACCAGGACGAGATCGCGCACCGGGAGTTCCGCAGGGTCGTCTGGCTGGCGGGCGCGCTGCCGCTGCTGGTGGCCGTCGTCGTTCTGATCGGGGTGGTGGCGGGCCGATGAGCACTCAACCCGAGGAGCCGGGCACCGAGCCGGTGACCCCCAAGGGGCCGGAGCCGGCGCCGGAGCCGGTGCCGGAGTCGGCGCAGGAGATGTCGACCGCGCGGACGCAGAAGATGACCAGCCCGGGGCCGCTCCCGCCGCTCCCCGGCGGGCCCGGTCGCCCGGGGACGCCCGCCGCGCGCAACCCGGGTGCGGCGCCGAACGCCACGCCGAACGCCACCAGGGTGCAGGCCCCGCTGCCCGGCGGCGCGCCCGGACCCGACCGGCGCTCGCCGCTCACCGGTACCGAGCGCGAGGCCGTGATGTTCCGGGTGCCCGAGGCCAGGCCGTCGAGCGGTCCGCCGCGACCCGCAGGCCCGCCCGCCCCCGCGCCCGAGCGGCCGAAGTCCGGCCCGCGCGAGTGGTACCGGCGCTTCGGACCCGGCTCGCTGTCGGGGGAGTTGGCCGCCGTGCGGCCCGGGCAGCTCGACGACGTCACCACCCGGGCGGTCGGCAACTGGGTCTCGCACGAGGAGGCCACCGCCCGGCTGGCCGAGGCGCGCGCCGAACCGCACCTGCACGAGCACCTGGTCCGCGCCGGGGTCGTCGGGCGGCGGCAGGGCTGGCGGGTGTGCGCGGTGCTGCTGTGGCCGCTGGCCGCGGTGCTGATCGCGATCGCCGTGTGGATTCTGGGGGCCTGATGAACCACCCGATGAACGGCGGCAGGGGCGAGCTGCTGCGCTGCCCGGCCTGCGACGACGACCTGGGCACCCCGCGCACCCGGGAACCCGACGGGCGCCCGCGCAGGCCCGCGCTGCGGCTGGAGCTGTGCGTGGAGCAGCGCGGCGCGGTCGACTGGCGGCTCAGCCTGTTCGACGGGTCCCGGTTCTGGCCGCCGTCACCGGGTTTCCACCCGGCGCGGGTGCGGCTGGTCTACCGGGTCTGCGGCGACGGGCACGTGTTCCTGGAGCACGTGGTGACCGGCGGGGCGGCGGCCATGCCGACCTGGCGGGTCGACCAGTTCGACGTGATCGCCGCGATCGGGCAGGCCGCCACCGGCAAGAGCTACCTGATGCTGCGCACCCTCAGCCAGCACCTGACGATCAGCGGGCTGACCCACGTGGACACCCCGGTGCCGCCCGCGCAGGTGTCGGTCTACAACGCCGACTGGTTGCTGGAGGCCGAACCGCTGGAACTGCTCAAGCGGCAGTACCTGCAGACCGAGATCCGCGGCATGACCATCGAGCCGACCCTGGCCCGCGACCTGATGCCGTACGAGTTCCTCACCGACAACGTGGCCGCCGGGGTGGTGCAGCAGATCCTCGACATCCACACCGAACTGCTCGGCCGCGACAGCGTCGACCGCGACTCCTGGGGCCAGCGCATCCGCCAGCCCATCGTGCGCCGCTACCAGATCGGCAACCGCAGGGTGATGGCCGCGGTGGCCGACCTCGCCGGGGAGAGCTTCGCCAGCAACGCCGTGCAGAGCCTGCACAACCGGTTCCTGCTGCGCAACTACGGCACCCTCGTGTGGACGATCGACCCGGTGGTCTGCACGCCGTTCCCCAAGTTCCTCCCCGCCGGGACCGACCGGACCTCGCTGGCGGCGAGCATGCGCCCCGACGGCCTGCTCTACGACCGCACCGACGAGGTCCGCCGCGAGCGCAACGTGGTGCAGCGCCAACTCGCGGGCACCCTCACCGAACTGGGCACCATCTCCGAGGACGTCGGGCCGGTGCAGTACCTGCTGGTCTGCGTCACCAAGGCCGACCTCGTCCGGCACGCGCTGGCCGGGGGCGCCTCGCTGCGCAAGCTGGGCAGCACCGACGCGGTGGTGCGCGGCACCGCCCGCTACCTCGCCGACGTCGCCGCCCGCGCGGGCGGCCCGCACCCGTCGGTGGTGGTCGAGGACGCCGCCTGGCGGCAGGTGATCGGGCGCATCGCCGGGTTCGCGCACGACCCGGCGCTGGGCACCAGGGTCGCCTGGCAGTTCGCCGACGCCATCGTCAACCACCACGACCAGCCGGACACCTTCTGGGAACTGGTCGACGGGGGCGGCGGCGGCGTCATCGACGTGCCCGAGGGCGTCCCCGAGGCGGTCCTGCCGCCGGGGCGGCTGACCGTGCCCACCCTCGACGACCACGTGGCCGGGTCGCTGGTACCCGGGCAGAGCGGGGTGCTGCGGCTGCGCGACCTGGTGATGTCCGCGCTGGGCTGCGGCATCGCCTACGGGCTGGGCTTCGAGCAGAACATCGATATGCTGCTGAGCCAGCCGTGGCGGGAGCCGCGGTTCTTCCTCTGCTCGGCGCTGGGCGAGGTGCCGGTCCCCGGGTCGAGCGAGGAGCTGATCAAGCCGATGGACTCCGACGCGTCGTTCCCCGACTTCGACACCCGCTCCGCGGCGCTGTCGCAACTGCTGCTCTGCATGCTCCGGAGGGTGCGGCCGTGAACGAGTCCACGATCGTCGAGTGGGGCGGCAGCGGGGCGGGCTTCGTGCTGCACGAACCGCCGGGCAGGCCGCGGCCGCCCGCCGCGTTCGTCTCCGCCGCCGACAAGCTGATCAAGTACCCGGTGGTGCAGCCGACCGCCGACCTGGGCCCGCACCAGGCGTGGAGCCTGGTGTGGACGCAGGTGGAGGAGCACGGGCCGCACTGGTGCTTCGCGGTGCAGGGCCGCGGCGGCGCGTTCGGCCGCTCCGGCGGCTGCCAGTTCCTGTTCACCCCGGCCCGGCACGAACCCGCCGACGTGTGGCTGCACGGGCTGACCATGATCGGCCCGGACGGGCGGCTGGCCCCCGAGCCGGTGCGCGAGGTGCCGTGCTCGCCCCCGGTGCCCCGGGACCTGCTCGCGCCGCTGGCCGCGCTGACCGCCGACACCGCCCGCGTCCCCCTCGACGGCGAGCCGCTGGAGGTGGCCGGGTCGGTCGCCGTGCTGCTGAAGGTGCTGCCGCGGCAGGTGGTCCGCTCCCGGGTGTGGTCGACGTTCCTGCTCAAGCCACCGGTGCTCGACGACTACAACATCGTCTCCGGGCACTGGCCCGCCGAGCTGGCCGACCGCGACAGCGCCGCCCGCACCCGGCACTGGCTGGGGGAATCGGCGCACCTGCCCGGCCCGCGCGACGACCAGGACGCCGCCGCGCAGCGCTGGATCGCCGAACAGGCAGGCGACCAGGTGACCCTGGGCGAGGAGTACCGCGGCCTGCCGGACATGCGGTCCTTCGTGGACAGGGTGGCCCGCGAGGCGCTGGTGCCCGCCGCGCACGAGGTGCCGCGGCTGCTGGAGGAGGCCCCGACCCGGCTGCTCACCCCCCGGGCGCACCCGGCCGTGGTCCGCTGGGCGCACGACGACCCCGACCGCGCCATCGCCCACCTGGTGGCCGACCGGGTGCCCGGCGAGCTGGTCGACGTGGTCTTCGAGGGCCTGTTCGCCCGGCACGAGGAGGGCGGCAACCCGATCAGCTTCCCGCCCGCGGACGTGTCCCGCTTCCCGCGCTGGCCCGACCTCCTCGGCGACGCGGTGCGCCGCTGGGTGCCCGAGCAGCGCGACCGGGTCGCCTTCGTCGAGCGCACCCTGCTCGCCCCCGGCCGCCCGCTGGCCGACCCGCGCGCCCTGGCCAGGTCGGTGCTGTGGCTGGAATCCCTGGGCATCGGGGCGGACGACCTGCCGCCGTCGGTGGAGTCCATCGCGGTGGCCCTGGGCCGCCGGGGCAGGCTGGCGCAGCGGCAGCGCGACTACCTGCGCTCCACCGGCGACCAGGTCGGCGTGCTGCGGGACCTGGTGGGGCGCATGGACTTCGTCAGCGTCGCGGTCACCGCCGAACTGCTCGACGTGGCGGGGGAGGAGTCGACCCGGCGCGGACTGGTGCGCACGGTGCTGGCGCACAACTCCGAGCACGCCGACCGCGGCCGCGGGTCGATGGCCACCTGGGTCGCCGACCTGGTGGACCGGCGCCCGCAGGACCAGTCGGCCGTGGTGGAGGGCGGGTTCGGGCTGCTGCGCGAAAACGGGCTGCTCCCCGACGGGCTGCTCGCGCTGGCGCTGAGCCACTACGCCGACCGGCTCGACGTCTCCGAGGTCGGCCGCGGCCTGCTGCTGGAGGCGGCGGACCGGGTCAACACCGCGTCCCGCGCGCCCGCGCAGGCGCGCACCGAGGCGTTCCCCAGCGGTGACCCCGGGTGGGGGCAGGACGACCCCCAGCGCGGGGACTCCCTGCACAGCGGTCGCAGGCAGCGGCGCGCGGGCGCCGGGGACTTCGGGCCCAGCGGCCAGGCGGACGCCGGGGCCGGGTACGGCGCCCAGGGCTTCGGCGCGGACCGCTACCGGCGCGCCGAGGCCGACACCGTGGCACCGCAACCGCTCGACGAACCGGTGCCCGCGGGCAACACCGTCCCGGTGCCGCGCGCCCGCCGGGTGGGTCGCGAGCAGGAGCTGCCGCCCGCGCTGCGGCTGGCGCTGATCATCGGCATCGCGGCCGTGGTGGTGTTCGTGCTGTACCAGCTCTTCTTCGCGCGGTTGGGCTGATGGACACCTCCGCAGCCGGGCGGGTGGGCGTGCTCGTCGCCACCGCGCTGAACCGGGTCGACCGGATCGCGGGCACCCGCCCGTCCAACCGACCACCGCACCTGGCGCAGCTCACCACGGTGTTGCAGGCGGCGGTCGCCGAGGCGCGCACCGCCGAGGACCACCCGAAGCGGGTCGGCCGCGACGCCGACCTGTGGCGGCTGCGCGAGCCGGGGTACCTGCGCGGCATCGTCGAGCACCCGGTGAGCCGGGCCGGGAGCGGCCTGGTGCTGCTGCCGGTGGTGCTCACCTGGGTGCTGCTGGGGGCAGCGGAGTTCCTGTACGTGCGGGAGTACGTGGCGGTGCCGGTGGGGTCGCGCCCGTCGTTCTTCGCCGACTGGCTGGCCCAACCGTGGTACCGGGGCCCGTTCGTGCTGTCGGTGGTGATCGTGCTGACCGTCGTGTGGATCATGCTCGGCTACCGCGGGCCCGCCCGCGAGCAGGCCGCCGCGGACGAGCTGGACCGGGTGGTGCACCAGTTGGAGGTCGACCTGCTGCCCCCGCTGACCGTCCTGCGCTCCCGCCTCGCCCCCGCCTCCCCGGTCGAGGTGACCCGCCAGGCCGCGGCCGACCTGACCGCGGCGTCGGCGAAGTTCGCCGCCGCCACCGACACCCTCGCCACCGCCGCCTCGGTCGTCGACCGGCTCGCGGCCGTCGTCGAACGCCTCGCCGCGGCGGTCCCCGACCTGCGCGCGCAGGCCGACCGCCTGGCCGACCTGGACGGCCGCCTGGAGCGCTCCGTCGCGGAGACCGCCCGCCAGGTCAAACCCATGACCGACGCGGTGGAAGCGGTGACGTCGGCCGCCGCGACCGCCGCCGACACCACTTCCCGCTCCGAGGCCGTGCTCAAGGAAGCCACCACCCGCCTGGACGAGGCCGCGGCCCTGGCCACCCGCACCGCCGAGCACCAGAGCACCCTCGCCACCGCCCGCGAACCCTTCACCGAGGCCGCCACCGCCGTCGCCAGCGCCGCCACCAAGCTCGACACCGCCGCGTCCGCCACCCGCGACACCGCCGCCCGCCTGGGCGAGGTCATCAAGGACGTCAACTGGCTCACCATGGTCGCCGACGGCCTCCGCCACCCCGACCACCGGTGAGGCGCCGCTTCCCCCGCGGCGACGCGGGCCCGATCGGGGCAGCGGGCTGGCTGTTCGCGGAACTGGCCATGGTCCTGGTCATCATCGCCATCGGCTCCGAGGTCACCGCCCCCTCGGCCGTCGTCCTCGACCCATCGGCGACCGCCACCCCCACCACCGCCCCCTCGCAGGGCCTGGCCCTCACCACGGTCCGCTTCACCATCCCGGCCACCGCCGACGACGCGACGGTGCTCGCCGACTTCCGCGCCGCCCTGGACCGCACGGTCGGCCCGCAGGGCCGGGTCGGCCTGATCCTGCTGTTCGGCAAGTCCACCACCGCCAACCCCGCCCAGGGCACCCGCCTCTCCGAACGCCTCAAAGCGGTGGTGACCCCCGCGAACCTCCCCCAACTGCGCACCACGGTCGACATCCGCCCCTACTTCGGCGGCGACGGCACCCCCGGCCAGGTCATGGTGGAACTGTTCCTCCTGACATGACCCCACCCACCCCAGCCCCCGCCCGCCTCGGCGCGCCGGCCCACTCCGCCACCCCGGCGGGCTCGGCATGAGCGTCGCCATCCTCGACGGGACCGACACCTCCGCCGCCGACACGCTGCGGACGGCGTTGGGCACCCCCGCGCACCTGTCCGCCCCGGAGGACCTTCCCGGGGCGGGTGCGGCGGCGCTCCTGCTGCTGCCCGCCCACGCCCCCGTCCTCCCGACCGAGGCCTTGCGCCTCGTCGCCGTTCTGGAGTCGCTGGCCCTCAACCCGCCCGGCCACCGCACCCCCCTGGTCCTGACCTGGGTCGCCACCCCCGCCCACCGGACCCGCATGTCCTACGCCGCGGGCCGCAACCACGCCGACCTGCTCCTCGGCAAGCACTGGACCCGCGAACTGGCCCACCACCCCACCCCCACCGCGGCGGCGGCCTGCCGGGCCGCCCGGGTCCGGGAGCTGATGCGCGCCCAGCCCCGCCTCGGCGGCATCCCCATCACCACCCTCCACCGGACCCTGAGCACCCTCGATCCCCACTTCGTCGAGGCGCTTTGCGTGCAGCTCCCCGACGGCACCTGGCACAGCCCCGCCGCCGTCGCCGCCGCGGTGGAACTGCGCGGCGCCGCCGCGGTGGAGCTGCGCGGTCCTGCGCCGAGTGGGTGATGTCCGGCGGTTTCCCGCCGCGCGGTGAGCCGGGCGCGCGATGGTGGGCCCGTCCCGCACCGACCCGGTGCGGCTGGAGGGGGGAACACCATGGGCATGGCCGTACTGGGGGCCGTCACCGCGCTGGTCGTGAGCCTGGCGCAGGCGGGCGACCCGTCGTCCCTGGGGTACACCGCGGAACCGGGGGCCGGGCCGGTCTCCGGCAGCCGGACCTGGACCGAGCCGACCGACGAGGTGCGCGCGTTCGAGCTGGACGGCGTGCTGGTCGTCGACGGTGAGGACAGTTCCGGCTGGGACTGGTTCCGGGTGGAGCTGGCGGGGGCGAACGGGGCCCCGCTGGGCGTGGGCAGCTACACCGGGGGGAACTTCCGGCTGCACCCGGAGGCCGCCGGGGTGAACCTGATCTCCGACGGGCTGGGCAGCGGGGACGGCCCCGCCGAGTTCACCATCGGCACCCTGGAGCGCGACCCGGTCACCGGGCGGGTGAGCGCCCTGGACGTGGAGGTGACCGTGCACAACGGGTCGCCGACCGGGCCGCGGATCGACATCCGGGCGCACTACGAGGCTTGAGCGACCACCGCGCGCGGCGGCCGGTAACATCGCGCGCGGACTTTGGACTTGCTAGGAGGAAAAAGTGACCGCCCAGGTGGAGACGTTCGAGTTCCAGGCCGAGGTCCGGCAGCTCTTGCAGCTGATGATCCACTCGATCTACTCGAACAAGGACGCGTTCCTGCGCGAGCTGGTCTCCAACGCCTCGGACGCGCTGGACAAGCTGCGCCTCGAAGCGTTCCGGGACAAGGATCTCCAGGTCGACACCGACGACCTGCACATCGAGTTGGCCGTCGACAAGGACGCGCGGACGCTGACCGTGCGCGACAACGGCATCGGCATGACCCGCGACGACGTGGTGCGGCTGATCGGCACCATCGCCAAGTCGGGCACCGCGGAGTTCCTGCGGCAGGTGCGCGAGTCGCAGGACGCGGCGGGGGCGCAGGACCTGATCGGGCAGTTCGGGGTGGGGTTCTACGCCAGCTTCATGGTGGCCGACAAGGTCGAGCTGGTGACCCGCTACGCCGGGGAGGCCGAGGGCACCCGGTGGGAGTCCGGCGGTGAGGGCACCTACACGATCGAGCCGGTGGCCGACGCCCCGCAGGGGACCTCGGTCATCCTGCACCTCAAGGCGGCCGACGCCGAGGAGCAGCTCACGGACTACACCACCCCGTGGAAGCTGCGGGAGATCGTCAAGCGGTACTCGGACTTCATCACCTGGCCCATCCGGATGGAGACCACCAAGCCCGCCGTCGACGAGGACAGCGAGCCCACCACCGAGGTGGAGACGCTCAACTCGATGAAGGCCCTCTGGGCCCGCCCGCAGAGCGAGGTGACCGCCGAGGAGTACTCCGAGTTCTACCGCCACATCGCCAACGACTGGGCCGAGCCGCTCAAGACGGTCCAGATGTCGGCCGAGGGCACCTTCGAGTACCAGGCGCTGCTGTTCATCCCCTCGCACGCCCCGCTCGACCTGTTCATGCGCGACGCGCACCGCGGCATCCAGCTCTACGTCAAGCGCGTCTTCATCATGGACGACTGCGAGTCGCTCATCCCCGAGTACCTGCGCTTCGTCAAGGGTGTCGTCGACGCCGCCGACCTGTCGCTGAACGTCTCCCGGGAGACGTTGCAGCAGGACCGGCAGATCCAGCTCATCCGCCGCCGCCTGGTCAAGAAGATCCTGTCCACGGTCAAGGACCTGCGCGGCGCGGACGCGGAGAAGTACAGGACCTTCTGGACCGAGTTCGGCCGCGCGGTCAAGGAGGGCCTGGTCCAGGACACCGACAACCGCGACGCGATCCTGGAGATCTGCTCCTTCGACTCGACCCTCGACCCGGAGCAGCCCACCTCGCTGCGCGGGTACGTGGAGCGGATGAAGGAGGGCCAGCAGCACATCTACTACATGACCGGGGACTCGCGGTCGGTCATCGAGAACTCCCCGCACCTGGAGGCGTTCCGGGACAAGGGGTACGAGGTCTTGGTGCTGACCGACCCCATCGACGAGATGTGGGTCGACGCCGTCCCGGAGTACGACGGCAAGCAGTTCCAGTCCATCGCCAAGGGCCAGGTCGACCTGGACACCGAGGAGGACGAGGAGCGCAAGGCCGAGTACGCCGACTTCCTCACCTGGATGTCGGAGTCGCTCAAGGACGCGGTGAAGGAGGTCCGCCTGTCCAAGCGCCTGACCACCTCCCCGGCCTGCGTGGTGGGCGACTCCGGTGACCTCGCCCCGAACCTGGAGAAGATGTACCGGGCGATGGGGCACGAGCTGCCCCAGGTCAAGCGCATCCTGGAGCTGAACCCCACCCACCCGCTGGTGGCGGGCCTGCGCGCCGCGCACGCCGAGCGCCCGGAGGACGAGTCCCTGGCCGAGACCGCGTCGCTGCTGCACGACATGGCGGTCCTGGCCGAGGGCGGCGAGCTGGCCGACTCCGCCCGCTTCATCCGCCTGCTGGCCGGGCGGCTGGAGCGCTCGCTCTAGCCCCCGACCGGCACAGCGCACGACCAGGAGCCCCGGCACACCACAGCCGGGGCTCTTGGCCGTGCGGGTGGCATCCCGCGGCCGGATCGGCTACTGCTTGACCTTCAGGTCGATGGTGATGGGGTTGTCCTTGTCGACCACCAGGAAGTTGATGATTTCGGTGTCGACGAAGCAGTCGGCGAACCTCGGCAGCCGGTAGCTGCCCGCGAGGGTTCCGCCGACGGCCGGGTTGAAGTTCCCGGACGACTTCAGCTTGATTTCCACCGGGGCGGTGGTCTTGCAATTCGGCAGCGGAATGCCGATGTTGAAGTGCCCGACCTCGGTGATCTGGATGTCGAACTTCCCGGTCACGTCGACGGTGCCCGCGGCCAGCGTCCCGGTCAGCCCGCCGACCTGCGTGACCTTCACCTTGGCGTGGGTGTCCAGCAGCCCCGCCAGCTTGAAGTCGGTCCGGGTCTCCGGGAGCGCGATCGTCCCGCTCAGCGCGCCTCCCTGCAGGTCACCGCGCACGTCCGCCTGCCCGGGGCCCAGGGGGAGCGTGGCGCCCAACCCGGTCAGGCCCGTCTGCCCGGTGGCGGTGTAGCTCAGCTCCACCGACTCGGCGCTGCTCGTCCCCGAGGTCACCAGCAGTGCCCCGACCGCCGCTGCCGCCGCCACCGCGACCCCGGCCGCCCGTGCTTTTCGCACCCGCATCCCACAACTCCCGTCAGTCTAGAAACGTTGGTGTTCCTAGAGTCACTGTAATCATTCCCGAGCCCCGGTGGCAATCGGTTCGGACAATTTTGTGGAAGTGTGGAAGGCTCGGCGTAATCCGGGTGTCGGTCGGTGATAAAATGGATCGGTGGAATCCAGGCGGGCCGGGCGGTCCGAGCGGCAGTTGCCCCGGGGCAGGCACGGCCTGAGCCGGGAGGACATCGCCGCCTCCCAGCGCGGCAGGCTGGTCGCGGCCATCCTCGACGTGGTGGCCGTCAAGGGGTACCCGGCGACCACCGTCAACGACGTCGTCGTGCGCGCCGAGGTCTCCCGGCGCACCTTCTACGAGCACTTCGACGGCAAGGAGGCCTGCTTCCTGGCCGCCTTCGACGCCGCGGTGCTCGACGTGGGGGTCTCGCTGCGCTCGGCGCTCGACCCGGTGGCCCGCGACGACTGGCAGGGGCGCATCCGGCTGTCCTGGCGGGCGTTCCTCGCCGCCCTCGCCGAGCACCCCGCCGCGGCCTGGTCGCTCTACATCGAGACGCTGTGCGCGGGCCCGGCGCTGGTGGAGCGCACCACCGCGGTCAACCGGGGGTTCGCCGACATCTTCCGCGCCCTGCACCGCCGGGCCCGCGCCGCCGACCCGGGGGTGCGGGAGGTGGCGCCGGAGGTCTTCGACCTCTACGTCGGCGGCACCGCCGAGCGCATCCGCGACTGCCTGCACACCGCGGGCGCCGCGGCGCTGCCCCGCCTGGAGGACGTGTTCACCGACACGCTGATGGTCTTCTTCGAACCGCGCCCGACCCCCTGAGGGTCACCCGGCCGGGTGCGCCGCGCGGTCGTCGTCCCGGCCCCGGCGGGCCGCCCGACGGGTGACCGGGGTGATAGAACACCGGAGGTAAATTGCTCACGGCCCGGTCAGAAATAGGCCGGGAACTTTCCCGCGCTTGACACGACGTGGTTCCCCACCGAATGCTGGCCGTATTGCAACGTCGGCAATCGGGGGGATTCGCGGTGTCCATTCGACCTCCATTCGGCACGGCTCTCGGAATTCGGGGCCGTGATTACGCCGCGGTCGCCGCGCACGGCGAGGTCATTACGAATTCGGCGCTGCTGCGCGCGGTGGAATGGCCGGAGGTGGACCCCACCGGGGAACCGGTGCGCTCCCCGCGGCGGTTGGACGCGGAATTGCGCGCGCTGGTGCTGGAGTCGGCGGTCACCCCGCGCTTCTCCTGGGAGCGGTTCCTCGACCGGCACCGCGCCGACGGCCCGGCCGAGCGGCTGCTCGCGCTGCTCAACCACCGCGCCTTCCAGTTCAACTCGCGGGCGGCCTTCGGCGGCGCCGTCTCGCCGTGGCGGGCGCGGGTCGAGGCCTGCGTGCGCGAGGGGCGGCGGCTGGAGGTCGTGCTGCCCGCGTTCTGCGTGATCGGCAACCCGGTGAAGCGCTTCGACCTCACCGCCGCCACCGCCGCCGAGGACGTCGCCCTGCTGCACCTGGCCAACCTGGCCGAACTCCTCGGGCGGCTGCACGAGCCGGGCGCGGTCTTCCACATCATCTCCGACAGCACCTTCTACGGCTCGCCGTTCGGCGTGACCTCGGTGGAGGCGGTCAACTACGTCGCCGAGCTGCGCGAGCGCATCCGGGAGCTGGACCTGGGGCGGGTGCTGCGCCTGCACGACATGTCCGACGTGCTGCAACCGGTCGTCCCGCAGTTCCAGCGCCGCTTCGACGCCTGGTTCCGCGCGCTGCGCCTCGACCGGTGCGCCGACGGCATCAGCGCCGACGAACACGACCGGTGGCTGACCAGCATGATGGCCAGCATCGACATCCGGAAGCTCGGCCTGTCCTACGCCGAGCTGCGCGCCACCTACCTCGACCGGGGGGAGCACTTCCACGGCATCCGGGAGCGCGCGCGCTGGGCGCTCAACGAGTACCGGGCGATGAAACTGGCCGCGACGGATCTGGAATGGGAGGAACTGGCGTTCCCCGGGGCCGTGCGCGCCACGATCCACACCAAGTCGATCCCGGTTCTGGGGTTGCGCATTTTCCCCGAGTACAAGTTCAGCGCCCGGCTCCTGCCCTACCACGGCATCGGGGTGTTGAGCCGTTCGGTGAAGACCGGCCGGTACCGGATGGGGGTGCGGCCGGAGATGTTCGTGCACGGTCGACCGGACATGCGCCGCATTGTCGACGAGCGCGGGATCACCAGTTTCTACCTGCACTGCCCGCAATGACGCCGAGGATTTGGTACTGAGCTGTACCGGAACGGCCCCCGGCGTCGGTCCGCTGCCCTCCACAGTGGACTCTGATGCGCGAGGTTTCCACGGGGTGCGGGCGGGTATCCGGGACCGGACGGAGGTGAGGTCCCCAGATGATCGCGAGCGGAAGACGGGTTCGGGTCGAGTTCGACGCCGACCTCGCGCTGCTGCCGGTGGTGCGCGCCATGGCGGCCAACGTCGCGATGGTCGAGGACTTCACCATCGACGACATCAGCGACGTGCGCCTGGCGGTGGACGAGATGTGCTCCACGCTGATCACGCACGCCGTGCTGGGCAGCACCCTGGACTGCCAGATCGACACCCGGCCCGGCGGCCTCGCCGTCCGGGCCAGTGTGGACTCCCGCTCGTCCCAGCCTTCGCGGGACACGATGAGCTGGGAGATCATGTCCGTGCTGGCCGACTCGGTGACCTCGGAAGTGCACACGGGGCCCGCGGGGACGGCCAGGCTCACCATGTGCCTCACCAAGCGACGCGGGGAAGGTTGATGCCCACGACCGAGCGGACCAGGTCGAGCGAGTACGACCACCTGGCTCCCCTGTTCGTCGAACTGGCCGCGTGCACCGACCCCGGCCAGCGGGCGGCGCTGCGCGACAAACTGGTCACCGGCCACCTGCCGCTGGCCGAGCACATCGCCGTCCGGTTCAGCAACCGCGGCCAACCCACCGACGACCTGCGCCAGGTCGCGGTGGTCGGCGTGATCAACGCGGTGGACCGGTTCGACCCCGAGCGCGGCACCGACTTCCTGTCCTTCGCCATCCCCACCATCATGGGCGAGGTCCGCCGCTACTTCCGCGACAGCAGTTGGTCGATCCGGGTGCCGCGCAGGCTCAAGGAACTGCACCTGGAGATCAGCTCGGCCACCGGCGCGCTGTTCCAGCAACTCGGCCGCGCCCCCTCGCCCTCGGAACTGGCCCGCCACCTGGACCGGCCGGTGGAGGAGATCTACGAGGGGCTGGAGGTGGCCAACGCCTACCAGGCCATGTCGGTCGACGAGTCGCGCGAGGACGGGGAGAGCGAGAGCCCGCTGGTGCGCTCACTCGGCGCCGAGGACCCGGAACTGGCCAAGGTCGACTACCACGAGTCGCTGCGACCGCTGGTCGCGGCGCTGCCGGAGCGGGAGCGGACGATCCTGACGCTGCGCTTCTACGGGAACATGACGCAGTCGCAGATCGCGGAGAAGGTGGGGCTGTCGCAGATGCACGTCTCCCGGCTGCTCTCGCAGACCTTGCAGCGGCTGCGCGGCAAGCTGGGGCCGGAGATGTAGTTCCATCGAGGCTTGGGGTTTCGGTGGGGTGCGCGGCTGGGTGGCTGTGCTCGGCCGTGCCTTCGTGAGCCCGGTCGTTTGGTGGGTGGTGTCCGGCTGGGTGGCTGTGCTCGGCCGTGCCTTCGCGAGCCCGGTCGTTTGGTGGGTGTGCCCGGCTGGGTGGATGTGTTTGGCCGGGGCCCCT
>NZ_AYXG01000183.1 GCF_000564855.1 Actinokineospora spheciospongiae
CCTGCGACGCCCGCGCCGAGCGCGGCGGTGAACTGCCTCCGGTTGGTGGTCATGGCTTTCCTGCACGGTCGTGCGGTCCAGGGGCGAACGTGTAGGGGTGGTTGCGGCTGGCAGTGGGCAGCGGGCCGGTGAACGCCTCGGCGTCCAACGCGATCCCGAGCTGCGCCGCCACCGCCGCCGCAGCCCGGCTGAACGCCTTGCCGTACGGCAGCGGTGCGGCGAAGTCGAGCACGCCCGCGGCGTCGAGCGCGGGGTCGAGGTGGTGCGGGTCGGTCCCTTCCCGTGTGTCGTGGCCCTCCCCGAGGGTGGTCGTGACAAGAGCACCACCGGGGCCGGTCAACTTCAGCACGGGTGGTGTGGTCTCGAAGAAGAACATCGTCACGACATCGTGCTCGCGGGCCAGGTCGAGCTCGATCTGGTCGAGGTAGCCCTTGGCCTGCGAGACCTCAGCGGCCATCGTCCACCCACCCAGCTCGGCGACGCGAACCCAGAACGGCGGGACGTGCAGGCCGGGGAGACCGTGCTCGCGCAGCGCCTGCCGCAGGGTCCAGTCGACGGCCGTCGCCGGGTCGAGGTCGAAAGCGCGCAGCACGCGTTCACGGCTCGCCCCCTTGGCGAAGGTCAAGCACCCCCCGAAATCGAGCAGTGGTCCCAGCCAGTTCCAGTCAGCAAGCGCCTGCGCCCCGGTCATCGCGACTCCCTCGTCGTCGTGGTCAGCCCACCTCGACCCAGCAGGGGTCGAAGTCGATCAAGCGGTTCGATCGGACCAGGTTGCCCAAGCTGCCGCCCACGCTGGAGTTCAGCTTGAATGGGGTGTGGCCGCACATACGGCTCATCGCCCCAGTTGTTCTCGGGGGTGGTCGCCGGCCAGTCGTAGGCCTCGTCGGTCCCGGTCGTGCGGACGTGGCGGGACCCCGCGCGCGTCGGACCTACCTGCCGCGGCGACGCGTGGTGTGCGATTGCGGGCGCCGTCCGCAAACAGGACAACCTGCTGCGCCAAACGGAGAACGCCGACCCCGATGACCCCTTCACCCAGGGGTTGCGGCAGCGCTACAACGACCTGAAGAACGAACGCCGCGCGGTGAACACCACCCTGGAACAACTGGAGAGAGGCGCCCGCACGCGATCACCCGACAATGGAGCAAGCCAACCTGCTCGACGCCCTGCCCCACCTGGCGACCAACCTGCGACACGCGCCCCCGGAACTGCTCCAGCGACTGCTGGACCTGACTCAATTCACCATCCAGGTGCACTACCGGGACAACCAGGCCACCACATCGCCGAACAGACGATTGACCACGACCCGGATTGTCAGGTATCCGCAGGTCAGGAACTGTGTGCATCCTGCGAGTGCCCCCGGTGCGACTCGAACGCACACTAAACGGATTTTGAGTCGGCAACTCAGCCAGGCGCAAGCTGAGCGTGCGTGGTCGGAGGAGACTCAGCGTCATGAGCCTGGCTTGGTGTGGCCAGGAAGGAAGTGGGTTCGCACCCAAGCTCGCACCCAGGGTGGGTGCACGAAGTTCTCGCAACCACCGCAGGAAGCGGGCAGGGAGCGCATCAAGGAGTCGCCTTAACCTGTTGCTACTCCTCGACTGGTGGAAGTTGTTTCCAGTCGACACTGACCTATACACCAGACTTGCCGACGTACGGCATACCGACCGATCTTCGAGAGGCCGCCCATGCGTAGTAGCATACTATCCTTGACCTACAGGGATGCGATTGTCGACACATACGGCGCCGTGATACGCAATAATGCTCATGTGCGTACTGGCTGATGCAGACTGTGATGGGAGTATGCGGTGAACTTTGACGATGCGATCAGACGTGCTGAGGAACGTCGAAATGCTGCGGATAACCGGCGTAAAAAAATTCGGGTCCAGCAAAAAGTTTTGAACAATGAACGAAAAAAAGTCGAACGTAGAGTAATCGAAATTGGCACTGCTGCTGTTGCTGCTTTGACGGAAGCGGGAGTGCAGGGCTTGCCATTAATTGAGGTACAGCACGTGCGTACGGTCGTCGATAAAATTCGCGGTCGTTATCGTTCGATAGGAACGCAAGTAGGGTCAATTTGGGTGCTGCCTGTTCAAATCCCAGTGGAAGTCCAGCATAACGATAGTGAGTCACGTTACTGGACGACCGGCAATCTAGTCATCCATGAAGATGGCACCGTGACCAATGAGTGGAATCCTGGCATGGAGGTTGGTGCTGTTCACGTAACACTCCAAAACGGAGCTAGAATTTTCCTGCACTCAAGCGAAAAGGAATTTGCTGTCCCCGGTTATCGGCACGGAAACACGCGCACCCCTTGGTCGCCACGCGGTGGGCAATTAGCCTTTCGCACGGATGGTGAGCCGCTATGTATAGCAGGAGATGCTATCGTCGACAAAAATGTTGCTAGACTTGCAACAACGCTTGAAGACGCTGTCGCCGAAGGGGTTTTGGCATTAATTTCGGATACTGACTCTTGATCCATCAATGCAAGTCAATGTGTAATTAAAGGAGTTTGATCGATCTATTAAGTATCAAGCTGCGCGTCGTGGCGAAGTTCGCAATAGTGAAATCTAAAAGCTAGCAAAGGAAGTGACAAGGTATATCCCGCGGTGCCCAATTTCGCTGCGCTTGCGGCCCGCCTTAGGGCATGCTGCACTTCACTTCAGGTTACCCGCACCCGTTGATCAACTAGTGATCAACATATTTGGTTGTGACCGCTGGTCAGCGGTGGTGCCCCCGGTGCGACTCGAACGCACACTGGACGGATTTTGAGTCCGCTGCCTCTGCCGATTGGGCTACGGGGGCGTCGGACGAGCACTGTACGCGATCACCTGGTGGGTCGGTGCGGGAGGGGCGGGGTGTCAGCGCGATCACGTCTCGTGGACGACGGGTTGGGGGTGGGCGGCGGTAAGCTTCGGGCTCCGATTCACCGCCACTAGCCCACAGGAGGACCCCGGTGACCGACCTGGCTGCCGAGGCCCAACCGGCCCCGACCCCCCGCCGTGTGCTCGTCGCCGAGGATGAGGCGTTGATCCGCCTCGACCTGGTCGAGATGTTGCGGGAAGAGGGGTATGAGGTGGCCGGGGAGGCCGGGGACGGGGAAGAGGCTGTTCGGTTGGCCGGGGAGTTGCGGCCTGACCTGGTGATCCTTGATGTGAAGATGCCGAAGATGGATGGCATTGACGCGGCGACGTCCATTGCTCGGGAGCGGATTGCGCCGGTGGTGATGTTGACCGCCTTCAGTCAGCGGGAGTTGGTGGAGCGGGCTCGGGACGCGGGGGCGATGGCGTACCTGGTCAAGCCTTTCGCCAAGCATGACCTGGTGCCCGCGATCGAGTTGGCGATGAGTCGGTTCTCCGAGTTGCAGGCCCTTGAGCACGAGGTGGCGGGGCTGACCGAGCGGTTGGAGACGCGGAAGGTGATCGAGCGGGCCAAGGGGCTGCTGATGACCAAGCAGGGGCTTTCCGAGCCGGAGGCCTTCCGGTGGATTCAGCGCACCGCCATGGACCGGCGGACGACCATGAAGGCCGTGGCTGAGGCCGTGGTGGAGAACATCACCTGATCGGGTGGCACACAGCGGGCCGCTCCGGTACTGGGGCGGCCCGCGGCTCGTTCCGGGGTCAGGGGAGCAGGTCGAAGTGGCGGAGGGTGGACGTGGTCGTTCCGTCCACACCTGACAGTCTCAGTTCGACGGAGTGCCTGCCGGGGGTGAGGGCGGCCAGGGCTGTCGGGATGGCGTAGGTGCCGCCGGTGCCGGGACCGTCCGCCGTGGTCGGGATCGCCGCTGTCAGCCTGCCGTCGAGGAACAGTTCCACGCCCGCCGTGGCGCCGGTGTCCCATTGGGTGGGGGACGCGTCGACGTGGGCGGTGGAGAGTCTGCCTCGGGGGACTTGGGGGTCGCGCCTGGCAGGTCCCGGCCTGCCGCGTTGCCCAGGGTCAGGGTGGTGCGGGGGAGGGCGGGGATGGTGGGGCGTCGGGTGCTGGTCCGTGGGGGTGCTGCCCAGCCGGGTGGGGCTTGGTCCAGTTCCAGGTACATCTCCTGGACCAGGGTTTGCCCGGTGGCGCCGGGGGCGCGGACGACCAGGGGGGACAGGGTCGGGGCGCCGTTGTCGCCCAGGAGGGTGGTGGGGAGGTCGGCGGTGACCGTGATCGAGGAGCCGGGGGTGAACGGGCCGGGGATCGTGGGTGTCGCGGGCAGGTCCGCTTGCCCGAGTTGGATGGTGATCGCGCCCGGGTCGAGCCCGGTGTCGGCGGTGAGGGTCGCGACGACGCGGGCCGTGGTGGCCCGGGTCAGCGGGGTGCGGGAGATGCCGCTGCCCGGTGCCTGCTCCGCCGGGCCCAGGACCCGCCGGGTGGCGGGGACGACCTGGACCTCGTCCGAGGTGGGGACCGGGGTCGCGGGGCCGGTGTGGCCGATGGCGGTGACGTGGACCCGGCTGCGCCTGCCGTCCGGTCCGCGCACCCCCACCAGCGGGTACGCCCGCGTCCACGGGACCGGGGTCGACGACGTGGCGACCGTGAGGCCGTCCTGCGCGACCTCCACCCCCTGTGGGGACAGCCGGACCTCGAACCGGTGGGCGACCCCCGCCCCCCGGCGCGGTGCGCGCCGGGCCGGAGGTGCCGTGCCGATGCGGACACCCGCGTCGTCGGCAACCACCCGCAGGACCGGCGGGGGGACCGAGGCGGGGTCGCGGGTGCCGATGCGGTCCGCGCGGCCGGGGGCCAGGTCGATGGTCAGGATGCCGCCGGGGCCCGCGGCGTCGGTCAACACCGTGAAGCGGCCGGTGCCGCCGTCGAGGGTCATCGGCGCCCGGGTGCTGAGCACGGCCTCGTCTGCGCCGCAGCCCACGTCGACCGGCAGGCCGCGCTCCCCGGGCGCCCGGGTGCCGACGTCCACGCAGCCGGGGTGGCCCGACAGGTGCCAGCCGGCCCGGGTGCCGTCGGGGAATTCCTCCAGGGCGCCGGTCAGGCCGTCCCGCCAGGACTCGTGCACCACGCCGGGCAGGCCGATCGGGTCCGACCGCCTGCCGAAGGCGTCGACGCTGCGGACCGAGGCCGGCATCGCCACCCCGTCGGGCAGGCCGTCGAACTCGGTGACCGGGGCCGCGGTGAGCCGGGTCCGCTCACCCAGGCGCACCTCGTAGCCCACGGCCCCGCGCGGCGCGGGGCCGCCGGGGAGGCCGTCGGCCCAGGCCAGGCGCAGGCGGCCCGCGGCGGGGGTGGCGGTCAGGTCGCGCGGCGGATCGGGGCGGGCACCGGGTTCCGGCAATACCACGAAATCGGTGTGGTACCGCTGAACCCGGTGGCGTTCTGCCCGATCGGGTGGAATGTGCTGCCCGCTTTCCCCGTCGACGCGCAGCACCAGAACAGCCCCGGCGGGCAGGCCCGCGCCCACCACCGCGGCGAGCACCCGGTTGCGCCTGCGCCCGGTTCCCACGCTGGAGCCCAGGTCACGCCGTGTGAAGGCGCCGCTGCGCGCAGGTACCCCAACCCGGTGTGAATTCGAAATTTCGTCCGTCAGGCGAACAACTGCCCCCGCTTTTCGTTGCAGTCTGATCACGAGGTCGTGGGGTGCGTGACTACCCCCGCCCGGGGTCATTACCTTCCGGCGCAGCCCTCCAACAGGTATGGGCCGCGCCCGGCGGCGGTTCGCGTGTACTCGCCGGGCGATTTCGGAGAAGGGACGTCACGTGCGTAACCAGACGGTGAAGGCCACGGTGCTGGTCGCGGGCGCGCTGCTGCTCGCGGCCTGTGGCACGAACAAGACCGAGTCCGGCGGTGGCACCTCGGGTGCGGGCTGCGACACGAGCAAGGGCACGCTGGTCGTCGGCGTCATCGCACCGCTGAGCGGTGAGCTCTCCGCACTGGGCCTCGGCATCCAGAACTCCGCCGACCTCGCGGTCAAGGAGGCGAACGAGAAGTGCACCGTCAAGGGCTACAAGCTCGCCCTCGACCCGCAGGACGACCAGAAGAACCCGCAGCAGGGCGCGCAGGCGGCCACCAAGCTGTCGCAGGACCCCAACCTGGTCGGCGTCGTCGGCACGCTGAACTCGTCGGTGGCCCAGTCGGTGCAGCCGATCCTGGCGCAGAAGAACATCGTGCAGGTCTCGCCCGCGAACACCAGCGACGCGCTGTCCAAGGGTGAGAACGCGGCCGCTCCCACGCGCCAGTTCCCGACCTACTTCCGCACCTGCACCGTCGACTCGCTGCAGGGCCCGTTCGCGGCCAAGTTCCTGGTCGAGAAGCAGGGCAAGAAGAAGATCGCCATCGTCACCGACGGCCTGACCTACGGCGAGGGCCTCGCGGCCGCGTTCGCCACCAAGGCCGAGTCCCTCGGCGCGCAGGTCGTGACCCGGCAGAAGATCGGCGAGAAGGACACCGACTTCTCCGGCGTCATCGCCGCGATCAAGCCGAGCGCCCCGGACGCGCTGTACTTCGGCGGCCAGTACCCGCAGGCCGGTCCGCTGTCCAAGCAGCTCAAGGACGCCGGGCTGAACATCCCGGTCATGGGTGGCGACGGCATCTACGACGACAAGTTCATCAGCCTCGGCGGCAAGGACGGCGACTACGCCACCTCCGTCGGCGCGCCGACCGAGTCGCTCGACAGCGCCAAGGCGTTCGTCGACGCCTACAACAAGGCCGGCTACCAGGACAAGTTCGCCGCCTACGGCGCGTTCTCCTACGACGCGGCCAACGCCATCATCAACTCCCTGGCCACCACCCTCAACGGCGGCGACTGGTCCGAGGCCAAGCGCGCCGACCTGCTCGCCTCGGTGGGCAAGTACAGCGGCCAGGGCGCGACCGGCACCATCTCGTTCGACGAGTTCGGCGACAGCAACAACAAGGTCCTGACCGTCTACAGCGTCAACGGTGGCAAGTGGTCCCCCGCGGAGACCGGCACCTACAGCGGCTGACCTGACAGCACAGCCGGTTCCCCGGGACCGGACGAAACACGGTGGGGGTGGGCGCGCAGCCCACCCCCACCGCGTACGGAGGTAGATGTGACGACGCTGTTGCAACAACTCGCAAACGGCATCGCTTTGGGAGCCACGATCGGGCTGATCGCCCTGGGCTACACGATGGTGTACGGCATCATCCAACTCATCAACTTCGCCCACGGCGAGGTCTTCATGGTCGGCGCCTTCGGCGGTCTGGCCGTCCACCGCTGGGTGCTCCCGGAGAGCTTCCGCGAGAACTGGTACGTGTCCCTGCCGCTCATGCTGCTCGGCGGCATGGCCGTGGCGGTGGCGATCGCGCTGATCATGGAGCGCTTCGCCTACCGGCCGCTGCGCAACGCGCCCCGGCTGGCCCCGCTGATCACGGCGCTGGGCGTGTCCATCGTGCTGCAGGAGGCCATCCGGATCTGGTTCCCCAACGCCGACTCGGCGCAGCCTTTCCCGAAGGCGTTCGTGGACAGCCAGATCACGATCATCGGTCTCGGCCCCGACGGGCCCGAGGGCGACGTGAGCATCCGTGCTTCGCAGCTACTGCTCGTCGTCGTGTCGATCATCCTGTCCGTGCTGCTGCAGAGCTACATCAACCGGTCGAAGATGGGCCGGGCGATGCGGGCGACCGCGCAGGACCCGGACACCGCCCGGCTGATGGGTGTCAACCCCGACCGGGTGATCGTCTTGACGTTCGTCCTCGGTGCGGCGCTCGCGGGTGTGGCGGGCGTGCTCTACGGCGTCGACATCACCAACGTCGACAACGCGATCGGCTTCCAGAACGGCATCTTCGCGTTCACCGCGGCCGTCCTCGGCGGCATCGGCAGCCTGCGCGGTGCGGTCATCGGCGCGTTCATCATCGGTTTGATCAAGACATTGGGTGGCCAGTACATGTGGGGCGGCACCCAGTACGACTACGTGTGGATCTTCGTCGTGCTGATCCTGGTCCTGGTGTTCCGACCGCAGGGCCTGTTCGGCGAGGCCGAAAGGGTGCGAGCATGACGATCCTCAACCGGTTCTCCGGATCGGGTGCGCTGGGCAGGCACCTCAAGCCCGCCCACGCCAAGCCGCTGACCGCGGCGGGCGGTGTGCTGGCCGTGGTCGCGGCGCTGCTGCCCTGGGTGACGTTCCTCCTCGGTGACGGCGCCTACCCCGCCAAGGCCACGCTCCAGTTCTTCGACGCGCCGTTCGCCGTCGAGGGCTACCGGCTGCACGTGCTGCTGCTGGGCCTGGCCGCCCTGGTCGTCACCTTCGTGGCCAAGACCCCCGGCCGCGGGCGGGTGCTGCGCGCCCTGGGCTGGGGCGTCTTCGCCATCTCGCTGATCAGCGCCGTGTTCATCACCGGCCGCGGCGGTGGCCTCGGGGCCATCACCGCCGCCGACGGCGTCACCGCGTTCGGCTCCATCGTCGGCGTCGTCGCCGGTCTGCTGATCGTGCTCGGCGCCAAGGCGGGCCACCTCGACGACATCCCCGAGTGGTCGACCGACCTGCCCAGGTGGGCGGCGTACCTGGCGCTGGTCGTCGCGTTCGTCGGCGTGCTGTACCTGGTGGCCTCGATGCTCACCGCGGGCGGCACCGGCGGCGCGTCCAACCCCTACGCCGGTCCGATCTTCCTGGCCTTCCTCGGCATGGCGGGCGGCCTGCTCGGCGCGCTCAACGGCCTGGGCGTGGTCCGCTGGATCTCGGCGCTGTCGGAGAAGCACCGCGCGTTCTCCATCGTGGTCCTGCTGGTGTGCGCCCTGGCGCTGCCGCTGACCAGCGCGGGCAACGAGTACTGGATGACGGTGGCGACCACCATCGGCGTCTACGCGGCCACCGCGATCGGCCTCAACATCGTCGTCGGCCTGGCCGGGCTGCTCGACCTCGGCTACGTCGCGTTCATGGGCATCGGCGCGTTCGTCGCGGCGAACCTGTCCGGCGCCGCCGCGGCCAAGGTGGGCATCGACCTGCCGTTCCCGCTGGCGGCGCTGCTCGCGGCGGCCATCGCGGGCGTCATCGGCGCCATCGTCGGCTCACCGACGCTGCGGGTGCGCGGGGACTACCTGGCGATCGTGACGCTGGCCTTCGGCGAGATCTTCACCAAGTCCGCGCAGAACAACATCGGCGGCCTGACCGGCGGCTCGAACGCCATCCCGGGCATCCCGAACGTGGAGGTCGCGGGCACCGCGTTCAACGAGCCGATCACCGTGCTCGGCGCCGACCTGCCCGGCGGCGTGCTGTACTACTTCATGATCGTGCTGGTCGTCGGCGCCATCATGGCCGTGTTCGCCAACCTGAAGAACAGCCGCATCGGCCGGGCCTGGATCGCCATCCGCGAGGACGAGGACGCCGCGCGGGCCATGGGCATCAAGACCGGCAAGGCCAAGATCCTCGCCTTCCTCGCGGGCGCCACCCTGGCCGGTCTGGCGGGCGCGATCTTCGCCCACAAGCTGAGCACCTCCTCCTACGAGAGCTTCAAGTTCCTGGAGTCGGTGACCCTGCTCGCGGCGGTCATCCTCGGTGGCATGGGCACGATCCCCGGCGCGGTGCTCGGCGCCTCGCTGCTGTTCGTGCTGCCGGAGAAGCTGCGCGAGTTCGACGAGTACCGGCTGCTGGTCTTCGGCCTCGCGCTCATCCTGATCATGCGGTTCCGACCGCAGGGGTTGATGCCCGACCGGGTGCGCAGAGCCGAGCTCGCGGGTGAGACAGCGGGCGGAAAATCGATCGAGGAAGAGGAAGAACTCGTGGTCGAGCACGAACACGAGGCGCCGGGACCGAAGGGGGGCAAGGCGTGAGCATCACCGACAACATGGCCGCCGCCCCCGCCCCGCCGGTCTTGCAGGCCCAGGGCGTCACCATGGTCTTCGGCGGCCTGACCGCGCTCAACAACGTCTCGCTGTCGCTGGGCAAGGGCGAGATCGTCGGCCTGATCGGGCCCAACGGCGCGGGCAAGACGACCTTCTTCAACTGCCTCACCGGGCTCTACCTGCCCAGCCGGGGCCGGGTGCTGCTCGACGGCAGCCAGCTCGCGGCCGACCCGTCGAAGGTGACGATCGCCGGGGTGGCCCGCACGTTCCAGAACATCCGCCTGTTCCCGAACATGACGGTGCTGGAGAACGTCATGGTCGGGCGGCACAGCCGGATGCGGCAGGACCCGATCTCCACCCTGCTACGGCTGCCCGCGTTCCACCGCGGCGAGCGGGCAGCGCGGGAGCGCTCGCGCGAACTGCTGGAGTTCGTCGGGCTCACCCGCGCCGAGCACGAGGTCGCCCGCAACCTGCCCTACGGCGACCAGCGCAGGCTCGAGATCGCCCGCGCGCTGGCCACCGACCCGAAGGTGCTGCTGCTCGACGAGCCGACCGCGGGCATGAACCCGCAGGAGACCGAGGCCACCCGGCAGTTGATCTTCGCCATCCGGGACACCGGCGTCTCGGTGGTGGTGATCGAGCACGACATCAAGTTCATCTTCGGCCTGTGCGACAAGGTGTCGGTGCTGGTCCAGGGCGAACTGCTGGTCGAGGGCACGCCGGAGGTCGTCCGGGCCGACCCGAGGGTGGTGGAGGCCTACCTGGGCAAGCCGCCGGAGGAGGTCGAGGCCGACGTCCGCGCCGCCTCGACCGAGCACGACACGAGGGGTGAGGCATGAGTCCGCTGTTGGAGGTCACCGACCTCAGCGTCGCCTACGGCGCCATCGAGGCCGTCCGGGACGTGTCGTTCGTCGTCGAGGCGGGCCAGATCGTCAGCCTCATCGGCGCGAACGGGGCGGGCAAGACCACCACCCTGCGCACCATCTCGGGGCTGCTGCGCCCGCGGGTCGGGTCCATCCGGTTCGACGGCGTCGAGATCGGCGCGCTGGCCGCCCACAACATCCTCAACCTGGGCATCGCGCACTCCCCGGAGGGTCGGCGCACGTTCGGCCGCATGACGGTCGAGGAGAACCTGCTCCTCGGCGCGTACACGCGCGACGACAAGGCCGCGGTCGACAAGGACATGCGCAACGTCTACGAGCTGTTCCCGGTGCTCGGGGAGCGGCGCGACCAGAAGGCCGGGTTGTTCTCCGGCGGTGAGCAGCAGATGCTCGCCATCGGCCGGGCGATGATGTCGCGACCGCGGCTGCTCATGCTCGACGAGCCCTCCATGGGCCTGTCGCCGATCATGACCCAGCGCATCTTCGACACCATCCGCGAGTTGCAGTCGCAGGGCACCACGATCCTGCTGGTGGAGCAGAACGCGCTGGCCGCGCTGGCGCTGTCGGACCGGGGGTACGTGATCGACCTCGGGACGACGACGCTGGAGGGGCCGGGCAAGGTACTGCTGTCGGACCCGCAGGTCCGGGCGGCCTACCTCGGCGAAGACTGACCGGTCACGGCTTGGGGGAGGGGGCTGCGCCTGCGGGCGTGGCCCCCTCTTCCGCTCGGGTGGGCCGGGACCGTTGGTGAGCTTCGTCGAGACCTCGCGGCTGAGGGGCGGCTGAGAGATCGGGCGGGACGACACTTTTCGGGCACCGGGGGCGTTGAGCCGGGTGGACGTTTCCCCCGGGAGGAGTGGTCATGGGCGCGATCGGTGTGGTGGTCGGGTACGTGCTGAGCGCGTTCATCCTGGTGCTGGTGGCTCGGATGGTCCTCGACTGGGCGGGAGTGGTGGGCCGGGGACCGCACTGGGTCGGGCGGGTGCGGCGGACCGCGCACGCGGTGACCGAGCCGGTGATCGCCCCGGTGCGGCGGGTGCTCCCGCCGGTGCGGGCGGGGAGCATCGGGATCGACCTCGCCTTCACCGTGGTCTTCGTGCTCGCCCTGGTCCTGCGGTCTGTGGCCTTCTCCCTCTGACACCAGCGGCGAACCCCGCCCGCGTGACCGCGGTGCCGCCGAAAGCTACTTGGCGCCGGGGGCGCGGTCGACGGCCACGCAGGTGAGGCGGGCGGTGCAGGTGCGCTTCCCGGACTCCTCGGTGATGGCGATCTCGAACGTCGAGGTGCTGCGGCCCAGGTGCAGCGGGGTGCACACCGCCGTCACCACGCCCGCGCGGGCCGCGCGGTGGTGGGTGCAGGACAGCTCCAGGCCGACCACCACCTTGCCCTCGGGGGCGTTGAGCGCCGCGGCGATGGAGCCCACCGTCTCGGCCAGCACCGCGTTCGCCCCGCCGTGCAGCAGGCCGTAGGGCTGCAGGTTGCCCTTGACCGGCATGGTCGCGACCAGGCGGTCGGGGGTCCAGTCGGTGATGTCGATGCCGAGCTTGTCGGCGAGGAGCTGGTCGGCGACCTCGGGGAGGACGCCGGGGAGCTTCGTGGGGTCGGCGCTGCCGCTCACGGTGCCCTCCTGTCGGGTGACGCGAGCCCGGCACTCGCCGGGCTGTCGGTGCTCCACCCTAGACTCGCCGCGTGCCCGCCAAGACTCAGACCCGCGCTCCCGCCACCGCCTCGACCGCCACCCGGCGCCTGCTGCTCATCGATGGGCACTCGATGGCCTACCGGGCCTTCTTCGCCCTGCCCAAGGACAACTTCCAGACCGGCACCGGGCAGCACACGAACGCCGTCTACGGCTTCACCTCGATGCTGATCAACCTGCTGCGCGACGAGGCGCCCACCCACCTGGCGGTGTGCTTCGACGTCTCGCGCAAGACCTTCCGCACCGAGCAGTTCGCCGAGTACAAGGCGAACCGGTCCGCCAGCCCGGACGAGTTCAAGGGCCAGGTCAGCCTGATCGAGGAGGTCCTCGGCGCGCTGAACATCCCCACCCTGGCCAAGGACAACTTCGAGGCCGACGACCTGATCGCCACGCTGACCACCTCGGCCACCGCCGAGGGCATGGACGTCTACATCTGCACCGGCGACCGCGACGCCCTGCAACTGGTCAACGACCACGTGACCGTGCTGTACCCGGTCAAGGGCGTCTCCGAGCTGGCCCGGTACACCCCGGCCGCGGTGCTGGAGAAGTACGGCGTCAGCGCCGCGCAGTACCCCGACTTCGCCGCCCTGCGCGGCGACCCCAGCGACAACCTGCCCAAGATCCCCGGGGTCGGCGAGAAGACGATCACCAAGTGGATGCAGCAGTTCGGCTCCCTCGGCGAGCTGATCGACCGGGTCGACGAGGTCAAGGGCAAGGTCGGCGACGCGCTGCGGGCCAACCTGGCCAACGTGCAGCTCAACCGGCAGCTCACCGAGCTGGTCCGCGACGTCCCGCTGGAGCTGGGCCCGGACGACCTGGCGGTGCGCGACTGGGACCGCGACGCGGTGCACCGGCTGTTCGACGAGCTGGAGTTCCGCGTCCTGCGCGACCGGCTGTTCGCCACCCTGTCCACCGCCGCCCCGGAGGCCGAGGAGGGCTTCGAGGTCACCGGCGGGGCGCTGGAGCCCGGCGCGCTGCCC
Organism: Actinokineospora spheciospongiae; assembly: GCF_000564855.1. Classification (GTDB taxonomy): domain Bacteria; phylum Actinomycetota; class Actinomycetes; order Mycobacteriales; family Pseudonocardiaceae; genus Actinokineospora; species Actinokineospora spheciospongiae. The sequence continues at coordinate 13,282 of NZ_AYXG01000183.1, forward strand.
GGCTGGCTGGCCGAGCACGCCCCGGCGGGCACCCGGATCGGCCTGGCGTTCCGCGAGACCCCCACCGGGCCGTCCGGGCAGGCCGTCGAGCTGCGCTCGGTGGCGCTGGCCACCGCGGCCGGGCAGGGCGTGTACGTCGACGTCAGCACGCTCACCGAGGAGGACGAGACCGCGTTCCGCACCTGGCTCGCCGACCCGGAGACGGTCAAGCTCGGCCACGACGTCAAGCGCTCGCTGCACGCGGTGCGCCACCGCGGCTGGGAGCTGCACGGCCTGGCCACCGACACCGCCCTGGCCGCCTACCTGGCCCGCCCCGGCCAGCGCACCTTCACCCTCGACGACCTGGTGCTGCGCTACCTGCAGCGCGAGCTGCGGGTCGAGGACACCGGCGGCGAGCAGCAGCTCTCCCTGCTCGACGAGGAGGGCGACGACGAGCGCAAGCTGGCCGCGGGGGAGATCCTGCGCGCCCGCGCCATCGCCGAACTCGCCGACGCCCTCGACGTGGCGCTGCGCGACACCGGCCAGGAGGCGCTGCTCACCGACATGGAGCTGCCGCTGCTGCGGGTGCTCGCCGAGCTGGAGAAGGTCGGCATCGCCGTCGACGCCGAGCGGCTCTCGGAGCTGGAGTCGGAGTTCGCCGCGCGCGTCCGCGACGCCGAGCGCGCCGCGTTCGACGTGATCGGCAAGGAGATCAACCTCGGCTCGCCGAAGCAGTTGCAGGTCGTGCTGTTCGACGAGCTGCAGATGCCCAAGACCAAGCGCACCAAGACCGGCTACACCACCGACGCCGAGGCGCTGACGACGCTGCACGAGCAGACCCAGCACCCGTTCCTGGCGCACATGCTCGAACACCGCGACGCCACCCGCCTGCGGGTCACGGTGGAGGGCCTGATCAAGTCCATCTCGGACGACGGCCGCATCCACACCACGTTCAACCAGACCATCGCCGCCACCGGTCGCCTGTCCTCGACCGAGCCGAACCTGCAGAACATCCCCATCCGCACCGAGGCGGGCCGCACCATCCGCGACGCGTTCGTCGTCGGCCCCGGCTTCGACACGCTGCTCACCGCCGACTACAGCCAGATCGAGATGCGGATCATGGCGCACCTGTCGGAGGACGCGGCCCTGATCGAGGCCTTCAACTCCGGTTTCGACTTCCACGCCGCCACCGCCGCCCGCGTGTTCCAGGTGGACCCGAAGGCGGTGACCGGCGAGCAGCGCGCCAAGATCAAGGCGATGAACTACGGCCTGGCCTACGGCCTGTCCGCCTACGGCCTGTCCCAGCAACTGCGCATCTCCACCGAGGAGGCGCGCGGCCTGATGGAGGACTACTTCCAGGGCTTCGGCGGCGTCCGCGACTACCTGAACCAGGTCGTCGAGCGCGCCCGCAAGGAGGGCTACACCGCCACCCTGTTCGGCCGTCGCCGCCTGCTGCCCGACCTCACCAGCGACAACCGCCAGCGCCGCGAGATGGCCGAGCGGATGGCCCTCAACGCCCCCATCCAGGGCAGCGCGGCCGACATCATCAAGGTCGCCATGCTCAACGTGCAGCGCCGGTTGAAGGAGGACGGGCTGGCGAGCAAGGTCCTGCTCCAGGTCCACGACGAACTGGTCCTCGACGTCGCCGGGGGCGAGCGGGACGCGGTGGAGGTCCTGGTGCGCGAGCAGATGGCGGGCGCCTTCGCCCTGCGCGTGCCGCTGGACGTGTCGGTGGGCTTCGGCCGCACCTGGAACCAGGCGGCCCACTAGGACGCAAGCGGGGAGGGCGAGGCATTCGCCCTCCCCCCTCGGACAGGGAGCCCCATGCCCACGCCCGCCACCGCGGTCCTGGTCCACCTGCGACGGGCCAGGGACCTCATGGACTCCCGCTACGCCGAGCCGCTGGACCTCACCGCCCTGGCGGCGGAAGCGGGTTTCTCCCGGTACCACTTCGCCCGCGAGTTCAAGGCCGCCTACGGCGAACCGCCGGGCACCTACCTCTCCCGCCGCCGGGTGGAGCGGGCGAAGGACCTGCTGGGCGCGGCGAACCTCACCGTCACCGAGATCTGCGCCCTCGTCGGCTTCTCCAGCCTCGGTTCGTTCTCCGCCCGGTTCACCGAACTGGTCGGCTGCCCGCCCACCGAGTACCGCAGGCGGGTCGTGGCCGAGGGCGGTCCGCCCATGGTCCCCGGCTGCTTCGTGATGGCCTGGTCGCGCCCAGCAATCCAGGAGAAGCCGAACCCGCCCCGCACCCCATAGCGTTCTCCTCGAACCCGATCCGAGGAGGAACACCATGGCCGTCAAGCTCTCGCACACCACCGTCTGGGTACTGGACCAGGACGCCGCGAAGGCCTTCTACACGGAAAAGCTCGGTTTCGAGGTCCGCTCCGACATCCGCCTCGGCGGCGAGGACGACACCTCGGGCGTGCGCTGGCTCACCGTCGGCCCGGTCGGGCAGCCGGACGCGGAGCTGATCCTGGCCGACACCGGCATGGGCCACGACCCGGAGACCGCCGAGCAGGTCCGGGCGCTGGTCGCCAAGGGCGCGCTGGGCCCCGGTGCCATGTGGACCGACGACTGCCACAAGACCCACCGGGAGTGGTCCGAGCGCGGGGTGGTGTTCATGTCCGAGCCGACCGAGCGCCCCTACGGCATCGAGGCCCCGTTCCGCGACGACTCGGGCAACTGGTTCAGCCTCACCCAGCGCACCCGGTAGGTCCACCGACAGGTGAAATAAGCTCACCCTTGTGGACGTATACGAGGCCATCGGCAGGCGCAGGGACGTGCGCGCGGAGTTCACCGGCGCACCGCTGGACGAGGAGACCCTGCACCGGGTGCTCTCCGCCGCGCACGCCGCGCCCAGCGTCGGGATGACCCAGCCGTGGGACTTCGTGCTGGTGCGCGACCCCGGCACCAGGGCCGAGTTCCACCGGCACGTGCACACCGAGCGGGCCCGGTTCGCCGCCGGGCTCAGCGGGGAGCGCGCCGCGACCTTCGACCGGATCAAGATCGACGGCATCCTGGAGTCGACGCTGTCGGTGGTGGTGGGCTACGACCCGGAGCGCGGCTCACCGGCCGTGTTGGGCAGGCACGCCATCGCCGACGCCGGGCTGTACTCGGTGTGCCTGGCCATCCAGAACCTGTGGCTGGCCGCGACCGCCGAGGGCCTGGGCGTGGGCTGGGTCAGCTTCTACCGCGAGGAGTTCCTGCGCGACCTGCTCGGCATGCCCGCGCACGTGCGCCCGGTGGCCTGGCTGTGCCTCGGCCCGGTCGCGGGCCTGCGGGAGGTGCCCGACCTGGAGCGGCACGGCTGGCGCTCACGGATGCCCCTCGCGGAGGTCATCCACGAGGAAAAGTACACCCCGAAGGATTGAGCACGCACCACGCTGGGTAACCCACCTGCACTCAACGTGGAGGAGGCAGTCATGCGGGCATTGGTGATCGGCGGAACCGGGCTGCTCAGCGGTACCGCGGCGGACCTGGCCGACCATGGTTGGCGGGTGGTCCTGGCCAGCCGCCGCACCGACCCGGTCACCACCCGCACCCGCGCGGCCCGGTGGGTACCCGCCGACTGGTCCGACCCGGACCCCCACCTGGGCGACCGCCTCACCACAGCCCTCGACGGCCCCGCCGACCTACTCGTCGTCTGGGCCCACGGCGGCCTGCACGGGCAGATGGCCGCCACCGTCACCCCGCTGCTGGCCGAGGGTGCCCCGATCGTGGAGATCCACAGCGGCTCCTCCGCGCACACCGAAGACATCCCGGGCCACCCCACCCACCAGGTCCTGCTCGGCGTCGTCGACTACGCGGGCCGCACCCGCTGGCTCACCGCCCCGGAAATCACCGACGCCGTCGTCACCACCGTCGACCGGGCCACCGCGGGCAGGCTCCCGGGTGTCCACCAGGTCGGCCTGCCCCGCCTGCTCGCCGCCTCCTGACCCCGGGTGCTGACAGCAGCCGTTCCAGCTCCGCCCCCGCCTCGTCACACCCGGCATCCGAGATCCGGTGCAGCTCGAGCAGGTCACCCGCCGCGACCGCGCGCCGGGTGAGCAGGTGCCCGGCGTGCACGCACCCCTCATCCAGCAGTTCGCTCAGCTCGTCGAGGTCCACGCGGGCCTCGACGAGGTCGGCCAGCCGATCCAGGGCGGTCTCGTTGCTCTCGTCGGCCAGGGCGCGCAGGGTTTCCCGGTCGAAGTTCGCAGTTGCCATGGCGCCATGCTGCACCCCTGCCCCCGGGGCAAGGTCAAGTGCGAACATGGTCGGGTGCTCACCATCGGACAGCTCGCCGGTCACGTCGGGGTGTCGACGAAGACGATCCGCCCCGCATCGACACCCTCGCCCGCCGCATCGCCGACGCCACCCGCGACCGCTACGGAACCGATCTGCCCGCACCCGACTCCGGTTCCGAGATCCCGGTCTTGATCCAGGGAGCCGTCAACGCCTCCTCCCCGGCGTGGCACCGACTCGACACCCTGATCCGAGCGGAACTGGACGCCTGACGCCTGCTCGCAGGCGGTACGCGCCGGCTGAACGCAGGGCTGTCTGCGCTACCGGGATGGGCGCGGGAGGTGGGCCAGGGCTGTCTCCGTGATGCCGCGCAGGGTGCTCCCGTCGGTCCCGGCCTTGCCGAGGGCTTCGATGCCGCGGTGGACAGTCAGCAGCAGGCCCGCGAGTCGCCGTGCGTCGGCGGCAGGGTCGATGTCGCCGTTGCGCTGGCAGGCTTCGAGGTCGGCGGTGATGGCCTGGTTGATGCTCTCGAAGGTCTTCCGCGCGCGGGCCGAGACCACCTCGTCGTGCTCGGACAGTTCCGCGGTGCCCTTGGCCAGCAGGCAGCCGCGGTGGCTGGGCTCGGCGCAGGCGGTGGCGTGGTCCAGCAGGTAGGCGGTGAGCCGCGCGAACGCCTGCCCGTCGTCACCGCCCAGGCGGTGGTTCGCCGAGTCGATCGCTGCGGTGCAGTGGTCGTCGAACACGCGGTGGAAGAGTTCGCGCTTGCCGCCGAACGCCCCGTACAGGCTGCCCTTGCCCAGGCCGGTGGCCGCCGCGATCGAGTCCATGCTGGTGCCCGCGAAGCCGGTCGCCCAAAACTGGTCGCGTGCCGCGTTGAGCACGCTCTGCTCGTCGAATTCCCTCGGCCTCGGCACCCCCGCAGCCTAGCCGTTCTTGACTGCATCGTCCATAAGTCGCTACGTTGTGGACGATTCATTCCAATATTGGGCTTCGACGAGAGTGGGCGATCGGGCGATGAGTGGACTCCTGGACGACAAGGTGGCCGTGGTCACCGGTGGGACGAGCGGGATCGGGCTGGCCATCGCCCGGCGGTTCATCGCCGAGGGCGCGCTGGTCTACATCACCGGCCGCAGGCAGGCCCAGATCGACGCGGCGGCCGCGGAGCTGGGGCCGCGGGCCGTCGCGGTGCGGTGCGACGTGGGGAACCTGGCCGAGCTCGACGCCCTCTACGAGGTCGTCATGCAGCGGTCGGGTCGGATCGACGTCCTGGTGGCCAACGCGGGTGGCGCGGTGCCCGCTGTCCTGGGGGACATCACCGAGGAGCAGTTCGACAGCATGTTCGCCACGAACGTGAAGGGCGCGGTGTTCGGGGTGCAGAAGGCGATGCCCCTCCTGTCGCGGGGGGCCTCGGTGATCCTCATCGGGTCGAGCACGTCCACGCGCCCCGACCGGGGCATGGAGGTCTACGGCGCGACCAAGGCGGCGCTGCGCAACTTCGCCCGTAGCTGGACGCTCAACGCGCGGGAGAATGGTTTCCGGGTCAACGTGCTGAGCCCGGGGCCGATCCGGACCCCCGGCCTGCTCGGCGTCGTCTCCGAGGACCAGCGGGACGACTTCGTCGCGATGTTCGAGGACGTGCTGCCCGCGGGCAGGCTCGGCGACCCCGACGAGGTCGCGTCAGCGGCCCTGCTCCTGGCCTCGGACACCGCCACCTACGTCAACGGTGCCGAGTGGTTCATCGACGGCGGGTACACGAGCGTCTGAGGGGCGCGGTCACCGGCGCGGCCGTCAGACCCTGCCGCGCAGGCCGCGCACCAGCAGCAACACCGACTCGCGGACCTCGTCGCGGCTCTGGTCGGGTTCGAAGACCTGCCAGTCCAGGGCGACGACCAGGACCGTGCCGAACAGCGACGCCGCCGCCGTGCGGACGCGGACGCCCTCGGGCAGGTCGCCCGCGTCCTCCAGGCGCTGGAGTTGGGCGCGGATGATGCTGGTGACCTCCTCGCGCAGCAGGGCCAGGGTCTGGTGCCACTGGCCGGGGGTGCGCCACAATTCGCTCACCAGCAGTTGCGCGAACGTCGGGTACTCGGCGAAGAAGGCGAGCATCCCGTCGACGAGGTCGTGGACCGTGTCGAGGGGGCCGACGGCGGTCTCGGCGGTGCGCAGGCGCGCGGCGAGCAGGTCGACGCCGTAGCGGAGCAGGGCGTCGATGAGGCCGTCCTTGCTGCCGAAGTTGTAGTAGACCGTTCCCTTGGCCACGCCCGCCTCGGCCGCGATCTCGTCGACGGTGAGGCCGACCATGCCGCGGCTGCCCGCGAGGTTCAGCGTGGCGTCGAACAACTTCTGCTTGGTGGCGCCGGTCCGCGCCGGTCTCGCGCTCACAGCACCAACTCCGGTCGCAACCTGCCCGCCGTCCACACCCGCTGCCTGCGCGCCGCCACCGTCGTGATCACCAGCCCTCCGATCAGGTACACCGCGAGGACGCCCACGTCGACGCCGAGCCCGGACAGGGGACCACCGTAGAGCAGATGCCGCAGTCCGTCGACGACGTAACCCATCGGGAGCACTTTGTGTAGCGGCAGCAACGTTTCCGGCAGCGTCTGCCACGGAAATGTGCCCCCTGCACTGATGAGCTGGAGAATCAAGACCACGAGCGCCACGAACTTCCCGACCGGTCCGAGGAACGCGTTGAGCGCGTGCACCACCGACACGAACGCGAGCGAGGTCAGCACCAGGAATCCCAGTGTGGCCAACGGGTTCGCCGGGTGGATGCCGATGAGCGTGGTGACCACCGCGTACATCACCACGACCTGCGCCACGCCCAGCGCGGCCGGGGTGAGCCACCCGGCCAGGGCGGTGCGCACGGGGGAGTGGCCCGCGGCGAGGGCGCGCGCGGACAGCGGGCGCACCAACAGGAACAGCACGAACGCGCCGATCCACGTTGCCAGGCCGAGGAAGAACGGGGCCAGTCCCGCGCCGTAGCTGCCCGCGCTGTTCTCGCCCACCGTGCGCACGGAGACCGGGTCGCCGATGGTGCGGGCGGTGCTGTCGCGGGTGTTGTCATCCGGGTGCGGGATTTGGTCCAGACCGGCGGTGAGCCCGTCGCGCAACCGTGTCGCGCCGTCGGCGAGGGAACGCGTGCCCGAGGCCAGTTCCGCGGTGCCGTCGACCGCGGTTTGCTCACCGGAGCGCAGTTTCACCGCACCTTCGTGCAAGGTCGAGGTCCCGGTGGCGAGTTCCCGACTCCCGCTCGCCGCCCGCGCGATCCCGTCGGTGAGGGCGGGGGTGGCGGCGGCGAGCGCGCCCGCCCCGTCGGCGACCTGCTTGGCGCCGTCGGCCAGTGTGCGCAATTCGCCGGTGGCGCTTTGCACTCGGCCGTTCGCCTGGTCGATCGGCGTGCGCAGCCCGCGCAGGGTGGTGATGGTCTGCTGCACCTGCTCCTCGGGCAACCCGGCGGCGCGCAGCCGGGCGGCGATGTCCTGCTCCGCGCCGTCGAGCCGGTCCACCAGGCCCTGGGCGAGGGTGGCGACCTCCTCGCCGGTGGCGGCGACCTTCTCGTTGCCGGCGGCCACCTGCCGGGCGCCGTCGGCCAGTTTTGCTGTCTGCGCGGGCAATTCGCCCGTTTTGTCCTTGAGCGTGCCGAGACCGTCGGCCAGGGTGCGCGCGCCGTCGGCGGCGGTGCCGGAGCCGTCGGCGAGCTGCTGGGCGCCGCTGAGCAGTTGGCGCTGCCCGGAATCCAGCTTGCCAACGCCGTCCACGGCCTTGGCCGCGCCGTCGCTGAGCTGCCCCGCGCCGTTCGCGGCCTCCAGGGTGCGCTGGTAGACCGTGCCGAAGCCGACCAGGAACTTCTCCGCCGCCTCGGTCCCGACCTCGCTGGCCACCGATTGGCGCACCTCGCTGACCACCCGGTCGGCGATCGTGCCGACCAGGTAGTTGTTGGCGTCGTTGGTGGTCACCGTGATCATCCCCTGCCGCGGGGTCAGCGCGGAGCTGGACGCCAGCGCGGCGGAGAAGTCCGCGGGCAGGGTCATCGAGAACGTGTACCGCCCGTCGCGCACCCCCGCCTCGGCGTCGGCGGCGCCCACCTCGTGCCACTGGAACGCCCCGGAGTCCTTGAGCTTGTCGGCCACCTTCCGGCCCGCGTCGAGCCGGGTGCCGTCGGCGGCTGTGGTACCGGTGTCGGCGACGACCAGGGCCGCCGGGATGTTGTCCAGCCGGTCGTACGGGTCGGCGTTGGCGTAGAGGTACAGCGACCCGTAGAGCAGCGGCACGAGCACCAGCGCCAGCACGGCCAGCCTGGGCAGGGTGCCGGAGGTGATGCGGCGCAGCTCGGTGCGGGCGAGGCGGAAGGTGCTCACGGTGTCGTCTCCAGGGGCGGCGCGGTGTCGAGGGGGGTGGGCTGGTCCGACGAGCCGAGCCGGGCGCAGGGGTGGGGCAGCTCGCGGGCGGTCCCCGCGCCGCAGAGCACGACCACGGCGAGCCCACCCCGTGCCAGGCTCAGCGCGGTCTCCCACCAGGTGCGGTGGTCGCTGCTGTGCCGGTCGGGCGTGTCCAGGACCAGCAGCTCGACGCCGGGGCGTTCGGCGGCCAACCCGGCCAGCAGCGCGGTGCGGGCAGCGGGGGCGACGGCCTCGAAGCGGGTGTCGGCGTCCAGCCCGTACCGGGCCAGCACCCCGGCCACGTCCGCCCGCCGGTCCCGGCGCCCCGCCAACGCCAACTCCTCGGCCACCACGTCGGCGACCCGCAGAGCCGGTTCCGGTTCACTCACCCCGGGGGCATCGACGAGCGCGGAGTGCGCGCGCAGCCGGGACGCGTCAGGCTCGACCGTGCCCGCCGAGGGGGCGAGCCTGCCGGTCAGCACCAGCCCGAATGCGGTGTGCCCGTCGTTCGGCTCACCCGCCACCACCGCCAACTGCCCCGGCCCGACCTCCAGCGAGGTCGCCGCCACCAGCGGCCCGTGCGCCCCGGTCACGGCCACCCGTTCGGCCCGCACCCGCATGTCGCCTCCATGTGAACTGACTGGTCAGTTCAAATAGTGCGCCGCGCAGCAGCCGGAGGCAAACCACGATGGGGTGATCCGGGATACGTCCGCCCGCGAGGTGCGCCAAGTCCACCCGCGAACCTGCGGCCAGCCACCCCGACCCCTACCGGCGCAGCGGCCCAATCAGCCACCCCGAAAATCGCCGGCCTGGCCAAGCGGATGCGTGGGTGGGCGGGTGGGTGGAGGTGCTCGGCCAGCCGACCGCCCCCGAAACTGCCGGCCCGGCGAGCCAACTGCCCGGGTGGGTGGATGTGTTTGGCCGGGGGTGGCGATCATGTGACAGCCTGCCTGGGCGGTGGGGCATCTTTTCAGCCCCACCTGACGCACTGGAGCACATGATCGCCATAGGGGCCCCGGCCAAACACATCCACCCAGCCGGGCACCGACCACAAACAACCGGGTTTTGAACAGGGGCACGGCCGAGCCGAGCACATCCACCCAGCCGGGCACCACCCACGACAAGACCGGGCTGTGAACGCGACCTAGCGCAGCGCCGTCGCGGGCCGCAGCTCCCACACCGTCCACAGCGGCCGGTACCCCTGCCGCGCCCAGAACACCGGCGACAACGGGTTCGGCGGGTTGTAGTACAGGAACATCCCCACCGCACCCCCCGACAGCAGATCGGCGTGCGCCGCGTCCGCCAGCGCTCGCCCGACCCCCGTCCCCCGCGCCGACGGCACCACCGACAGGCAGTTCAGGTACCCCCACCGCCCGTGCCGCACCCGGGTCTCCGCCCAGGACCCGGGCGCGGACACCGTCTGCCAACCCTCCGCGTGCCCGACCGGTTCGCCGCCGCGCTCGGCCAGCCACACCGGGTCCTCCTGCGCCAGGTGCACCCGCAGCGCCGCCCGCTTGACCGCCCGCGTCCGCGGTCGCAGGACCGCCCCGCCGACCCGGGACGAGTACTCGACCTCCGCCACCGCGGAGTCCACCAGGAAGTCCAGGTCCGCCGCGCTCGCCCGGCGCACGGTGACCGCGGACGGCCGGGCCCCCGGTGTCGGGCCCACGCGCACCGCGAGCACCGACAGCGGCACGAAACCGTGTGCCAGCAACGCTTCCGCCGCCGACACGTCGCGGCTGGGCCAGGTCACCACGCACGAGGAGTCCGGTCCCGGCGCGGCCCGCTCCAGCACTGCCGCCCAGCGGCGCAGCAGCACGTCCAGGGCCGCCCCGGGCGCCGCGCCCAGCAGCGGGTGCAGTTCCCGCACGTCCAGCGCCGACCACAGCGCCGGTGCCGTGCCCGGCCCGTGCTCGGTCCTGGTCAGCACCGCCGCCACCCGCTCGCCGTCGGGCAGCGCCGCGACCAGCGCCTCGCCGTCCGGCGGTGCCACCGCGGCGGGCAGCAGCGGGTCCAGGCCCGCGAACCGGGTCGACTGGGCGGCCAGCAGCGGACCGGTCACCGGCGGCAGCGGAAGATCGCCGTGCCGGGGAAGCGCTCGCCGCGCAGCGGGCTCCACTGGCCCCACTCCTGGGTGTGCCCCTCCGGCCACTCCGGCTCCACCAGGTCGAACAGGGTGAACCCGGCGGCGGTCAGCGCGCGCACGTAGTCGCCGAGGGTGCGGTGGTGCTCGACGTAGGTGGGGGTGCCGTGCTCGTCGACCTCCACGTACGGGGTGCGGTCGAAGTAGGAGCCGGTCACGGTGAGCCCGCCGGGGCCCGGGTCGTCCGGGAAGATCCACCGCATCGGGTGGGTGACCGCGAACGTCCACGTACCGCCCGGCCGCAGCACCCTGGCCACCTCGGCGAACGTGCCCGCCACGTCGGCGACGAACGGCACCGCGCCGAACGCCGAGCAGGCCAGGTCGAACGAGCCGGTCCGGAACGGCAGCCGCTCGGCGTTGCCCCTGATCAGCGGAACGTCGATGCCGGTGGCCTGGTTCGCTGCCCGGCCGTAGCGCAGCATCCCGGCCGACAGGTCGATGCCGACCACCCTGGCGCCGCGCTCGCGCAGCCAGCGCGCGCAGGGCGCCGAGCCGCAGCCGACCTCCAGCACGTCGCGGTCCGCCACGTCGCCGAGGAGGTTCGCGTCCTCCTCGCGCAGCGACTCCGGGCACCACATGAAGTCGGCCACGCCCAGGAACTCGCCGTGCTCGGCGTGGTAGTCGTCGGCGTCGGCGTCCCACCAGGCGATGTTCGCCGCGACGGAGGCGGCGGAGCCCACCGCCACCCTGGCGACGCCGGTGGTGCCCAGGACCGCCTCGGCGCTGGTCTCACTCGTCACCGGGGCATGGTGGCAGCAGGGCGCTGACCACGGCCGTTCGAGGTACCCGGGTTTGCCCGTGCCCCGCCGGGCCGCGTAGGATACATCCACGCAGTGGTATCGCGCTTCCCACCAGGCTCGACCGGTCTTTCTCCAAGCCCGGAATGCACCGGCGGTGGCGTGTGTTGTCCGGAGTATGTCCTGCTCGTGGGGTGTAAGTCGGCGGCCGTGATCCGCTGCGCCACACGAGCTACACGACGAACAGCACCAAGCCCAGCGACCCCCAATCCGTACCGGAGCCACCTACCCAATGTCCACCGACACCACCATTGTCCCCGCCGCCTCCTCGTCGAGGCCGCAGGTCGCCATCAACGACTTCGCGTCCGAGGAGGAGTTCCTCGCCGCGATCGATGCGACGATCAAGTACTTCAACGACGGCGACATCGTTGAGGGCACGATCGTCAAGGTCGACCGGGACGAGGTCCTGCTCGACATCGGCTACAAGACCGAGGGCGTCATCCCCTCGCGCGAGCTGTCGATCAAGCACGATGTCGATCCCGCCGACGTGGTCAGTGTCGGTGACGAGGTCGAGGCCCTCGTTCTCCAGAAGGAGGACAAGGAGGGCCGTCTGATCCTGTCCAAGAAGCGCGCGCAGTACGAGCGCGCCTGGGGCACGATCGAGGCGCTCAAGGAGTCGGACGAGCCGGTCAAGGGCACGGTCATCGAGGTCGTCAAGGGTGGCCTCATCCTCGACATCGGCCTCCGCGGCTTCCTGCCCGCGTCGCTGGTCGAGATGCGCCGCGTGCGCGACCTGCAGCCCTACGTCGGCCGCGAGCTCGAAGCGAAGATCATCGAGCTGGACAAGAACCGCAACAACGTGGTCCTGTCCCGCCGCGCGTGGCTGGAGCAGACCCAGTCCGAGGTCCGCAGCGAGTTCCTCAACCAGCTCCAGAAGGGCCAGGTCCGCAAGGGCGTCGTGTCCTCGATCGTCAACTTCGGTGCCTTCGTGGACCTCGGTGGCGTCGACGGCCTGGTGCACGTCTCGGAGCTGTCCTGGAAGCACATCGACCACCCCTCCGAGGTCGTCGAGGTCGGCCAGGAGGTCACCGTCGAGGTCCTCGACGTCGACATGGAGCGCGAGCGCGTGTCGCTGTCGCTCAAGGCGACGCAGGAAGACCCGTGGCGCCAGTTCGCCCGCACCCACGCGATCGGCCAGATCGTGCCGGGCAAGGTCACCAAGCTCGTCCCGTTCGGCGCGTTCGTCCGGGTGGACGAGGGCATCGAGGGCCTGGTCCACATCTCCGAGCTGGCCGAGCGCCACGTGGAGATCCCGGAGCAGGTCGTGCAGGTCGGCAACGACGTCATGGTCAAGGTCATCGACATCGACCTCGAGCGCCGTCGCATCTCGCTGTCGCTCAAGCAGGCGAACGAGGGCTTCACCGCCGAGACCGAGTTCGACCCCACCCAGTACGGCATGGCCGCCGAGTACGACGCCGAGGGGAACTACATCTACCCCGAGGGCTTCGACCCGGACACCCAGGACTGGCAGGAAGGCTTCGAGAAGCAGCGCGAGGAGTGGGAGCGCCAGTACGCCGAGGCGCACGCCCGCTACGAGCAGCACATGAAGCAGATCGTCAAGGCTGCGGAGGCGGACGCCGCCGCCGAGGCCGAGGGTGTCATCGCCGCTGCCACCGGTGGCAGCGGGGGCGAGCAGAGCTACTCCTCGGCCGGTGCCGAGAAGCCCGCCCAGTCGGGCGGCACCCTCGCCAGTGACGAGCAGCTCGCGGCCCTCCGCGAGAAGCTGTCGGGCGGCGTGTGAGCTAGCCAGGCACTTTCTCTCCCCGGGAGCCCCCGAACCTGTCCAGGTTCGGGGGCTCCCGGCTTTCCTCGCCGTGTGGCGCGAGACCGCCGGACGGCCCCTGACACAATCGGCCCATGCTGCGCGTAGGCCTCACCGGGGGAATCGGTTCCGGCAAGTCCACCGTCGCCACCAGGCTCGCCGAGCACGGCGCCTTCGTGGTCGACGCCGACCGGATCGCCCGCGAGGTCGTCGAACCCGGCACCGACGGCCTGCGCGACCTCGTCGCGGCCTTCGGCGACGGAATCCTCACCGCCGACGGTGCCCTCGACCGGCCCGCGCTGGCCGCCATCGCCTTCACCGACGACGCCTCCCGGGCGAAGCTGAACGCCATCGTGCACCCGCGCGTCGGCGCCCGGACCGCCGAGCTGGTCGCCGCCGCCCCGGACACCGCCGTGGTCGTGCACGACGTGCCGCTGCTGGTGGAGAACCGGATGGGCGCGCTCTACCACCTGGTGATCGTGGTGGACGCCCCGGTCGAGGAGCGGGTGCACCGGCTGGTCCACTCCCGCGGCCTGCCCGAGGCCGACGCCCGCAACCGGATCGCCGCCCAGGCCACCGAGGCCGACCGCCGCGCCGCGGCCGACGTGTGGCTGGACAACTCCGGCCCGCAGGACGTCGTCCTCGCCGCGGTCGACGCGCTGTGGGCCGACCGGCTGGTCCGCTACGAGAGCAACGTCCGCCTGCACCGCCACGACAACCGCGGCGCCCCGCGCATCGTCGAGTACGACCCCACCTGGCCCGCGCAGGCCGAGCGGGTGCTGGCCCGGCTGCGGCTGGCCGCGGGGGAGCGGGCGGTGCGGGTCGACCACATCGGCTCCACCGCGGTCCCCGGCCTCGCCGCCAAGGACATCCTCGACTTCCAGATCACCGTTCCCGACCTCGACGCCGTCGACGGGTTGTCCGAAGCCCTGGCTGGCGCGGGCTTCCCCCTCGCGGAGGGGGTCCTGGAGGACAGTCCGTACGGTGACGACCCCGACCCCGCGCACTGGCGCAAGCGCGTCCACGTCGACACCGACCCCGGCCGCTGGGTCAACATCCACGTCCGGGAGGCGGGGCGACCGAACCAGCGCTACGCCCTGCTGTTCCCGGCCTGGCTGCGCGCCGACGCGCGGGCGCGGGCCGAGTACGAGGCGCTCAAGCGCGAGCTGGCCGAGGAGGCCACCGAGATCCCGGCCTACGGGGACGCCAAGGTCCCCTGGTTCACCGAGGCGTACGTGCGCGCGGAGGAGTGGGCCGAGCGGACGGGCTGGACCCCCTGATCACCCGGGCAGCACCTCGCTGAGCGGGCGGCCCGGCGGCAGGGTGGCCAGCAGCCCGGCGACTGTCGCGGTCATCAGCAGGTGGAACTGCCGCTCCTCGGACGTGGGCGGAATCCGGGCGTGCGCGGCGGCCAGCACGAGCGAGGACGCCACCGCCGCGAGCGCGGCGTCGACCTCCGCCTCCACCGCTCCCGGGTTCGCCGCGGCCGCCGCCTCCCTGGCCTCCTGCGCGGCGGCGTGGCCGAGCGCGGTGCGGGCGACCGCGCTGCTGAGCACCACCGCCGCCTCGGGTGCGTAACCGCGGGCGCCCAGGGCCGCCACCTCGGCCTCCAGCAGGCGGACCCCGGACGCACCGCGCGGGAAGACCCGCTGGAAGTAGGCCGCCGCCCCGGGGCGGGCCAGGGTGAACGCGCGCAGTTCGGCGGCGAAGGTCACCAGGTGCTCGGCCGCCGACCGGGTCGGGTCGTCGGTGATCACCAGTTCGGCCAGCACCGCCTCACCGACCAGCCGCTCCAGCGCCTGCCTGCTCGGCACCCGCCGGTAGACGGCCGTGCTGGTGACCCCCAGCTCAGCTGCCACCGCCTGCACGGTGAGCCCGGCCAGCCCGACGCGCACGCCCGCGGCGACGATGCCGCCCGGGGAAACCTGCGCCGTGCGGCCGCCGGTCTTGGCGCGTTTCGGCAGTGACATCCAACTCGTCCCTTTCTAAGTTAGGCACCGTACTTTAGAGTCTGCGCATGGCGAGGACCAACATGGCCGCGAATCGGGTCAAGCCCGCGAACGCGGAGCCGCTGACCTTGGGCGTGCTGCGCAGCACCCGGATCTCACCCGGGTTCGTCCGGGTCACCTTCGGCGGCGCCGACCTCGCCCGCTTCACCCCGATGGGCTTCGACCAGTGGTTCCGCCTGTTCATCCCGGTGTCGGACGACTCGCTGTCGAAGGTCCCCGACCGGCTGACCGCCGCGTCGTACGTCCGGCTGCTGACCACCTCGAAGACCTCCCGGCCGATCGTGCGCAACTACACCGTCCGGGCCCACCGCGCCGAGGGGCCCGAACTGGACGTCGACTTCGTCGTGCACGGGGACGGGCCCGCCGGGACGTGGGCCGGGAACTGCGCGGTGGGCGACCGGGTGGCCATCATCGACGAGGGGATCAGCTTCACGCCGCCGCCGTCGACCCGGGAGTTCGTGCTGGTGGCCGACGAGTCCGGGCTGCCCGCGGTGGCGGGTGTCCTGGCGTCGCTGGATGCGGGCGCGACCGGTCGCGCGGTGATCGAGGTCGGGGCGGCCGAGGATCGGCAGGAGGTGACCGCACCCACCGGGGTCGAGGTCACCTGGGTCGTGCGCGCCGACCCGCACGCGGTCCCCGGGCGGGCCGCGCTCGCCGCCGCCGAGGCGCTGCCGGTGCCCACCGGCCGGTTCTACGGGTGGGTGGTGGGGGAATCGGGGCTGGCGACCGGGCTGCGGCGGCACTGGGTGCGGGCGGGCGTGCCGAAGGAGGACATCGTCTTCTGCGGTTACTGGCGCGCGCCCAAGCGCTGACCCGCCGCGCCCAGCCGGGCCTAGTACGGCGGCCAGACCTCGAAGATGTGCTTGTGGGCCAGCCACGACGACAGGTCGTGGCGGACGCGGCTCAGCTCCTCCAGCGTCTTGTGGACGGTGCACATCGCCAGGTCGGCGTCGCCGACGCGGAGGACCTGGCCCCCGACGGCGGCGGCGAACTCCTCCGAGCGGACGATGCGGGCCGTGGTGCCGCCGGGGGCGGCCAGGCCGAGCAGCAGGTCGGTGGTGCGCCAGTAGCGGCCGTCGCGCAGCACGCGGACGGCGGTGAGCACGCTCGGGCCGCCCTTGGCGTGCCGGGAGCGGGGTTTCTGCTGGGTGAGCCGGAGGTTGAGGTCCGGCAGCAGCCAGGTGATCTCGGTGTCGGAGAACGGGTCGTCCGGAGTGGTGTACTCCATCCGCAACCCCCACCGTTCGACCTGGCAGACGCGCAACCCGTGCGCCGTCCCCGACGAGAAGCTGCGTACCGCGGTGGCCGTGTCGACGATGTCGACAAGCTGCGGTGTGATGACCGTGCCCACGGGCCTGAGCGTAGCGGCGCGTTTCCGGGAGGCCATTGCCGGAATCATTTTGTTATGTCACGACTCGTACCCGCGAAGGTCTCTTTCGAGCCAATTTACGCGATTCGACGCCACTCTCTGTTGACTTTAACGGCGCTCGAACACTAACGAGTTCGATCGATCCAGGGAGGCGTGATACCCAGCGTGACCAGCCACGCATCCACATCATAACTCGAATGGGCTATACCGTCGACCGCGCGGTATGTGCGTTCCATTGCTCGTTGAACGGTGGACGAGTCAAGCAGCCCGGTGCGGAATGCGGCCAGCAGTTCATCGGTGTCCTCCACCCGCACATCCCGCCCGGTCCGCACGAGCACGTCCAGATAAAGATCGACAGTGCGCCAGGCCGACCGGTCGTCGACCGAGATGTCCACGACGTCGAGGTAGAAGTCGTGCCCCAGGTCGACCCCCGGCCGCGGTCGCCACTTCGACACCCGCAGGCCGAGTTCCGGCAGCAGCAGCGACTGGAAGTAGGCGATCCGGGGGTGCCCGTCGACTGGGCGGGCCATGAACAGCCCCTCCGGCGTCTCGCGGTAGGCGTCGACCGCCCGCACGAAACCCTTCGGGTCGGTGTTCGTCCGCGCCGCCGGGTCGAACAGCTCGACCTTGGGCGGGTGGACCTCGTGCTGGCGGTCGTCCCGGCGGGCGGCGGGGACGGGGACCGGGCGGGTGCGGGCCATACCGCCATCGTGCCCACGCGGCCAGGTCGAGGCCCAGTCTTTTTGGCTGGTTCCGTGCCGCCGAACGGGTGATCGCCGCTATGCTCCGGCGCCGTTCGGCAGCGACGAGGTGAGGGGTCACCAGCGTGTTCGGAATCCTCAGGCCGTGCAGGCACCGGCTCTCACCGGTGCTGCGCACCTCCTGGATGGCCCACCTGTGCGGGCTGTGCCTGGCGCTGCGCGACGACCACGGGCAACTGGCCCGCACCGTCACCAACTACGACGGCCTGGCGATCTCCGCCCTGGTCGAGGCCCAGTCGGCCGCGGTGGGCGGGCGGCGGGTGGCCGGGCCCTGCCCGCTGCGCGGGATGCGCTCGGCGCCGGTCGCCGAGGGTGCGGGCGCCAAGCTGGCCGCGGCGGTGTCGCTGGTGCTGGCCTCGGCGAAGGTCGACGACCACGTCGCCGACGGCGACGGGCCGTTCCGCCGCCGCCCGGTCGCCGGGGTGGCGCGGAAGGTGGCCGCGCGCTGGGCGCGCCAGGGCGAGCTGACCGGCGAGCGGATCGGCTTCGGCACCGCGGTCCTGCTCGACGCCGTCGGCCGCCAGGGCGAACTGGAGTCGAGCCTGCTGACCGGGTCGTCGGTGCTGCTGGCCACCGAGCCGACCGAGACCGCCACCGCCGCCGCGTTCGCCCACACCGCCGTGCTGACCGGCCGCCCCGGCAACGAGGCGCCGCTGCGCGAGGCGGGCAGGCTGTTCGGCCGGGTCGCGCACCTGCTCGACGCGGTCGAGGACCTCGACGCCGACGCCGCCGCGGGCGCCTGGAACCCGCTCGCCGCCACCGGCACCACCCTCGCCGAGGCCCGGCGGCTGTGCGACGACGCCGTGCTCGGCGTGCGGCTGGCGCTCAAGGAGGCCGAGTTCGACGACGGCAAGCTGGTGCACGCGCTGCTCGTGCACGAGCTGGGCGCCGCCGTGGTGCGCACCTTCGGTCACCTGGAGCTGGACCGGCAGGGGCTCGACCTGCACGGCCAGCCGCCGCCCGGGTGGCAGGCGCCGCAGGCCCCGCCGGGGTGGCAGCCGCCGCGCGACCCGAAGGCGCCCAAGCACGGCGGTGGGCGCAAGCACGGCGGCCACCAGTGGGGCAGGCGGCGCGGCACCCTCGCGGGCTGCGGCGTGGCGCTCGCGCTGTGCTGCACCTGCCAGATGTGCTGCGCGGACCCGTACCACGACCCGTGGACCGGGGAGCCCAAGGAGGGCTTCTGCCACCGCTGCGACTGCGACTGCTGCGATTGCGGCGACTGCGGTTGCGGTGACGGGTGTGACTGCTGCGGCTGCTGCGACTGCTCCTGCTGAGCGCCCCGGTTTCTGTCGGGGGTCCGGCGTAACCTCGTCGGCGTGGCATTCGCGACCGAGCACCCAGTCCTGGCCCACTCCGAGCACCGCCCCGTCGGCGACATCCCCCGCACCGACGGGAAGTTCCGCATGGTCGCCGACTACGCGCCCGCGGGTGACCAGCCCGCGGCCATCGACGCGCTGGAGAAGCGCATCCGGGCCGGCGAGCAGGACACCGTGCTGCTCGGCGCCACCGGCACCGGCAAGTCGGCGACGACGGCCTGGCTGATCGAGCGGGTGCAGCGGCCCACCCTGGTGATGGCGCCGAACAAGACGCTGGCCGCGCAGCTCGCCAACGAGCTGCGCGAGTTCTTCCCGGACAACGCGGTCGAGTACTTCGTCTCGTACTACGACTACTACCAGCCCGAGGCGTACATCGCGCAGACCGACACCTACATCGAGAAGGACTCCTCGGTCAACGACGACGTCGAGCGGCTGCGGCACTCGGCGACGATGAGCCTGCTGTCGCGGCGGGACGTGATCGTGGTGGCGTCGGTGTCGTGCATCTACGGCCTGGGCACCCCGCAGTCGTACCTGGACCGCTCGATCGGGCTGAGCGTCGGCGGCGAGGTGGAGCGCGACACGTTCCTGCGCGCCCTGGTCGACGTGCAGTACACGCGCAACGACATCGCCTTCGCCCGCGGCACCTTCCGGGTGCGCGGCGACACGGTGGAGATCATCCCGGCGTACGAGGAGCTGGCCATCCGGGTCGAGTTCTTCGGCGACGAGGTGGACAAGCTGTACTACCTGCACCCGCTCACCGGCGACATCGTCCGAGAGTGCGACGAGCTGCGCATCTTCCCGGCCACGCACTACGTCGCGGGCCCGGAGCGGATGGAGCGGGCGATCGGGGCGATCGAGGCCGAGCTGGAGGAGCGGCTCAAGGACCTGGAGGGCAAGGGCAAGCTGCTGGAGGCCCAGCGGCTGCGGATGCGCACCAGCTACGACGTGGAGATGATGCGCCAGGTCGGCTTCTGCTCGGGCATCGAGAACTACTCCCGCCACATCGACGGCCGCGCCGCGGGCACCGCCCCGGCCACCCTGATCGACTACTTCCCGGACGACTTCCTGCTGGTCATCGACGAGTCGCACGTGACGGTGCCGCAGATCGGCGGCATGTACGAGGGCGACATGTCCCGCAAGCGCAACCTGGTCGACTTCGGCTTCCGGCTGCCCAGCGCGGTGGACAACCGCCCGCTGACCTGGGAGGAGTTCGCCGAGCGGATCGGCCAGACGGTGTACCTGTCGGCCACCCCGGGCCCGTACGAGATGGGCCAGACCGGCGGTGAGTTCGTCGAGCAGGTCATCCGCCCCACCGGCCTGCTCGACCCGGAGGTCGTCGTCAAGCCCACCGAGGGCCAGATCGACGACCTGGTGCACGAGATCCGCGAGCGCGCCGAGCGCGACGAGCGGGTCCTGGTCACCACCCTGACCAAGAAGATGGCCGAGGACCTCACCGACTACCTGCTGGAGCTGGGCATCCGCGTCCGCTACCTGCACTCCGAGGTCGACACGCTGCGCCGCATCGAACTGCTCCGCCAGTTGCGGCTGGGCGACTACGACGTGCTGATCGGCATCAACCTGCTCCGCGAGGGCCTCGACCTGCCCGAGGTCTCCCTGGTGGCGATCCTCGACGCGGACAAGGAGGGCTTCCTGCGCAGCGGCACCTCCCTGGTGCAGACGATCGGCCGCGCCGCCCGCAACGTCTCCGGCCAGGTCCACATGTACGCCGACAAGATCACCGACTCGATGCGCCACGCCATCGACGAGACCAACCGCCGCCGGGCCAAGCAGATCGCCTACAACACCGAGCGCGGCCTGGACCCCCAGCCGCTGCGCAAGAAGATCAACGACATCCTCGACCGAGTGTTCACCGAGGTCGAGGACGCCGACGAGCCGGTCCCGATCGGCGGCTCCGGCCGCAACACCTCCCGGGGCAAGCGCGCCGCGGGCGAGAAGGGCGGCACCCGCAGCGCGGGCATCGTCGGCGAGCGCGACGTCAAGTCCATGCCCAGGGCCGAACTCGCCGACCTCGTCCAGCAGCTCACCGACCAGATGATGGGCGCAGCCCGCGACCTCCAGTTCGAACTCGCGGGCCGCCTCCGCGACGAGATCCACGACCTCAAGCGCGAACTCCGCGGCATGGACGCGGCGGGCATCAAGTGACCCGGGGCGCCTGCCCGGCGGTCACCCGGGCAGGCGCCGAGCCGGGCACGTGGACGACCGGGAACCGGCCCGGCGAAGCCCATCGCGCCGCCGGTGTGCGCGCTGCCGGGCAGCGTCAGGGCACCGGCCGCGCGTCGCCCCGGGTCAGGGCGCGCAGGCTCGGTGAGCACAGGGCGCCGGCCACGGCGAGCACGACCAGGACCGCGAGCCCGCTCAGCGTCAGCGCCGTGCCGAAGCGGTGCGACAGCGGCCCGACCGCGATCTCCCCGATCGGGATGGCGACGAACGACCCCGCCGCGTCGTAGGAGTAGACCCGGGCCAGGTGGTCCTGCGGCACGTTCTCCTGCAGCGCCACGTCCCAGGCGATGCCGAACTGCTCCACGGCGAACCCGCCGACGAAGTTGGCCGCCAGCAGCGGCACCACCTGCGGCGCGTGCGCCAGGGTGAGCAGCGGCAGCGCCATCACCGCCACCAGCGCGGTGCCGAACACCAGTGCCCGCCGCGGCTGCCACCGGCTCGCCAGCACCCCGCCGACCAGCGCGCCGACGGTCTGCGCGCCCAGCACGAATCCCCAGGCGAGCCTGCCGACGGTGGTGTCGGCCACCGAGGGCCCGAGCACCTGCATCCCGCCGATCACCGCCGCGTTGATCACCATCATCGCCGCGACCACCGACCACACCCAGGACCGGGCGGTGAACTCCCGCCACCCGGCGCGCAGGTCCGCCCACGGCCGGGTCGGGGCGTCGTCGTCGATCTCCGGTGCCCGGACCCGCGCGTAGAACAGCGACGCGACCGCGAAGATCCCCGCCGCCACCGCCATCGCCCAGCCCGGCGAGGCCAGCGCCGCGAGCATCCCGCCCAGCGACGCCCCGGTGACCACAGCGGTGTTGATGCCCATCCGCACCAGCGCGTTCGCCTGCCGCACCAGCCCCGGCGGCACGGTCTGCGGGGTCAGCGCCGACGCGGCGGGCAGCGACGCCGCCGACACCGCGCCGTTGACCACGCTCAGCACCACCAGCAGCGGCACCGACGCGAACCCGAGCAGCACCGCCGCCGCGGTCAGCGCCTGCGACACCGCCGCGGCCGTGCTCGCGCCCTGCAGGATCACCGACCGGGGCAGCCGGTCGGCCAGCACCCCGCCGAGCAGCAGCAGCGCCACGTTGGCGATCGACCGCGCCCCCACCACGACCCCCAGCGCCACCACCGACCCGGTCAGGTCCAGCACGGCGAACGCCAGCGCCACCGGCGCGATCGCGTTGCCGACGAACGTGGTGACCCGGCCGATGGCCAGCCTGCGGAACATCCCCTCGCGCAGCGGCGCGAAGAACCCGTTTCCCCCCATGCGCGGAGTCTGGTGCAGCACCGGGGGGAGGTGTCAAATCCCGACCAACCGGATTCCCGGCCTCATTCCGCCCTGGCGGTGGCGGCGCCGGTCGCGGCGAAGCACTCGTCGAGGAACCCGGTGATCGCCGTGGTGAGCCGGTTCGGGGTGAACCGCAGCTCGACCGGGCTGCTCGCCTCGATGAACCGCGCGTCCGGCAGCTCGCCCGCCAGCATGTGCGCGTCGCCGAAGGGGTGGATCGGGTCGCGCTTGTGCCCGATCACCAGTGCGGGGACCGCGATCGCGGCGCGCAGCGTGGTGGGCGGGGCGATCCGCCCGAAGAAGATGCCGTGCACCGCCGCCGCCATCGCGGCGGGCTCCTGGCGCAGGGTCTCGGTCACGGTGTCCACCCACTGGTGCCCGCGCGGCACCCGGTCGGCCAGCCAGGCCACCGCGCGCACGGCGGGCGGCAGGAACCGGGCGGTGAACAGCAGCGGGGTGAAGGCCAGCAGCCCGGCCACGATCGCGTTGTCCAGCACCGGCATCTCCACGACCACGCCGAGCAGCCGCTCCGGCGCGGCCACCGCCACCTCCAGGGTGACGTTGGCGCCCAGCGAGGTGCCGCCGACGACCGCGCGCTCGACCCCCAGGTGGTCGAGCAGGCCGACGACCTGGGTGGCCCAGGTGCTCATGGAGTAGCGCCACGACTCGGTCGGGCGGTCGGACTCGCCGTGCCCCAGCAGGTCCAGGGTGACCACCCGGTACCCGGCGGCGGCCAGTGACCTGGCCAGCGGGGCGTGCATGGTCCTGGTCATGAGCTGGCCGTGGGTCAGCACGACCAGCCGGTCCCCGCTGCCGAACCCGGTGTAGCGCAGGGTGTGCCCGGCGAAGGTGAACGAGTGCGCGCGCTCCACGGTCATCCGCTCAGGTTACCCGCCGGTAGGGCTTCGTGGGACCGGTGAAGCTCAGTCCGAGTCGCGCCTGCGCCGACCGCCGGGCTGGGCCTGCGGCTGCGGCGGTTGCGCGGCGGGCCGGGGGGCGGCGGCGGTCTCCCCCTCGGGCTGCTCGGCCGCGTCCTCGGTGCCGCCCGCGCGCATCTCGCGCAGCAGTTCGTCGAAGATCGGCGTGGACATCACGCTCTGGCTTGCCATCCGGGCTCCCCTCGTTCTGGCTCGCGTGCGCAACTTACCGGCCGGGCCCGACGACCCACGGCCATTCGGGTCACTCGATCGGGTGCAAGGGGGGTTGGTCTGGATGTTACCGATGGGTAATACTGGTTCCATGACGGAGAACCTGGTCTCGCTCAAGGTCGACGTGGCCGACCACATCGCCGAAGTCACCCTGCTCGGCCCCGGCAAGGGCAACGCCATGGGCCCCGACTTCTGGCGGGAGCTGCCGCTGGTGTTCGGCGAACTCGACGCCGACCCGGAGGTCCGCGCGGTCGTGCTGACCGGCAGCGGCCCGCACTTCTCCTACGGCCTCGACCTGCCCGCGATGATGTCCTCCTGGGGCGGCTTGCTCGGCGCCGACTCGCTGGCGGGCCCGCGCACCGACTTCCTCACCCAGATCCGCGGCCTCCAGGACTCGGTCACCTCCATCGCCGCCTGCCGCAAACCGGTGATCGCCGCGGTCAGCGGCTGGTGCATCGGCGGCGGGGTCGACGTCATCGCCGCCGCCGACATCCGCATCGCCAGCGCCGACGCCAAGTTCAGCGTCCGCGAGGTCAAGGTCGCCATCGTCGCCGACCTGGGCAGCCTGCAACGCCTCTCCGGCATCATCGGCGAGGGCCACCTGCGCGAACTGGCGCTCACCGGCAAGAACATCGACGCCGCCCGCGCCCAGCGCATCGGCCTGGTCAACGACGTCCACGACGACCAGGCCGCGGTCCTCGCCGCCGCCCGTGAACTCGCCGCCGAGATCGCCGCCAACCCGCCGCTGGTCGTGCAGGGCACCAAGGACGTCCTCGGCCAGGAGCGCGACCGCCGCGTCGCCGACGGGCTGCGCTACGTCGCCGCCTGGAACGCCGCCTTCCTCCCCAGCAAGGACCTCGGCGAAGCGGTGCAGGCCTTCCTGGAGCGCAGGCCGCCGGAGTTCAAGGGCGCCTGACGCCGGGGGAGTGGCGGGTGGCACGCCGGTAGGGCAGGCTCGATCGCGGTTGTCGAGTCAACGAGGAGCAGAACCGTGCGCCAGGCCACCGACGAGTTCCGTGCCGCCCGCGACTTCCTGCTGGAGCACGGCGACGACTACGACCGCGCCTGCGCCGGGTTCGAGTGGCCCCGACCGTCGAGCTTCAACTGGGCGCTGGACTGGTTCGACGTCGTGGCCGCCGAGGAGCCCACCGCGAGCAGGCCCGCGCTGTGGATCGTCGAGGAGGACGGCACCGAGGGGAAGTGGACCTACGCGGAGCTGTCGCGCCGCTCGGACCAGGTGGCCAACTGGTTGCGCGGGCTCGGCGTGCGGCGGGGCGACCGGCTGGTGCTGATGCTGGGCAACCAGGGCGAGCTGTGGGAGGTCATCCTGGCCTCGATCAAGCTCGGGGCGGTGATCATCC
Source organism: Actinokineospora spheciospongiae (assembly GCF_000564855.1). Classification (GTDB taxonomy): domain Bacteria; phylum Actinomycetota; class Actinomycetes; order Mycobacteriales; family Pseudonocardiaceae; genus Actinokineospora; species Actinokineospora spheciospongiae. The sequence goes on from NZ_AYXG01000183.1 coordinate 38,059, forward strand.
CGGCCACCACCCTGCTCGCCGCCGCCGACCTGCGCGACCGGGTGGACCGCGGGCTGGCCAAGCACGTGGTGGTCCGGTCCGCCGACACCGCGAAGTTCGACGACGTGCCCGGCCACTACACCCGCATCGCCGTGGGGGAGCCGGTCGACGGGTGGGAGTCCTACGCCGATTCGACCGAGACCCCCGCGCGGTTCACCCCGGACGGGCCGACCGGGGCGGACGACACGCTGCTGCTCTACTTCACCTCCGGCACCACCGCCCGGCCCAAGCTGGTCGAGCACACGCACGTGTCCTACCCGGTGGGCCACCTGTCCACCATGTACTGGATCGGCCTGCGCCCCGGCGACGTGCACCTCAACATCTCCTCGCCCGGCTGGGCCAAGCACGCCTGGAGCAACGTCTTCGCGCCGTGGAACGCCGAGGCCACCGTGTTCATCCACAACTACAGCCGGTTCGACGCGACCGCGCTGATGTCGCAGATGGACCGGTGCGGGGTCACCAGCTTCTGCGCCCCGCCCACCGTCTGGCGGATGCTCATCCAGGCCGACCTCAGCCAGTTGCGGACCCCGCCGCAGAAGGTGGTCGGGGCCGGGGAGCCGCTCAACCCCGAGGTGATCGAGCAGGTGTCGAGGGCGTGGGGGGTGACCATCCGCGACGGGTTCGGCCAGACCGAGACCAGCGTGCAGGTCGCCAACACCCCCGGCCAGCCGGTGAAGGCGGGCTCGATGGGCCGCCCGCTGCCCGGGTTCCGCATCGCCCTGGTCGACCCGGCCACCGGCGACCTCGCCGACGAGGGCGAGATCTGCGTGGAGCTGGCCTCCCGGCCGGTCGGGCTGATGGTGGGCTACGCCGACGACAACGAGCGCACCGCCGAGTCCATGCGCGACGGCCACTACCACACCGGTGACGTCGGTTCCCGCGACGCGGACGGCTACATCACCTACGTCGGCCGCGCCGACGACGTGTTCAAGGCCTCCGACTACCGGATCTCCCCGTTCGAGCTGGAGAGCGCCCTGATCGAGCACCCCGCCGTGGCCGAGGCCGCCGTGGTGCCGTCCCCGGACCCGATCCGGCTGTCGGTGCCCAAGGCGTACGTGGTGCTGGCGGCCGGGTACGAGCCCGACGCCGACACCGCCCGGTCCATCCTGGCCTTCGCCCGCGAGCAGTTGGCCCCCTACAAGCGCATCCGCAGGCTGGAGTTCGGCGAGCTGCCCAAGACCATCTCCGGCAAGATCCGCCGCGTCGAGCTGCGCGGGCGCGAGCGCGACGCCCACTCGGGGACCGGCGCTCGGGTCGCGGGCGAGTTCACCGAGGACGACTTCCCCGACCTACGCGGATGATTGAGCGTCCCCCGGTCGGGAAACCCCTCTGGGACAACCCGACCGGAAGGAGCACCATGTCGCCCCTCACCGACCGCAAGGTCGCGTTCCTCGTGGCCCCCGAGGGCATCGAGCAGGTCGAGCTGACCGAGCCGTGGAAGGCGGTCGAGAACGCCGGGGGCACCCCCGTGCTGGTCTCCACCGACAGCGGCACCGTGCAGGCGTTCAACCACCTGGACAAGGCCGACACGTTCCCGGTGGACAAGACGACCGCCGACGCCGACCCGGCCGACTACGCCGCGCTCGTGCTGCCCGGCGGGGTGGCGAACCCGGACTTCCTGCGCACCGACCCCGGCGCGGTCCGCTTCACCAAGACGTTCTTCGACACCGGCAAGCCGGTCGCGGCGATCTGCCACGCGCCGTGGACGCTGATCGAGGCCGACGTCGTGCGCGGGCGCCGGGTCACCTCGTGGCCCAGCCTGCAAACCGACCTGCGCAACGCGGGCGCGGAGTGGGTGGACCAGGAGGTCGTCGTGGACACCTCGGACGGCTCCACCCTGGTGACCAGCCGCAAGCCCGACGACCTGCCCCGGTTCTGCGAAACCCTCCTGGAGGTCCTGAGCCAGGAGAAGGTTTCGCATTAACACCCCGCACCCGGGACTTTTACAAGCGGTAACGCCTTTTGTGCGGACCGTTGCTAACACGGGGTGCTTGGCTTCCGACATGCCGGTCGGAAGCCAGCCCCCGTGGCAGTGAGGACACGTGATGAGCAAGACGACGCAGATCGACGCACCGACCGACGCACCCCCCGCGATACCCGGCGGCCCGCCCGCACCCGGCGCCGCGCGGTCCCTGCCGACCGCCCCGTGCAGCGTGGTGTGGAGCAACGGCCGCGCCTTCGTCCTCGAACCGCCCGTCTGGGTGGGCCTCGACGGGTACGGCAGGCCCGCCCGCCTGACCCCCGCCGCGCTGGACCGGCAGGGTTGGACCCACCACCGGGCCTGCTGACCCGGACGAGCGACCGGCCGCCGGTGCGGGGCCCCGCCCGAATACGCTGCGGTCATGTCCGACGCGGCCCCCGGCCCTCCCGACGACCCGGGGGAGCGACTCCCCGACCGGGTGCTCACCATCCCCAACGCGCTCAGCGTGCTGCGGTTGGCGGGCGTGCCGGTCTTCCTGTACCTGCTGCTGGGTCCGCGGGCCGACGGGTGGGCGATCGCGCTGCTGATGTTCAGCGGCCTGTCGGACTACCTCGACGGCAAGATCGCCCGCTGGCTCGACCAGACCAGCAGGCTCGGCGCGCTGCTCGACCCCGCCGCCGACCGGCTCTACACCCTGGCCACGATCGTCGCCTTCGTCCTGCGCGACATCGTGCCGTGGTGGGTGGCGGCCGTGCTGGTGGCCAGGGACCTGCTGGTGGCGGGCTGCATCGGCCTCCTCCGGCGGGGCGGCTTCGCCCCGCCGGAGGTGACCTACATCGGCAAGGCGGCCACGTTCAACCTGATGTACGCCTTCCCGCTGCTGCTGCTCGCCCAGGGTGCCTCCACCGCGGCCACGATCGCCCGCCCGATCGCGTACGCGCTGGCCATCTGGGGTGCGGGCCTGTTCCTGTACTCGGGGCTGCTCTACGTCGTGCAGACGCGCACGGCACTGCGCCACCACCCCGGACCGGTCTGCATCTAAGCTCTCCGGCACCCGGCCTGCGAGGCTCGTCGTGAGAGGGCGACCGAAGGTGATTCCCGAAGAACTGCGCTACACCGAAGAACACGAGTGGGTGGCGACCAAGACCGAGGTGCTGGTCCGGGTCGGCATCACCGAATACGCCCAGCAGCAGCTCGGCGACGTGGTGTTCGTCCAGCTACCCGAGGTCGGCGACCGGGTCGAGCAGGGCTCCCCGATCGGCGAGGTCGAGTCGACCAAGAGCGTCTCCGAGCTGTACGCCCCGCTCACCGGCGAGGTCACGGCGGTCAACGACGAGGCGGTCGAGGCGCCCGACCTGCTCAACTCCGACCCCTACGGCGAGGGCTGGCTGGTGGAGATCACCATCGACGACCCCGACGCCGTCGAGGCCCTCCTCGACGCCGAGGGCTACCAGCCGCTCACCCGGGACTAGGTCGTCGCGGAACCCGCGCCCGCGGTGGCTGCCCTGATCAGGGGCACGTTTCCCGGAACCAGGTCCGGCGCCGCGCCGCGTCCGGTGCCGCCCGCGGCGCCGCGGGCGTGAGACGATCTTCACCCTTCCCCCCCCGGCAGCGGGGGACCACCGTCCGGCCGGTTGATCGCGCACGGTACGTTGGCACTGTTCAGCGAAGTACCAGCAGGAGGAGAGCTCAGGTGAGCACGAACGACGGGCCCGGCGTCCCGCCGGAGCAGTCTCCGGAACGGACTTCGGTCTTCCGGGCCGACTTCCTCGCCGACCCCGAGGCCCGCACCGAGGTCCCCGCCCCCGAGCCCGCCGTCGCGGGCGTGGACGCCCTGCCCGCCGGGTCCGCCCTGCTGGTGGTCAAGCGCGGCCCGAACGCGGGCTCGCGCTTCCTGCTCGACCGCGACACCACCAGCGCGGGACGGCACCCCGACAGCGACATCTTCCTCGACGACGTCACCGTCTCCCGGCGGCACGCGGAGTTCCGCCGCGAGGGCGGCGAGTTCGTGGTGATCGACGTGGGCAGCCTCAACGGCACCTACGTCAACCGCGAGCCCGTCGACCAGGCCGTGCTGGCCGGTGGCGACGAGGTGCAGATCGGCAAGTTCCGCCTGGTGTTCCTCACCGGTCCGGGCGCGGGAGCCTAGGGGTCGCCGAGTGGCGGGCGCGGCGGCGCGGCCGGAACGGGACGGGGCGAGCATCGGCGCGGTGCTCGAGCGCCTGCGCCCCGAGTTCCCGGACGTGACCATCTCCAAGATCCGGTTCCTGGAATCGGAGGGGCTGGTCAGCCCGGAGCGCACGCCATCGGGGTACCGGCGGTTCACCGAGGCGGACGTGGCCAGGCTGCGCTTCGTGCTCGCCGCCCAGCGCGACCAGTACTTACCGCTGCGGGTCATCCGCGAGCAGCTCGACAACGGCCGCCCGCCCGCGCGGGCGGCCGAACCCGAGCCGGTGGACCCGCTGCCGGAGGGCGCCCGGTTGCCGCGCGCCGAGGTGCTGGCCAGGGCCGGGGTCGGCGACGACCTGCTCAGCGCCCTGGAGGAGTACGGCCTGCTGACCGCTGACCGCGACGGCCACTACGACGGCGGCGCGGTCTCCATCGCCCGCACGGCGGCCTCGCTCGCGGCCTACGGCATCGAGCCCAGGCACCTGCGCGCCTTCCGCGCCGCGGCCGAGCGCGAGGTGGGGCTGGTCGAGCAGGTGGTCGCCCCGCTGTACCGGCAGCGCGACCCGGCGGCCCGCGGTCGGGCCGACGAGGTGGCCCGCGACCTGGCCGACCTGTCGGTCGACCTGCACGCCCTGCTGGTCCGCGCGGGTCTGCGCAGGCTGACCGGGACCTGAGTTCACCGCCCCGGCCCTTCCCGGTGTGACCAGATCAGAAGTGGAATGGTTGCGCACAGGGTCCGGATGGCGGGTAGCGTCGAGGCCGGGGATCGGCGATCCTCAAGGGATACGGGACGCCGATGCCCCATCGAGCGGAGGGAGGCGAGCCCGATGAGCGAGATGCGCGTCGTGGGCGTCCGGGTGGAGTTGCCCCAGAACCAGCCCATCCTGTTGCTGCGCGAGGCCGAGGGGGAGCGGTACCTCCCGATCTGGATCGGGTCGGTCGAGGCCACCGCGATCGCCCTGGAGCAGCAGGGGGTGCGACCTGCCCGGCCGCTGACCCACGACCTGCTCAAGGACGTGATCGGGGCGCTCGGGCGCGAGCTGGAGCAGGTCCGGATCACCGACCTGAAGGAGGGCACCTTCTTCGCGGAGCTGGTCTTCGACGGCGACATCCGGGTCTCGGCCCGCCCCAGCGACTCGGTGGCCCTCGCCCTGCGGGTGGGGGTGCCCATCCACGCGGAGGACTCCGTCCTGCAGGAGGCCGGACTGATCATCCCGGACGAGCAGGAGGACGAGGTGGAGAAGTTCCGCGAGTTCCTCGACTCGGTCTCGCCCGAGGACTTCCGCGGCGCCGACACCTGAGTCGCGCCGCGCCCCGCGCGTCGCGTTGACCTCCCCGCGCGCCCGATTTACCGTCAGGAACTGAGCGTCGTCTCCGGTGGGTGGGGCTCGACCGTGCGCCCCCCACCGCCGACGTGCTCGGCCGACGGTTCCCCACAGCGGAACGGGCGGTCTCGTTCGCCGGCCGCCGATGGCCGGACGAGGGGAGGCAGGCGTGTTCGAGCAGGGTACGGACTCCGGGGAACAGGGTGAGCTGTTCCCGGACGCCTCGCTGCCGGACGAGCTGGTCGGCTACCGCGGTCCCGCCGCGTGCCAGATCGCGGGCATCACCTACCGGCAGCTCGACTACTGGGCCCGGACCGGGCTGGTGGTCCCCACCGTCCGCAGCGCCGCCGGGTCCGGTTCGCAGCGGTTGTACTCGTTCAAGGACGTCCTGGTCCTCAAAGTGGTCAAGCGCCTCCTGGACACCGGTGTCTCGTTGCAGAACATCCGAGTGGCTGTGGAGCACCTGCGCAAGCGGGGAGTCCGGGATCTGGCCAGAATCACCCTGTTCAGCGACGGCACGACGGTGTACGAGTGCACCTCGCCGGAAGAGGTCGTCGACCTGCTCCAGGGCGGGCAGGGCGTGTTCGGCATCGCCGTCTCGGGGGCGATCCGCGAGATCAGCGGCACGATCCACGAGTTCCCGGCCGAGCGCGCCGACGGCCTGGAGCTGGACCAGCCCAACCAGGACGAGCTGACCCGCCGCCGCAACGCCCGCAACGCGGGCTGAGACCCGCACGCCCGTCGAGGGCGGGCCGTCACTCCGGCAGCGTGTACGGCGTGGTCGAGGTCAGCTCCACGAAGCCCAGCCGCTCCAGGATCGGCCTGCTCGTCGGCAGCGCGTCCACGTGCAGGTACCGCACCCCCCGCGCCCGCGCCAGCTCCGCCCGGTGCGACACCAGCGCCCGGTAGACCCCGCGGCGGCGCCACCCGGGCAGCGTCCCGCCGCCCCACAGGCCCGCGAACGCCGTCCCCGGGTAGTACTCGGTCCGCGCGGCGCTCACCGGCACCCCGTCGGCCACGGCGAGGAGCACGTCCAGCCGCGACGGTGACTCCACCAACTGCTCCAGCAGCCGCTCCCCGAGCCACCCGAACGGCGCCCCGAACGCCGCCTCGTGCACCCGCACCACCGCCTCGACCCCCGCCGCGTCGCGCACCGGCACCAGCGACACCCCGGCGGGCGGGGCCACCTCGGGCACGGCCGCGGCCTCCGCCACCATCACCGCCTCCACCTGCCCCGGCCGCAGCCCGGCCGCCACCAGGTGCACCGGCAGCGCCCGGAACCGGTCGTGGTGGTAGTGCTTCCACTCGCAGTCGCCCGGCAGCACCCGGAACCGGGCGACCTCCTCGGCGACCACCGCGTCCGCCGTCGTGGCGTCCAGGTCGGACCACACCACCCCGGACCAGCCGCGGGGGCGCTCGTCCACGTGCCGGGTGACGTGCGGGGTGCGCTCGACCACCGCGTGGTCGTCCAGGGCGGGCAGGTCGCGGCGCAGGTCGCGGTCCAGGGCGGCGAGGGCGGCGGATGTGTCCATCCCCGCATCCGACCACGTCCCGGGCGGCGACGCGAGGTTTCGGCGCGTCCGCGGGTTAGACTCGTCGGGACGTCGACGAACCCGCGCGGGAGAGTCCGGACGGCCCACCGGCCGCACCGGCGCCGAAGGAGCAAATCCTCCCCGGAACCTCTCAGGCAAACGGACCGCGTGGGTGAGGCGCCTCTGGAAAGCGGGTCGCCCGGATATCGCCGGGTGACCCCGCCGAAGGTGCAAGTCCGCCCACTGGCCGGACGAAGCTCTCAGGCGCCCGGGTGATCGGGCACGGACAGAGGGGGAGGGCCCAGGGCAGCGCAGCCCGCCCCGGCCCGACCCCGAAACCCGGAGGTAGCCCCGCATGACCAGTGACCGCATCCCCCTCGCCGCCCTGGAGCACGGGACCCCGTTCGCCGACCGGCACGTCGGGCCGCGCCCGGCGGAACTGGCCCGCATCCTCGACGTCATCGGCGTCGGGTCGCTGGAGGAGTTGGCGCACCGCGCGGTCCCCGAGTCGATCCGCGAGGGCGACCTGACCCTGTCGCTGCCCGAGCCCGCCACCGAGCACGGGGCGCTGGCCGAGCTGCGCGCGCTCGCCGCCCGCAACACCACGCTGACCCAGATGATCGGCCTGGGCTACCACGGCACCCAGACCCCGCCGGTGATCCGGCGCAACGTGCTGGAGAGCCCCGCCTGGTACACCGCCTACACCCCGTACCAGCCGGAGATCTCCCAGGGCAGGTTGGAAGCGCTGCTGAACTTCCAGACCATGGTCGCCGACCTGGCCGGGCTGCCCACCGCGAACGCCTCGATGCTCGACGAGTCGACCGCCGCGGCCGAGGCGATGACCCTGCTGCGCCGCGGCGGCCGGTCGAAGTCCCCCCGGTTCGTCGTGGACGCCGACACCTACCCGCAGACCATCGCGGTGATCGAGACCAGGGCCGAGCCGCTGGGCATCGAACTGGTCGTCGCCGACCTGGCCGACGGGCTGCCCGAGGGCGAGTTCTACGGCGTCCTGCTGTCCTACCCGGGCGCGTCCGGCGCCGTCCGCGACCACGCCGCGCTGATCGCCGAGGCGCACGAGCGCGGCGCCAAGGTCGCCGTCGCCGCCGACCTGCTGGCGCTGACCCTGCTGCGCCCGCCGGGGGAGGTCGGCGCGGACGTCGTCGTGGGCACCACCCAGCGCTTCGGCGTCCCCATGGGCTTCGGCGGCCCGCACGCCGGGTACATGGCCGTCGCCAAGGGCCTGGAGCGCCAGTTGCCCGGGCGGCTGGTCGGGGTGAGCACCGACGCCGACGGCGCGCTGGCCTACCGGCTGGCGTTGCAGACCCGCGAGCAGCACATCCGCCGGGAGAAGGCCACCTCGAACATCTGCACCGCGCAGGTCCTGCTCGCCGTGGTCGCGTCGATGTACGCGGTCTACCACGGCCCCGACGGGCTGCGCGCGATCGCCACCCGCACCCACCGGATGGCCGCCGTCCTGGCCGAGGGCCTGCGCGCGGGCGGCGTCGAGGTCGTGGCCGACGGGTTCTTCGACACCGTGACCCTGCGGGTCCCCGGCCGCGCCGCCGACGTGGTGGCCGCCGCCCGCGACCTGGGCGTCAACCTGCGGCTGACCGACGCCGACCACGTGGGCGTCACCACCGACGAGACCACCACCCGCGCCCACCTGGAGCTGGTCTGGCGGGCCTTCGGCGTGTCCGGCGACGTGGACGCCCTGGACCTGCGCACCGCCGACGCGCTGCCCGCCGCGCTGCTGCGCGAGTCGGCGTACCTGACGCACCCGGTGTTCTCCGCGCACCGCTCCGAGACCGCCCTGCTGCGCTACCTGCGCGCGCTGTCGGACAAGGACGTGGCGCTGGACCGGAGCATGATCCCGCTGGGGTCGTGCACGATGAAGCTCAACGCCACCGCGGAGATGGAGCCGATCACCTGGCCCGCCTTCGCCGACCTGCACCCGTTCGCCCCCGCCGACCAGGCCGAGGGCATCCTCCGGGTGGTGGCGGACCTGGAGCGCTGGCTGGCCGAGCTGACCGGCTACGACGCGGTGAGCCTGCAGCCGAACGCGGGCAGCCAGGGCGAGTTCGCGGGCCTGCTGGCCATCCGCGCCTACCACCGCTCCCAGGGCCACGGGGAGCGCGACGTCTGCCTGATCCCGTCGAGCGCGCACGGCACCAACGCCGCCAGCGCGGTCATGGCCGGGATGCGCGTCGCCGTGGTCAAGTGCGACGACTCCGGCAACGTCGACCTGGACCACCTGCGGCTGATGGTCGAGGAGCACAAGGCGGACCTCGCCGCGATCATGATCACCTACCCGTCCACGCACGGGGTGTACGAGGACACTGTCCGCGAGGTGTGCGGGCTGGTGCACGACGCGGGCGGCCAGGTCTACGTCGACGGCGCCAACCTCAACGCGCTGATCGGCCTCGCCCGCTACGGCAAGTTCGGCTCCGACGTGTCGCACCTGAACCTGCACAAGACCTTCTGCATCCCGCACGGCGGCGGCGGCCCCGGCGTCGGCCCGATCGGCGTCCGGGAGCACCTGGCGCCGTTCCTGCCCAACCACCCCCTCCAGCCCACCGCGGGCCCGGAGACCGGTGTCGGCCCGATCAGCGCCGCCCCCTGGGGTTCGGCGTCGATCCTGCCGATCTCCTGGGCCTACGTCCGGATGATGGGCGCCGACGGCCTGCGCCGCGCCACCCTGACCGCGGTCGCCGCGGCCAACTACGTCGCCAGGGTCCTCGACGAGCACTACCCGGTCCTCTACACCGGCGAGGGCGGCCACGTCGCCCACGAGTGCATCCTCGACCTGCGCCCCATCACCAAGGCCACGGGCATCACGGTCGACGACGTCGCCAAGCGCCTCGCCGACTACGGCCTGCACGCCCCCACGATGTCGTTCCCGGTCGCGGGCACCCTCATGGTCGAGCCGACGGAAAGCGAAGACCTCGCCGAGATCGACCGCTTCTGCGACGCCATGATCGCCATCCGCCGCGAGATCGACCAGGTCGCGGCGGGCGACTGGCCCCGCGACGACAACCCGCTGGTCAACGCCCCGCACACGGCGGCGTCGGTCACCGGCAAGTGGGACCACCCGTACAGCCGCGAGGAAGCGGTCTTCCCCGCGGGCACGGCCGCCCCCAAGGTCTGGCCCCCCGTCCGCCGCATCGACGGTGCCAAGGGCGACCGCAACCTGGTCTGCTCCTGCCCGCCGATCGAGGCGTTCAGCGGCTGAGGACGCGGCTCGGGTCCGCGGTGCGCACCGCGGACCCGAGCCGACCCCCGGAGTTCTCGTGTGGAACCGACCCGCGGCGGCGCCTGCCGCGGGCGGCCCTCAGCGCGCGCACCGGTTGATCAGGCGGTGCGCGCGGTCAGTGCTGCTCGGTGCTGGTTGCTGCTACGCCCTGGCCAGGCTGTAGCGCTGCTTGACGGGGTCCGAGTGCAGGACCCGGACGTCGAGGGTCGTGCCGACCTCGACGGTCTCGCCGTGCAGCAGGCCGTGGGTGCCGTCCGGGTGCTCGACGAACGAACCGAACGGCGCCACGTCCACGACCGTGCCGGTGAAGGTCTCGTCGACCTGGGGGAACATGCGCATCTCACCTCCTCTCCCGCGCGAGTCCACTCAGGACTTCCAACGCGGGGGGAGGGCCCCGGATCACGTCAGTGCCGGGCGACCGTTCTGTGTGCGGCGCGAGGCCGACCCGGCAGTCATGCCACCACCCTATCGGGGGACATCTCACAAGGGGAAGCCCACGGGGAAGTTTCGGTCGCGGGCCGTCGTTGGCAACCCGCAGAGACCAACGCGATCCGGAGGTTGCACACTCGATGTCCACAGTCCCCAACGTCACGCTCAACGACGGCACCACCATCCCGCAGCTCGGCTACGGCGTGTGGCAGGTCCCCAAGGACGAGGTGACCGCCGCGGTGACCACCGCCCTGGAGGCCGGCTACCGCGGCATCGACACCGCGGCGATCTACGGCAACGAGGAGGGCACCGGCGCCGCCATCGCCGCCTCGGGCATCCCCCGCGAGGACCTGCACGTCACCACCAAGCTGTGGAACTCCGAACAGGGCTACGACTCCACCCTCCGCGCCTTCGACGAGAGCATGGCCAAGCTCGGCCTGGACTACCTCGACCTGTACCTGATCCACTGGGCCGCCCCCCGGCAGGACAAGTACGTCGACACCTTCAAGGCCTTCGAGAAGCTGCGCGCCGACGGCCGGGTCCGCTCCATCGGCGTCTCCAACTTCCACGTCCCGCACCTGGAGCGCCTGCTCGCCGAGACGGACGTGGTCCCCTCGGTCAACCAGATCGAACTGCACCCCAACCTCCAGCAGGCCGAACTGCGCGCCTTCCACGAGAAGCACGGCATCGCCACCGAGGCCTGGAGCCCCTTGGCCTCCGGCCAGCTCCTCAAGGACAAGACCATCGCCGCGATCGGCGAGAAGCACGGCAAGTCCACCGCCCAGGTGATCCTGCGCTGGCACCTCGACCTGGGCAACATCGTCATCCCCAAGTCGGTCACCCCCGCCCGAATCCAAGCCAACATCGACGTCTTCGACTTCACCCTCGACGACGACGACCGCAAGACCCTGGCGGCCCTGGACAACGGCACCCGCACCGGCCCCAACCCGGACACCTTCGAGGGCTGACCAATCCCCCACCGCGCCGGGCAGGCCACCAGCCTGCCCGGCGCGGCGTGCTCAACCGCCGCCCGGCCACCAACCACCCGAAACCCCACCGGGCGCAGCTACCAGCCACCCCCGAAACCGTCAGCCCGGCCAAGCAGAGGCCGGGTGGGCGGACGTGTTTGGCCAGCCGACCACCCCGAAAACCGGCGGCCCGGCCAAGCAAATGCCTGTGTGGGTGGACGTGTTTGGTCAGCCGACCACCCCGAAAACCACCAGCCCGGCGAGCGACTGCTCGGGTGGGTGGATGTACTGCTTGGTCAGCCGACCACCCCGAGAACCACTAGCCCGGTGACCGGCTGCCCGGGTGGGTGGAGGTCCTGAACGCAGGCCGACCACCCCGAGAACCGCCGGCCCGGCGAGCGAACTGCCCGGGTGGGTGGA
>NZ_AYXG01000184.1 GCF_000564855.1 Actinokineospora spheciospongiae
GCACCCGGGTCCAGCGGTCAGGGGTGGTTGACGACGTTGACCGGGACGGTGCCCGGGGGTGTCACGCCACCGACGTCGTTGATCACGTGGGTGATCGTCCCCTGGTAGTTCAGGGACACGGTCAGCAGGTTGTGCATCCGCACGCCGGGGGTGTTGGGCACTTCGAAGGCGTGGTAGGCGCTGACCGAGGGGTTGACGTTGAAGAAGCAGTAGCTGCCCAGGCCCCACGCCTCGTGGTTGGTGACCGAGTCGGCGACCTTGTAGGCGGCGTAGCCGTTGAAGCCGTTGGGACTCCTCCAGCTCGCCTGGTTGGGCACGTCGTAGGGCATCTCGTTCTGGAAGAAGATGGTCCGGCCGTTCTGGCCGTTCCAGATGACCTGGTACTTCTGGTAGTGCTCGACGAACAGACCGGTGGCGAGCACGTTGTTGCCGTTGACGATCACACCGGTGTCGCCGGTGGCCTGGGTCCAACCCCAGGTGCCCGCGTTGCCGTGGTCGGCCCGCCAGGCCCAGATGTGGTCGATGACCGTGTTGGCGCTGTTGACGACCAGGCTGGTCGTCGCCTTGCCCGCGATGGCGCCGCCGATGCGGAAGAAGACGTCCTGGACGGTGGTGGGGTTGGTGGCGTGCGACGCCGACGAGCCCGCCGGGCCGACGGTCAGGAGGGCGGCGGAGTTGGTGGTGCCCGCGTCGAAGAGCAGGCCCTTGAGGCGGACGCCGTCCACGTCGGCCACCTGCATGGCGTTGACGCCGTTGTCCGGGATGAGCGTGGGGTAGCCGATGCCGAGGACGACGGTGTTGGCCTTGGTGACGTTGAGGGTCTGGTCGAGGTGGTAGATGCCCGGGGTGAACAGCAGGTGGCACCCCGAGGCGAGGGCCGTGTTGATCGCCGAGGCGGTGGCGCCGGGCTTGACCACGAAGAACTGGCTCATCGGCAGCGACGTGCCGGGGGTGCTGCCGCCCGCCCAGCTCGGGCCGGAGGCGTTGGTGCGCAGGGCGGGCTGGAACACGCGGTACCTGCCCGCGCCGTCGATGTAGAGGTAGGGCACGTCGCGGGAGACGGGGGTGGTGGCGAGGGTGGTCTCGGGCGGGTTGGGGAAGGTGTTGGCGGGGGCACCGGACGTGCCGGAGAACACCATGTTCCACACGCCGCCCGCCCAGCTTCCGTAGGCGCTGTCGCGGGTGTACCACTGCTGCTGCGACACCGACGCGGTCTGGCCGGAGACCTTCGAGTCGGCGATGTAGCCGCCGCTGGCGAAGCCGTAGCTGGCCGGGTGGAGCTGGAGGTCGCCGCGGATGTCCATGCGGCGGAACGGCGCGGCCTGGGCCACTGCCCAGCGGGTGGCGCCGCTGCTGGGGTTGACGGCCAGGTTCTCCGTGGAGCGCCAGAAGTTCTGCAACGCCACGCCCTGGTCGGACTCGTTGAACGCGTCCACGGTGATGTCGCCGTTGATCACCACGTCGCCCGGGTTCTGGCCCAGGCCCGCGACGGAGGTGTAGTAGCCGACGTTGTCGCGCACGGCGTAGGTGCCGGGCTTGAACAGGTGCGCGACCCGGCCGGTGCCCATCTGCGCGGTCAGGGTGTCCTTCTGCGCGGCGAAGTCGGCGTCGAGCCGGGCCTGGATGGTGGCCGCGGGCATGCTCGGGTCGAACACGCGGGTGTTGGGGCCGAAGTCGGGGGTGTCGGACTGGGTGGGGCAGGTCGCCGCGGAGCCGCCGATCGTGTACGACGCGGTCGCGGTGGCGGAGGTGGTCAGGCCGCTCTTGAGCGCGATCGCCTTGACGGTGCGCGACGAGGGGACGCTGATCGGCGTGGAGTACAGCGTCGAGGTTGCCGTGGGGGTGGAGCCGTCGACGGTGTAGCGGATGGTCGCGCCGCTGGTCGCCGTCGAGAGGGTGACCGCCTGCGCGGTCGCGTACGTGCCGCCCCCGGGGCTGAACGTCGGGGCCGCGACCGAGCCGGTGCCGCCGCCGTGGGTGTAGGTGAAGTGCGGGGTGTCGTACTGCGGGCCGCTCTTCTCGTAGGTGAACCAGTAGTCCAGGAGCGAGCCGGTGCTCAACGACCCGACCGTCTGCCGCCAGGTGCCGCCGGACTCGGTCATCCGGAGGTTCTGCTGCCCGCCGCCGTTGACCTGGTAGTGGATGTCGACGTACCGCGCGACCGTGGTCGGGGTGAACACCACTTGGGCCTGGGAGGTCGACACCTGCGTGGCGCCCTGCGTGTAGTCGGCCGCCGCCGACGCCGTGCCGCCGGTGGCGACCAGCGCGGAGAGGGCCAGCGCCGCCGAGACGACCAGTGCACCCGGTCGCCACGTCCGCCTTTTTCGCATCACGAGATCACACCCCAATGACGAAGGTAGTAGCCGCGGACGACCAGTCCCGGGGTGCGCCCATTGGACTAGACCATAAACGGCGATCCGCCGTCGGCGATAGGGACATCCGGTGGAATCCGCGCGCCCGTACCGAATACGGTCATTCCGGCCCACCGCGGGCACCCCCGGCGCGATACTGCGGTGGGAGGTCCGATGGCGAAGAAGGTGCGGCGGCGTCCGCTGGTCGGCGGTGTGGTGGTCGGGGTGCTGCTGCTCCCCATCGCGGTCAACATCGCGACGGACGCGCTGCCGGAGGGGTGGGGCCGCTTCGCCTGGATCGGCCTGCCGGTCTCCCTGGTGCTGACCGTCGTGCTGGCCGTGCACGAACGCCGCGCCGACGCCCGCCCCGCCGCGCTCGAACCCCTCCCCCGCTCCCCCGCGCCCGCCCGCGACGGGCTCGCCGACCGGCCCAGCGCCCTGCTCGACGCGCGCAGCGCGGTCGTGCCGTTCACCGGCCGGGAGCCCGAACTGGCCGCGCTCACCGCGTGGCGCGACGCCAAGACCACCGGCGCGTCCGCGCTGCTCCTGCACGGTCCCGGCGGCCAGGGCAAGTCGCGGCTGGCGGCCCGCTTCGCCGAGCTGTCCGCCGCGGACGGGTGGGTGGTGGCGCAGGCCCGGCACGGCGTCGCCCCCGACGACGCGACGGGTGGTCGGGCGAGCAAGCGCAGGCTGCTGGTGGTCGTGGACTACGCCGACCGGTGGGCGCACCCGGAACTGGTGGCGCTGTTCGCCGACCCGGCGCTGGCCGGGCCCCGGGTGCGGGTGCTGCTGATCGGCCGGACCGTGCAGTGGTGGGCGGCGCTGCGCGGCGAACTGCGCTCGACGGGCGTGGCGGTGGGCGACCTGCTGCTGGGCGAACTGGCCGAGGAGCCTGCCGACCGCGAACGGGCCTTCACCGCCGCCCGCGACCGGTTCGGAGAGGTCCTGGAAGTGCCCGAGCCGATCACCGAGCCGGTGCCGGACCTCGACGGCCCCGACTACGGGCAGGTGCTGACGCTGCACATGGCCGCGCTCGTGTCCGCCCTGACCGTGCGCTTCCCCGGCGAGCCGATGCCGCGCGGGGTCGAGGGCATCGCGGCGTACCTGCTCGACCGCGAGCGCATGGGCTGGCGCAGGCTGCACGGCACCCGGCAGCTCGGCGAGGAGTTCGACACCCCGCCCACGGTGCTGGCCCGCGCGGTGTTCACCGCCGTCCTGGGCGGTCCCGCCGCGCACGCCGACGCCGTGGCCCGGTTGGCGGGCCTGCGCCTGGAACCGGCCGAGCGCGTCCTGACCGACCACCGGTTCTGCTACCCGCCGCGCGACCGCGCCCTCGAACTGGAACCGCTCCTGCCCGACCGGTTGGCGGAGGACTTCGTCGCACTGCTGCTGCCCGGCCACGACGTCACCGGCTACGACCCGGACCCGTGGTCGGCCGACGTGCCACGGGCGCTGCTCGGCCTCGACCGGCCCGACGAGCCGGACCCGGCGGTGACCGCGCGAACCGTGACCGTGCTGGCCTCGGCCGCCGACCGGTGGCCGCACGTGGCCGGGCGGCTCGGCGACCTGCTGACCGAGCGCCCCGACCTGGCTGTGCGCGCGGGCAGCGCCGCCCTGGCCGCCCTCGCCACCGCCCGCCACCTGGACACCGACGTGCTGCTGGCCGTCGAACCGCACTTCCCGGCAGGCCGCCGGGCCGACCTGGACGCGGGCGCGGCCGCGGTCACCGACCGCCTCGTCCGCGAGCGGGTCGACGACCGGACCCGGCTGCACGACGCCGCGTCCTGGTACTCCCGGCTCACCACCCGGCTGGGGCACGCGGGCCGGAAGGCGGAGGCGGTGCGGGCCGGGTACCGGGCGCTGGCCGCCCTGGACCGGCTCACCGAGCTGGACCCGGGGGCCCACGGCGCGGACCGGGCGATCTGCCTGATGGACATCGGCGGCTTCCTGTCCGACCTGGGCAGGCACCGGGAGGCCGTCGAGCACACCGGCCGGGCCGTCGACCTGCTGCGCGAGATCGGGGACCGGCCCGCGCTGGCACTGGCGCTGTCCAACCACGGCAACCAGTTGCAGAACACCGGCAAGCGCGGCCCGGCGGTGGCGGCGGCGCAGGAGTCCGTCGACCTGCACCGGGCGCTGGCGGGCACCGCCCTGGCCGACCCGCCGCGCTTCGCGTTCGCGCTGAACGGGCTGGGCACCCGGCTCATGGCGGTGAACCGGGCCGCGGAGGCGGCCGGGGCGCTGGCCGAGGGCGTCGCCGCCTACCGGCCGCTGGTGGCCGCGGACCCGCAGGCGCACCTGCCCGGCCTGGCGCGGGCGCTGACCAACCTCGGCACCGCGCACGTCCGGCTCGATGCCGCCGACGAGGCGCTGCGGTGCTCGGCGGAAGCGGTGTCGATCCGGCGCGGGCTGGCCGAGGCCAACCCCACGGCGTACCGCGCCGACCTGGCGCTGTCGCTGCTGAACCACGCGGGCAGGCTGTCGGCCGTCGGCCGCGACGGCGAAGCGGTCGAGGTGGCGGCCGAGGCCGTGGCGGCGGCCCGGCGGCTGGTCCGGCTCGACCGGATCGCGCACGAGCCGGTGCTGGCCCACGCGCTCGCGGCCGAGGGCGCCGTCCTCGCCGAGGCGGACCGGGAGCGGGCGGTGGGGTCGCTGCGCGAGGCCGCCGGGCTGTACCGGCGGCTGGCACTGGTCGACGACGGTTATCAGCCCCACGTGGAGGTCGTGGTGCGGAACCTGGACGTCCTGGGCGGGCGGCAGCCACCGGAACAGCCGGGCACCGCCGCCGTGGCGGCGTTCAACGAGGGCGTGCGGCTGGCGCAGGCCGGTCGGGTGGCCGAGGCGGCGGAGCGCTACCGGTGGGCCGCCGAGGCGGGCCTGCCGCAGGCGATGTTCAACCTGGGGCACCTGCACCTCGACGGCGACCGACCCGTCGAGGCGGAAGCGTGGCTGACCCGCGCCGTCGCGGCGGGCCAGACCGCGGGCTGCCACGACCTGGGCGTGCTGCACTGGCAGCGGGGCGACCGGGGCACCGCCCGGAAGTGGTTCCGCCGGGGCGCCGAGGCGGGGGCGACGAACGCGATGATCTCGCTGGGCGCGTCCCTGTGGTCCGACGACGACCTGGACGGCGCCGCGACCTGGTTCACCGCCGCCGCCGAGGCCGGGGACGCCGAGGGGGACTTCCGCCTGGGGCTGCTCCGCGCGGAGCAGGACCGCCCGGCCGACGCCCGCACCCACCTCGAACGCGCGGCCGAGGCGGGCCACACCGGCGCCGCCCGGGAACTGGCCGACCACCTCATGCGGAACCAGGAGGTGCGGGAGGCCAAGGGGTGGTGGCGGGTCGCCCGTGCCAGGGAGGAACCCACCGCCGAGCCGCCACCCGCCCCCGCACCGCCGAACCCCCTCACCGAAGTCGCCCGGGAACGCGGTGTGCCCGTGGTGTCCTTCACCCCCAACCAGGGCATCGAGTTCGCCGCGGCCGTGCTGGCGCGGACCGTCGGCGGCCTCCTCGCGGCGGGCCGCGTCGACGACGCCCTCGCCGCCTACCGCGAGAGCATCGACTCGCACGGCCGCCTGCTGGCCGGGCACCGCGCGGGCAAGTTCCCGATGGGCGACGACATGCTCCACAGCGTGCTGCGCCGATGCGCGATGACCAAGGCCGAACTGGCCCACCTCGAACACGACGCGGGCCACGGCGAGGCCGCGCTGGCGCACAGCGAGGAGGCCGTGGCGGAGCTGGGCGCGCTGTCCGCCCGCATCGGCGACGCGCTGTCCCTCGCCCGGGCGCAACTCGTCTTCGCCTTCGTGCGCCAGCAGCGGGGGGTCGACACCGAACGGGCCGCGGAGGTGATCGCCGAAGCCGTCGCCGCCTTCACCCGGCTCGTCTCGGCCCACCCGGAGGCCGTCCGCGACCTGAAGAGCGCCTGGACCATCCAGGGCCTGCTCGGCGATCGCTGAACCGCGCCCGGGTCACCGGTCGCCGAAGATCCGGGCGTGGAGGTCGCCTGCGTGCGCGGTCGGCGACGGCGGTCCCGGGACGATCCGGAAGCCGTCGGTGGCGGTCAGCGACAGCGCCGGAAGGGCTCCGTCGTGGACAGTGCGGGCCAACTCGTGCAGGTGGGTCACGAAGACGACCCGGACGTCCAGGTCGACGAAGGCGTGCAACACCTCCGTGGCGATCGCGGCGGCCTCCCGCTCGTCGGTGGCGGCGAAGGACTCGTTGCACAGCACCAGCGCGCCGGGGGTGACCAGGTCGACGACCCGGCTCATCCGGGCCAGTTCCTCGTCCAGCTTGCCGCTGGTCATCGCCCGGTCCTCCGCCCGGGTGAAGTGCGTGCACACCCCGGTCGCCACCGACACCGCGAAGTCCCGCGCCGCCACGACCATGCCGCACTGCGCCATCAACTGGGCGAGTCCGAGCGCGCGCAGGAACGTCGACTTGCCACCGCAGTTGCGCCCGGTCACCAGCACCAACCCGGACCCGGACGCGTCCAGGTCGCCGCCCACCACGGGACCGCCGGTCCCCAGCGCCAGGCAGGGTTCGGCCAGGTCGCGGGCGGTCAGCACCCGTTCCCCCGCCGGGTGCAGCCGCGGCAGGCACGTCGGGACGCCGAGGCCCGCCAGCGCGTCGACGAGGTTCAGGCAGCCGATGTGGAAACCCAGTTCGTCGCGCAGCGCCACGAAGAAGCCCAGGACGTGGTCGGCGGACCGGGCGGCGGCCTCGGCGACCGGCGCCAGCGCCCGACCGCGGAAGGCCGCCAGCGCCCGCCAGTCCTGCTCGTGGTGACCGGTGATCGTGTGGACCAGCCCGGACTTGCGCAACCGCCGCGGCACCGCCCCGCGCCCCGGCCCCGGCGGCTCGTGCAGCCGGAAGTCCACGCCCTTGCCACCCTCCCCCAGCCGGGCGCTGAGCACGATGCCGTTGTCGAAATCCATCGTGCGCAACAGCTCTTCGACACCGTCGAGGTAGGCCGCGCCGACGTGGGTGCGGACGTCGGCGAGCAGCGCGGTCAGCCCCGCCGAGTGGAAGTCGCGGCCGTGCCGGTCGGCGAACGCGCCGAGTTCGCGCAGGAAGCCGCAGAACAGGCCGAGCACCCGCCGCGAGCGGTTGAGCAGCGGCTCGGCCTGCCCGCTCGCGGCCCCGCGCAGCACCGTCCGCTCGGCGGCGACGGCCCGGCGGGCCAGGTCGTGCAGGGCGCGCACGGCGCCGGGGTGACGGAGGCAGTCGGCCAGCACGTCCTGGCGGTGGCGCAGCACGGCCAGGTCGGTCAGCGGGGCGAGGACGGTGGCCCGGACCAGGTCGCGCAGTTCGTCGTCGCCGTCGGCCATGGCCGCCACGAGCGCGTCCAGCCGCAGGTCCTCGACCACCTCGGGGTTGACCGGCGCGGGGGCGGTGGGCGCGGAGTCGGCGGGGGCGAGCAGGGCGGGCCTCACCGGCGGACCCGGGCCAGGATGCGGGCGCGGGTCAGGCCGTGCTTCTCGGCGACGGCGACCGCGTCGGCGTACCCGTCGGCGGGTTTGCGCACGACCCGGTAGGTGCGCGCGCCGTGGTCGTCGAGGGTGCTCACCATGCTCACGGTCGTGGGACCGGCCCGCGACAGCTCGTCGAGGAAGCTCACCCACAGGCAGGGCACGTCGAGGCGGGTCAGCGCGTCCAGGACGGTGAGGCTGAGCGCGCGGGCGTCGTCGCCGGTGGTGGAGGTGAAGACCTCGTTGAGCACGACCACGCTGCGGGGTGTGGCCCGGTCGAGGATGTCGCGCATCCGCACCAGTTCCTCTTCGAGCTTGCTGGCCACGCTGTCGGAGCTTTCGGCACGCGGGTAGTGGGTGAACACCCGGTCGGCCAGGGACAACCGCACCTCGTGGCCCGGCACGGGGCAACCCAGCGCGGCGAGGTGGTAGAGCTGCCCGAAGGTGCGGGACAGGGTGGTCTTGCCGCCCTGGTTGGGGCCGGAGACGACGAGGACGCGTTCGGCGCCGGAGAGTTCGAGGTCGTTGCCCACCACGGGCTGCCCGCGTTCGACAAGCTGGGCGGCCAGGGCCAGGTCGACCGCACCGCGCGCCAGGAACGCCTTGTCGGTCGCCGACACCCGGGGGAAGCAGGTCGGGATGCCCGCCGCCCGCAGCGGGGCCAGGTGGTCGAGGTAGGCGAGGTGGAAGCGCAGCTCCGCGTCGAGCCGGTCGAGGTCCGGGGGCAGGAGGTCCGGGAGGTCGCGGTGGCGGTCGTGGAAGGCGGCCAGGTCGGCGAACAGCTCCGGGTGCAGGCGGGCCACGAGGTCCAGCACCGCCGCCTCCACCTCGTCCAGCCCGAGGTCCGGCGGGGGTTGCGGCGGCTCGGCCGGGTCGCGGCGGAACCGGGCGAACGTCGCCAGCACGCGGTCGGCGAAGTCCCCGGGGGAGGTCGGGTCGTGCTCGGCGACGGTGACCCGGTCCTGCTTGAGCAGCAGGTCGTAGCGGACCTCGCCGAGCCGCCGCAGCAGGTCCGCGGCCCGCTCGCGCACCGCGGGGAACTCCCCGTGCCCGACCCACTCGGCCAGGTCCGCGCGCAGCCCCCGCAGCCCCGCCGACCCGGCCGCGTCCAACCCCCGCGACAGCGCCACCACCGCGGCGGACCAGTCGAGCACGACGTCCACGAACCACCACCCGGCCTGCGGCTGGTGGGTCATCCGCCGCAGCATGCCCAGCCGCCGCCTGGTCCGGGCGGCGGTCGCGGTGAACCGCCGCACCGGCTCGGCCACCGCCGGGTCGTCCAGGTCGCGGAACACCGCCTGCCGCGCCTCGACGTCGCGCACGTCCCGCACCCCGGCGTGGAAGTACCCGGCCACCACCGCGTCGTCCCCGGCGACCGCGTGCACCACCTGGTCGAGGTTGAGGTCCGCGAAGCAGTCCGGCCGCTCAGCGGCCGAGAACCCCACCAGCACACTCCTGATCCCCACCCCGGCACCCTAGTGCCGAACCCGGGACGCGCCGACGGGTTTCCGCGAATGACCTGTGCCCGGCTCCTGGCAGAGTCCTGGCCCGGAGCAGTCGAGAACGGATGGTGGTCGCACGTGCCCGATGTCAGCGGGGAGACCGCACCGGGGTTCGAGGGGGTGCGCGCGGCGTTCGCGGCCAACCTCGACGGCGGGCAGGAGGTCGGCGCCGCGGTCTCGGTGTACCTGCACGGGCGCAAGGTCGTCGACCTGTGGGGCGGGGTGGCCGACCCCGAGACCGGCCGCCCCTGGGAGCGCGACACCCTCCAGGTCGTCTACTCCACCACCAAGGGCGTCACCGCGGCCTGCGCGCACCTGCTGGCCCAGCGTGGTGAGCTGGACCTCGACGCGCCCGTCGCCGAGTACTGGCCGGAGTTCGCGGCCAACGGCAAGGCGCACATCCCGGTCCGCTGGCTGCTCACCCACCAGGCCGGGCTGTCCGCGCTCGACCGACCGCTCACCCCGGCCGAGGCGATCGTCGGGGAGCCGGTGGTGGCCGCGCTCGCCGCGCAGCGCCCGGCCTGGGAGCCGGGCACCGCGCACGGCTACCACGGGCACACCCACGGCTGGCTGGTCGGCGAGGTCGTGCGCCGGGTGACCGGGCGCAGCCTCGGCGCGTTCCTCGCCGAGCAGATCGCCGCACCGCTCGGCCTGGACTTCTGGATCGGGCTGCCGGAGGCCGAGCAGCACCGGGTCAGCCGCGTGCTCATCCCCGAACTGGACCCGACCGCCCTGGGCGCGGTGGACCTCGACGCGCTGCCCGAAGCGGTGCGCGACGTGATCGCCGCCTACCTCGACCCGACGTCGCTGACCGCGCGGTCCACGCTGACCGTCGTCCAGCCCGCGCTCGACCTCAACGACCCGGCCGTGCGGGCCGCCGAGATGCCCTCGTACAACGGCATCGGCACCGCCCGCGCGCTGGCCCGGTTCTACGCCGCGCTCATCGGCGAGGTCGACGGGCACCGCGTCCTCGAACCCGACACCCTCGCCGCGGCCACCGCGGAACGGGCCGCGGGGGTCGACCTCGTCCTGCGCGTACCCGTCCGGTTCGCCACCGGCTTCGGCCTCCCCACGCCGGACGCCTTCTGGTACAGCCCGACGGCCTTCGGCTTCTCCGGTCTCGGCGGGTCGCTGGGCTTCGCCGACCCCGCCGCCGGGCTCGCCTTCGGCTACGTCATGAACCACGTCCTGGAGGGCGTGCCGGACCCGCGGGCCGCGAACCTGGTGGCCGCGGTCAACGACGCGGTCCGGGGAGTCGGCGAACCCCACCGGTGACCGCCGGACCGGCGCAGTGCCGGGTGAGCACCGGTGTCGCGCCGTTGTCCGCCAGGAACCCGACCAGGACCCTGGCCAGTTCCTCCGGCTGGTCCTCGGGGATCAGCGTCGACGAGTCGGCGATCTCGACCAGCTTCCCCAGCGGCAGCAACCCGGCCAGCCGCGGACCGTGCTCGCGCGGCATCATCGCGTCCTGCTCGGCCCACACCACCAGGGCGGGTCGGTCGAACCGGGCGAGTTGGGCGGTCCACTCCAGCAGCACCGGCGCCTCGGGGGTGCCCGCGGCGAACTTGCGCAGGTCGCGGCGGATCGCCGCGCTGCCGGTCGCGGGGGCGAACCACCCGTCGAGGACGTCGTCCGGGACGCCGCGCAGGCTCACGCAGCCGAAGGTCTTCCTGCTGTGGCGGAAGAACCCCGTGCCGAGCAGCTTCATCATCAGCCACACCCCGCCGGGCAGCGCGGACAGCGCCACCAGCGGCCGGGCGGGTGGCGGCGGGAAGTTGTCGAACGCCTCGCAGGCCACCAGCACCAGCCGGGCCACCCGGTCGGCGCGGCCCTCGCTGACGAGGAACTGCGGGCCGCCCCAGTCGTTCACGACCAGGGTCACGCCGGTGAGGTCGAGCGCGTCGAGGAAGTCGGCCAGGATGTGCGCCAGGCCGCGCTGGGTGAGGTCGGCGTCCGGGTGCATCGGCGTGCGGTGCCCGCCGAGCGGCAGCGTCGGCAGGATGCAGCGGTAGCCCGCCAGGTGCGGGAGGACCTTGCGCCACTGGGTTTCGTTCATCGGGAAGCCGTGGGTGAACACCAGCACCGGCCCGGCGCCCCCGGTGTCCTGGTAGTCGATCCCGCCCGCCGGGAGTTCCACACGAGGCACCGCGAACCCTCCAGGATCTGTGAGATTGTTTCCGACCATACTCCGAACCGCCGAGTTCCGAGTTCCGGGCGACAACTACACTCCGCCCGCCGGAAGAGGAGGTCGCGGTGGACAAGTACGACGTCAAGAAGGCGCACAGGAACCTCTACTCCGCGCCCTCGAAGGAGTTCACCCTCGTCGACGTGCCCGAGTTCCGGTACGCAGCGGTCGACGGCCGGGGCGACCCGAACACCTCACCCGAGTACGCGAACGCGGTCCAAGCCCTCTACTCGGTGGCCTACACGGTGAAGTTCACCTGCCGGAGAACCCTCGGTCGGGACTTCGTGGTCGCTCCGCTGGAGGGGTTGTGGCGAGCCGACGACCCCACCGCGTTCCTCGCGCGGCGCAAGGAGGCGTGGGAGTGGACCATGATGATCGGCCAGCCGGACTGGGTCACCGAGGACGTGTTCCGGGCCGCGATCGACGAGGTCGCGGAGAAGAAGGACATCCCCGCGCTCGGACGCGTCAGGCTGCTCACCCTGACCGAGGGGACCTGCGCCCAGATCCTGCACATCGGCTCTTACGACGACGAAACCCCGACCCTGGCCCGCCTGCACGAGCACTACCTGCCCGACAACGGCCTGACCTTCAACGGCGACCACCACGAGATCTACCTCAGCGACGCACGGCGGACCCCACCCGCCAAGCTCAAGACGATCCTGAGGCAGCCCGTCAAAGCCGAGTAGCCCGTGCAGGAGGTGCCCCCTGCACGGGCGGTGCGACACACCGTCCGAAGTGGACGGGCGGTTTCAGAGCGGCTTCTGGGCGACCACGATCGCGTAACCGGACTCGGGGATCTTGCTGAAGCGCACGGCGTCGACACCGATCTTCTCGGTGACCTCCGCGGGCATGCCGTAGTCGGCTTCGATGCGCTCGGCCATGGAGCGGAAGCCGTCGTCGACCGCCTGCATGGTGCGTTCGAGGATGTGGTCGCCGATCTCGACCAGCTCGACCAGCTCCAGGCCCGCGTTCTCCACCTTGGCGGGGATCTCGGAGAGCTTGTTGTACTGGCAGCGCACCGAAGCGTAGTAGGCGTCGAGGAATTCCCTGGTCGGGGCGTCGACGGGGGCCCGCTCCACGCAGTCGGCGACCACGAGGCGCCCGCCGGGCTTGAGGACCCGGGCGATCTGGGCGAGGGTCGCGCTCCAGTCGGCCACGTGGATGAGGCACTCGCTGGACCAGGCGTGGTCGAAGGACTCGTCCTCGAAGGGCATGGCGTTGACGTCGGTGTGCTGCACCGTGATGACGTCGTCGAGCCCCTCGGCGGTGACCCGCTCCTGGGCCAGCTTGAGCTGGTAGGCGCCGATGTCGATGCCCACCACCGACACGCCCTTGGTGCGGACGGCGCGGACGGCGGGCGCGGCGTTGCCGCACCCCACGTCGAGGAGCCGCTGGCCCGGTAACGGGTTGACCCGGTCGAGCATCATGTCGGTCATGCGGTTGGTGGCCTCGGCCATCGAGGCGTTGTCCTCGTCGTTCTCCCAGTAGCCGACGTGCATGTTGCCGCCGAGGATCACGATGGAAGCCTCGGTGAGCGCCGCATACTGGGGGTTGATGTCGTCGACCTGTGTCGTCATTGTCCCAATCTATCGGTATCGGAGGCTTGTCGTCCTTGTCTTGATCAAAGACCCGACAGCGCCACCGCGACGATCGGCGACAAGCGGAAATCGGACGCGCGACAGGGGTGGACCTGTTGCGGAACAACCCGATCGGACCTGTCCCGGGTGTTTCGCGGCCTGCTAGTGCGCGGGCCGCGCCTGCTTCCGCACGCGGAAGCGGAGCATGGTGACCGCGCCCGACCGGGTGTTGCCGATGGGTTCCAGGTCGACCCTGCCGAGTCCGGGGGGCGAGAAGCGGACACCGTCGCCGAGCAGCACCGGCAGGACGTACACCAGGACCTCGTCGACGAGCCCGTGCCGCAGGCACTGGGCGGCCACGTCGGCACCGAGGACCTCCAGGTCCTTGCCACCCGCGGCGGCGCGGGCGGTGGCGACGGCCTCCTCGATCCCGCAGGTGAGGAACGTGACGGTGGGGTCCGGTTCCGCGGGGGGCTCGTGGGTGAGGACGAACTGCGGTCCCCCGTCGTAGCCGGTGTCGTCGGCGGACATGCGCTTGGCGACCTCGTAGGTGCCCCGGCCGACGAGCATGGCGCCGGTGGCCGCCATGACCTCCGGGAACACGTCCGCGGTCAGGTGCTCGGCGATCCAGCCCATCGCGTGGTCGGGACCGGCGATGAAACCGTCCAGCGACATCGCCCGGTTCACGACCACCTTGCCGGTGCCCACACCACTCATGCGTCTCTCCAAGAATCCGAAGCCCGAGACCGGAGCATAGTGCGACCCGCGTACCCCACCGCCCACCACTGCCGATCCCGGTCGGCTCGCACTGGCCCCTCCCGATCAGCGGCGACCTGCGGTGGGCGGCGCGGGCCACGCCGCGCCCACGCCACCCCAGTCCACTCGCGACACCGTCACCCGTCCAGCTCGACCCTCGGCCACACCGCGAGGTCGCGCAGCAACTGCCGGTCGTGGGTGGCCACGACGACCGCGGCGCCGGTTGTCAGCAGGGCCGCGGTCAGCTCGTCGACCAGGGTCATCGACAGGTGGTTGGTCGGCTCGTCGAGCAGCAGCACGCCCGGGCGGGCGCCCAGCACGACGGCCAGTTCCAGGCGGCGCCGCTGCCCGGTCGACAGCTCGGCCACCGGCCTGCCCAGGTCGGCGGCCGACAGGAGCCCGAAGTGCCCGCCGTCGCCCAGCACCTCGCGCACGCGGCGGCCACCCGAGGGGGCTGATTCCTGGCCGAGGTAACCGATTCCGGGGGTGCGCCGGGCCGTGCCCGTCGTGGGTCGGAGCTGTCCGGACAGGACGGACAGCAGGGTCGACTTCCCGGCGCCGTTGCCCCCGGTGACCACCAACCGGTCCCCCGACCCGACGGCGAGCGACACCGGCCGGTCCAGCCTGCCCGCGACCCGGACCCCGTCGGCGGCGAGCAGGGTGGCGCCCGGGCGGGTGGGCAGCTCCGGCATCCGGAACCGTGGCGGCGGAACGGGTTCGGTGATCGCGTGCCGGTCCAGGTCGTCGCGGCGGCGGTGCACCGCGCGGACCAGGGCCGGGGCTCGGGTGGCCCGCTGGTGCCTGCCGGTGCCCTTGTCCGGGCGCCAACCGGCGACCAGGCGGTTCCGCGCCGCCGAGAGGTCGTCGGTCAACCGGGCGCGCTCGGCCACCTGCCTGTCGTACTCGGCGGTCCAGCGCTCCAGTTCGGCGGCGCGCCCGGCCCGGTAGCCTGCGAACCCGCCGCCGTGGGCGCGTGGCGCGCCGTCGCGGCTCGGGTCGAGGTCGAGGACGTCGGTGACCACGTCGGACAGCAGCGCCCGGTCGTGGCTGACGAGCACGACCCCGCCGGGGTGCGCGCGCAGCCGGGCGGTGAGGTGGGCGAGACCGGCCGCGTCGAGGTGGTTGGTGGGTTCGTCGAGCAGCAGGAAGTCGTGGCCCGCGCCGAGCAGGCAGGCCAGCCGCACCCGGTAGCGCTGCCCGACCGACAGCGCGGCCAGTGGCCGCTCCCGGTCGGCGACGGCGCCGAGCCCGGCGAGCGCGGTGTCCACCCGCCGCTCGGCGTCCCACGCGTCGATCGCCTCCGCCGCTTCCAGTGCCGCTGCGTAGTCGTCCTCGGCGCCCGGTGCGCCGCCCGCGAGGGCCGCCGCGGCGGCGTCCACCGCGGCCAGGGCCGCTCGTGGGCGGGCCAGTTCGACGGTCAGCAGGTCGCCGACGGTGCCCGTCGCGGGAACCTCCTGCTCGGCCAGGCCGGTGGTCCCGACGCACCGCACGACACCCGCGTCGGGGGCGAGGCGCCCGGTGAGCGCGTGCAGCAGCGTGGTCTTGCCCCGACCGTTCTCGCCGACGACGCCCCACCGCGACCCGGGCGCCACGGTCAGGGCGACTCCGTCCAGCACGGTGCGGCCGCCTCGGCGAACCCGCAGGTCCGTGGCGGTGAGTTGGGCGCGTGTGGACGCGCGGGCAGGAGAGCGCATGGTTCTTCCTCGATGACCCCGGGGCACGGCGTGCCGGATTCGACC
Source organism: Actinokineospora spheciospongiae (assembly GCF_000564855.1). Classification (GTDB taxonomy): domain Bacteria; phylum Actinomycetota; class Actinomycetes; order Mycobacteriales; family Pseudonocardiaceae; genus Actinokineospora; species Actinokineospora spheciospongiae. The sequence continues at coordinate 15,580 of NZ_AYXG01000184.1, forward strand.
CCGGGCGCGGCGCGGCCGGGGTTGGGCGGTGGGCCCGCGCGGAGCGCGGCCCGGGGTCGCCTCAGAGGAAGAAGAGTTGCTGCACGGAGTGGACGATAGCGGCGGCGCCGCGGGGGTGCAGCCGAAATATCGATCACCTGTCCGAGTGGCCCGGGGAGGCAGTCGGGTGGTCTTCCTTGTCCTGTTTGCCCCGGCGTGCCAGATTGTCACTCTGCGTGTCGTACACATCACACGGTTCCGGTCCGTGATGCGCCCGTACCCGCGGGTAGCGTTAGTTAGCGCAGGCAACTAAATGCGCTCGGGTCCGATGAGGTGCCCCCGCGTGACGGGCAAAAGGGGCTGACAATGACGATGCTTTCGCCGTCCGACACCACCACCGACTCCCGCGCCGCCGCGCTGCGCGCGAACGACGACCAGGTCCGGGGCGCCACACCGCTTGCCGAGGTCGAAGCGGTGGTGGGCGACCCCGGGGTGCGGCTCGCGCCGACGCTGGAAGCGGTCATGACCGGCTACGCCGACCGGCCCGCCATCGGCGAACGGGTGCGGGAACCGGTGCGCGACCCGGCCACCGGGCGCACCACCGCCCGGCTCGCCGCCACCTACACGACCACCACCTACGGCGAGCTGTGGGCTTCGGTGACCGCGGTCGCCGCCGAACTGGCGCACGACGCGGCGAACCCGTTGCGCGCCGGGGACTTCGTCGCCGTCCTCGGGTTCACCAGCGGGGACTACACCACGATCGACCTGGCGTGCCTCCGGTCGGGCGCGGTGGTCGTGCCGTTGCAGGCGGGCGCGCCCGCGGGCCAACTGGCGCCGATCGTCACCGAGACCGCGCCCAAGGTGCTGGCCACCAGCGTCGAGCGGATCGACACGGCGGTCGAGGTGGTGCTGACCACCGAGTCGGTGCGCCGCGTCGTGGTGTTCGACCACCGGCCCGAGGTCGACGACGAGCGCGCGGCCGTCGACGCGGCGCGGCGGCGGCTGGTCGAGGCTGGGTCGACGGTCACCGTCGACCCGCTGGTGGCCGTCCGCGAGCGCGGCGCCGCCCTCCCGGCGCCGCCGGTGTTCACCCCGGCCGAGGACGAGGACCCGCTGGCGCTGCTGGTCTACACCTCCGGCAGCACCGGCGCCCCCAAGGGCGCGATGTACCCCGAGCGGCTGGTGAAGGCGCTGTTCGGCTGGTCGTGGAGCAGCAGCGACATCCCCTCGCTCGGCTTCAACTTCATGCCGATGAGCCACCTGGCCGGGCGGGTGGCGCTGTACGGCACGTTCGTCCGCGGCGGCATCGCCCACTTCACCGCCCGCAGCGACCTGTCCACCCTGTTCGAGGACATCGCGCTGGTCCGCCCGACCGAACTGCTGCTGGTGCCCAGGGTGTGCGACATGCTCTTCCAGCGCTACCAGTCCGAAGTGGACCGCCTCGGTCCGGGGTCGGAGGACGCGGTGAAGGCCGACCTGCGGGAGAACTTCCTCGGCGGCCGGGTGCTGCACGCGACCGTCGGCACCGCGCCGATCTCCGCGGAGATGTCCGCGTTCGTCTCCTCCGTCCTGGGCATCGAGCTGCACGACGGCTACGGGTCGACCGAGGCGGGCGGGCTGATGATGGACCACCGGCTGGTGCGCCCGCCGGTGCTGGACTACAAGCTGGTCGACGTCCCCGAGCTGGGCTACTTCACCACCGACACCCCGTACCCGCGCGGTGAGCTGCTGGTGAAGACCGCCACGATCATCCCCGGCTACTACAAGCGGCCCGACGTCACCGCCGAGGTCTTCGACGAGGACGGGTTCTACCGCACCGGCGACATCATGGCCGAGACCGCGCCGGACACCCTGCACTACGTCGACCGGCGCAAGAACGTGCTCAAGCTGTCGCAGGGCGAGTTCGTGGCGGTCTCGCACCTGGAGGCGGTGTTCGCGTCCAGCCCGCTGGTGCGGCAGATCTACGTGCACGGCAGCAGCGAGCGGGCGTACCTGCTGGCGGTGGTCGTGCCGACCGACAAGGCGCTCGCGGCGGCGGGCGGCGACGCGGGCGCGCTCAAGGCGCTGCTGGCGGAGTCGTTGCAGCAGGTCGGGCGGCAGGCGGAGCTGAACTCCTACGAGGTCCCGCGCGACCTGATCGTGGAGACCGAACCGTTCAGCAACGAGAACGGCCTGCTCTCCGACGTCCGCAAGCTGCTGCGGCCCCGGCTCAAGGAGCGCTACGGCGAGCGCCTGGAACAGCTCTACCGCGACCTGGCGCAGGGTGAGGTCGACGGCCTGCGGGCGCTGCGCGGTTCCGCCGGTGACCGGCCCGTGCTGGAGACAGTCGGCCTGGCCGCCGCCGCGCTGCTCGGCCGGTCCAGCACGGAGATCAGCCCGGAGGCGCACTTCACCGACCTGGGCGGCGACTCGCTCTCGGCGCTGTCGTTCTCCAACCTGCTGCACGAGACCTTCGGCGTGCAGGTGCCGGTCAGCGTGATCGTCAGCGCGGCGAACGACCTGCGCGGGATCGCCAGGCACATCGAGGCCGCCCGCGAGTCCGGCACCCGACGCCCCACCGCGGCCTCCGTGCACGGCGTGGGCGCCACCCGCGTGCGCGCCACCGACCTGACCCTGGACAAGTTCATCGACGCCCGCACCCTCGCCGAGGCGCCGGGCCTGCCCCGGCCGACCGGGACGCCGACCACGGTCCTGCTGACCGGCGCGAACGGCTACCTGGGCCGCTTCCTGTGCCTGGTGTGGCTGGAACGACTGGCCGCGACCGGCGGCAAGCTCGTCTGCGTCGTGCGCGGCAGTGACGCCGAAGCGGCCCGCGCCCGGCTCGACGCCGCCTTCGACAGCGGCGACGCGGACCTGCTCGCGCACTACCGGCGGCTGGCCGCCGAGCACCTGGAGGTCGTCGCGGGCGACATCGGCGAACCGGACCTCGGCCTGGACGGGCCGACCTGGGAGCGGCTGGCCGACGGCGTCGACCTGATCGTGCACCCGGCGGCCCTGGTCAACCACGTGCTGCCCTACGACCAGTTGTTCGGGCCGAACGTGGTCGGCACGGCCGAGCTGATCCGGATGGCGATCACCAGCCGGGTCAAGCCGTTCGTGTACCTGTCCACGGTGGCCGTGGTCGAGGGCCGCGAGTTCGCCGAGGACGCCGACGTGCGGGTGGCGAGCCCGGAGCGGCCGATCGACGAGTCGTACGCCAACGGCTACGCCAACAGCAAGTGGGCGGGCGAGGTGCTGCTGCGCGAGGCGCACGACGCGGTCGGCCTGCCGGTGCGCGCCTTCCGGTCGGACATGATCCTCGCCCACACCCGCTACACCGGGCAGCTCAACGTCCCGGACATGTTCACCCGCCTGCTGTTCAGCGTGCTCACCACCGGCCTCGCCCCGCGCTCGTTCTACCGCACCGACGGCGACCGCCCGCGCGCCCACTACGACGGCCTGCCCGCCGACTTCACCGCCGAGTCGATCACCGCCCTCGGCGCGGGCGCCACCGAGGGCCACGCCACCTTCAACGTCCTCAACCCGCACGAGGACGGCCTCTCCCTGGACGTGTTCGTCGACTGGCTGGTCGACGCGGGCCACCCGATCCAGCGCATCGACGACTACGCCGAGTGGATCGCCAGGCTGGAGACCGCCCTGCGCGCCCTGCCGGAGAAGCGGCGCCAGCACTCCCTGCTGCCGCTGCTGCACGCCTTCGCCCACCCCGCCGAACCGGTCGACGGCTCGCACATCCCGGCCACCCTGTTCCACAAGGCCGTACGCGCGGAGAAGATCGGCCCCGAGCAGGACATCCCCCACCTGTCGGCGGCGCTGATCACCAAGTACGCCGACGACCTCAAGGGATTGGGCATCCTCTGAGGAGCGGGTGGTCGGTTCGCGCACCCCACGTGCGCGAACCGACCACCGCGCCGAGACCGGCGCTGTCCGTTGCGTTGGTATCAACGAGTGAACATGTTCCGACACCACCACTCGGAATGCCGCACTAAGTACGGTTCCGGGCAAGGGGAGCACCGGTGCCGCATCACCCGGATCGACAACGTCCGCCTTGGGGATTCCGTGCGCCGGTTCCGACGAATGGTCATGTCGGCCGTCCTGCTCGCCTGCGCGGGCGGCATGGCGGTCACCTCCGCCGCTGTCGCCGACCCGGCCCGTGCGCCGCACACCTCGACGGCTCACCGGACGAGACGTTCGCCATCTGGTCGGACCGGGACGTGGTGCACGCCTGGCCCGGGCACAGCGGGTGGAGCACGATGACCAACGGCGCGGCCGACAGCCTGATCAGGGTGGACTGGGACCCGAGCACCGGCTACCGGCTCCTCGTGGCCAACGTCAACGGGAGTGGCCACTGGTGCACCAGCTACCTGCCCTCCCGCGGTTGGAACAACTGGTTCAAGTGCTGAACCGCACTCGGACCACGGCACGGGCACCGGGCGGCGCGGGGGGCCCGGGGCGGTGCCACGCCGGTCCGGCGTCAGTCGCGCAGGTAGTGCAGGACGGCCAGGGTCCGGCGGTTGAAGCCGGGGGTGTCGGGCAGGTCGAGCTTGTCGAAGACGGCGTTGATGTGCTTCTCCACCGAGCTCCGGGAGACCGACAGCGCCTCGGCGATCCCGGTGTTGCTGTGGCCCTGCGCCATCTTCTCCAACACCTCGCGCTCCCTGGCGGTGAGCCGGGTCAGCGGGTCGACGTGGCGGGTGCGGGCGAGCAGGCGCCGCACCACCTCCGGGTCGAAGGCCGCGCCCCCCGCGTGCACCCGGTCCAGCGCGTCGAGGAATTCCCCGACCTGCATGACCCGGTCCTTGAGCAGGTAGCCGACGCGGCCGCCGTCGGCGGTGAGCAGGTCGGTGGCGTAGCGCTTCTCCACGTACTGCGAGAGCACCAGCACACCCACCCCCGGCCAGCGCTCGCGGATCTGCAACGCGGCCCGCAGCCCCTCGTCGGTGTGGGTGGGTGGCATCCGGACGTCGGTCAGGACCACGTCGGGGCGGTGGCGCCCGGTCTCGGCGAGCAGGGCTGCCGCGTCGCCCACCGCGGCCAGCACCTCGTGGCCCTCCTCGGCGAGCAGCCGGACCAGGCCCTCGCGCAACAGGGTCGAGTCCTCCGCGAGCACTAGCCGCACGGCAGCTCCGCGGTGACGACCGTCGGCCCGCCCGGTGGGCTGTCCACTGTGAACACCCCGTCCACGGCCGCGACCCGCCGGGCCAGGCCGGACAGCCCGCTGCCCGCCGGGTCGGCTCCCCCGACCCCGTCGTCGCCGACCCGCACGACGACCGCCGACCCGGTGCGGCTGACCTCCAGGTCGATGCGGGTGGCCGCGGCGTGCTTGTTCGCGTTGGTCACCGCTTCGCAGGCCACGAAGTACGCGGGGACCTCCACCGCGCCCGGGGGCCGCTCGGCGAGCGAGTACACCAGCCGCACCGGGACGCCCGCGGTCTCGGCCAGGGCCTCCAGCGCCGGGTGCAGGCCGCCGGAGTCCAGCGCGACCGGGTGGATGCGCCAGGCGACCTCGCGCAGGTCGAGCAGGGCGCGGCCGGTCTCCTCGTGCGCCTGGCGGAGCAGGTCGTCGACCGGGGCACCCGCGCCGGTCCGCCCGCTCGCGCGTGCCGCCCGGCCCAGCAGCACACCCAAGGCGACCAGCCGCTGCTGCACCCCGTCGTGCAGGTCGCGTTCGATCCGCCTGCGCTCCTCGTCGACGGCCGCCACCACGTCCGCGCGGCTCACCGTCAGCTCCGACACCCGGCGCCGCAGGAGTTCCCGGGCGGTGGGGCCGAAGAAGTGCCGGGCGAGGCGGCGGTCGAGTTCGGCCACGCCGATCAGGCCCTGCACGGTGAGGAACACCAGCAGGGTGCCGAACAGCACGAAGGTGAACGGGTCGTACCAGTCCAGCCCGTCCGCGACGTCGAAGCTTCCGGGTGCCCCGCCCGCGAGCACCTGGGCCACCATGATGACCGCCGACACCGCGCCGAGGAGCACCAGCAGCAGCACACCGGCCCCGAGCCCGCCGACCACCCACCGCACCCCCAGGTACTGCACGGCGCGGTGACCGGTGCAGCCCTCGGCACCGGCCTGGCCCAGGTACCCCTCGATCCGGCGGCGCTCGAACCCGGCGATCGCCCCGGCCGCGCCGAACACCCGCTCCCGCAGCGGGGGCACCGCGAGCGCGGGCACCGCGACCAGCAGGAACCCCAGCTCGGCGAACGCGCTGGCGCCACCGAGGGCCAGCCCCGCCGTGCGCCGGGCGGCGTGGCGCACCGGGTCACCGAGGACGAGGGCCATGGCCAGATCCTATCGACGCCCGCCCCTCGGGGCCCGCCTCGTCGCGCCGCGACCGCACCCGCACCACGACGAACAACGCGGCGGCGAGCACCACGGCACCGATCACCACCTTCTGGAACACCCCCGCGTATTCCTCGACCAGGTGCCAGCTCTCCCCCAGCCGGTAACCGGCGACGACAAAAACCGCGTTCCAGAGGAAACTGCCGGCCGTGGTCAGCGCGAGGAACTTCGCGAAGCGCATCCGCTCCACACCCGCGGGCAACGAGATGAAACTGCGGAACAGCGGGACCATCCGACCCAGGAACACGGCTTTGGCGCCGTGCCTGGCGAACCAGCGCTCCGTGCGGTCGAAGTCGGACACCTTCACCAGCGGAACCCTGCCCACCAGCGCCCGGGTCCGCTCCCGGCCGAGCAGCGCGCCGACCAGGTAGACGACGACCGCGCCGACGACCGACCCCACCGTGGTCCAGATCAGCGCCTCCGCCAGGCTGAACACGCCCCTGCTCGCGGAGAACCCGGCCAGCGGCAGCACGAGTTCGCTGGGGATGGGCGGGAACAGGTTGTCCAACCCGACCACCAGCGCCGCACCGACCCCACCGAGGGATTCCATCAACCCGACCGCCCAGTCGGCGAGACCACCGACCGGTTCGGGCGCGTTTTCGACAAGCAGGCGAACAGACATCGGCACTCTCTCCTGGGCGGGGATCTTCCATCCGACAACCAGGCTAGGAATGCGCGAGGTCCCGCTCAATGAAGACAACCGCCGACTTCGGTGGCGGAAATCCCCAGTGCGGCACTGCGGAAAACCTCAGGGCCAAGAGACTCGGCGGCGCCTCAGCAGTAGGTGTCCTCCGCCGCGGTGACGATCGCCTCGGCCTGCGCGGGGGTGATGCCGCCACCGAACCCCGCCACGCGTTCGACGAGGGTGGCGTGGGAGGTGCCCTTGGGCACCTCGTTGCACACGGCCTGCGCGATCAGCACCTCCGCGTCGCCGGTGGGGCTGACCGGCACCCCCGCCCCGGTGAGGGCGGCCAGGTAGGCCTCGCGCTTGGGCGGGCCGGGCACGCGGTTGCCCGTCGGCACGACCGTCGCCGCGGGCGGGGCGGCCTTCGGCGGCGCTGTGCTGACCGCCGGGGCCGACGGGACGCCCGCGGGCGCCCCCGGCACGGTGGTCGTGGTCACCGCGCCGGGAGTCGGGGCAGCGGAAACCGGCGCGTCCGCGGACGGCACCGCCGACGCGGACTCCGCGGTCGTGGGGGCGGTGGTCGTGGCAGGGGCGGACTCCGCCTCGAACTCGGGCGGCACGGTGCAGCCCACCAGCGCGAACACGACCGCGGCGACCAGCGCACCCGCACGCCCCGCACGACCCCGTGACTCCGACCCACCCATGCAGCGCCGACCTCCCGTAGAGACTCAGGGGGCCGACCGTACATCGCCGGTACCGGCGAATCCACCGGCCACGGGATTCGGGGCCGAGTCGCCCCGACCCGCCGCTGCGGCCGGGGCGTGGCCGTTGACGCGGGGCTTCCCGGTCCAGCGCGGGCTGTTCAACCACGCGCGCCCCGGCGCGCCCCGCGGCCGCTGGGGCTCGACGACACCCTGCTGCCCGGTGACGACCCGACCAACCCTGGGGCCCACGCGCGCGGACGACCTGGCCGCCCAGGCGCACCAGGTGTACCCGTACTCGGCGGCCACCGGGGCGACATCGACGTCACGGTGGCCGGGGCGCGGGCTGGTCCTCGGGCGCCCAGACCGCGAGGGTCGAGTGGTTGCCGGTCAGGTCGACCGCGTGCACGGTCATCGTGGTCGGTGGGGGCTTGCGCTCGGTGCGCAGGCCCAGCCGCTCGACGCCTTCGGTCTCGGTGGGGGCGAGGTCGGCGGCGCCCTCGTGCCTGCTGAAACCGGCGAACCGGTAGGCGATCTCCATCATGCGGTTGCGGTCGGTGCGGCGGAAGTCGGCCACCAGGTCGACCCCGGCCGCGGCGGCCCGGTCGGTCAGCCAGTTCAGCAACACCGTGCCCGCGCCGAAGGCGACCACCCGGCAGGAGGTCGCCAGCAGCTTCAGGTGCCACAGCGCGGGCAGCTTCTCCAGCAGGACCAGGCCGATCGCGCCGTGCGGGCCGAACCGGTCGGTCATGGCGACCACGAGCACCTCGTGGCCGGGGTCGTGCACCAGGCCGCGCAGGGTTTCGTCGGAGTAGTGGACGCCGGTGGCGTTCATCTGGCTGGTGCGCAGCGTCAGCTCCGCCACGCGGGCCAGGTCGGATTCGGTCGCGCGGCGGATGGCCATCTCCAGCGCGGCGGAGCGCAGGAACTCCTCGTCGGCCCCGGTGAACTCGGTGCGGGCGGCTTCGCGGACGAACGCCGCCTGGTACATCCGGCGGCGCTGCGACGAGTCCTCGGTGATCACGGCGGGGGTGAACTCGGGCAGCTCCAGCAGCCCGTCCACCGCGTCGTGGGAGTAGATCCGCACGTCGGGGAGGTGGTGGGCGACCTCGGCCCGTTCCAGCTCGGTGTCGTCGATGAAGGCGACGGTGTCGTAGGCGAACCGCAGGCGGTCGGCGATCGCCTTCACGGCTGCGGACTTGGCGCCCCAGCCGATCTGCGGCAGCACGATGAACTCGGCCACCCCCAGCCGCTCGACCCACTCCCACGCGTGGTCGTGGTCGTTGCGGCTGGCGATCGATTGGATGATCCCCCGCCTGTCCAGTTCGACGATCACCCTGCGGACCTCCTCGCGCAGGCGCACCTCGCCGTCCTCGAGCAGCACCCCCTCCCACAGGGTGTTGTCCAGGTCCCACACCAGGCACTTGACGGTGCCCATCGGCGGTTCGGCCGTGCTCACGACGTTGTCCGGTACTCGAAGAACCCGCGGCCGGTCTTGCGGCCGAAGTGGCCCGCGGCGACCTTCCCGACCAGCAGGTCGCACGGTCGGTAGCCCTCGTCGCCGGTGCGCTCCAGCAGCACGTGCAGCGAGTCGACCACGTTGTCCAGGCCGATCAGGTCGGCCGTGGCCAGCGGGCCGGTCCGGTGCCCGAGGCAGCCGGTGAAGGCCGCGTCGACGGCTTCCGGGGTGGCCACGCCGTCCTGCACGATGCGGGCGGCCTCGTTGATGGAGCGCTGCAACACGCGGTTGACCACGAACCCGGGGCCGTCGCCCACGTGCACCGGGGTCTGGCCCAGCGCCGCCAGCAGCCGCTCGGCCGAGGCGATCGCGGCGTCGCCGGAGCGCGGGCCGCGGATCAGCTCGACCGTGCGGATCAGGTACGGCGGGTTCATGAAGTGGATGCCCACGACGTCCTCGGGGCGCGCGGTGTACCCGGCCAGCTCGTCGATCGGGATGGCCGAGGTGTTGGACACCACGACCGTGCCCGGGGCGAGCGCGGCGGTCGACGCGGTCAGCGCCCGCGCCTTGGCCTCCACCTTCTCGGTGACCGACTCGATGAGGGCGGCGGCACCGGCCACCCGGCCGGGGTCGGTGGTGGTCTCCAGTTCCCCGTCGGCGATCCCCCGGTCGAACGAGCCCATGAGCCTGCCCAACCGGGTCTGCGCGGTGATGCCCGCCCTGGCCCGCTCCAGCCGTTCCCGGTCGAGGTCGACCAGCACGACCGGCAGGCCCGACCCCACGGCCAGGGTGGCGATGCCGGTGCCCATCACACCCGCGCCGATGATCGCCACCCGACCGAAAGCGCTGTCACCCATGTCAGTCCTCACTCTCGACGTCGCGGGAACCGGGTCCACCGCTCCGGCGCGGCGTGCCGGGCGACTCCCGGGCGAGCCCGTCGCGGGTCAGCCGGACGCCGCCCGCTCGTCGCCGAGCACCCCGGCCCGCTGCTGCTCCACCATGACCGAGATCCCGTCCAGCAGCCTGCGCAGCCCGAACCGCAGCGCGTGCTCCGGGTCGTACGCCGCGCCGTGCGCTTCGCCCGCCGCGGTGCCGACCCGGTCGGCGTTGGGCGTCGCCCCGGCCGTGGCGAAGCCTGCCAGCCACGGGCTGTGCGCCTGCCACCACTGCTGGTCGGTCATGCCGGTCTCGGACTCCAGGGCGGCGATGTCGGCGGCGGCGCGCGCGCTGGCGCGCACGTGGCCGAGCACCAGGGTCAGCACCGAGTCCAGGTCGACGTCGCCGAGGCCGCTGTCGAGCAGGGCGCCGAGTTCGCGCTCGTACTTGGCCAGCAGGTTGGGCCCCAGCACCGGCCTGCTCGACTCGACCGCCGCCAGCCACGGGTGCGCCCGGTAGAGGTCCCAGTTGTCCATGGCCACCCGTTCGAGCCGGACCCGCCAGTCGCCCTCGTCCGGCGCCTCGGCGGGCAGTTCGCCGTAGACGGTGTCGATCATCAGGTCGAGCAGTTCGGACTTGCCGGGCACGTAGGTGTACGGGGACATGGTCCCGACCCCGAGCACCTCGCTGACCCGGCGCATGGTCAGCGCCGCGATGCCCTCGGTGTCGGCGATCTCGATGGCCGCGGTGGCGATCCGGGCGACGCTGAGTTCCGTGCGCCCCTCGCGGGCGGACGGCTCCCTGGTGCGCCACAGCAGCGCCAGGCTGCGGGCGGGGTCGGCGGTGCCCCGGGTGGCGCCCCGGTCTTTCGCGCCTCGATCTTTGGCCATAGTGGGCACCAGCTTACAGCCGTATTTTGTACGATACGATGTATGTCCAGCGCGGCACCGACTACCGGCCGAAAGACCAGGGTTCCACGCGGCTGAATTCGATCAAGGCAGTCCGGGCGCGCGATGCTGCCGCAGTACGGCAAGGTGGCCTGGTCCGGCCCGGCGGCAGCAGGCTCAACCAGCGCACCCGGGGCCGTTCTCGACAACCGCCTGCCCAGGTCACTCGGCGGGGACCAGTTCGGCGAGGGTCGCGGTGAGCGTGGCCGCGGGCGGCCCGGCGGGCGTCCACGCGGCGCCGTCCCGGGTGTAGGGGTGCCAACGGCCCTCGGACGACAGCCGCAGTTGCCACCCCCGTTCCTCGATGGTCCACCGGTTGCGCCACACCTTGACCTCCGGTTCCCCGTCGAGACCCGCGTCCACCCAGGCGTCGACCAACTCCACCCTGGCCCTGGCGACCACGTCCTTGGCCGGGGTCCAGGAATCCTCCAGGGTCGCCAGCCCCTCCGCGCCGGTGAGGGCCCAAGCCAGCACACCCCGGTGGAACTCCGCGGGTCGCGGCCCGGCAGCAGCCGCCCGGGCACGCAGCTCGTCATCCCCCCGGGCGGCCAACCGGATCGCGTCCGACCACGGGTCGTCAGTGGCGACGGGCCTGCCCGCCAGCAGCGCCGCGGCCCGGTCCGCGGCATCGGCTGCCAGCACGGCCACTGCGGCGGCGTCGACCGGGGCCTCGGCCAGGTCGGTGTCGGCCAGCAGCGGCGCCAAGTCGAGCACCTGGTGCACGTGCGTCGGGGCCGCCGGGAGCGCGACCGCCCCAGCCGCCCACGCCTGCTCCGCCGCAACCCCGACAACCGCGTCGTCGGCGTCCGATGTGGACCGGCCGGTGTTGCGGCGCAACAGCTCCTCGGTCAGCTCGGACTCCGACCGGCCGCGCAGCAGCAGCAGGACGAACGGGTCGCGGTCGAGCAGCCAGGAGACCTGGTGGACCAGCGCGGCGGCGTGCTTGCACGGGCTGTCCCAGTCCGGGCAGTCGCAGTCCGGGTCCAGTTCGCCGAAGCCGGGCAGCAGCCGGGTGCCCGCGTCCGACGCCGCGCCGACCAGTTCCCTGGGCATCTCGCGGTCGAGCAGGGCGGCGATGTGGCCCGCCTTGGCCGCGACCTTGTCCAGGAACCGGTCCCACTCCGCGTCGGACAGCTCGGTGAAGCGCACGGTGGTCGTGTACGGGCGGTGGTGGTCGCCGTCGTGCACCGGCGCGGTCGCCCGGCCCGGGCTGACCGTGATCGGTCCGACCTGGCCCGCGAAGGCGTACCGACGGCCGCTCTTGAGCTGGTCGAGGTCGAGCGCGGTGTCCTGCATGGCCTCGGTCCAGGCGTTGCCCCACCAGGTGTCGGCGAACTTGCGCCCGTAGCGCTTGTGCGGCGGGAACGCCGGGAAGGAGACCGCGCGCCGGTGCGGGTCGACCACCTCCCCGGCGTCGTCCTCGTCGTCAGCGTCGTCCTCGGTGTCGTCCTCGTCGGCGAACAGCGCCGCGAGACCGTCGTCGTAGTCGTCCTCGTCGTCGTAGCTGCCCATGGTCAGGTCCTCCTCAGTTCGACGAGGCGGCGCAGTTCGGCGTTCGACAGCTCGCTCAGCGCGGCCTCGCCGCCGCCGAGCACCGCCGAGGCCAACTCCTGCTTGGACTCCAGCAGGGTGGCGATGCGCTCCTCCAGCGTTCCCTGCGCGATCAGCCGGTGCACCTGCACCGGGCGGGTCTGGCCGATCCGGTGCGCCCGGTCGGTGGCCTGGTCCTCGACCGCCGGGTTCCACCAGCGGTCATAGTGCACGACGTGGTCCGCGCGGGTCAGGTTCAGTCCGGTGCCCGCAGCCTTGAGCGAGAGCAGGAACACCGGGACCCTGCCGTCCTGGAAGTCGGCCACCATCTCCTCGCGCCGGGGCACCGGGGTGCCGCCGTGCAGCAACTGGGTCGGCACGCCCCGATCGGCGAGGTGGCGTTCGAGCAGCTTCGCCATCTGGACGTACTGGGTGAACACCAGCACCGCCCCACCCTCGGCGACGATGGCCTCCACCAGGTCGTCGAGGGCTTGCAGCTTCTCCGACCGCGACGCGGAGGCGTCGGCCTCCTTGAGGTGGTGCGCCGGGTGGTTGCACACCTGCTTGAGCCCGACCAGCAACTTGAGCACCAGCCCCCGGCGGGCGATCCCGGTGGCGCCCGCCTCGATCTCACCCATCACCCCGTCGACCACCCGCTGGTAGAGGGCGGCCTGCTCCGGGGTGAGCGACACCGGGTGGTCGGTCTCGGTCTTGGGCGGCAGCTCGGGTGCGATCCCGGGATCGGACTTGCGGCGGCGCAGCAGCAGCGGGCGGACCAACCGGGCCAGCCGCCGCGCGGTCGCGCCGTCCCGCTCGACCTCGACCGGCCGCGCCCACCGGTCCCGGAACTCGCCGACGCGGCCGAGCAGGCCGGGGGTCGTCCAGTCCAGGATGGACCACAGCTCGGTCAGGTTGTTCTCCACCGGCGTACCGGTCAGGGCCACCCGCGCCCCGGCCGGGATCTCCCGCAGCGCCTTGGCCGTGCCGCTGAGCCGGTTCTTGACGTGCTGGGCCTCGTCCGCCACGACCATGCCCCAGTCGTGCGCGGCCAGGGTCGCGGCGTCGACGCGCATCGTGCCGTAGGTGGTGAGCACAAAACCCCGGTCGGCGCCCGCGAGCGAGCGGGCCCCGCCGTGGAAGCGCCGGACCGGGGTGCCCGGGGCGAACCGGGCGACCTCCCGCTCCCAGTTGCCCAGCAGCGAGGCCGGGCACACCACCAGCGTGGGTCCGGCCGTCGCCGGGTCCAGCGCGCGCCGCAGGTGCAGCGAGATGAGCATGACGGTCTTGCCCAGACCCATGTCGTCGGCGAGGCAGCCGCCGAACCCCAGCGAGGTCATCCGGTCCAGCCAGCGCAGACCGCGCCGCTGGTAGTCGCGCAGGGTGGCCCGCAACGCCTCGGGCTGACCCAGCTCCTCCGGGCCGCCGTCGGGCTCGGAGATCCGCTCGACCAGCTCGCCGAGCCACCCGTCGGCCACCGCCTCGACCCGGTCCCCCTCGACCACGGCGCTCCCGATCAGCACCGCGCCCAGGGCGTCGAAGGCAGGCAGGGCGGGCAGGGACCGTTCCCTGGCCCGACGGGCCAACTCCGGCTCGACCAGCACCCAGCGCCCCCGCAGCCCGACCACCGGGCGGGACTTGGCGACGGTGTCCATCTCGGCATCGGTCAGCGGCTCACCCGCGAGCGTCAACTGCCAGGACAACGGCATCGGCGGCGCACCGCGCAGGTGCGCGGCGACATCGGCGGGGCGCTCCCCGGAAGAGGGCACCAACACCCGCGCGTTGAGGTCACGCGAAAGCCCCGGCGGCCACTCCAGGTCGACACCCGCAGCGGCCAACCCGGCCTCCGCCCCACCGAGCAGGTCGGCCACGTCCTCGTCGAGCAGGTCGAGCCGCACCGGCTCGGCATCGGCGAGCAGGCTCTCCAGCGGCGACCACACCCGCGCGGCCCGGCGCACGGCCAGCATCGCCTCGAAGGTCGCCCGCTCACCGAAGCCGTGGTCCCCACCCGCCCACAACTCCTCGGCGTCGATCACCCTGGTCGGGTCGGCCAGGTCGCGCAGCCGCACAACCGCGTGGAACCGCCCCCGCTCGAAGTCATCCCCGGGCACGACCAACCGCAGGGCGACCCGCAACCCGGTGTCCACCCCGGCGGCAACCTGCACGGCCCACTCACGCAGGTCCAGGTCGGCGGCCACCGGCGCGGCGGAGGCGTACCGGTCATCCCCGGTGACCCGGGTGGCCCCAGCGGTACGCGGCAACGCATCCGCGACGGCGTCGTAGAAGGCTCGAAGCAGCCCCTCCGGCTCCGGCAACAGCGGAACGGCGGCGGCCGGGTCCACCGGCACCGCGTGCGCGGCAGCGGGCATCGCCGCCGCCAACGCCCGCAACCGCTCGATGTCCGCCACGTCGAACGGCCCCATCCGCCACGCGGCAAAGCCCTCCGGCGAAACCCCGGGCAACAGCCTGCCCCGCGCCGCCAGGTGCAACGCGGTGGCCGCCGCCACGGCGTAGAAGGCCGCCGCCGGGTGCGCCCGGTCGTCCGCGCGCGCGGCCAGCAACAGCGGCAGCGCCCGGTCGAAGGGCAGCCGCCGAGCCCGAACCGGCCGCACAACCACCCCGGCCTCAGCCGGAACGGCCATCTCCACCTCGACGGACTCGCCGAAGTCAGCCCCCGGGTCGCGCTCGGAATCCCAGAACAACACCGCACCCGAGCCTGCCGGATCACCCGGCTCGAAGACCACCGCGCACCGACCCGAACCCAAAACGCCTCCTCGCCGCCGACCGCCTCCAGTACAGTGTACCGTATCCAATACGCGCACGTCTCCAGGTCGCTCGAGAACCACCGGCACAACCGCCGATCACCCCCATAGACCCTCTGTCCGACTACCAGCCGCCCGAATACCCACCGGCGCAGCGGGCCGGGGTGGTCGAGGCGGGGGTGGCGGTCAGCGCGAGGGCAGAGGTGGCGACGATCCGGGTGAGGGTTCTACGCACCGGTGCATCCCCGAGGGTCGGGGTGCGAACAGAGGACTGCCCCGGCGGATGGAGGGGCCCGCCGGGGCAGCCTCGGTCTGTTCCAGCGTGGAACGGACCGCCCGTCAGTCGCTCAAGGACGCGTAGCGGCGCACCGCGAGCGGCAGGAACACCGCCAGGATCACCAGCGGCCAGACCACCGCCATGAGCGAGGCGTTCGCCACCACCCACGAGTCGCCGCCCCAGCCGGGGTTGCCGAACAGCACCCGGGTGGCGGTCACCGTGGACGACAGCGGGTTCCACTCGGCGATCGCGCCCAGCCAGCCCGGCATGGTCGACGGCGCGACGAACGCGTTGGACAGGAACCCCAGCGGGAACTCCAGGGTCTGCACCCCCGCGACCGCCTCCTGGCCGCGCATGACCAGGCCGAGGAAGATCCCGACCCAGATCAGCGCGAACCGCAGCAGCAGGATCAGGCCCATGGCGCCCAGGGTGGCGCCCACCGAGCCGTTGGCCCGCCAGCCGATCGCCAGGCCCACCAGCATCATCACGACCAGGGTGACGACAGCGAAGAGCATGTCGGCCACCGCCCGGCCGATCAGGATGGCCGCGGGCGCCATCGGCATGGAGCGGAAGCGGTCGGTGACGCCGCGCTCCACGTCGGTGGAGATGGCGATGGTGGTCATGCTGATGCCGAAGATCATGGTCATGGCGAACATGCCCGGCATCAGGAACTCGCGGTAGCTGCCGCCGTCCGGCACGGCCATGGCGCCGCCGAAGAGGAAGGCGAACATCAGGACCATGACGATGTTGAACGCCAGCGAGGCGATCAGGGTGGCCGGGTTGCGCACCCAGTGCGCCAGGCTGCGCCCGGTCAAGGTCACCGAGTCGGTCAGGACGTTGCCCAAGCCGCCGCCGGTCGCCGCCGGGGCGGGCCGGTCCAGGGTCGCGGTCACGCGTTCACCTCCTGCGCGCCTGCGCTCTCGGCGACCGGTGCGTCCTTCTTGCCGTTCTTCCTGCCCTTGTCCTTCTTCTCCGCCTTCGCCTCCTCGCCGACCGGCCTGCGACCGGTGAGGTGCAGGAACACCTCGTCGAGGGTGGGGCGGCGCAGGGCGATGTCCTCGGCGGTGACCCCGGCCGCGTCGAGGGCGCGGATGACCTCGATCAGCGAGGTGTCGCTGTTGGCGACCCGCACCGAGAGCTTGCGGTCCTCCTCGTCGAGCTCGGGGGTGCCGCCGGTGAGCTGTTCGACGGTGCGCGCGGCCAGCGCCAACCACTCGCGGTCGTGCACGGCGAGGTCGATCCGGTCTCCGCCGGTCTTGGTCTTGAGCTGGTCGGGGGTGCCCTCGGCGATGACCCGGCCGGTGTCGATGACCGAGACCCGGTCCGCGAGCTGGTCGGCCTCGTCGAGGTACTGGGTGGTCAGCAGCACGGTGGTGCCCTGGCGCACGAGGGCGCGCACGGCCTCCCACACCTCGTTGCGGCCGCGCGGGTCGAGGCCGACGGTGGGCTCGTCGAGGAAGAGCACCGACGGGGCCAGGATCATGCCCGCGGCCAGGTCCAGCCTGCGCCGCATGCCGCCGGAGTAGGACTTGACCGGCTTGCCGCCGACCTCGGCGAGGCCGAACCGGTCCAGCAGCTCGTCGGCGCGCTGCCGCGCCGCCTTGGCCCCGAGCCGGTACAACTTGCCGAACATGACCAGGTTCTGGTGCCCGCCGAGCACCTCGTCGACCGCCGCGTTCTGCCCGACCAGGCCGATCCGGTAGCGCACCTGCGCTGCCTCGGTGGCCACGTCGTACCCGGCCACCTCGGCCCGGCCGCCGTCGAAGCATTGCAGCGTGGCCAGGATGCGCACCGCCGTGGTCTTGCCCGCGCCGTTGGGACCGAGCAGCCCGCACACCGTGCCGCGCGGCACGCTCAGGTCGAAACCGTCCAGGGCGACCTTGTCGCCGTACCGCTTGCGGAGACCTTCGGCCACCACCGCGAGATCGCTCGAACCCACTGTTGCTCCCCTTCCGTTCATCCCGCCGGAAACGCATCGGCGTACAGCATACGGTACACCACTTCGTACGTTGTACGCCAATCGCTGCCCAGCCAGGTTCCCGGCACGTCAGCGCCTACCAGGCGTTCGCCTGGTCCTACGCGGTGAACACCGGTCAGATCACCATCCGGCACGGAATGCGCGGCCCCAGCGGGGTGCTGGTGTCGGAGCGGGCGGGTGGGCTCGGACCGCCCGTCCGCGCTGCGCCGCACCGCCAAGGCGACCCCGGCCGACGCGGGCGTGGATGCCGCCGACGTGGTGTTCGCCGACGCCGCGGGCACCCCGGAGTTGGACGCGGCCGAGGTGGCGGCGCCGGCGGAGGTGTTCGGCGCCGGGCGGGCGTCGGTGACCGCGCCCAAGACGATGACCGGGCGGCTGCACTCGGGTGGGACGCCGCTGGACGTGGTGGCCGCCCTGCTGTCCATTCGGGACGGTGGCATTCCACCATCGGTCAACACCACGGGGACCGCGAGCGCGGGCGGCGAGGAACCCGCAGACGTGGGCCCGGACTCCCTGGACACCACGTTCGAGGAGCTGGGCCACGACTCGCCGGCGCTGCTGGAGACCCAGGGCCGGATCGAGCGCGTCCGCGCGGTGGCGTGGCTGCCGGGCCGCGATTCCTCCTGCTGGGAAGAGTCGACACGAGAGGGGGGTGGTGCGAGAATTCCCGCCACTGTGCTCCGGGAGGCGGGTTGATGGGGATCGAGACGAGTCGGCGGTCGTTCCTGGCGGTGGCCGGGTTGTTGGGGCTGGCGGCGTGCGGGTCGAACACGGGGCGGGAGGGGTCGGCGGCGGGGACGTTGCGGCACTGTTACCACGCCTACGGGGAGGACGGGGTGCAGGACGCCGTCCGGCGCTACGCCGCCGCCTACCCCGGGGCGGAGGTCGAGGTGCAGTGGAACCCCGGGGACTACGACTCCAAGATCGTCACCGCCCTGCAGAACAGCGCCGTGCCGGACGTGTTCGAGGCGCAGGTGAAAGTGGACTGGGTGCGGCAGAAGCAGGTCGTGCCGGTGGGCGACCTGCTCGGGGACACCCGGGGTGACTTCGTGGCCGCCCTGCTCGAATCGCAGACCGTGGACGGGCAGCTCTACGGCATCCCGCAGTCCATCGACACGCAGGTCCTGTTCTACCGGCCCAGCCTGCTCCAGGCGGCCGGGGTCACCCCGCCGCGGACCGTGGACGAGTTGCTGGACGCGGTCAAGCGGCTCAACACCGGTGGTGTCCGTGGGTTGTTCGCGGGCAACGACGGCGGTGTCGGCGTGCTGACCCCGCCGCTGCTGTGGGCCGCTGGGCTGGACTTCCTGTCCCCCGACGGGTCCGCGCCGGGGTTCGACGACCCGCGCGCGGCCACCGTGTTCGGCAAGTTCCGGGAGTTGCAGACCGGCGGCGGGCTGCTGCTGGGCGCCCCCGCCGACTGGTCCGACCCGGGGGCGTTCGTCGACGGCCGGGTCGCCATGCAGTGGACCGGGCTGTGGAACCTGCCCAAGATCACCGCCGCGCTCGGGGACGACGTCGGGGTACTGCCGTTCCCCAAGCTGGATGACAGCGGTGCGGTGTCGGTTCCGGTGGGCGCCTACAGCGCGATGGTGAACGCGCGCAGCGCGGACGTGGAGGCGGCGAAGGCGTACGTGCGGTGGCTGTGGGTGGAGCGGACCGACCACCAGACCGAGTTCGCCACCGCGTTCGGCGCGCACGTGCCTGCCCGCAAGAGCCTCAGCGACGAGGCGGAATCGCTGCGGTCGGGGCCCGCCAAGGACATCGTCGGGTTCGTCGTCGACAGCGGGCGGATCGCGAGCCCGTCCCGGTGGTCGGCGCGGGCGAACACCGCCCTGTCCGACGCGGTGTCGCGGATCGCGCGCGAGGGGGCGGACGCCGCCACCGAGCTGCGCGCCGCGGTGGAGGTCGCCCGGGGTGAGATCAGCAGGACCGGTCGGTGAACCGACGCGGCGCACTGGCGTTCTGGCTGTTCGTCGGCCCCTTCGCGGCGGGGTTGCTGCTGTTCACCTACGTGCCGATCGGGTGGAGCGCGTACCTGAGCTTCTTCGACGCGCACAACACCGTCACCCCGACCGAGTTCGTCGGGCTCGACAACTACACCGACATGCTCACCGACCGGGCGTTCCTCGACAGCATCGGCACGTTCTCCGCGTTCGCCGCGCTGATCGTGCCCACCACGGTCGTGCTGTCGCTGCTGCTGGCGCTGCTGGTCAACCAGGTGCGGGTGGCGCGGGCGTTCGTGCGGTCGGTGTTCTTCCTGCCGTTCGCCTGCTCGTACGTGGTGGCCTCGCTGGTGTGGAAGATGTCGCTGTTCTCCGGGGTGGACACCGGGGTGGTGAACACCGTGTTCGGCTGGTTCGGCGGCGAGCCGCAGGCGTGGGTGGGCACGGTCGACCCGCCGCTGTACTGGGTCGTGCTGGTGACCGTGCGGCTGTGGTTGCAGCTCGGCTTCTACATGGTCCTGTTCCTGGCAGCCCTGCAACGCATCCCCGACCACCTCTACGAGGCCGCGTGGACCGACGGCGCGTCCCCGGGGTGGCAGACCTTCCGGCACGTGACGCTGCCCGGCCTGCGCGGGGCTCTGGTGGCGGTGCTGGTGCTGAACCTCATCAACGCCTACCAGGCGTTCGACGAGTTCTACAACATCCTCGGTGACGCGCGCGGCTACCCGCCGTTCGCCCGGCCACCGCTGGTCTACCTCTACTACACCTCCCTCGGTTCCGGCGGCCAGGACCTGGGGCGGGGCAGCGCGGGTGCCCTCGTGCTGGCGCTGCTGATCGCCCTGGTGACCCTGCTGTCCGGCCGCGTGCTGCGGAGGTCGTCGTCGTGAACCCACCCGTGGGCCACAACCGCACGACGGTGTCCCGCGTGCTCGTCCGGCTCGTGCTGGCCGTCGCCGCGGCGCTGTTCCTGCTGCCGTTCGCGGTGATGCTCCGCCAGGGCCTCGCCGAGGACTGGTCGACCGTCGGTGAGCTGTTCACCGACGACGAGGTCCCGTTCGCCCGCAGCCTGCTCAACTCCGTGATCGTGTCGGTGCCGCAGACCCTCGGCCAGTTGGTGGTGTGCTCGCTCGCAGGCTACGGCCTCGCCCGCGTCCCGTACCGGCACGCGTCGAAGGTGCTCTACGCGGTGGTCGCCACCCTGATGGTGCCCACCGCGGTGACGTTCGTGCCGAGCTTCGTGGTGGTGTCGAGCCTCGGTTGGCTGTCGGACCTGCGCGGGCTGATCGTGCCCGGGCTGTTCAGCGCGCTCAGCGTGTTCCTGTTCCGCCAGTACTTCCTGGACTTCCCGCTCGCGCTGGAGGAAGCGGGCCGGTTGGACGGGCTGAGCCGGTGGGGCGTGTTCTGGCGCGTGGTGGTGCCCAACTCGACCGGCTTCATCGCGGCGATCGCGGTGATCGACTTCATCGGGAGCTGGAACCAGTTGCTGTGGCCGCTGATCATCGCCCAGGACTCGTCGACCTGGACGGTGCAGGTGGCCCTGTCGAGCCTGCTGACCGCGCAGAACCCGAAGATCACCCTGCTGTTCGCGGGTGCGGCCGTGTCGATCCTGCCGGTGCTGCTGGTCTTCGTGCTGCTCCAGCGCCACCTCGTGCGCGGCGTCACCGAGACCGGCCTCAAGGGGTAGTCGGGTCAGTCCTGCGGGGCGTCCTTGATGAACACGACCCCGTCGTGGCTGGCGAGGTGGGCCGGGTCGAGCGGGGCGTAACCGTGGTAGGGCGACACGCGGGGCTCCGCGTCGCCGAGGACGGCCTTGAGACGGCGGGGGTCGACGACGCACCGGTCGTCCGGGAGCGCGTACAGGAGGCCTTCGAGGGTGTCCGGGGGCGGGGTGTCGACTCCCCGGTGGCGGATCGTGCCGAGGGCCGTGGTCAGGAAGGCGTACCCGTCGCCGAGGTGGGCGCCGACGATCGCGCCCGCGCTCCACCACCGCAGCGGCAGGCCGCCCATCCGCATGCTGCTCTCGTCCCGCTGGAGGTGGCCGTTGTGGGCGTGCACCAGTACCGGGCCCCGTTCCGCGAGGGCGAGCAGGTTGGCGGCCATCATCGAATCCCGCAGGCCCACCAGCCGCGCCATGCGGCTCGGTGACGTGTCGGCCATGCAGGCGTGGTGGCGCAGCAACCCGGTGGCGGTCCGCGCGTACAGGCGAGCCCGGTCGCACTCGTCCCGCGAGGACACCGCGACCAGGTGCGGTGTCTGCGCGTCGAGCAGGGCGGCCAGGTCGTCGGCGATCAACCGCAACCGCTCGGCCTCGGGCGTCCGCCCAGCGGACTGCGCGGGGTCCATCATCGCGGCGGGGTCGGTCCACCGGTCGTCGGCGCCGAGCAGGCGGTCGAGGACCTCGGCGGTGCACGGGAGCAGGTCCATGTCCACCCGGGCCGCGAGGTGGTCGTGGAGCGCGGTGAGGGCCTGCCGGGGGCTCGCGGCGTGGGTCATCTCCAGCGGGCCGTCGATCCCGGCGAAGCGCACCCGTTCGGAGGCGGGCAGGCCCTCGTTGTGGGCGCGCATCCACCGCACCAGCTCGCGGTTGGCCTCGGACGCGCCGAAGCCGTGGCTGAACCCCGCCTCCATGACCTCGTCGAGGGTGCCCTTGCCGGAGGTCACGTGGTCGTCCACGACCAGGCCCATCATGCAGTCGCTCTCGACCGCGATCATCCGGTGGCCCTCCTGCTCGACGAGTTGCCGGAACAGGTCGTTGCGCAGGTGGAGCAGGACGTCCTCACCGTGGGTGGGTTCGCCGAGGGCGAGCACCCGCGGGCGGTTCGGGAGCAGCCCCATGACGGCGGCGGCGTCAACGGGGTGGGTGGTGTCTGTGAGGCCGGAAGTCATGCCTTTGACAGTATCGTTGAAGTTCTTATTTAAACCTTTCCTCCCGTATTTGCAGTACAAAGCGATAAAACCTTCAAGACCGTATACCGGCCAATGCGGTTCGCGCGAGGTCGCGCAACCAGGTGTGGGCGCGGGTGAGCGGGTGTTCCCGCCGCGCTCGCGGACCTCGGCCTGCGGCAGGAGTGGATCGCCGACCTCGGTGGGATCGAGACCGCGCGGGCCACCGAGGCCGCGATCCTGTTCGTGCCGCACGTGATCCGGTCCAGCGGGTTCTCCCCCTTCGCCGTCTCAATCACCCGCTGACGCAACCGGATCACCGGGGGTGTCCTTGGTGGAGAAGGCTTTCACGAGCTGGTCGACGGCGGCGGTGATGCCGTCCCGGGCGCTGATGGCGCCGCTGTGGAGGGTGCGGGCCAGTTCGTCGAGGTCGAGGGTGACCGAGACCAGGCGGAGCGTGGTGGGGGTGCTCGGCCACCTGCCCGTGTCCGAGGCGGCGAGGACGGGCCCGGCCAGGGGGCGGGGAACGGTGCCCGCGATCCGGATGCCCGGCAGCTCCAGGGGGATGGGCCGCAGGCGCAGGGTGGCGCGGGCGGAACCGTCGGAGAGCGGTTCGGCGGAGACGAACTCCGCCGCCACGGTGGTGCCGTTGGGGAGGAGGGCCCGCACCTCGGGGAAGGCGGTCCGCAGCTCCAGCCCCACCTCCAGGCGGAGGTGGGAGATCAGAGCAGCAACAGGGCCAAGAGCACGACCAAGGCCAGTCCCGCGCCGAGCAGGAGCCGGACCGGGAACGGGGCGGGCGTCGGGGACCGCGGGGTCCCCGGCGCTTTTCCCAGCGGCCGCACCCCCGCCACGGTCGCGGAGTCGCTGAGGAGCAGGACGGCGGTGTCGGCGCCCAGGGCCTGCCTCGCCCGTTCGGCGCCCGCCTCGCTGACGAGCCTGTTGGTGGCGATCGCGTAGCCGACGGCCTCGCCGGTCAGCAGGTCGGCGAGGCGGGCGAGGAAGGTGCCGGTCGAGGAGGGGTCGTCCGCGGACATCACCCAGGACGCCGGTTGCCCGGCGCCCGGCACCTGTTCCCCCGGGGAATCGACGGCGTCGAGGACCGCGTCCGCCGCCGGGCCCAGGGGGCGGTCGACGACGCCGCGCCACTCGTCGACCAGGGCCTCGGTGATGACGCCGTCGAGGCGGGCGCCCAGGGCGGCGCGGGCGGTGTCGTCCAGAGCCGCGCGCGCCAGGGCGAGCACCGCGCCCGGGCGGTCGTCGCCCGCCAGGACCAGGGTCACCCGGATGGTCCGGCCCACGCTGTCGCGGCGGGCGGAGGGGATTCCGCTGACCAGCGCCCGGAACCCGGTCCCGTCCCGCAGGGCCAGCACGGCGGGCTGGTCGAGGTCGGTGAACCTGGCGGGTTCCACCCACCACTCGTCACCTGGGGTGCCGAGGTAGCCGTAGTCCCTGGTCCTGCCCCGGGTGATGACGGCGGTGACCTCCGCCCTGCTCACCAGACCTCCACCCGGGCGTCGCGGGCGCGGGTGGCCAGGCTCTCCATCGCCGCGGCCAACTGCTCGTGGCGGGTCTCGATCTCGATCAGCTCGGCGGTGCCCGACTCGATCTCCCGGGTCACCCGGCCCGCCTCGCCGCTGAGGTGGTAGGTGAGGGTCCCGATGAGGCCCTTGCGCTGGGCGCGGCGGGAGGTCAGCTCGGCGACCGCCGTGGTGGTGGCGGCCTGGGCCGCGGCCTCCTGCTCGCGCCGGGCGGAGATGATCGCCTGGCACAGCTCCTGCACGACCGTGGCGGCGGCGCGGATGGACGGCCGCGGTGGGTCGCCGCGGAAGCGGTAGGTGGCCCGCAGGGTCAGGATGCCGTCGGCGGCGGGCTCCCAGAACGCCTCCGACAGCTCGACGCAGCCGTAGGTGTCGATCGGCGAGTAGACGACCCGGATGGCGCGCTTGGTCGCCTCGTCGCGGACCGCGGCCAGGACGTCGGCGTAGACGGTGCGGACCTCCTTGGCCAGCTCGACACCGGAGTAGCCGGTGCGGCGGCCGTTGTCGGAGAAGTACTTCTCGCACTTGAGCGGGGCGAGCACCAGGACCGCGGGCTCGTCGGGGGCCTGGTTGCGCAGCCGCGCCCACTGCTTCACGACCTGGTGCACCTCGGTCAACCCCAGCCGGGCGACCCGGGCCGCGCGCTCCTTGCCGGTGGTCGTCTCCATCAGCACCGCGGCGTCGATGGGGACCACCAGCATGATGCTCTGCCTGATGTGGTTCTCGCACCGGGGCCAGTCGGTCCTGGCCTGCGGTGAGCCCGCGCGCTCCAGCGGGTCCAGCCAGCCACCGGGGAAGTCGAGGACGGAGAACGGGACCGACAGCTCGGCCATGTCGATCGACCGCAGCTCGAGGGTGTACTCGGTGGTGGTCTGGGTGCTGCCCAGCGAGTGCGGCTCGAACTCCTGGGCCGCGAGCGCCATGGCCAGTTGCTTGCGGTGGGTGGCCAGCTTGTTCTCGGTCTCCTCGTCCGCGGCGACCTCGACCGGCGTGCCGCGCAGCAGCGCCTGGGTCTGGTCCAGGATCGCCGAGACCAGGGTGGTCTTGCCGACCGCGGTCGGGCCGACCATGGACACCTTGAAAGCGTCGGTCACGCCGCCACCCCCTGCTCCTCGGCGAGGACGGCCCGCAGCTCGGCCAGCAGCCCGCGCAGCCGCTGCAACCCGATGCCGACCGCCAGGTCCGCGTTGCCGTCGGCGGGCCACATCTGCTCCCGGAAGGCGTCCACGACCCGCACCATCTCCTTCTCCGCCGCCTTGCCGCGGATCAAGCCGTCCTCGAACTGCTCGGCGAAGGCGAGCAGCACGTTGGCCGCGCGCTCGGGGATGGTCGCCATGACCCGCCCGGTGTCGTGCACGCCCTGCTTGGCCAACTGGGTGACCCGCTTGTAGAGCAGCTCGGCGCCCTGGGCGTCGTGGCTGACCCCCAGCAGCGACGCCATCTGCACGCCCTCCTCCCCCGGCGGTTCCGGGTAGAGCAACTGCAGGGCGTCGCGCACGTCCGGCAGCACCAGGGTCCGGAAGTCCATGCGCACGTCGAGCACGAACTCGAAGGCGTCCACCATCGCCGGGCACGGCTCCGGGATCTCCCGCAGCGCCCCGACCAGGCGGTTCAGCGCCGCCTGCGGGTCCCGCTCGGCGCCGCAGAGCACCCCGAGCCTGCCCAGCGCCTCGACCAGCCCCGACCAGAACTCCGCGCGCCGGGCCAGCAGCACGTCGTCCACCGCGGCGAGCCTGCGGGCCAGCTCCACCCGCACGCTGTTGAGCGCCGCGGCGGCGAACGGCCGCGACGCCTTCTTGCGCCGGAAGTCCTGCAGGGCCATTTCCTGCCAGTGCTCGGCGCCCTCGCCGAACCCGGTGTCGATCCAGGCGCGGATGTCGGCCCGCACCTCCGCCGCCCGGTCGTGGAAGCCGTCCCCGACGTCCTCGCGGGTGAGCTGCCGCTCCAGGTCCCCGATCCAGGCCTGCAACGACTGGGCCAGCTCGGCCAGCACCGACTGCGCCAGCGCGTGCAGCGCCTCGCTGGAGGTGGGGGTGACGACCTTGCGCAGCGCGTCGAGCGCCTCCCCCACCCGCCCGGCGATGGCCTGCTGGTTGCGCGCGCACTGCGCCAGGGCGTCGCCGATCACCGCGGCGTCCATCCGCGGCAGCGCGTCGGCGAGGTGGTCGAGCACGGTGTCCAGCACCTCGACCCGCACCGCGTCCGGGTCGGCCACGTCGGCCTCCAGCACCCGGAAGTAGGCGTCGTCGGTGCGGTTGTTGACCCGCTCGGTCAGATCGGCGCGCAGCGCGGCCACGTTCTCCGGGTCGCACTGCCCGGTGTTGACCAGGATCATGGCGAAGTCGCGCATCGCCGCCGCGCCCCGAGCCTTGTTGGCCAGGTCCATCGCCGCCGCGTCCGAGGTCGTCCACAGCGCGTTGGTGCCGGTCGGCCACTTGACCATCAGCACGAGGTCGACGTCGTTGTGCAGCCCGACGATGTGCCGCTCCTCGGCCCGCGGGGTCAGCTCCCCCAACCCGGGCAGGTCGATCAACCCGATGTCGGTGGTGTCGGTGCGCGGGAACGCGCAGTGCACCACGGCCTCCCGCACCGCCAGGTACCTGCGGTCGGGGTCGACGGACTCCTCGGCCGGGTACGCCACCCACTGCCGCAGCCCGTCCAACGGCACGTCGAGCACGGCCCCGGTCAGGTGCCGCCGCCAGGTGTGCGCGCTGTCCCGGATCTCCCGCAACCGCGCCAGCAGCGGCCCGTTGTGCGGGTCGGCGGCCAACTGCGCGGCCAGGGCGGAGTCGGCGAGCACGTCGGAGCCCCGGGTGAACTCGGCGAGGTCGGTCGGCACGGTGACCACGCCGAACTCGGCGTAGTAGGGGTAGAGCACCTCGTCGAGGAAGGACTGCTCGGTGTGGGTGGTGACCCGGGCGCCCTCGTGGTCGGTCGAGTGGAAGATCCGGCTGCGCACGGCGGTCACCGGCCTGCCCTTGCCGGTCGGCACCTGCTCGTCGCCGAGCCCGGACAACGACCGCAGCAGGGTGCTCTTGCCGTTGCGCGCCTGCCCGCTGACCCCGATGTTGATCGTCCGCCTGCGCACCCTGGCCCGCACCCGCCCCAGCGCGGCGGCCGAGTCCAGGGCCAGCCCGGCCAACTCGACCAGGTCGGTGTCCAGCAACCCGGCCCTGGCGAGCAGACCCCCGCCCAACCCGGGCGCCCGCAGCAGGCCCAGCACCTCCCCCACCCGGTTCCACCTGGCGATCTCAGCGTCGACGAGGGAGAGCTGGGCCTGCCGCCGCTCCAGCACACCGTCGAGCTTCTGGCTCGTGACCGACACCCCACACCCCTCCCGACTCCGGCACGGGCAACCGCCCACCACCCGCCCCGAACACTACGCAAAGCCGGT
Organism: Actinokineospora spheciospongiae; assembly: GCF_000564855.1. GTDB lineage: Bacteria > Actinomycetota > Actinomycetes > Mycobacteriales > Pseudonocardiaceae > Actinokineospora > Actinokineospora spheciospongiae. The sequence goes on from NZ_AYXG01000184.1 coordinate 42,805, forward strand.
GAACGCCCACATCCCCTGACCCGAAGATCGGCCCCCGCCGAGCACCCGCCGACCTGCTGGGGACCTCTGTCACAGCCCACCCGCGTCGTCGACCCGGCACGCCGGCGGCGATCTGGGACTGCCGCACGGGCGAGAAGCCCCTTCGCCCTCCAGGGTGACCAGGTACTTGCGGACGGTGTTCGGCTTGGGCGACAGTGGCGGTCGGATGCGCAACGAGATGGATGGTTCAGCGAGGCAGGTCGTCCAAGCCCACACCATCACCGGTGGGGTGCGGTTCGAGACCGTGCCGGGCCTGTCGCCTGGCTCGGTGCCCCCGGTGCGACCGCCCTTCGGCAAGCTCGACCTGCCGGTTCGCGGTCGAGACCAGACGCTCACCCGACTGGAGGTGCTGCTGCGTCCAGGACCGGATCGGGTCGCTCTGCTGCACGGTCTGGGCGGCTGCGGGAAGACCACGATCGCCCTGGCATTGGCGAGGCGGGCGCTGGAGCGCGGTGTCACCGTCCTGTGGGTCAGCGGCGCCACCGAGACGGACCTGCAGGCGGGCATGCGGCAGGTCGCGGTGCGCCTGGGCGCGGAGCAGAGGTCGATCGAGCAGGCGTGGGGCGGTGGGGCCAACGCCGCCGACCTGGTCTGGAGCCTGCTGGAAGCACACCACGACCGGTGGCTGCTGGTGATCGACAATGCCGACGACCCGGCGGCCCTCGGCGGTGTGCCCGCGTTGCGCGAGGGCGCGAACTGGTGGCGGGAGGTCGGGTCCGACCTCGGCGCGGTCCTGGTGACCAGCCGGTACGGCGATCACTTCACGTGGAATTCGTGGTGCCTGCCGTTGCGGGTCGGGGGACTGGCGGCGCCTGACGCGGCTCAGGTGCTGATCGATGCGACCGGGGGGAGAGCAGGTGCGCGGGAGGACGCCGAGTCGCTCGCCACCCGGCTCGGCGGTCTGCCCCTCGCCTTGAGGCTGGTGGGCGCCTACCTGGCGGAGGCGAACGAGGTTCCCTGGAGCGTGGCCGTCAGGACCTTCGCCGACTACGCGGGGGTGCTGGAGACGGGGGAACTCGCCGACGACGAGCCCACCCAGGACCTGGCGAGGACCTGGGACCTGTCGATCGATCTGCTGACCCGCCTCGGACACACCGGGGCCCGTCCCCTGCTGGGCCTGTTGTGCCACTTCGGTGACAGCGCCATCCCGGTCCGGACACTGCTGGAGCCTGCGGTGGTCACGAGGCACCCCCAGCTCTGCGGTGTCGGCGCGGTCCAGCTCTGGAAGGTGTTGACCGAGTTGGCGAACGTGGGGCTCATCGACCTGGTCCGGGAGGGCGGGGACACCACCGAACCGTGGGTGGAGATCCACCCGCTCGTGCGCGAGATCGGCAGGCGTCGCGCCCGCCGGGACGGTACGGCACCCGGCTACCTCGAGGTCTGCGCCAGGTCTGCCGCCGAAGCCGTGGAGGCGGAGCACCTGGAGTCGCCGGAAGATCCCGATCGGTGGCCGTTCTGGCGATCACTCACCCCGCACGTCCTGTGGATGGTGCGGATGGCCGTGCCCGAGGCGCTCTCCCCGGGAGCCGTTCGCGACGTCGTCCGCGTCGCCACCGCGTGCGCCAGGAATCTGCGGGAACTCGGCCTCTACGACCGCGCGGCGGACGAACTCACGGCCATCGTCGCGCTGAGCGTCACCCGACTCGGCGAGACCGACGCGTTGACCGTGGACGCGTACCACTGCCTGGCCAGCGCCCACCACGCGATGGGCCGGTACGACATCGCCCTCGACGAGTACCGCAGGGTCCTGGACATCCGGCGCCGGACGGTCGGCATGGACGACCTGCTGACACTGCCGACCCGACACCAGTTCGCCTACGCGCTGCACGACCTGGGCAGGTTGGCGGAGGCCGAAGCCGAGTTCCGGGCCCTGCTCGCCGTGCGCAGGGAGGTCAGTGGCACCACCGACGTGCGCACCCTCAGCACGTGGCAGCGCTGGGCCAGGGTTCTCCACGACCAGGGCGAGCTGATCGCCGCGGAGAACCAGTACACCAAGATCGCCGCCATCCAGGCGGAACACCTCGGCCCGCAGCACAGGCACACCCTGTCCACCCGACACCTCATCGGTGTTGTCCGGCTGGGCCTCGGCGACATCGATGGCGCGGAAACCGAGACCACTTCCGTTTTGCGAGCACGCCTGGCGACGTTGGGGACGCGCCACCCCTCCACGCTGATCACAGCCAGCCAGGTCGCCCTGCTGCACCACCTCCGTGGCCGGTTGTCCGAAGCGATCACCGACTACCGCGCGGTCCTCGACGCCCAGACCGACCTGCTGGGCCCTGAGCACCCGCACACGGTGATCACCCGGCGGCGCCTCGCCGATGCGCTGTCCGCCCGGGGGCGGTACGCCGAAGCGGATGCCGAACGCCGGAAGGCTTCGGAGTCGGGGGGTCCTGCCGCAGAGGGACCCGGGCCTGCCCGCTTCGTGTGAGGGCGCACGCGTTCCCCCGTATCGGGTGTCAAGGGGAGAAGGCGTCCCGGTTGGCTGCGACGAAGTCGCGGAATGATCGGGCGGGGTGGCCGGTGAGGTTTCGCACCGTGGGGGTGACGCGGTCCTCCGCGCCTTGGCGGATGGCGGTCTCGAGGTCGGCCAGGATGGTGGCGAACCGCGGTGGCATGCCGGTGTCGGTGAACCGGGTGATCATCTCGGTTGCGCTGACGGCTCGGTGTTCGACCGCGCGGCCGGTGGTTTCGGTGATGATCGCGGCGGTGTCGGCGTAGCTGAGGGCTTCGGGGCCGGTGATCAGGTGATCGGTGTTGTGCGGTGCGGGGTCCAGCAGGGCCACCGCGGCCACCGCGGCGATGTCGGCGGCGTCGACGAACCCGACTCGGCCGGGCCCGGTCGCGGTGACGATCTCCCCGTGGTCCCGGATGCCCGCCGCGACGGGGTGGGAGCCGAGGAAGTTCTGCATGAACCAGGACGGCCGCAGCACGGTCCACTCCGGCACCGCCGCGCGGACCAGCGGGGGCAGGGCTCCCGGCCCGGAGTCGGCGTCCGGCACCGCGGAGGAGCTGAGCAGCACCACCCGCCGCACGCCCGCCTGTGCCGCTTCGGCGAGGAAGCCCTCGACCAGCGGCGCGGGCTCGGCGACCCCGACCGGCGGGAGGAGGTAGACCCGGTCCGCTCCGGCCACCGCGGGACCGTGTGTGGCCTGCTCGCCCCAATCGAATCGGACCTGCCCGGGATCGTCGGGTTTCCGCGTGCCGATGCGCACTGCGGCTGACTGCTCGCGCAGCAGGGCGGCGACCCGGCTGCCGGTGGTGCCGGTGCCGCCGATGACCAGCACTGTCGACGGTGTGCTCATGCCTTCGACGCCTCACCGGCGAAAGCCTTGAGTTCGTCGAGGCCGCCCAGGATCTCCGTGGCTGCCAAGGGGCTCCAGTAGTCGCGGTAGGAGGCGATCTCACCGTTCCGCGCGGTGAGCACCGCGACGTAGCGCATCCGGTACGGCGTGCCGGTCGCCACTGCCACGCCCGCTGCCTCGAACTCGGCGACCACGACGTCCGGGTCGCCCGTGCGGTGGACCACCTGTTCGGTGATCTCCTGAACGTCCAGCAGGTCCGGGTAACCGCGCAGGTAGGCCGCGATGGCCGCGCGGCCTTCCAGGCGGGCCGGGTAGTCCGCCGTGGCGAAGGGGAACACCATGACGCCGTCGACGGCCCACAACGCGGCGTAGCCCGCCATGTCCTTGGCCAGCAGCAACCGCAGCGACTCGGTGAAGAGGTCGCTCGCTGTGCGCACCTGTGTGGTCATGGTTCGACTCCTGCTCCGAGAGTGGACGGTACGGTACCGTCCCGTCGTTAACCCTAAACGGGACGGTACCGTCTCGTCCAGCGGTAGGCTCCGGGGATGACCGAGCGCACCCGGCGCGCCCCGACGGGCGCCGCCCTCCTCCAGCCGCACATCACCTCGGCCATCACCGACTCCGTGCTCCACGAGTTGGCCGCGCGCGGCTACGGCAGGCTGTCCATGGAAGCGGTGGCCAAGCGCGCGGGGGTGTCCAAGAGCGCGCTGTACCGCCGCTGGCCGTCCAAGCAGGACATGGTGATCGCGGTGCTGTCGGAGTTCAGCGTGGCGCAGGCCGAGGTGTCCGACACGGGCTCGCTGCGCGGGGACCTGCTGGCGACCCTGCGCGCGGTCCGGGACTGGGTGACCCACCCCCGCTTCGCCACGATCCTGCCCGACCTGGTCGCCGAGGCCACGCGCAACCCGACGCTGGCCGGGGCGATCGCGGCCACGATCGGCGAACCCCGCCGCGCCCTCGGCGCGGTCCCGCTCCGCCGCGCGATCGACCGCGGCGAGCTGCCCGCCGACCTGGACCTCGAACTCGCGCTCGACCTGGTGGCCGCCCCCGTCTACTGGCGGCTGACCGTCCGCCAGGCCCCCGCCCCGCCCGACTACCTCGACCGCCTCGCCGACCACATCGTGCGCGCCCTGCGCGGGTGAGCGCAGGTCGTCGGGGTCAGCGGCTCGTCAGGGCGAACGCCAGCAACGCCGTGGCGGTGAAGTCGTCGGCGGGTTCGACGCTCTGCCAGGCGCCGACGTCGTCGACGAAGCGGGCGCCGTGGCCGTCGAAGCGGGTGAAGTCCGCGGACGCGCAGGGGCGCATGGTCGGGAATCGGTTGGGCTCGGTGAAGAGGTCCGCCCGGTTCGGCCCGTTGACCGCGGCGCCGGTCAACTGCTGCCCGGTGAGGTTCGCGACCTGGTGCTCGGGGCAGCGCGGGTACACGCTGCCCGCGCCGATGACGAACGACGACCCCCACGGGTTCGCGCCGAGCGCCCAGTTCCGCTGCTGGGTGCCGAACGCGGCGTAGGTGTCCTCCCCGGTGGCCCGCTGGTGCAGCAGCGCCGTCGTGGCGAGGCCGAAGGCGTGCGGCACGGCGTCGAACTCGAGGTAGTCGGTGCCCGCGCGGAAGGGGTCCCCCACGGCCCGCGCGCCGCCGTCGTCGAGTTGGCGGGCGAGGTCGTCGGTGAGCAGGTCCCGGGTGGTCTCGGCGGCTGCGGTGCCGGTGTCGAAGAGCTTGACCAGGTCGGCGTGGGCGAGTGCGCTGACGTCGCCGACGCCGAGGGTGCCGAGCGCGTCGGAGGCCAGGTGGTCCGCGGCCCAGTGCCCGGCGTCGCGCGCCCAGCCGTCGGTGCGCGGGTCGCCGAGCGCCCGGCCCGCCAGGGCCAGTTCGGCGGCGGCGAACTCGAGGTCGTCCTGCCAGGACGCTTCGGGGTAGAACGCGTGCGGGTACGCGGTGACCAGCGCGTCCGGCTCGCGGTCGGCCAGGTCGTACACCTTCGCCGCCTTGTCGAGCGCGCGCAGCGCCGCTTCGCCGGTGGTGGTCTGGGCAGCCAGCGCGAAGGCTGCGGCGACCTTCCCGGCCAGGTTGGGGCTGATCGGCTGACCGGGGTCGGCGGCGCGGAACACCGGCCTGCGGGTCAGCGCGGGGTCCGCACCGGGTGCTTCGTCGGCTTCGGGCAGCCGCCAGGCGTCGTGGTCGGTGCGCACGTCCTCGTTGCCCGCGCCGATCCCGACCTGGGCGTGGAGGGTGCCGGTCGAGTCGTCCCACACCTTGTCCAGCCACGCCAGGCCGTGCCGAGTCTCGGCCGCCAGTTCGGGGCCGCCCGCGGGGGCGTCCCGCTGGGCCAGCAGGAGCAGGGCGGTGCTGTAGGCGGCGGTGTGCGTGAACTTGAGGAAGTCGCCCGCGTCGAACCAGCCCCCGGAGACGTCGACCGGACCACCGGTCGGGGTGAGCCGCTCGTCGAGCAGTTCGTCCCCGGACTCGTCGTAGCGGGGGACCTCGTACACGGTCGCGGCGGCGTCGTTGAGGTGCGCGGGCCTGCGGTCCACAATCGACGCGACGACGTCCGCGCCGTCGCGCTGGGCCTGGAAGAAGTGGACGTTCGCGGCGACCTGGGGGCCGAACAGCTCGGCACCCGAGCCGACCCGGAAGACCGGCGACGGTTCCGCCCCGGTGGCGAGGACCCGGTAGCTGCCCGGGGTCCGCAGGGCCGAGAGGTCCAGCGCCCGGACCACGGGGAACCCGGTGTTCCAGGAACCGGTCGACGGACCGGCAACACCGTCGAGGACGGTCCGCCCGGACTCGTCGACCACGCGGAAGGACGCGTCACCGGGTGAACCCATCAGGAAGGCCTGCTTGGCTTCGTCGGTGCGGTACCCGACCTGGTCGACGCGGACGAACCCGGTCGGCGACGGGGTGGGCGAGTCGCACGCCGCCGCGCAGGTGGCGAGCAGGGCGGCAGCGAGGCACAGCACGGGCCTGGACATGTCCAGAGTACGTCCGCACCTCGACGGGCGGTTCACGAGACGGCGTGGGGACAGGACCGGCCCCACCGGCGTGCGGGCAACCGGTGGCACCGGGTGGTCGGCTCGGGACGACCCACCGCGCACGTCGCGTTCACCCCGCGTACACCGGGACCTCGTACGTTCCGATCATGTCCCCACTCGCCCTCGCCGTGGTCCCGCTGCTGCTGACCGGGGTGCCCGCCGCGCCCCCCGTGCTCACGCCGACCGCCGTGACGCAGACCTTCGCCGAGCCCGCCGACGCCGACGACCCGGCGATCTGGGTCAACCCCGCGGGGGTGGAGCGCAGCGTCGTCCTCGGCACGCTGAAGGAGGGCGGGCTCGCGGCGTTCGACCTGCGGGGTCGCACGCTCGGTGTCGTCCCGGCGCCCGCCGGGCCGACACCGGAGGCGAAGCCGGGGCGGTTCAACAACGTCGACGTGCTCGGCGACCTGGCGTTCGTCAGCGACCGCGGCCGGGACCGGGTCCGGGCCTACCGGGTGTCCGCCGCGGGGGTGCGGGACGTGACCTCCCCCGGCGCCCGCCCGGTGTTCTCCGCCTCCGAAGCCGAGGTGGACGAGCAGCACACCGCCTACGGCCTGGCGGCGGGCACCGTCGGGGGCCGCGACGTGGTCGTCACCAGCAGGCGCAGCGAGACCCGCATCGCACTGCTGCACGTGGTCGAGGGCCGCACCGTCGACACGCGCGTGGCGGCGACCCTCGACCTGCCGAACCGGTTCACCCTCCCCGACGGGACGACGTGGTCCCCGTGCGGTGACCCCGGCGACGACCCGCAGGTGGAGGGCATGGTGATCGACTCCCGCGCGGGGGTGCTGTACGCCGCGCAGGAGGACGTCGGCATCTGGCGCATCCCGCTGCGCGCAGGCGGTTTCGGCGAGCCCAAGCTGGTGGACAGGGTGCGCACGTTCGGCGCGCCGCAGGTCTACGACCCGCAGACCGAGGAGTGCGCCGCCGCCGGGCCGAACCCCGGTTTCGGCGGGCGGTGGCTGGAAGCCGACGCCGAGGGGCTAACCATCACCGGCGACAAGCTCATCGCCTCGAGCCAGGGCGACTCGCGGTTCGTGCTGTACCAGCGGACGGGAAACTTCCACGCCCTGCGGGACTTCCGCGTCGAGGGCGTCGAGCACTCCGACGGCGCGGCCATCGTGACCGGGCGCCTGAACCTGCTGGTGGTCCACGACGGAGAACGCCCCGACGGCACCGGGTTCGCCTTCCTGCGCTGGTGACCGGGCGCAGGCACCCCCCGAACAGCCGGTGATCACCGCGGTCCCGCCGCGCGGCCCCGCTCCTGCGGTTGACCACCTCCCGGAGGAAGGTCGGCGGTATGGTGGCGTCGTTGCGCTCGGTCCTGGATTTCCTGGGGCCGGAGAACCTGCACGACGAGGACGGGGTAACCGGACCGCACCTGATCACCCACGACGCGGGGATGGCCCTGCGCGCACAGCGCACCGGCCTCGAGACCAAGCGCCTGACCGACCCCGTCGAACGCGACCCCGACCCGAACAAGACCCCAGAACCCAAGCGGAGCAACCGCCACCGACCTGCCCCGAGGTCATGATCACCCGCTACGACAACCCGCGACCACGAGCACCTTCGCGGCAGCGTCGAGTCCCGGTCCGAGGAGGAGCGGTCGCGCATCGCGGTCTCGACGGCGACGGGCGGTGTCCCGCTCCGGGGCGCGCGGCGACTCGTTGAGACGATGAGCGCGAGTGCTCCGGTGGCACGGGGGCGGAAGGGCTCGTCCGATGGTGAGGGCATCCCGGGGTCGAAACCGGGGTTTGTCCCGATGTCGAGGCGCCGTCGGCGCTGTCACCGTTGGGGCCATGCGGACAACAACGAAGTGGGTGGCCTCGCTGGCCACCGCCGCCGTCCTCGCCCCGCTGGTGGCCGTGCCTGCCCATGCCTCGCCCCGGCTGGAACTCCCCCGCCCCACCGGGTTTTCAGCGGTCGGGCGGCACACCGAGCAACTGGTGGACCGGACCCGGGCCGACCCGTGGGTGCCCGAAGCAGGCCCGCGGCGGCTGATGGTGACCGTGTTCTACCCGGCCGTCCCCGGTTCCGGCAGGCAAGCTGCCTACCTGGGCCAGGACGAGGCCGCGGCGCTCACCGGGTACGCGGAGTTCGGCGACGAGTTGCCCGGGCCCGTGCTGGCCTCGACCCGGGTGTGGTCGCGGGAGAAAGCCGTGCCCGCACCGGGCAGGCACCCGCTCGTCCTGCTCTCCCCCGGCTACACCGTGCACCGGCACACGATGACGGGGTTGGCCGAGGACCTGGCCTCGCACGGTTACGTCGTCGCCGCGGTCGACCACGCGTACGAGGCCGTGGGGGTGCGGTTCCCGGCGGGCGTCCTGCCGTGCGCGGCCTGCGACCTGCCCGGGCGGGTCGGCCCCCTGCCCGTCGCCGCGAACCGGGCGGTCGACCTGCGGTTCGTCCTCGACCACCTGCGGCACCTGCCGTGGGTGGACCGCACGCGCGTCGCGGCGGTCGGGCACTCGATGGGTGGGCTGGCCACCGCCGCGGTGATGCGGCTGGACCCCCGGGTGCGTGCCGGGGTGAACCTCGACGGCCCCCTGCTGCCCGCCGAAGGGGTCGGGGACCGCCCGTACCTGCTGCTCGGCACCGAGGACGAACACTCCCCCGGTTCGACGCAGGACCCGAGCTGGGCCGCGGCCTGGCCCGCGCTGACCGGCTGGAAGCGCTGGCTGACCGCGGCGGGCGCGGACCACTTCTCCTTCACCGACCTGGACCTGCTGGTGCAGCAGGCAGGCCTGTTCCCGGACCTGCCATTGACCGGCGCCAGAGGACTCGAACTGACCCGCGCGTACACCCGGGCGTTCCTCGACCAGCACCTGCGCGGCAGGCCCCGAGACCTCCTCACCGGTCCCAGCCCCGCCAACCCGGAGATCGTATTCCACTGAGGACACCAGATGACCTTGGGGACGCTGTTCGCCAAGCTCACCGCATGGACCAAGTCCTAGTGTTGTCCATCCGAAGGCATCGAGAGTGCGGAGGTGGGCGATGACGGTCCAGAACCTGGGCGGCGGAAGCCCCGGCGATCCAGATCCGTCAAGTAGACAACCGCCTGATGCAGACGCCCGAATCCAGAACTCGGTGGTCGCGGCGACAGTGACGGGTGTGGTGCAGGCCCACAACATCACCGGCGGTGTCCACCATCATCACGCTCCCGGTCACTCCGCCCGGCCGGTTCCGAGGCAGTTGCCGCCCGCGCCGCATGGGTTCGTCGGCCGTGCCGGTTGCCTGGCCGACCTCGATTACCGCCTCGACGCCGTCGCAGGCAATCTGTCGGATGGGCAACGGGAAGCTCCCATGGCGGTGATCTTCGCGATCGGGGGCACCGGCGGGATTGGCAAGACCTGGCTGGCGCTGGCCTGGGCCCACCACATCCTGCATCGGTGTCCCGATGGCCAGTTGTTCGTGGACCTGCGCGGCTTCAGCCCCGCCGGGAGTCCGGCGCACCCGGCGGAGGTGCTGGGTGGGTTCCTCGACGCGTTGGGCGTTGAGCGTGACCGCCACCCCGCCGACCTCGATCAACGCGCCGCCTTGTACCGCAGCCTGGTGTCGGACCGGCGGATGGTGGTGGTGTTGGACAACGCGGCCTCCACCGAGCAGGTCGCGCCGCTGCTTCCCGGCGGCCGCCACTGCGTCGTGCTGATCACCAGTCGCAACCACCTGCCCGGTCTTGTCTCCCGCCGCGGTGCCCGTCCGCTCCACCTCGGCGTGCTCACCACTGCTGAGGCCCGCACCCTGTTGGCCACCGCGCTCGGTCCCGGTCGCGCCACCACCGAAGCCCGACCCATCGCGCTGTTGATCGAATTGTGCGGCGGGTTCCCCCTTGCCCTGGGCTTGATCGCCGCCCGTGCCGCCGCTGAACCCCACCTGCCCTTGGCCGACGCCGTCGGCGAGCTCCACGCCCTGGGCTTGGACGCCCTGGACTCCGAGGACCCCACCGCCAGCCTCCCCGCCGTGCTGTCGTGGTCCCTGCGCCACCTCAGTGACCGGCAACGACTGGTGTTCGCCCTGCTGGGGATCGCCCCCGGCCCCGACACCGGCCTGGTGGCCGCCGCCCACCTCACCGGCATGTCCGAGCGGGCGACCCACGCCGAGCTGCGCGTACTGGTCGAGAGTTCCCTGGTCAACCGCACCCCCGGTGGCCGCTACGGCATGCACGACCTCGTCCGGGCCTACGCCACCACCGAAGACCTCGACGAGGATGTGCGGAAGCCCGCGCTACGCCGGGTACTCGACTTCTACACCCGTACCGCCCGTGCCGCGGACTTGCTCTTGGACCCCCACCGTGATCCCCCTCAGCTCGATCTGTCCACCGTGGGGAACCGTCCCCATCCGTTGCCCGACATCGCGGCGGCGTGGGCCTGGTTGCACAACGAGTACGCCTGCCTGATCGCCGCCCAGTACACGGCCACCATCCACCGGTGGCATTCGACGGTCTGGGCGTTGGCCTGGAGCCTGGACACCTTCCACCACCGGCAGGGGCACCACCACAACCTCCTCGCCCTGTGGCGAGCAGCCGCCGAAGCCGCCGTCCACCTGCCCGACCCCACCACCCTGATCCGCACCCACCGGCTACTCGGCCTCGCCCACTCCGCCCTCGGCCGCCACGCGGACGCCATCGGGCACCTGCACCACGGCCTCGTCCTTGCCGAAGGCCACCCCACCCACCAAGCCCACATCCACCGCACGCTGGAGTTGGTCTGGAAAGGGCGTGGTGACAACACGATGGCCCTGAAGCACGCGCGCCGCGCCCTCGACCTCTACCGCGGCATCGACAAACCGGTCTGGGAAGGCATCGCGCTGAACGCCGTCGGCTGGCACACGGCCCGACTGGGCGACTACGACACCGCCTACGACCACTGTCGAACCGCCCTGACGCTGCACCGGAGACACGACAACCCCGACGGCGAAGCGAACACGCTGGACAGCCTCGGCTACATCGATCACCACAGGGGACACCACCAGCAAGCCATCCACCACTATCATGAAGCTCTGAACATGTATCGAAACCGCGGCGGCGCATACGCGGTGGCCGGCGTCCTCGAACGGCTCGGTCACCCGCACGCGGCACTCGATGAGGTCGAGGAGGCGCGCGCAGCATGGCGGGAGGCATCGGAACTGTTCCGGGAGCTGGGACACGTTGCCGATGCTGAACGGGTTGAACGGCACATCGAAGACCTCCCCGGCACTGGATGACTCCAGGACACCGAGAAGGTGTCCGACGTGAACTGTTCCCGGCCTGCACGATCTTGATGCGGGCGCGTGGAAAGCCTCCGAGCCACCGGGCGGGATGGGCTGATCGGTGTGATCCTGGTGGCATGACCGATCGGCCCGCGCCGCAGCGGGAACTGGAGCGCATCCGGGGTGGTGGTGGCCCCGGTGCCGACCAGGCTCGGACCGCGCTGAGCGCTGGGGCTCCGCTGGAACGGCTGCGGGCCGCCATCCTCGCCCTGACCCACGCGCGGGGCGCGGGGTCCAGCACCTGCCCGTCCGACGCGGCCAGGGCGGTGGCCGACGATTGGCGGCCCCTGCTGCCGCAGGCCCGGGAGGTGGCTCGGGAGCTGTCCCGGGCCGGGTGGGTGCGGCTCACCCAGGGGGACCGGGTGCTCGACCCCGATGGGGAGTGGCGGGGGCCGATCAGGATTCGGCTGCCCGGGAGTGCGGGTGGCTGAGCCGGAGCGCACGCCGGACGGGCGCTTCATCGTGGTCGACGGGCGGCGGTGGCGGGCCACCGATCCGGAGATCCCGGAGGAGGCTGCGGCCCGGTTGCGCAGTCTGCTGATGCGGGCTCGCCGGGACGTCGGGGCGGCTCGCCGGGGGCAGGACGCGGAGGCGGAGCGGGATGCGCGGGCGCGGGTGCACACCGCCAAGGTTGCCTTGGGTGAGCGCGGGACTCCGTGGTGGGAGCAGGATTCCGCCGAGCGGCGGCGGCGCTGGGAGCACGGATTGGACGTGTTGGGCTGAGGCCGGGCGGGGATCGTCCGGCTGGGTGGTTCAGCGGTTGCCTGCTCCGCACTGAGGCACGACCGGGACGCCCGCGCCGGGGGCGCCGGTTCCTGTGCGCGGGACCGCGCGTTGCCTTTCGGCGGGTGACCGGCCGTCAGGGGTGTTCTCGGGTGCGCAGGCCCTCGAAGGCCACCGCGACGACTGTGGCGGCGAGGGCGGTGGGGCTGGTTCCGCCGTGCGGGCGGTACCACTCGGCGATCGAGTTGACCATGCCGAACAGGAGGCGGGTGGCGGTGGGCGGGTCGATGTCCGGCCGCAGGTCGCCCTCCTGGGCCGCCTGGGCCACCAGGGTGGCGACGAGGTGGTCGAACTCGCGCCTGCGGGCCAGCGCCGCCCGTTCCACCGGCGTGTTGCCCCGCACCCGCAGCAGCAGGGTGACGAACGGCAGTTGCTCGGCCAGCACCCGGACGCTGCCCCGGACCAGTTGTTCGAGGCGGTCGATGGCTGGGCCGTCCACCGCGTCCAGCTTCTCCACCTCGGCGAACAGGCCGTCCAGGGCCCGGTCCACGGCCAGGCGCAGCAGTTCCTGCTTGCTGGGGACGTGGTGGTAGATCGCGGACTTGGTGATGCCCAGCCGTTGGGACAGGTGTTCCATGCTGGTCCCGTCGTAACCCCTTTCGGTGAACAGGGTGGCCGCGGCGGTCAGCAGGGACTCCAGGTCGTAGCCCGGCCTGCCCCGGCGCCTGCCTTCGACGTCGGGTCGGGGCGGGTGGGCTGCTCGGGACATGTCGGCAGTGTCGCACCCCGCGCGCGGGGTGCCCGGGTCAGGCACGCGGGATCGGGCGGCCCAGGGAGCGGCTGCGGCCCCGGAACTCGGCGACCACCGCCTCCCCGCAGCGGACTGTGACGTCGTACACACCGGACCGGCCGCGCAGCACCACCTCGCGCGCCTCGGCGACCAGCAGGTCGTCCAGCCGCGCGGGTTCGAGGAAGTCGACCTGGAAGCCCGCGGCCACGGTGACGGTGCCGCGGGTGTTGCAGGCCAGGGCGAAGGCGCTGTCCGCCAGCGCCGAGATGAGGCCGCCGTGGCACAGGTCCCAGCCGTTGACCATGTCCGGGCGGACCCGCATGGACACCCGGGAGAAGCCGGGGCCGACGTCGTCGAGGCGCATGCCCAGCGCCCTGCTCGCCGCGTCGGCGGACCACATCAGCTCGGCGTCGCCCCGGGCCCGGTCCGGTGGGGTCTCGCTCACCGCTGCTCCTCGGGTCAGGCGTCGAAGTCGACGGTCACGGTGTCGCCGACGGGGAACGTCTGGCAGGTGAGGACGAAGTCGCGGGCGACCTCGTCGGCTTCCAGGGCGTAGTTGCGGACCATGTCGACCTCGCCCTCCCGGACGAGCGCCCGGCAGGTGCCGCAGACCCCACCCTTGCACGCGAACGGCACGTCGCCGCGCAGCCGCTGGACGGAGTCGAGGATCGTGGTGTCGCGGGGCAGCGGCGCGGTGGTCGAGCGGCCGTCGAGGACCACGGTGACGTCGCTGGTGATCCCCTCGGCGAGCGTGTCCGCGTGCCGGAACCTCGGCGGTGGTTCGTCCACGTAGAACAGTTCGAAGTGGACTTTCGCCGGGTCCACGCCCAGCTCGGCGAGCACGGCGCGGGCGTCGGAGAGCATGTCCAGCGGACCGCACAGCCACACGTGGTCCAGCGCGCCGACCGGGACCAGGGCGGTCAGCAGGCGGCGCAGCCGGTCGGCGTCGAGGCGGCCGGAGAACAGCTCGACGTCACGCGGTTCGCGGGAGAGCACGTGCGCGAGGTCGAACCGCCGGTGGTGGGCGTCCTTGAGGTCTGCCAGCTCCTCGGCGAACATCACCGAGTTGGTGGTGCGGTTGCCGTAGAGCAGGGTCACGTGGCTCTTCGGGTTGCGCAGCACCGTGGACGCGATGGACAGCATCGGCGTGATGCCGGAACCCGCGGCGACGCACAGGTGCCGCCCACCCTCCTCGGGGTCGGCGCGGAAGGTGCCGGAAGGCGACCGCACCTCGACCGCGTCGCCGGGGCGGACCTCGCGGGCCAGCCAGGTGGAGAACAGGCCGCCCGGGATCGCGCGGACGCCGATGCGGGGTGGCTCGCCCACCGCAGCGCAGATCGAGTAGCTGCGGCGGTGCTCGACGCCGTCGACCTCGCGGCGCAGGGTCAGCGACTGGCCCGCGGCGAAGTCGAACTCCGCGCGCAGGTCGTCGGGGACGGCGAAGGTGACCGCCACGGCGTCGTCGGCGACGTGGTCGACCCGGCTCACGGTGAGGGTGTGGAAGCGCGTCGGGGAGGCCACCGGCAGCGTGCTCGTCACCTCAGATCTCCTTCACGTGGTCGAACGGTTCGAGGCAGGCGCGGCACCGGTAGAGCGCCTTGCACGCGGTGGAACCGAACTCCGAGGTCAGCTCGGTGTCGGCGGACCCGCAGCGCGGGCAGTGCACGCGGCGCCGGGGGGCCAGCAGGTCCAGCGCCACCGGGGCGTCGCGGCGCGGGGCCGGTCCGGGCGGGGAGATCCCGGCCCCGCTCAGGGCCGCCCGGCCGCGCGGGGTGATCCAGTCGGTGGTCCACGCCGGGTGCAGCGCGACCCGGACCCGCGCGCCGGGGAACCCGGCGCGGTGCAGAGCGCGGACGAGGTCGTCGCGCATGGTGGCCATGGCCGGGCAGCCGGAGTAGGTGGGGGTGATCGCCACCTCGACCGACCCGTCCTCGGCCACCCGGACCTCGCGCAGCACGCCCAGGTCGGCCAGGGTCAGCATCGGCAGCTCGGGGTCCACCACCGACTCCGCGGCGACCCGGGCGCGGTGCAGGGGCGTCGAAGCCACGGCGTCAGCCATTACAGCGCCATCCACTACGCCGCGATCAACTGCAGCGTCGTTCACCACTGCCCCCGGGGGTGGGCCCGGGCCACCACCTGCATCTCGGCCAGCAGCAGGCTCAGGGCCTCGGTGTGCGCGCCGTCGCGGCCGAACCTGCCCGCCACCCCCGCCAGCGGCGCCGCCTCCGGCCGGTCCACCCCGCAGGTCGCGAACACCTGCCCGAGGACCGCGTCGACCTCGGCGGCCACCGACGCCGGGTCCACCCCGACCCCGGCCGCCGCGGCGGCGGCCTCGACCGGGTGGGTGCGGAACAGTTCCGGCCACAGCGGCCACAGCCCGGCCAGCGCGTCCAGCAGCCTGCGGCGGGATTCCTCGGTGCCCTGCGCCAGGGTGAGGAACCAGCGGCCCGCGAAGTCGCGGTGGTAGGTCAACTCCTTGCGCCCCTTGGCGGCCACCGCGGCGAGCACCGCGTCACCGCTGCCCGCCAGGTGCTCGAACAGGGCCAGCCGCCAGGTGGAGAACAGCAGCAGGCGGGCGATCGCCTCGGCGAAGTCGCCGTTGGGGACCTCGACCATGCGGACGTTGCCGAAGTCGCGGTCGTCCCGGAAGTAGGCCAGCGCGTCCTCGGCGGGCACCGGTGAGCCCTCGGGCAGCGCGGGCACGCACGACGGGTCCGCGGCGGCGGCGCGGGTGAGCAGCAGGCGGGCCTGGCCGAGCAGGTCGAGGGCGATGTTGGCCAGCGCGATGTCCTCTTCCAGGTCCGGGGCCCGGCCGCACCACTGGGTCAGCCGGTGCGAGAGCACCAGCGCGTCGTCGCCGAGCGCGAGGCAGTACCGGGCGAGCACGGCCGGGTCGACGCCGTCGGGGATGGTGGTGTCGACCCCGGCCAGCGGGTCCTCGAAGTCGGTGCCGAAGGCCCAGTGCGCGTCGTTGACCAGCAGCCCCGCGTAGGCGGACTCGTGGTCGTCGGGTGCGTGCACGGCGCGCTCCTCAGATGTGCGGGACGGAATCGGGGATGTCGTAGAACGTGGGGTGCCGGTAGACCTTGTCGCCGCTGGGGGCGAACATCGGGTCCTTCTCGTCCGGGCTGGAGGCGGTGATGTGCTCGGAGCGCACCACCCACACGCTGACGCCCTCGTTGCGGCGGGTGTAGACGTCGCGGGCGTGCAGGACGGCCATCGCGTCGTCGGCGGCGTGCAGGGAGCCGACGTGGACGTGGTTGAGGCCGCGCTTGCCGCGCACGAACACCTCGTAGAGCGGCCACTCCGGGCTGGTCTCGCGCTCGCTCACCGGCTCTCCTCCCCCGCCTGCCGGGCGGCGAAGGCGGTGGCCGCCGCGCGCACCCAGGCGCCGTCGTCGTGGGCGCGGCGCCGGTGTTCGATCCGCTGGGCGTTGCACGGGCCGTCGCCGCGCACCACGGCCCGGAACTCGTCCCAGTCGGGCTGGCCGAAGTCGTGCGCCTGCCGCTCCTCGTTCCACCTGAGGTCCGGGTCGGGCAGGGTGACCCCGAGGGCTTCGGCCTGCGGGACGGACATGTCCACGAACTTCTGGCGCAGCTCGTCGTTGGTGTTGCGCTTGATGCCCCAGGCCATCGACTGCCCGGTGTTGGGCGAGTCCGCGTCCGGCGGGCCGAACATCATCAGTGCGGGCCACCAGAACCGGTCCACCGACTCCTGCACCATGGCCCGCTGCTCGTCGGTGCCGCGCATCATCGTCAGCAGCAGCTCGTAGCCCTGCCGCTGGTGGAAGGACTCCTCCTTGCAGATCCGGATCATGGCGCGGCCGTAGGGGCCGTAGGAGGTGCGGCACAGCGGCACCTGGTTGCAGATGGCGGCGCCGTCGACCAGCCAACCGATGGTGCCCACGTCGGCGTAGGACAGGGTCGGGTAGTTGAAGATCGAGGAGTACTTCTGCCTGCCGGTCAGCAGCTTCTCGGTCAGCTCCCGGCGCGAGGTGCCCAGGGTCTCGCACGCGGAGTACAGGTAGAGCCCGTGGCCCGCCTCGTCCTGCACCTTGGCCAGCAGGATCGCCTTGCGCCGCAGCGAGGGGGCGCGGGTCAGCCAGTTGCCCTCCGGCTGCATGCCGATGATCTCCGAGTGCGCGTGCTGGGCGATCTGGCGCACCAGCGTCGCGCGGTAGGCCTCGGGCATCCAGTCGCGCGGCTCGATCCGGTCGTGGCGGGCGAGGGTGGCCTCGAAGTGCTCGACGAGCGCGGGCTCGGCGACCGTGGTCATCAGACCTCCTGCGAGCGATTTACCGACCGAACGTTCTGTATTACCGTGGCACACGGCAGCGGGGTCGCGCAACGCCCCGCCGACGCACCCCAGGGAGAGGACGCCGACCGGTGAGCGCACTGCTGGAGAGCTACGCCGCGGGCCGCTGGTTCCGCGCCGACGACGAGGGTGAACCGCTGCCGGACGCGGTCACCGGGGCGGAGGTCGCCCGGCTGTCCAGCCGTGGCCTGGACCTGCGCGCGATGGTCGGGCACGCCAGGTCGGTGGGCGGTCCGGCGCTGCGCGAGCTGACGTTCCACCAGCGTGCGGCCATGATCAAGGAGCTGGCCGCCCTGCTGATGGCGGAGAAGGAGAGCTTCTACGCGCTGTCCGCCCGCACCGGCGCGACGCGGCGGGACTCCGCCGTGGACGTCGACGGCGGCTTCGGCACCCTGTTCAGCTACGCCAGCAAGGGCGCCCGCGAGCTGCCGAACGACACGATCGCCCTCGACGGCGGCGTGGAACGGCTCGGCCGGGGCGGGACCTTCCTGGGCCAGCACGTCTACAGCTCACGGCCCGGTGTCGCCGTGCAGATCAACGCGTTCAACTTCCCCGTGTGGGGGATGCTGGAGAAGCTGGCCCCGGCGTTCCTGGCGGGCCTGCCGAGCATCGTCAAACCCGCGAGCCAGACGGCGTACCTGACCGAGGCGGTGGTGCGGCGGATCATCGAGTCCGGCATCCTGCCCGAGGGTTCGCTGCAACTGCTCTGCGGCAGCCCGCGCGGGCTGCTCGACGAGTTGGGCGAGCAGGACTTCGTCGGCTTCACCGGCTCCGCGCACACCGCGGGCATCCTGCGCGACCACCCGTCCGTGCTGCACGGCGGCACCCGGCTGGGCGTCGAGGCGGACTCGCTGAACTGCTCGATCCTCGGCCCGGACGTCACCCCCGAGGACCCGGAGTTCGACCTGTTCGTCAAGGCCGTCGTCACCGAGATGACCGTCAAGGCGGGCCAGAAGTGCACGGCGATCCGCCGGGTCCTCGTCCCGGAGGGCGTGTCCGCCGCGGTGCTCGACGCGCTGACCGCGCGGCTGGCGAAGGTGACCGTCGGGAACCCGGCGAACGAGGACGTGCGCATGGGCGCGCTGGCCAGCCTGGGGCAGCGCCGGGAGGTGCGCAAGGCGGTCGAGGCGCTGCGCGCGTCGTCCGAGGTGGTCTTCGGCGACCCCGACCGGGTCGCGGTGCTCGACGCGGACGCCGAGCGGGGCGCGTTCCTCTCCCCCATCCTGCTCAGGGCGTCGGCTGGCGCGGTCGAGCCGCACGACGTGGAACCGTTCGGGCCGGTCAGCACCGTGCTGACCTACTCGTCGGTGGACGAGGCCGTGGCGCTGGCGGCGCGCGGCCGGGGCAGCCTGGTGGGGTCGCTGGTCACCCACGACCCGCGGGTGGCCCGCGCGGTGACGATCGGCTTGGCGCCGTGGCACGGGCGGGTCCTGGTGCTCGACCGCACCTGCGCCGAGGAGTCCACCGGGCACGGCAGCCCGCTGCCGGTGCTGGTCCACGGCGGCCCCGGCCGCGCGGGCGGCGGCGAGGAGCTGGGCGGGGTCCGGGGCGTGCTGAACCTGATGCAGCGCACGGCCGTGCAGGGGTCGCCGGACATGCTGACCGCGATCACCGGCCGGTGGACGCCCGGGTCGCGGCGCGCGGTCGGCGACGTGCACCCGTTCCGCAAGTCCCTGGCGGAGCTGCGGATCGGCGACTCGATCGAGTCGGCGGCGCGCGAGGTGACCCTCGCCGACGTCGAGCACTTCGCCGAGTTCACCGGCGACACGTTCTACGCGCACACCGATCCGGCGGCGGCGGCTCAGAACCCGCTGTTCGGCGGCATCGTGGCGCACGGGTACCTGGTGGTCTCGCTCGCCGCCGGGCTGTTCGTGGAGCCGAACCCCGGCCCGGTCCTGGCGAACTTCGGCGTGGACGGCCTGCGGTTCCTGACCCCGGTGCGGGCCGGGGACACCATCTCGGTCGCGCTGACGGTCAAGCAGATCACCGCCCGCACCAACGCCGACTACGGCGAGGTGCGCTGGGACGCCGTGGTGGCGAACCAGGACGGCGCCCCGGTCGCCACCTACGACGTGCTGACCCTGGTGGCCAAGACCTGGCCGCGCGCGGAGGGCTGAGCGGGCGCGCTCAGGGGCGGCGCGCGGCCCACACGGTGCGCTCGGTGCGGACCGCGAGGTCGTCGCGGCGCAGGATGCTGTGCGGGCCGTCGGTGTCGAGCAGCCGGTCCAGCGCGGCGCGGTCCTCGGCCGAGAGCGCGTCGGCGACGCTGCCGCGCACGCGCCGCAGGCCGTTGAGCGCGTAGCGGCCCACCGCCTCGGAGCGGGAGTGCTCGATGTGGACGGTGAGGGTGCGTTCGCCCTCGACGGTGAACCCGGCGGCGGTCAGCTTGGGGCCCCAGTCGGCGCCGCGGTGGGGCATGTGCTCGGCGGCGCGGCGGTCGATCTCGGCGTGGCAGCGCTCCTCCACCCCGGGGCGGTCCTCGGGGGCGTCGGCGGGCAGGAACCGGGGGAAGCCGGCGAGTTCGACGACGGCGAGCAGGCCGCCGGGGGCGAGGGCGTCGTGGACCTGGCGCAGCGCGCGGCCGGGGTCGGCCAGGTGGTGCAGGGACGCCGACGCCCACACCAGGTCCGGCTCGCCGAGGTCGGGCCACGCCGCGTCGAGGTCGACCTGGACGGCGTGCACCCGGTCGGCCACCCCCGCCTCGTCCGCCTTCTCCCGCAGGCGGCGCAGGTGCTCGGCCGAGGAGTCGACGGCGGTCACCCGCGCCTCGGGGAAGCGGTCGAGCAGGGCGAAGGTGCCCGCACCGGTCCCGCAGCCCAGGTCCACGACCTGGCGGGGGCCCGACTCGACGGGCAGCCAGGCGATGACGGAGGCGATGTGCTCCGCGAGCACCTCCGCGTCGAGGTCGAGGATCTCCGCCTGGTCGTGGTCGCCGGGCTGGTGGGCGTGGTGGTCGTGCTTCGTGGTTGCCATGCGGCCACCGTAGATCGGTCATGCCTCACAAGCACAGGACTTTGCCCATAAAGCAAGAAGGTGGGTTTCCCGGCTGCCGGACGCGCAAGTGGTCAGCGCTCCTGCGGAGGGGGCTTGTCGTCGGATCGGTGTCCACGCCGGGCGTCGCGGTCGAAGATGCCCAGGACCTCGCACGGTCCGCCCTCGGCGCCGATCGCGTGCGGGAGCATGGTGGGGAACTCCGCGGCCTGGTTGGTCTCCACGCGGAAGCGGCGGTCGCCCAGCAGCAGGACCGCGGTGCCGGAGAGGACGACGAACCACTCGCGGCCCGGGTGGGCGCGCAGGCGCGCGGGGTGGTCCGACGGCGGGTCCGTCATGCGCTTGCGCACCACGCTCAAGCCGGGATCGGCCTTGACCGACCACCGCAGCCCGTGCACCCCGTCGGCCACCGGGTGGGAGACCACGTCGTCGGTGTCGGTCTGGACCAACTGGTCGAGGGAGGTGTCCAGCGCCCTGGCGAGGGTGACGAGCTGGTCCAGTGCGAGGCGCCGCTGCCCGTTCTCGATGCGACTCAGGGAGGACGGGCTGAGCCGCGCCCGGGTGGCCAGGTCCTCCAGGGACCAGCCCTGCGCCACCCGCAGGGCGCGGATGCGCTTGCGCACCAGGCTGTCCAACTCATCGTCGCTTTGCGTCATGGGCAAGAGACTATGTCCTGACCGCAAGTCCTGGCCGACGACCGCCAACAATTTCCTCTGGCCACTTAAGACCGTCCACAACGGAGGGTCGACCCTCCCCGGCTGCGGGAACACGGTGATCGTGCGGCCCGCGCCGGGAAATCCCGTTGATCCATCACCCGACACGGTGGTCACCACCTGTCCGCGCGGCGCCACCGGACATTGGGCCATTAGTGTGACTTCCTGGCGGACGAAGCTCACCTCCACAAGAGGGCTCGCACGCGGGAAACAGGCCACGCCACCGTCGGCAATGGCCTCCATCAGCGCCTCCGGTCCAGCACCACCGATCGGACTCGGCTTTCGAGGAACCATGTCGCACCGCGTACACACCGACGCCCTTCCCCCGCCCGAGCGGCTGACCGCCCCCTGCGGTCTTCGCCTCACCTGGACGGCGAGCGCCGTCGCCGCCCTAGTGGCGCTGCTGGGGTTGCGCCTGCCCGCGAGCGCCGAGCCCACCGAGGCCCCGACCGCGCGGACCGACCCCCGGTACCCGGCGCGGGTGCAGGTGTTCGTGGCCAACAGCGGGTCGGGCACCGTCAGCGCCTACGACACCCGGATGCGCCGGGTCGCGGCCACCATCGCGGTGGGCGACACCCCCGTGGGCGTCGGCGCGGGCCCGGACGGGGACCGCGTCTACGTCACCAACGAGCAGGACGACACCCTGTCGGTGATCGACCCGCGCACCTACACCGTGCTGGCCACCGTGCCCGTCGGCGCCCATCCCTTCGGGGTCGCCGCCACCCGCACCCACGCCTACGTCGCGAACTTCGGCGCCGACACCGTCACCGTGGTCGCCACCGCCACCAACACCGGCGTGCGCACCATCGGCGTCGGCCGGTTCCCGCACAGCGTCACCACCAACCGGGACGGCACGCGCGTGTACGTCACCGACAACGGTTCCGCCACGGTCACCGTCATCGACACCAGCACCCAGAGCGTGGTGCGCACCATCCCGGTCGGCCACTACCCGGCGGGCATCACCACCAGCCCGGACGGCCGCCGCCTCTACGTCGCCAACACCGGCGACGACACCATCACCACCATCGACACCGGCAACGACCGCCCCGTGGCCACCACCGCCACCGACCGCTCCCCCATGGGGGTGGCGGCGGCCCCCACCGGGCGGGTCTACGTGGCCAACGCGGGCTCGGACACCGTCACCGTCCACGAGGCGGACGACGCCCTCGTCGGCTCCCCCGTCCCGGTCCGGCGGCAACCCGAGGGCGCCGCCCACGACGGCACCTTCGTCTACATCACCAACGCCGCCGACGACGTGCTGACCGTCATCGACCCCGCCACCGACACGGTGACCGCCACCGTGCCCGTGGGCAGCCAGCCCGAGGGCATCGCCGTCACCTCCTGACGGCGCCCGGTCAGCTCCCCCCGCGCGGGTGGCCGGGGTAGGTGCCGAAGTTCCACGCGTTGCCCTCGGGGTCGCGCAGCGCGAAGTCCCGGGAGCCGTAGTCGGTGTCGAACGGCGGCGTGGTGACCTCCGCGCCCGCCGCGGCCACCCGGTCGTGCAGGGCGTCGGGGTCGGCCGTCACGACGTAGGCGCTGAACGACCCGGGTCGGGTGACGCAGGCGCCCGATTCGCGTTCCTGGCCGAGCATGACCCCGCCGCCCTCGGGCCAGGCCAGTTCGGCGTGCTGCACGACCCCGTCGTCGTCGCGGTGGGCCATCGTCTCCTCGAAGCCGACCACGTCGACCAGGAAGCGGATCAGCGCGTCGGCGTCCTTGGCGCGGAAGGTGGGCCACACCTGCGGTGCCGGGGGATTGCCGGTTGTTGTGCTCATGCCGGGGAGTCTGCCGCCTCCAGCGGGCCCATGACTTGGACGATTCGGAACTCCTCAGCCAGCCAGGTCGTCGGCGAGCACCCGGCGAACTCGCGGAAGTCCCGCACGAAGTGCGACTGGTCGTAGTAGCCGTGCGCCGCCGCGACCGCGGCGGCGCTGTGCGGCGCCCCCGCCAGCGCCCGGCGGGCCCGGTCGAACCGCACCACCCGCGCGGCCGTCTTCGGCGACAGGCCCAGCTCCGTGGCGAACCGGCCGGACAGGTGCCGGGCGCTCCACCCGAGCTCGTCGGCCAGCCCCGCCACCGACACGTTCCCACCCGAGCGCAGCAGCCGCCCCCAGGCGTACCGCACCCTCGGTTCGACCTCCCGGCGGTCGTCCACCCGCGACAGCAGCGCCCGGTCGAGCACGGCGAACCGCTGCGACCAGGTGTCCGCGTGCAACATCCGCTCGCGGACCTCCCCGGCCAGCGGCCCGAGCACGTCGGCCGCGTCGAGTTCCAGACCCGCCAGCTCACCGGCCGGACACCCGAAGAGGACCCGGGCGCCGAGCGGGTGCAGCGACACCTGCACCCCGGACTGCCTGCCGCCGTAGGCGATGAACGCGGGCGTGGGGTCCAGCCCGCCGAGCAGGGAGCGGTAGCTGCGGGGAGCCCGCGCCGGGTCGGCCATGACCAGCGGGTCGTCCAGGGTGAAGATCAGCGTCAGGTACGGCGACGGCAGCCCCCGGTGCACGGCCAGGTCGCCGCCGCTGTCCCGGTAGCCGCTGTAGAAGGCCGCGTAGGGCCGCAGCGCGGCGGCGGGCCGCCCGCGCACGTACTCGCTCACCTCGTCCACGCCCACCGCCTCCCCGACGATCGAGCCCATCCTCGCAGAAGCCACCGACACCCCGACCCGCTTCGGAGATCCCGAGGGGGTTCGGCACTCCAGTCCCCGGCGGGCGGGTGGGACGGGTCACCGGGTGCGGGCGATCCGGTGGTGTTCGAGGACGGTGGCGACCGCGTAGCCGCCACCGCCCGCGACGGCGAGCACCCAGAACAGGCCCGGGGTGCCCAGGAGCAGTGCGGCGGTCGAGACCAGCGCCAGCCACGTGCCGAGGGCGTAGTGCAGGACGTTGCGGCGGGCCGCGCCCTCGGCGAGGTAGACCATGCCGACGACGAATCCGGAGCCCGCGGGCCACAGCATGGTCGGCAACCCGGGGGCGTCCAGGGCGCCCGCCAGGCCGGTGATGGCGAGGAAGAGTGCGGCGAAGCCGCTGATCCAGGCCAGGCCGAGCAGCCTGCCGGACAGCACGTCGGACCTGCCGGCGCCGCGCTGGGCGCGGGTTGCGGCGAGCGTGGCGAAAGCGGTGCCCGCGGCGAGGCCCGCGCCGAGCAGGGCCGTGGGCAGCCAGCCGGGGAGGGTGACCAGCGGGTCGGGGCCGGTGGTGATCGCGGTGGAGCCGTGCCCGAGGGCGTAGGCCAGGCCGAAGCCCGCGTAGGCGGCGCGGTTGTCGACCTCGCCGACGCGGGTGGTCGGCGGGGTGGCGGGGATCGGGGCGGGGAGCGCGATGGCGGTCATGGCGGGTTCCTCCGGGGCGGGTCGTCGCGGTGGGACTGGGACGGGGTGCGGGGTCGTGGTCACCGGTGCCCCGGGGACACGGGCCGCGCGTTCACGGGACGATGACGACCTTGCCCGCGGTGGTGCGCGACTCGGCGAGGGCCAGTGCCGCGTGGGCTTCGGCCAGGGGGAACTCCGCGGCGACCTGCGCGGTGAGCACGCCGTCGGCCAGCAGGCCCAGCACCCGGGTGAGGTCTTCGGCCAGCCGGGCGCGGAAGGCCTCCGGGCGGCGCTTGCCCGCCCAGAAGTTGTAGAAGTGCGCGCTCCTGCCGTTGGGCAGGAGGTTCCACGCCGCCAGCCGGGCGATCGACTTCAGCACCGGGAGCCGCGAGTTGCCGTCCTCGTCCTTCGTGGCCGCGGTGCCGTAGGACACCAGCGTGCCGCCCCGGCGCACCAGCCGCCACGACTCGGCCAGCCCGGCGCCGCCGATGTGGTCGAAGACCGCGTGCACGCCGTCCGGCGCGAGGTCGCGGATCTTGCCGTACAGGTCCGGGTCGCGGTAGTCGACCGGGGTCGCACCGAGCGCGCGCACCAGTTCGTGGTGCCGCGGCGACGCGGTGCCGATGACCTCGATCCCGGCGTGCCGGGCCAGTTGCACCAGGGTGGAGCCGACGCCGCCGTTGGCGCCGAGCACGACGACCGTCGCACCCGCGGGCACCGCGGCGGTGCGGTGCAGCATCTGCCAGGCCGTGACCCCGTTGACCACCACGGTCTCCGCCTCGGCCGAAGCGACCCCGTCCGGCACGGCCACCAGGTCCGCCGCGTCGAGCAGCAGCGAGCTGGCCCAGGCGCCGACCTTGGTGACCGCGGCGTACCGGCGACCGACCATCGCGGCGTCCACCCCCGGACCGACGGCGGTCACCGCGCCGACCACGTCGTACCCGGGCACGAACGGGAACGCGGGCTGGTCGTAGTACTTGCCGCGCCGCATCTGCTGCTCGGCGAAGCTCACCCCGGTCGCCTCCATCCGCAGGACGACCTGGCCCGCGGCGGGCGCGGGGAGGTCGCGGGCGGTGACCCGCAGGCCGTCGGGCTCGACCAGGCCGGGCAGCACGACCTCGGTGGCGTGGGTGGTGGTGAGGCTGTTCATGGGGGTTCTCCGTTGCGGCTCGTTGAGGTTTACGAGCGTAAGGCTACGACTGTAAGCGAACGGCGCGCAAGGAGTTACGCCCATAAGTTTTCAGGTGTAAGCTGACACCATGACAAGCACGCCGAACGCGGCTCCTCCCCGCACCCGCAACCGCCGGGGCGAGGGCTCGCGCCTGCGCGACGAGATCGTGGCCGCGGCGGTGGAACTGCTCGACGAGACCGGCGACGAGAGCGCCATCACCCTGCGGTCGGTGGCCCGCCGGGTGGGGATCGCGGCGCCCTCGATCTACCGCCACTTCCCCGACCAGCCGACCATCATGTTGGCCGTGGTGCAGCAGGCCTTCGCCGAACTGGAGGCGACGCTGCGCACCGCGCTGGACGCCGCGACCGGCGGCGACCGGCGGCGCCTCCTCGCCGTCTGCCACGGCTACCTGGACTTCGCCCACGAGCACCCCGAGCGCTACCGGACCATGTTCGGCGGGCTGTGGATGCCGGCGCTGGAGGAGACCGCCGTGACGCCCGCCGACCTCGCCGCACTGGGCGACGGGTGCCTGGGGTTGCTCCGCGAGGCCCTGGACGACTGCGTCGCCGCGGGGAACGCCACCAGCACCGACCCGGCGGCCGACACCATCGCGCTGTGGCTGGGCCTGCACGGCTTGGCCCACCAGCGGGCCGTGACCGTCGCCTTCCCCTGGCCACCGGACATCGCCGACCGCGTCATCACCGCCCTGGCACACCTGGAACCCGCCTGACGGGACACCCGACTGGCGAAAATGCGACAAGCGGGTGCCGTCGCCGCGAGCCCGTGTGGTGAAAGTGGACACGCTGGGCGAACCGGTGCGGGTGACCGCCGAGCGGGCGACCAGCCCGGATGAGCACAGCCCACCGTCCTGTTGTGACGCACCGTGTCGGGTGGGCGAATCGCCCACGGACTCCGGGGCGTTCGCGGGTGAAACCATCGGGGGGTGCGGGCGTAACGGTGTCGGGCGATCATCCGACCTCCAGCCGGAATAGTCGAGAAAGACGGACCGGCTGGGAGACCCTCGTTGCCCGCACTGCCCACTTCGGACATCACCGCCCTTCCGCTCGTGCTCGCCGGTCCGATCGTGCGGCGGGTCGAGGCCACCGGCGCGACGGTGTGGATCGCGCTCAAGGCGGCGCGGTCGGTCGCGCTCGACGTCTACCCCGAGACCGGGGACACCGCGACGTCCCGGATCGCCACCGCCACCGCCCCGACCGCGCGGATCGGCGCGAACCTGCACGTGGTCGCGGTCAAGGTGACCGGGGCGTTCGAGGCCGGGAAGATCTTCCGCTACCAACTGCGCTTCGGTGACCACGCGGCGGCGGAGGTCCCGGCCGACGCGCCGAACCTGTTCACCGACAACGTCGTGGCGGCCACCGGCGCCGAGGCGCGCAGGCGGTTGGTCTACACCTCCGGCCCGGCGCTGCCCAGCTTCATGACCCCACCCGCCGAGGTGGCCGGACTGCGCCTGTTCCACACGGGCTGCCGCAAGCCGCACGGCGACGGGCAGGACGCCATGGTCCTGCTCGACGACGTCCTCGCCGCCGACGCGGGCCGGGCCGAGCGGCGGCCCCAGCAGCTATTCCTGACCGGCGACCAGATCTACGCCGACGACGTCGCCGACGTCGTGCTGCACCTGTGCGACCAGCAGGGCCGCGCGCTGTTCGGGCGGACCGAGGCGCTGCCCGGCGTCACCGACGGGGAGCTGGCGGTCGGGGCCCGGCAGGACACCGCGCGGCAGAAGGCCGGGGCGTCCGCGCGCTCGTGCCCGAACCACCTGCTGCGCGCCTCGGAGTTCGCGGTGGCGCACCTGCTGGCCTGGTCGGAGGTGCTGTGGCCCGCGGGCGACCTGGCCACCCTGCTCGCCGACGTCCACCCCGCGCTGGCCAGCGCCCTGGCCGTGCGGCCGGGCGAACGCCCGAGCACGCCCACCACCGGCCACCGCGACTGGGGTGCGGTCGACGCGGCGGGCAAGGAGTTCACCGACACCGCCGAGAAGCTCGGCGCGTTCCGCGACGGGCTGATCGGCGTGCGCCGGGCGCTGGCCAACACCGCCACCTACATGGTCCTCGACGACCACGAGGTCTCCGACGACTGGTTCGCATCCCAGCAGTTGCTCACCGGGATGATCGGCGCGCCGCTGGGCAGGCGGCTGCTGTCGAACGCGCTGTCGGCGTTCGCCGTCTTCCAGGCCTGGGGCAACACCCCCGACGAGTTCGCGGCCGACCGGCCGGGCGGCAGGTTGCTGGCCGCGCTCGCCGCGCCCGACCCGACCGCGGCGCAGCCCGCGGCCGAGATCGCCCGCCGCGTCGGCGTGCCCACCGGGCTCGTGGCGGGCACGGTCGACCGGGAGGACGGCGAACTGCCCTGGCACTACCGGATCGAGTGGGCCGCCCACCAGGCCGTCGTCCTCGACACCCGCACGCGCCGGTTCTACCCGTGGGGCGGCAAGGACCCCGGCCTGCTGTTCCACGGGGACTCACCGATGCAGGCGATGGTCGACGTCGCCGCCGACACCGGCCTGGACAAGGTGACGCTGGTCGTGTCCTCGGCCCCGGTGGTCGGGCACCCCTTCCTGGCGGGGTTCGCCCGCCCGGAGGTGCGCGGCATCCGCGCCGACGCCGCCGACCTCGCCGACGACTCCGACGGCTGGGGGCAGACCGGCCTGGCGTTCGAGGCGCTGATCGCCCGGCTGCTGACCAGGCCCGACGCCGCCGGGACCCCGGCCGCGCGCAGGCGCCGCGTCGTCGTGCTCTCCGGTGACGTCGGCTACGGCTACGCCGCGCGGATGGGCTACGAGGGCACGGCGGCGTTCCTGCGGCCGGGCACCGGGGCCGTGCGCGGTGTCGTCGCCCAGCTCACCGCGGGCTCGGCCAAGGGCGAGACGCCGAACTCGCTGTTCCTGCACCAGAACGGGACCGTGGTGCGCTCGAAGGTCGTCCCGTCGGTCGAGCGGGTCGGGTGGGCCAACGACGAGCTGGTCCCGATCACCGCGGGCGAGATGCCCGACCCGGCGAACCCCGGCCGGTTCCTGCCGTGGCGGGTCGGCGGCTTCCCCGCCGTCGCGGAGACCACCCCGGCGCACGTGCTGTCGAAGACCCCGGAGTGGCGCTACCGCGTCGACTTCTACCGCCACGAGGACCCCAACCGCCTCGTGCCGCGCGAGGGCAACCCGCCCAACGTGATCACCTACCCGGAGGAACCGGTCCCCCGCGCCGACGCCCTCAAGTGGTACGTGCGCGTCGCGCAGAAGCACGCCGCCTACAAGGACACCTACGGCGACGGCAAGCAGCTCGTGGGCCGCAACAACATCGGCGAGATCGGCTTCGCCTGGGAGGACGGCGACGCCAAGTCCGTCGTGCAGACCCTGTGGTGGCGGCTGGAGAAGACCCCGGAGGACAAGCCCAACCGCGGCGCGCCGCTGACCCGCCTCGCCGTCCCGCTGGACGTCGGCCAGGCCTCGAACTACCCGCCGGAGAACCTGCCACCGCTCTACGGCGACACGCTCCTGGAGGAGGGCGCCCAGGACACCGCCGGGTCCGCGCACGTCCTGGCGCTGCAAGAGGACCTGCGGGAACTGGGCTTCCTCATGCACGACTGCACCGGCAGGTTCGACCGGTTCACCCGCTGGGCCGTCCGCGACTTCCAGACCTACGCCAAGCGCGGCCGGGTCGCCCGGATCGGCAGCGCCTTCACCCGGCTGGCCGCCGACGTCACCGCGGCCGCCACCGAGCTGACCGTCGAGTCCACCTCGGGCTTCCCCGCCGCCCCGTTCCGGGTCCGCCTCGGTTTCGAGAACGTCGAGGTCACCGCAGTCACCGGTACGAAGTGGACGGTCGGACGCGGCAAGGACGGCACCGGCGCGGCCAGGGCGGGCGCGGCGGACGGCGTGACGCTGCTGCCCCACGACACCTCCGCCGACGCCGCCCACCAGTGGTACGGCTGGGCGTCCGCGCTGGAATCCGTCGACGTGCCACCGCGGCAGCGCTACACCGGGACCGTCAGCGGCGACGTCGACGGCCCGACGCGCAAGGCGCTGTCGCGGTGGAAGGAGTACCGCTGGCGGTGCCCGGTCGTGGTGGAGATGTGGACCCCGCGCGACAGCGCCGACGCCAAGCTCGTCGCGCTCGACGCGTTCGCCCAGACCCCGCTGCGGGCGGCCCGCCCGGCGCGGCTGGCCGACAACATGTGGTACTGGTTCGAGGGCAAGTGGGGCTACGGCCGCACCGTGTTCTCCCGCGACTTCAGCGACAAGTGGCCCCGCCCGGCGGCACACCCCGTCGACACCACAGCCCGCGAGCGGCGCACCAAACTGGGGTACGTCAACGAGTTCACCATCGCCACCGGCGGCCCCTACCACGGTGGCGCGGGTGATCCGCAGTACGGCCACAGCTGGGCCGAGGCGGAGATGACCTCGGAGTCGGTGCTCGGGCAGCCGCTGACCGCGCTCGCGGGCGCCACGCTGTCGACGTTCAAGGTCGTGCGCGCGGTCGCCGAGGTGGAGATGCTCGGCTACTTCGACGCGCTCAACACCTACGACCACGCGTTCGCCTCGTGGGGCCTGTGCCACTGGACGATGGGCAAGCGCGACGAGGACGCGAACCCCCGGGAGATGTGGGGCGCCGACCCCGGCGAGTTCTGGGCGTTCGTCGCCTACCTGAAGACCAACTACCGCGCCTCGTTCGACCGCGTCTTCGGCGAGGCGGGCATCGAGGCCGACCGGGCCTGGACCGACGACGGCAAGCAGGGTGTGGACGGCGCCATCCCGTGGACCTGGCGGGAGCGCAAGTACGTCGCCGAGGGGATGCGCTCGATCCGCGACGGGTCGATGGTCGCGCTCACCGGGGTCGCCAAACCGGGGTTCACCGAGTACGGCGAGTACGGCGAGCTGGAGTACTTCCGCTCCTGGCACTGGTACCACCGCCTCGCGATGGCCACGCGCACCGACGCCGAGCTGCGGCGGGCGATGTACGACGTGGCCAGGATGCGCGTGCGCGACGTGCTGTCCACGACGTGGAACAAGCGGACGGGGACGACGGCGGTCAACAACCCCGCGCCGATGCCCGCGGGGACCACCATCGGCCAGGTCTTCGCCTCCGAGCACATGGCCGGGCTGCTGCACCGGCTGCACGTGTTCTCCCCCGGCGCGGTCGTCCGCAACGTCAACGGCGCCACGCACGCGTCGAACACCCTGCAGAACATCGTCGTGGCGGCCAGGGCGGCCACCGCGGGGGTGTTGCAGTGGGGCACCCCGGCCGTCCCGCCGTCCCCGGGGAACCCCGGCTCCCCCGCGGTCCCGTTCGTCCCGTCCACCTGGGGCCCCGACCACGAAGAGGCGCTCATCGCCGCGTTCATGGCCCACTACGCCTGCCCCGGCCACGGCACGGCGGGCCACAACACCGGCCCGGACCCGAACCACTCGTTGCAGCCGGTGCACAACTGGCCGCAGTGGGGGGCGAACCCGCGCCACTACACGCTTCCCGTCGCCACCCTGCCCGCCGCCGAGCAGACCCTGCGCCGGGACCGCGACTTCGCCGTCGACGTGGCCGGGCTGCCGCTGCCCCCCGCCCCGACCCCGCTCGTGGAGGACCACCGATGAGCACCCCCGTGCCACGCAACGCCCAGCAGCAGCTCGTCCGCGAGGTCGAGCTGGTCCTGGAGCCGCTGCTGCTCGCCGCGGGCGGGCAGTGGCACCTCGACGCCCTCCTGGAGGCGCTGGGGTGGGACCTGTCGGCGCTGCCGGGCGGCGCCGACCTCACCGGTTGGCTCAAGGACGTCACCACGGCGGCGCAGGGCATCACCGACCTGGTCGAGGACCCGCCGCAGTCCCTGGAGGACCTGGTTCGGGTGCTCCAGACCGCCGCGGCGGCGTTCCAGGCCGTGCGGTCGATCCCGGCGGGGATCAAGGCGGTCGACCCGCAGGCGGTCGTGCGCGACCTGGTCGACCACCTCGTGGTCTCCTACCTGGTCAAGCACCACCAGACGCTCTACCACTGCCTGGTGCTGCTGGGCGTGGTCGTGCCCGCCGCGGACGCCCCCGCCCAGCAGGCCACCTCCGTCGACGGCGTGCCGGTGCGGCTGCCCCGCTCCCGCTCGGCGGTGCGGCCGGAGAAGCTGCTCGCGCTGGTCACCGACCCGGTCGGCACGCTCACCGCCGAGTACGGCGGGCTGAGCCTGGCCACCGAGGCGAGCGCGGAGGCGGTCGCGGCCAAGCTGCTGCCCCGCCTCGGGGAGCTGCTGCGCTCGCTCGGCGTGGAATCGCTGGTCGGCCTCGGCGACCCGGACGGCAGCGGTCTGGCGGGCGACGGCATCGCCATCGGCAACCGGATGCTGACGCTGTCCAAAGAGGTCGGTGACGACCGGGTGAGCGCCGTGCTCGGGCTCACCGCGGCGATCGCGTCCGGGGAGACCGGCGGCCTCGGCGTCGTCCTCGTGCCCAGCGGCGCGGTCGCCGTCGAACAGGTCTTCGGCGGCTGGAGCCTGCACGCGGACCTGTCCGCCGCGGGGCCCGGCGTCGCCATCGGCCCGCAGGGCGTCACCGTGTCCGGGGGTGCCCCGCCGCACATCGGCCTCACGGTGGAGTTGCGCCGCGCCGACGGCGCCCCGCCGCTGGCCCTGGGCAGCGCCACCGGCACCCGCCTGGAGATCGGCGACCCGCGCGTGTGGGTCGCCGCGGAGCTGGACCCGCCCGCCGACCAGCCGCTCGACCCGGCTGCCCAAGCCGACGTCGAGGTCGGCGTGGTGGCCCGCAAGGCCGCCGTCGTCATCGCCGGGGGCGACGGCGACGGGTTCCTCGGCAGCGTCCTGCCCGCCGACGGGCTGCGCGCCGAGTTCGAACTGGGCCTGGTGTGGTCCCGCCGCGGCGGGCTGCGCTTCTCCGGCTCGGCGGGCCTGGAGGCCGCGCTTCCGGTGCACGTCCGCCTCGGCCCGCTGGAGGTCCGCGACATCACCGTGGCCCTCGTCGCGGGCACCGACGGCCTGCGCGCCACCGCGACCGGCACCGCCCGCGTCGAACTCGGCCCGGTCAAGGCCACCGTGGAGAAGATGGGCATCGCGGGCACGCTGGCCCCCGCCCCCGGCCGCGACGGCAACCTCGGCCCGATCGCGGCGGGTGCGGCGTTCGAGCCGCCCAAGGGCATCGCCATCGAGGTCAACGCCGGTCCCGTCACCGGCGGCGGCTACCTGTTCGCCGACCACACCAAGGGCGAGTACGCGGGCGCGGTGGCGCTCAAGCTGCAAGCCCTCGCGCTGCGCGCCGTGGGCATCCTGACCACCAGGATGCCCGACGGGTCCGACGGGTTCTCCCTGCTGCTCATCGTCTCCGCCGAGTTCACTCCCATCCAGCTCGGCTTCGGGTTCACCCTCAACGGGGTCGGCGGCCTCATCGGCGTCAACCGGCGCGTGGACACCGACGCGCTGCGCGCCGGGCTCACCAGCGGGGCGCTGGACTCGATCCTGTTCCCGAAGGACCCGCTGGGCAAGGCCGGGGAGCTGGTCGCGAGCCTCGGCGCGGTGTTCCCGGTCGCCAAGGGCAGGCACGTCGTCGGGCCCATGGTCAAGATCGGCTGGGGCACGCCGACGCTGGTCACCCTGGACGTCGCGCTGCTGCTGGAACTGCCGACCCCGCTGCGGCTGGCGATCCTCGGCAAGCTGCACATGGCGCTGCCCAGCGAGGACAAGGCGCTCGTCGTCATCAACGTGGACCTGCTCGGCGTGGTCGACTTCGAGCAGGGCACGGCCGCGGTCGACGCCCGACTGCGCGACTCGCGCATCGCCGCGTTCCCCATCTCCGGCGGGCTGGCCATGCGCGCCAACTGGCTGGGCAAGCCCGCCTTCGCGCTGTCGGTCGGCGGTTTCCACCCCCGCTTCACCCCGCCGCCGGGGTTCCCGAAGGTCGACCGCGTGCAGATCGCGCTGCTCAGCGGGGACAACCCGCGGCTGCGCATGGAGTCCTACCTCGCCCTGACCTCCAACACCGCCCAGATCGGCGCCCGGGTCGACCTCTACGCCGCCGCCCTGGGTTTCAGCGTGGCCGGGATGCTGTCCTTCGACGCGCTGTTGCAGTTCGAGCCGTTCCGGTTCGAAGTGGACATCGCCGGGTCGCTGTCGCTGAAGAAGGGCAGCAAGCAGCTCCTGCTGGTCCGCGTCGAGCTGGGCCTGTCCGGGCCGAACCGCTGGCACGCCCGGGGTCTGGCCCGCGCCGAGATCCTGTTCTTCGACGTGGAGATCTCCTTCGACCGCTGGTTCGGCAAGGCGCTGCCCGGCGCGGAGCAGCCCGCGGCGGTCGCGCTGCTGGAGCGGGTCGAACAGGCGCTGGCCGACCCCGGAAGCTGGAGCGCCCAGCTCCCGCACAACGGCCGCCCGGCGGTCACCGTGCGCAAGGTCCCGGCCGCGCAGGGCACGCTGCTGGCCCACCCCACGGGCACGCTGGCGGTCACCCAGCGGGTGGCGCCGCTCGGGGTCACGCTGGAGAACTACGGCCGGGCGCCGATCGCCGGGGCCAAGCGCTTCGACCTCACCTCGATCACCGTGCGCGGCAAGGCGGGCGGGACCGGCACCGCGCTGTCCACGGAGGAGGTGCGGGAGTACTTCGCCCCCGGCGAGTTCTTCGCGCTCGACGACAGCGAGAAGCTGGCCCGCCCGTCGTTCGAGGAGTTGCAGGCGGGCAGGCGCACGGTGGCCGCGCCCCGGCGCGCGTTCGACGAGACCGGCTTCGAGACCGACACCGAGCCCGAGGAGATCGTCATCGACGCCCCCGCCACGGCCACCCCGGCCGCGCTGCGGGCCGCCCGCCGGGTCTCCAACCCGGTGGACCCGGCGTCGGTGGAGGTGGTGTCGGTGGGCACCACGCAGGCGGACACAATGGCGGTCAACGCAGCGCCCGTGGACGCGGTGCCAGGGGGCGCGGCGCGGGACCCGCGCCGCGCCGTCGCGCCGTCGCCCGCCGCCAGGGCCGCCGCCCGCGCCGCGGTCCGGCGCACCGGGAAGTCCCGCTTCGCCGCGCAGGCCCCGACCCCGCTGGTCGTGGCCGACCCCGACTACGCCGTGGTCGGCGCCGGGCTGCGCGCCGAGCACCACCCGACCTGGACCGAGGCCCGCGAGGCCGCGCTCGCCCGCGCCGCCGACGCTCCGGCCCAGCCGTTCACCACCCAGGCCGCCCCGCCCACCCAGGCCGCTCTGTCCACCCAGGCCGCCCCGCCCGCCGACGCGGGCGCCGCGGCCCGCTTCGCCGCCCCCGCGGGCCGCACCGGACGCGTCCGCGTCGTCCCGGTCGCCCCCGCCGCCTCCGGAGGAACCCGATGACCGGCCTGACCTTCCTGTCCTGGGTGCGCGAGGGCCTCGCCGCCGACGGCGGGGACGCCGACCCGCTGGCGGGTCCGCTGCCCGCGCACGCCACCGTCACGCTGCACCCCCGGCTCAACGACCGGCCGGAGCTGTCGATCCCGACCCGGCTCTACGGGCCGGGTGACGTGACCGGCGTCGACCCGCAGCAGGTCGTGCGCTGCTCCCCCGCCCCGGACAGCGGCGACGCGCAGCCGAACATGCTCGCCGCCGTCGAGTTCGACCAGCCCGACCTGCCGTGGACGTTCAGCGCCGCCGCCGCGGACGGCCAGGGTCGGCTGCGGCCGTGGCTGGTGCTCGTGGTCGTCCCCGAGGCCGACGCCGAGGTCCTGCCCGGCGGTCAGGGCGGGTTGGCCCGGCTGCGCTGCGCCACCACCGAACTGCCCGACCTGGACGAATCATGGATGTGGGCGCACGCCCAGGTCGTGACCCAGGGCCTGGACAACACAGACAGTGCGGGCTCGGTTGGAGCTGTCCTGGCCGACCACCCCGAACTGGCGACCTCCCGGCTGCTGAGCCCGCGCAGGCTGCTGCCCCAGACCCGATACGTCGCAGCCGTCGTCCCGGCGTTCGAGGCCGGGCGGCTGACCGGCCTCGGCCGCGAACTGACCACGGAGGACGAGGCGCGGCTGCGCCCCGCCTGGACCGCAGCGGGTCCCACGGCCAAGGAGCAGGACTGGGAGCTGCCGGTCTACCACCACTGGCGGTTCGGGACCGGCCTCGACGGCGACTTCGAGTCCCTGGTCACCCGGCTCAACCCCCGCGCGCTGCCCGGCACCGCCGGGGCGCGCAGGCTCGACGTGTCCGACCCCGGCGGCGGCCTGCCGAAGCTGGCGGACCACGGCGTCGTCGACCTGGCGGGCGCGCTGCGCACCGCGGGCACCGACCCGCGCCCCTGGCACGCCGACACCGCCGACGAGGTGGGCGACGCCCTCGAACGCGTCCTCGACGCGGGCCCCGACCCCGACGACCCCGCCCTGACCCCACCGGTCCACGGGTCCACGCACGCGGGCACCACGGGGATGCCGTCGCCGCAGGCGGGTCCGAAGTGGCTGCGCACCCTCAACCGCGATCCCCGCCACCGCGCCGCGGCGGGCCTCGGGGCCGAGGTGGTGCGCGCGCACCAGGAGGAGCTGGTCGCCGCCGCGTGGGACCAGGCCGCCGAGGTCCGCCGGGCCAACGAGGCGCTGCGCCAGGGCCAGCTCGCCCGCACCGTCGCCGACAGCCTGCACCGCAGGCTCGACGCGGTCACCACCGACGACGCCGCCCGCGCCCGGCTGCTCCAGGTCACCGCCCCCGCCGAGCAGGCCGCGGGCGCCATCGCGGCCAACCAGGAGGCGCGGTCCGCCCTGGACCCCGCGTTCCGCAAGGTGCTGCGGCCCGGCGGCCCGCTGGCCAAGGGCACCGGGCGCGGCGCGGACACCACCGCGGCGGACCTCGCGGCCGCGCTGAGCAAGCGCACCGCCACCGCCACCCCCGACCTGCCGCAGCCCGCGGGCGTGGTCAACGTCGAGGACGTCGCCGCGGGCAAGCGGGTCGGCTTCGACGACCTCGGTGTCGACCGGCTCACCGCCCGCCCCTGGGAGAACAGGTCCGGCCCGACCGACCTGACCCCCGAGGACGTGCCGGGCATCCGCAACGTCGGCGCGGCGTGGACGGACCAGTCCACCGGCACCGTCGTCGACCGCGTGTTCGTCACGACGCACGACGGCCGGGTCATGTCCGCCCGGTACAGCGGCGGCGCGGTCACCTGGACCGACCACGGCAGGCCGGAGGGCACGGCCGCCGTCAGCGCCCCCGCCGCGCTGGGCACCGAGCAGGTCGTCGTCCTCGGCGAGGACGGCCAGTTGCACCGGCTGGCCTGGGACGGCGACCGCTGGGCGTGGAAGGCGCACGCGCGCCTGCCGGGGACCCCGCTGCTCGCCTTGGCCCCGTTCATCGGCGCGGCCAAGCGCAGCGGCAAGCCCGGACCGGGTGACACAGTGACCTCCGGCACCTACTACAGCGTCTTCGCGGTCACCACGTCCGGGACGCTCGTCGAGCTGGACAGCAAGAACGGCGGCACGTGGTCCTACTCCGACCACGGCACCCCGCCGGGGGCCACCCTCGTGCCCGGTGGCCGCGTGTCCTTCGTGGCCGACTGGACCGTCACGGTCGTCGCCAACGGCGGCAGGCTGTGGACGTTCAGCCTGGAGAGCGGGTCCTGGAGCTGGTTCGACACGAACCGGCCCGGCGTCACGGGCCTGTCCCCGGTGGACCCGCCGATCGTGCTGGGGTCGAGCATGGGCGGCTGGGGCGCCAAGGGCGGTTCGACGACGATGCTCTACGAGCGCTACCTCCGCACGAGCTTCCCGATCGGGTTCGCCTGGCGCCAGCACGGCCTGCCGCACCCGCCCGTCGGCCAGGTGCTGGGCAAGTGGAACAACCGGGGCGTCTACAGCACGACCCGCTCCACGATCGCCTGGTTCGACGGCTCGAACTGGGTCGAGCGCGGCCCGCGCGGGCCCGTCGCGGGCGACCAGGCGCTGCAGGGCGTGCTGAGCCCGTACGGCAACGCCTGGTTGACCGACAACGACGGCAGGCTGCTGCGCTTCGACATGAACAGCGGCGCCTGGTACGACCACGGCAGGCCGAACCCGGGCGGGCGCGGCGCGCTGTTCGCCACGCCGACGCCGAACATCAGGTGGCGCAGCCAGGTCGGCTTCCGGTCCAACCTGCTCGTGGCCACCCGCGACAGCTCCGGCCCGCTGACCCGCTTCGGCCGCGACACCGACTTCGACGGGACGGCCACCGCGGGCTGGATGCGCAACGCCGTGCCGGACGTCCCGGCGACCGCGCAGTCGCTGACGCTGTGCGCCGCCGACCTCGGGGTGGCCGAGGGGACCACGACCGACCCCGACCTGGTGGCCGTCTGGGTGCAGAGCACCACCAGCGGCACCAGGGCCAGCTACCGGGTCGGCCGCGCGCTCAACGCGCAGGGCGCGCCGCAGAGCTGGGGCGCGGTGCGCACCCTGCCCGACGCGCTGTGCACGACCTACAACGCCGACTGGAGCCTCAGCGACCACTGGACCATCGAGGCCGCGACCGCCACCCTCGCCGACCTCGACGGCGACGGCCGCCAGGAACTCGTCTTCGTCTACGTGGGCGGCACGCGGACCATGCGCAGGCTGTTCCTGCGCATCGGCTGGAAGCTCGACCCGGTCACCGGGGCGGCGCTCGGCGGCTGGTCGGACTCGGTGGAGATCCCCTGGCCGGGCAGGCCGTCGAGCACGGCCCCCGCCGTCGCGGGCATCTCCGTGGCCGTGGCCGACCTCAACGGCGACCTGCGCCCGGAGCTGGTCGTCCTGCTCACCGAGAAGACGGCGGCGGGCGTCACCGCCTCCTACCGGATCGGCTGGAACCTCAACGCCCGGGGCACCGTCGCGGGCATCCCCTGGGGCGAGCGCTGGTCCGACGTCCGCCAGGTCCCCGGCGTCCACCCCACCGGGACGGCGGGCGTGGCCCTGGCGGTCGCCGACTACACCGGCAGCCAGCTCGCCGACCTGGTCGTCCTGGCCGCGCCGAAGACGACCGGTCCCAACCGGGCCGTCTACCGGATCGGCCGCGACGTCGTGAACGGCACGCCGACGGCGTGGTCGGACCCCATCACCGCCGACCCGTCCGGCCCGTGGGGCGACGCGGTCACCGTGTGCTCGCTCGCCGTCGTGGACCTGCCCGGCGGCACGCTGGAGGCGAAGATCGCGCATGCCAGCCGGTTCCGCGCCGCCGCCGCGGTGCACCAGACCGCGCTGCTGGCCGCGCAGTCGCGGGCCGAGCTGGAGGACGAACCGCGGCTGCCGCTCGCGGGCCTCGCCGACGCGGTGACCGGGGCGCTCGACCCGGAGGTCGCGGTGACCGGCCGGGTCCTGGGCCGGGTCGGCGGGGTCGACCTGGGCGGGGCCGGGCTGACCGACCCGCTGAGCCCGCTGCTGACACCGCCGGTGTTCGAGCAGCCGATGGCCGAGCTGCTGGCCGAGCTGGGCCAGGACCACCTGCTGCCCGGTGTGGAGTCCATCCCCGCCGAGACGCTGACGCTGCTGCGCACCAACAGCGAGTTCGTCGAGTCGTTCCTGGTCGGGGCCAACGACGCGCTCGGCCGCGAGCTGCTGTGGCGCGGGTTCCCCACCGACCGCCGCGCCACGTCCTTCCGGCAGTTCTGGGACAAGCGCGGCACCACCGAGCCGGGCCACGAACCCGCCGACGTGCCGCCGATCGCGCAGTGGCCGCGCCGCGCGGGCCTGGGCGAGGTCGCGGGCGCGCACGGTGAGCAGGTCGTGCTGCTCCTGCGCGGTGAGCTGGTCCGCCGGTTCCCCGGCCTGACCGTCGTCGCCGGGCGGGCGTTGCCGCCGCGCACCCCGGGTGGGCCGTGCCTGCTGAGCCCGATTGAACGCGTGCAGCCGCTGTTCCTGGGCAGGCTGCACCCCGACGTGCTCTACGTCGGCTTCCCGCTGTCGGTCGCCGAGGTGCGCGGCACGCTGGAGTCCGGCGGGTCGGACCCGGGCTGGTTCTTCGTGTTCGAGGAGGAGGGCACCGAGCCGCGCTTCGGCCTGGACGCCGTGCCCACCACCGGCACCGTGCAGTACGGCGTCCCGCCGACGACGTGGCGCGACCTGACCTGGGCGTCGGTGGCGGGCACCGCCACCGAGCTGGCCGGGCTGCGCCACCTGCGCGGGCGGTTGCCGTACACCCCGTCGCCGGTGCCGCTGCGCGCCCCGAGGTTCCCGCAGGAGCAGGTGGCGACGGCGACCTGGGCGCACAACAGCGCCCACGTCGCCCACGCGACCTACCAGCCACCGGCGCGGGTGGCCTTCCACGCCACCGACCTGCTCCCGTCGTTCGGCGCGGGCTGGCGGGTCACCCACGTCCGCAAGCACGGGTCGGGCAGCGACCGGGTCCGCGAGCTGGCCGGGCCGCTGCCCGGCGGCGGCTGGTGGCGCGCGACGGCCGCCGAGGTGGTCGAGGGCATCCTCGGCCGCGAGAACTACTACGTCGAGACCACCCCGGGCGTGCGGGTGAACCTGGTCGCGGTGCGCACCGGCGACCGGGTCGACCTGCGGACCGAGGCCAACGACACCGAGGGCGACAACCTGTCCGAGCTGCCGCCCATCCCCGCCGGGGCGGGCCTGCCGCCGCAGCTCGCCGACGCCACCGCCGCACCCACCGCACCCGCTGGAGCCCGAGAGAATGCCTGACACCACCACCGAGGTCCCGTGGACCCTGGCCGCCGACCACCCGGTGGCGCTGCTCCCGGTGCGGCTGGAGACCCGGTTCACCGACACCGAGCTGCTCGTCCGCGTCTACCCGGACGAGATCCACGTCGACAGCCACGAGCCGCCGCT
This sequence comes from Actinokineospora spheciospongiae, assembly GCF_000564855.1. GTDB lineage: Bacteria > Actinomycetota > Actinomycetes > Mycobacteriales > Pseudonocardiaceae > Actinokineospora > Actinokineospora spheciospongiae. Next base: position 83,158 of record NZ_AYXG01000184.1, read on the forward strand.
GACCGCCGACGAGGCCGAGTGGGGCAAGCGGTACTGGACGGCCGTGTGGCGCGCGGGCCTTCCCGGCGTCGAGACCGACCCGGCGGAGCGTGCCGCCTGGGAGGAGCTGGCGGGCCGCTACGGCGCCGAGCGCGCCTCCTGGGTCGCCCGCGTGCTGGAACCGACCAACCCGCAGGCCCGCCCGTCCGGCACCCCCGCGTTCCCGGCCACCGCGCCGTTCCGCGAGGGCCCGTGGACCAAGCGGGCCGTCGCCCGCGCCATGCCGACGCGCTGGCACGTGCACGGCCACCCCATCGCCGCGGGCGCGGCCGTGCAGCGCGTGGTCGGCAAGCCGGTGCCGCGACCGCTGCCCATCGGCCCCAGCCCGGACCGGACCGCCGACCTGGACCCGGCCGCGCCGCCGGTCGACGCCGACACCGCCTGGCTGGTCGACTTCACCGCCGCCGAGGCGGTCGGCATGGCCGTGCGGCTGCCCCGCGCGGTCAACGGCGTCAGCGGCTACCGCACGCTCATCGCGCACGGCGTCGTCGAGCAGGCGGGTGCGGCGGGCGAGGTCCCGGCCGAGGCCACCGCGCGCGAGCTGGCCGACCTGTTCGAGGCCCAGTTCCACACCAGGGGCATGGGTTTCGTCGCCCCCGGCGCCGCCACGAACAACACCGCCACCGCCGCGTCCACGCACAGCCGCAACGACCCCGAGGCGCGGGCCGCGCTGCGCGTGCGCCACGGCGACGCCGCCCCGGCGGCTCCCGACGCCGCCGCCCGGGTGCTGACCACCGCGCTCGGCCTGCCGCTGACCTCGACCGGCGGAGCGGGCGGCCCGGCCGCCGCCACGCCCGGCGCGCTCGCCCGGGCGCGGGGCGCGGGCCGCGCCGACGACAAGCGCGTCCGCGACATGGCCACCGCGCTGTGGGCGGTCACCGGCGGGTACACGCTGACCCAGCTCACCGCGGGCCGGTTCACCGAGGGGCAGGTCCGCGGCGTGCGCGAACACCTGCGCCGCTACGTCCGCCCGGCGGGCCCGCTGCCGATGCTGCGGGTGGGCAAGCAGCCCTACGGCGTGCTGCCGGTGCTGCCGGTGGACAGGTGGGTCAGCACGGAGATGAACGAGTGGCCCGGTCTGCACCCGGACGTCGTGCCGTTCCTGCGGACCCTGCGCGACCGGATCTGGCGGCCCGCCGCCGACGACCCGGCCGCCGTCCCGCGCATCACCCGCGCCCCGCAGGACGACCAGGTCGTCGCCCGGGCGCTGGCGATGGCCCCCACCGCGCGCCGGGTCTTCGCCCGCAGCTCGCTGGGCGTGGACTACATCACCGCGCTGTGGCGCTTCGCCGAGCTGGCGCTGAGCGAGCAGTGGCGCACCGACCTCGGCGCCGCCGCGGCGGCCCTGGCCGCCCGCTTCGGCCTCGGCCCGTTCGACGTGCGGTTGGCGAAGTTGGTGCACGCCAAGGAGTCCTACCCGCTCGACGCGCCGTGGACGCTGGCCCCGGAGACCGTCGCGGGCGGGCGCCCGGTCGACTACCTGGCCGCCCTCGGCTCCGCCGCCCGCACCCCGGGCGAGCTGCGCGACGCGGTCGACCTCGGGCCCGCCGCGTCCACCCCGCTGCTGTACCGGCTGGTCCGGCACGCGCTGCTGGTCGAGTTCGGCATGGCCGCCGAGCGCGTCCTGGGTCCGCTGGCCGAACCCGAATTGGTCGGCGTCGACGACCGCGCCGCGACGCAGACGGTGTTCACCCGCCTGGACTCGCCGATGCCCGGCTGGTCCGGTTCCGTCGGCGCCTGGGTGCGCGGCCCCGGCGCCGCCGACTCCCGCGCCCACCAGGTGACCGAGGCTTCCACCGCGGTGCGCGCGCTGGCCGACGTGCCGCCCGCCGACCTGGAACGCATGCTCGCCCAGCAGCTCGACACCACCTCCCACCGCCTGGACGCGTGGCTGACCTCGCTGGCCACCCGCCGCCTGGAGTGGCAGCGCGCCGCCAAGCCCACCGGCGTGCACCTGGGCGGCTACGGCTGGGTCACCGACGTCGTGCCGCGCCCGACCGCGCCGAGCCGGGTCACCGCGCTGCCGCCGGACGAAGCGGGGCCGCTGGTCAACGCCGGGTCCGACGTGCCGTCACCCATCCACGCGCCCTCCCCCGCGCACGCGGTCACCGCCGCCGTGCTGCGCGCCGCCCAACGCGCCCACGGCGACCGGCCGGACGCGCCCACCGCGGTGGACCTGACCTCCGAGCGCGCCCGCGCCGCCGCGTGGGTCCTCGACGGGGTGCGCCAGGGCCAGCCGCTCGGCGCGCTGCTCGGGGCCAGGGTGGAGCGCTGGGTCCGCGACCACCCGCTGCCCGCGCTGTCGTCCTGGATCGACCGGCTGCGCGCGCTCGCCCCGCTCCGTTCGTCCTCTGTGGACACCGAGGGCACGCCGACCGAGGTGGTCGCGTTCCGCGACGCCCTCGACGGCCTGGCCCTGCACCGCCGCGCGAGCGCGGGCAGGCTCGACCCGGTCCGCGACGTCGGCGCCACCGCGGGCTCCGCCGACGCCACCGCGCTCGCCCAGGTGTTCGCGAAGCTGGCCGACCTGGTCGACGCCGTGGCCGACACGCTCCTGGTCGAGGGCGTGCACCAGGCCGTGCAGGGCAACCCGCTGCGGGCGGGCGCCACCATCGCCGCCATGTCCACCGGCGAGGCGCCCCCGCCGGAGCCGGAGTCGCTGCGCACCCCGCGCACCGGTGACGCGGTGACCCACCGGGTCGCCGTCCTGCTCGACGGCACCGCCCCCGACCCGGCGAAGTGGCCGACCGGCGCGGCGCAGAGCCGCGCGGTCGCCGACCCGGCGCTGGCGGGCTGGATCGCGGAGCTGCTGCCCGCCCCGGGCACGCTGACCGCCGAGGCCGCCCTCGCCGACGGCACGACCAGGCCGTTCACCCTCGCCGCCGCCGCACTGTCCCCCTTGGACTGGCTGGCGCTCGTCCCGCCGGACCCGTCGGCCCCGCTGGCCGGAACCGACCTCGACGCGCACCTGCTGCGCGCCGCCGCGACGGTTTCCGGCGGGGTCCGGGTCACCTCGGTGACCTGCCCCGACCTGCCCACCATGCTGGAGGCCGCCCGCGCCGCCAAGGACCTGGTCGCGGGCGCCCGCCCACTGCGCCCGGCCGACCTGACCCTCCCCGAACACGCCGACACCCCACCCACCACCGGCACCCCGGGCACCGGCACCCCAGGCACCGGGACGCCGGACCCCGGCACGGGAACACCGGGCGGCGGCACGCCGGGCACCGGAACCCCGGGAACAGGCACGCCGGACCCGGGCACACCCGGCGGTGACACCGGCACTCCGGGCACGGGCGGCGGCAAGCCCGGCCAGAACCCCGGCGAAACCCCGCCCTACAACCCGCACCCACCCGGCGGCGGAGAAACCAGCCTGCTCCACACGAGCACCCCGAACGACGACACCGGCACACCGGGAACCCACAAGCCCGGCCACACCCCACCCCCACCCGGCGGCGGCGAAACCAGCCTGCTCCGCACGAACACCCCGGCCGCCTCCGCCGCCCTCGCCCCAGCGAGCGCGGCCGACCGCGCCGCCGCCGTGACCGCCCTGGTCGACCGCGTCGCCGCCCAGCTCGCGGGTACCGACCTCGGCCAGCTCCGGGACGGCCTGCTCGCGGCCAACCTGCTCGGCGTCCCCGGCGTCGTCCCACCCCCCGCCGCCCCCGGCGACACCGACCGGGGCGTGCTCAGCGCCCTGGCCGCGGCGGCGCTGCCGGAGGTCACCCGGCGCCGGGACGCCGCGGCCCTGGAACCCGACCCCGTCCGCAAGCTCGGCGTCCTGACCGGCGTCGACGTCCTCGGGGTCTTCACCCTCGCGGGCGACACCCCCGCCACCGCCACCGACCTGCTCGCCTCGCTCGGCACCAGCACGGCGCTGCAAGGCGGGGACCCCACGGTCGCGGCGACCCGGCTGCTCGACGTCGCCGAGGTGCGGCCCGGTGTCGACCGGTTCGTCACCTCGCTGGGCTACGCCGAGGCGCTGGGCGCGGGCGACTCGCTCAGCGCGGACGTCGCGCAGCTACCGAAACCGCCCGCGGGCAAGGAGTCCGCGGAGCGGTGGGCGGGCCTGCCGTCGACCAACCCCGGCACCAGGCTGGCGTTCACCCTGCACCTGCCCTTCGGCGCGCCCACCGCGACCACGCCGGTGTGCGGGCTGATGGTGGAGGAGTGGACGGAGGTCGTGCCCCGGCGGCGGGAGACAACGGCGGTCGCGCTGCACGCCGAGAGCCCGGATTCCGCGCCACCGCAGGCGATCCTGCTGGCCGTGTCCCCGGACCGGCGGGCGGTGTGGGACCCGGCGCTGCTGGCCGAGACCGTCCTGGAGGCGCTGGAGCTGGCCCGGTTGCGCATGGTCGACCTGGAGGCCCTGCACCCGGCGAACCCGGACGCGCTGACCGACATCGGCCAACTCCTCCCGGCCGCCGTGCTGGCCGCCAACACCGCTCCGAGGGACGCGGTGTCCACCGACTTCACCCGCGCGCTGCCGCGCTGAGCAAAGGACGACCGATGGCCTCCATCACCACCTGGACCCGGCTCGAACCCCGCGCCCGCTCCGGCGACCTGCGCCCGGCCACCGAGGCGCAACTGCACGACCCGCTGTGGTCGCTGGGCAGGCAGTGGCAGTTCGGCGAGTTCCTCGGCGACGACGCCGGTTCGCCGGTGTGGGTGCGCGTGCGCGGCACGGCGAGCACGGTGACCGCGTTCAGGGCGGGTTCCGCCCCGCGCGAGGACTACGACCCGGACGTGCCGCTGGAGGCGGTCGCCGAACGGGAGCAGACCCACCGCACCGACCTGCGCGCCGCCGCCGAGTCCGGGCAGCGGCTGTCCCGGGTGCTCACCGCGGCGGGCCTGCCCGCGGTCGCCGCCGCCGTCCTGCGCGAGTTCCCGATGCCCGCGCCGGGTCCGCACGAGCCGGAGTCCGCGCGCCGGTACCTGGCCGTGCTGGCCGGGCGGGCCGTGCACGGCGACGCGTTCGCCGCCGAGTCGCTGCACCTGGTCCCGGCCGGCACCCTCCCGCCCCGGCTCGGCCTGGACCCGACCGCCACGGCCGCCGCCGTCCCGGTCGTCGAGGAGTGGTTGGCCTGGCACTACGGCAGGCGGCTGCACGGCCCGGAATCGTGGGACCCGACCCGGCTGGAGCACCGCTTCACCGTCGCCGCCAGGGTCGACGGGGCCGAGGTCGCCCTGCGCGCCCCGGAGTACCCCGGCGGGCGGCTGGACTGGCCCGACTTCACCGCGGCGGGCGCGGACGGGCTGGCCCCGGCGGCCAGGCAGGAGAAGGTTGTCTCCACCACCTTCGCCGCGCCCGCCTCCTTCCCCGGGATGCCCGCCCGCCGGTACTGGGAGTTCGAGGACGCCAGGACCACCATCGGCGGCGTGGAGGCGGCCCCGGAGGACCTGGCCAGGATGCTGCTGGCCGAGTTCGCCACCGTCTACAGCTCCGACTGGTACGCCGTGCCCCTGGACGTGCCGGTCGGGTCGCTGACCAGGCTGACCTCGGTCGTCGTCGCGGACACCTTCAGCTCCGTCCTCGGCGGCCCCACCCTGGCCCCGCTGCCCGGCACGGGCAAGGGCGACGCCCACTGGTCGCTGTTCACCCTCAGCACCACCTCCGGCGGCAGGCTGCGGGCGCTGTTCCTGCCCCCGTCCACCGGCCGCGGCCTCGACGGCGAACCGGTCGAGGAGGTCCTGTTCGCCCGCGACGAGGACGCCAACCAGGCGTGGGCGGTGGAGAAGAAGGTCACCGACGCCATCGGCGGCGCGCTCGACCGGACCGGGGAACCGTTCACCCCGCACGTCCCCGGGGCCACCGAGGCCGGGGCGCTGCGCTACCGGCTGGCCACCGCGGTCCCGGTCAACTGGATTCCGATGCTGCCGGTGGAGACCCGCCCGGGCGCGGTCGTGCTGCGCAGGGCCCACCTCGTCCGCCACCACCCGGACGGCACGCAGGAGGAGGTCGCGCCACTGGGCGAACTGCTGTCCGCCACGCACGACGTCCGGGAGGAGGAGATCCCGCGCGAGGGCGCCCAGGTCACCCGCGCCACCCAGTACACCCGCGGCGCCGACGGCAGGCACCACCTGTGGACCGGCCGCCGCAAGCGACCCGGCACCGGGGAGTCCGCCAGCGGGCTGCGGTTCGACTCGCTGCTGGACTGAACCGGGCGGGGCACGAACGGCGCGGGCGGGCGACTCCGACCGCTCGAACCGCCCGCGAACCCCGGGGCCGCGCGGCTCACCCCGCACGAGCCCGGGGTTTCGCATGTGGACAGACCCCGGACGGGTGGCCCGCCCGGCCCCGGCGGACGAGGAGCGCTCGCGGCGGCACCGCGCATGCCGGGGCGAATCACCTGATCGAGGGTGTGGCCCGCCCCGGGCCGGGATCGGTGCGGCGGCGCCCCCTAGGATTCCCGGGTGACCGCCTACGACGTCGACCCGTTCGAGCACCTGGACGCCTCCGCGCTGCCGCTGCGCCAGCAGCAGATCCTCGCCACCATCCAGGACTGGGCGGTCCGCCACGGCCACTCCCCCAGCACCCGCGAGATCGGCGACGCCGTCGGCCTGCGGTCGTCGTCCTCGGTCTCGAGGCACCTGGCCAGCCTGGAGGAGCGCGGGTTCCTGCGCCGCGGCGGCGCGGTGTCGCGGCCGATCGACGTGCGGGGGTTCCTGCGGGAACCGCGGGCCGAGCGGGCCGAGGAGTCGGTGCCGGTGCCGGTGGTCGGGCACATCGCCGCGGGCGCGCCGATCACCGCCGACGAGCACGTGGACGACGTGCTGCACCTGCCGCGCGGGCTCACCGGGCGCGGGACCGTCTTCGGCCTGCGGGTGCGCGGGGACTCCATGGTCGACGCGGCCATCTGCGACGGCGACGTCGTGCTGGTGCGGCAGCAGTCCGAAGCGCACTCGGGGCAGATCGTCGCGGCGATGATCGACGACGAGGCCACCGTCAAGGTGTACCGGCGCAGCGGCGGTCACGTCTTCCTGGAGCCGCGCAACCCCGCCTACGACGTCCTCGACGGCGACCGGGCCGTGGTGCTGGGCCCCGTCGTCACGGTGCTGCGCAGCGTCTGACCCACCGCGTCCGGGCGGACCCCGACCAGCCAAAGGTCCACAGAGGACAAATCAGACCGCCGCGGGTCAGATCGCCTGCGGCGTGCGCGGCGCCTCGGTGGGCAGGCGGGTCCGCCTCAGGTGCTCGGCCTCGGCGGTGCGCCCCTGCTCCCGGTACGCCACCAGCGCCTCCCGCCACGCGGCGTTCGCCAGGTCGGTGCGGTGCAGCGCCGCGTAGGTGTCGCCCAAGCCCTCCAGCGGTTCGGTGACCTGGTAGTCGTCCCCCAGCGAGCGGAAGGCGTCGATCGCCGCCCGGTAGTGGCCCAGGGCCTCCTCGTACCGGCCGGTGTGGTGGGCGATGCGCCCCAGGGTCGCGCTGACGTCGGCGATGCCGTGCCGGTGGTCGTGCGCGCGGAACAGCGCCAGCGCGGCGTCGGCCGCGGTCTCGGCCTCGGCGTACTCGCCGAGTTGGGCGTGGAACCAGCCCATCCCGTTGAGGATGTCGGCCTCCAGCACGGGTTCACCGAGGTCGCGGTAGGTGTGGCGGAGCCGGTCCAGGTGCTCCAGGGCCTCCCGGGTGTGGCCGAGTTCGCCGAGCGTCCACACCAGGACCCGGCGGGTGTCGGCCTGGCCCCGGGGGTCCTGCTCCCGCTCGGCCAGGGCGAGGCTGGTCTCGAGGTGGCGCGAGGCGTCCTCGTGGGCGGCCAGGCGCGAGTGCGCCTGCCCCAGGTAGCGGTGGGCCATGGCCTGCGCCGCGGTCGTCCCCGCCTGCTCTGCCGCGCGCAGGCCGAGGGTCCAGCAGGTCAGCACGTCGTGCATCCGCCCGTGCCGGAAGTGGAAGGTGTCCAGCGCCCAGGCCAGTTGCCAGACCGCGTCGTGCCTGCCCCGCTCGACCGCCCACCGCTGGATGGCCAGCAGGTTCGGGTGCTCGGCGGCGAACCAGCGCATCGCCGCCTCGTCGTCGGCCGGGGTCGTCGGCCCGCTGCGCGGGTCGGGCGGGCCGGGGTCCACCGGGTGGCGGTGCGTGGCGAGCACCGACTCCGCGGCGCAGGCGCTGTGCAGGTAGTGGTCGAGCAGCCGGTCCACGGCCGCGGCCGTGTCGGCGGCGGAGGTGGCCCGCACCCGTTCGCCCGCGTACTGGCGCAGCAGGTCGTGCATCCGGTACCGGCCGGGGGCCGACACCCCGATCAGCGACGCCTGCGCCAGGCCGCGCAGCACCGCGGTCGCCTCGGCGGGGGTGACCCCGAGCAGGCCCGCCGCGGCCGGGACGCCGATGTCGGCCCCCGGCGCGGTGCCGAGCAGCTCGAAGGACTCGGCCTGCTCGGCGGTCAGGGCGCGGTGCGACCAGGACAGCACGGCGGGCAGGCTGGCGGTGGGGTCGTCGTCGTCGAGGGCGTCGAGGCCCGCCTCGCGCAGCTCGGTGGCGAGGTCGGCCAGCGGGACCAGCGGGCGGATGCGGCAGCGCCCGGCGATGATGCCCAGGGCCAGCGGGAGCCCGCCGCACCGGGCCACGATCTCGTCCACCGCCTCGGGGGCCGCCGCGGTGCGCGCGGCACCGAGCCGGGCGGTCAGCAGCCTGCGCGCCTCCCCGTCGGGGAGGGCGTCGAGCGGCAGGTGGTGGGCGCGGTGGGCGGTGAGCAGGCCGGGCAGCGAACCGCGGCTGGTGACCACGACCGTGCACGTCTCCCCGCCGGGCAGCAGCGGGACGACCTGCGCGCTGTCGACGGCGTTGTCCAGCACCAGCAGCATCCGCTTGTCCGCGACCAGGCTGCGGAACAGCGCCGTCCGCCCGTGCGGGTCGGTGGGGACGCGGTCGGCGCGGGTGCCGAGCGCCTCCAGGAACCCGCGCAGCGCCACCTGCGGGGCCATGGGGTCCTGGTCGGGGCTGAACCCGCGCAGGTCCACGAACAACTGCCCGTCCGGGAACCGGTCCAGGGCGCGGTGGGCCCAGTGCAGCGCCAGCCAGGTCTTGCCGATGCCCCCGGTCCCGGCGACCACGACGACCCCGCCGTCCTCGGCCCCGCCCACGGCGGCGTCCAGGGCGGCGAGGGCGTCCGCGCGGCCCGCGAACGGCGCGGGCCGGGCGGGGAGCTGCCGGGGGACCGCAGGCGCGGTCCGCGCCTCGGGCTGCTCGGCCCCGTCGGTGAGGATGCGCTGGTGCAGGGCGGTGAGCGCGGCACCGGGGTCGACACCCAGCTCCTCGACCAGCCGCACCCGGAACCGCCGGTAGTGGTTGAGCGCGTCGGCGGTGCGGCCGTCGCGGTGCAGCGCCCGCATGAACTGCCCGGCGACTCGCTCGTCCAGCGGGTGCTCGACGACCCGCGCGGACAGCTCGGCGACCAGCGCGTCGTCGCGCCCGCCGAGCCGCAGCCGGGCGTCGGTCAGGTCGCACTCGGCGCCGAAGCGCACCCGGTGCAGGCGGTCGCGCTCCTCGGCGGCCCACTCGCCGTCCAGGCCGGTCAGGGCTTCCCCGCGCCACAGCTCCAACGCCGAGGTCAGCAGCTCGGCGGCCTCCTCGGCGTCACCGGAGGCCGCCCGCGCACACAGGTCGTTGAAGCGCCGCAGGTCCACCGTGACGTGCTCGTCGAGCAGCACGAACCCGCCGGAGCGCCGTTTGATGTCCGCCCCGGTCCCGGCGAACGCGGTGCGCAGCCGCGACACGTAGCTGGCGAGGGTCTTGCGCGAGGTGGACGGCGGGTCGACCCCCCACACCCGGTCCACCAGTTGCTCGTCGGACACCACCCGGCCCAGGTCGACGGCGAGGGCGGCCAGGACGCAGCGCTGCTTGGCGGCGCCGATGTCGACCGGGCGCCCGTGCGCGCTCGCCCCGACCTCGCCGAGCAGGCCGATCCGCACCGCCATACTCCCCCCGAGTGGATCGGAGCCCAGACCCACCGACACCGGGCGATCCCCTCGGCACCTCCCACGGGTGGGGTGCCTCGCACGGCGAGCGGTGACACGCAGCGGCCGCTGCGCCGCCCATGATGCCGGCGCCGAGCAGGTCGGCGGACAACCGCCCCGCCGGTCCCGCGCCGAACGCCGGGGAAGCCCCGCGGTGCGACCCCGCCGCCCGGCGCCGGGATCAGGTCCGGCGCCGCCCCGATCACCGGTTCTCCGTCGGGGACGGGAAATCTGGTGTGGCAGGAATGCGCATCAGCGGCAGGCTCCGGCCAAGACCAGCTCAGCGGCTCGTGAAGCTGTGCCGGTAGGACTGCGGCGTGGTGCCGACCACCCGGCGGAACCGGTCGCGGAACGCCGTGGGGGAACCGAAACCGACCTGCGCGGCGATCCGGTCCACCGGGTGCCCGGTGACCTCCAGCAGGTGCTGCGCCGTGCGCACGCGGGCGCGCAGCAGCCACTGCAACGGCGTGGTCCCGGTCTGCTCGCGGAAGCGGCGGTTGAGCGTGCGCACGCTCATCCCCGCGTGCGCGGCGATGCCCTCCACGGACAGCTCGCGCGCGCAGTTCTCCTCCAGCCACCGCAGCACCGGCTCCAACTCCGAACCCCGGGGCGTGGGCGGCTGGTCGTGCACGATGAACTGCGCCTGCCCGCCCTCCCGCTCCAGCGGCATCACCGACAGCCGCGCGGCGTCGGCGGCCACCGCCGAACCGTGGTCGCGCCGGATCAGGTGCAGGCACAGGTCCAGGCCCGCCGCCGCGCCCGCCGAGGTGAGGAACTGGCCGTTGTCCACGTAGAGCACGTCCGGGTCCACGTCGATCCCGGGGTGCCGGGCGGCCAGCGCGCCCGCCGCCACCCAGTGCGTGGTCGCCCGCAGCCCGTCCAGCAGGCCGGTCTCGGCCAGGGTGAACGCGCCGGTGCAGATCGTGGCGATGCGGGTGCCCGCACCCGCGGCCGCGCGCAACGCGTCCAGGACGTCGTCCGGGGTGGGCAGGATCTCGGCGCGGCCGGGCAGGACGATCGTGTCCGCCTCCGCCAGCGCGTCGAGGCCCCAGGGCGGGGCGAGGGAGAACGCGCCCGCGTCCACGGTCGGGGTGGCACCGCAGACGCGGACGCGGTACGGCGCGCGGCCGTCCGGCAGCCGGGTGCGGGTGAACACCTCGATCGGGGTGGCCAGGTCGAAGGGGATGACCCCGTCCAGCGCCAAGACGGCCACGGTGTGCATGGCCCCAGCCTAGGGGCCGGAACCGGACGTTGGCGAGAACCCGTTGAAAGCTGGCATTCCAGCCACTGCCACCCGGCACCCACCGTGGTTAGCGTGGCGCCATGCTCGCTCAGATCGTGTTGTTCGACGGGTTCGACCCGCTCGACGTCATCGCCCCCTACGAGGTCTTGGCCGCCGCCGCCCTCGTCGCCGACCGGGGTTTCGAGGTGGAACTGGTCGCCGCCGGGGGACCGCGCGAGGTGCCCAGCGGCCTGGTCCCGCTGACCCTGCGCGCCACCGCCGCCCTGGACCCGCGGCGGGCGGACCTCGTCGTCGTGCCCGGCGCGCTCGGCAGCTTGGCGGACCCAGGCGGTGGCGAGCCCACCGAGGACAGCATCCCGGTGCTGCTCGGGCGCACGCTGACCACCGGCCTGCCCGCGCTGCTCGAGGAGGCCCTGGACCGCGAGGGCGTCACCGTGGCGACGGTGTGCGGCGGGTCGCTGGTGCTGGCCATGGCCGGGCTGATCGAGGGCCGCCCGGCGACCACGCATCGGATGGGCCTGGGCATGTTGACCGCCGCGGGCGTGCGGGCACTCGACGTGCGCGTGGTCGACGACGGCGACCTGGTCACCTCCTCATCGGTCACCTCCGGGCTGGACCTGGGGCTGTACCTGCTGGAGCGCGAACTCGGCCCCGAGGTGGCGATCGCGGTGGAGGAGCTGATCGCCCACGAGCGCCGGGGCACGGTGTGGCGGGCTGCCACCGGCCGCGCGCCGGGTGCGGGGGTCGACGGCCACCGGGTGGCCTCGGCATGACGAAGTTCCTGCTGTCCGTGCACGTGCTGGCCGCGATCATCGCGGTCGGCCCGGTCACCGTGGCCGCCAGCATGTTCCCGGCCGCCACCCGCCGCGCCCTGGCCGCACCCGGTCAGGAGCGGGAGGTGGCCGTGCTGCGCACCCTGCACCGCGTGTGCCGGGTGTACGCCGCGATCGGCATCGCGGTGCCCGCGTTCGGCCTGGCGACCGGGAGCAGCCTCGGCGTGCTCGGCGACCCCTGGTTGGTCGTGTCCATGGCGCTCACCGCGCTGGCCGCCGCCACGCTGGTGCTGCTGATCCTGCCGCGCCAGGCCGAGGTCCTGGACGCCGTGGCCGCCGCCGACCACCCGGTGCCCGCCCGGCTGCCCGCGCGGCTGGCCATGCACACCGGCGTGTTCAACCTGCTGTGGGCGACGGTCACGGTCCTGATGGTCGTCCGCCCCGGCTCCACCACGGGCGCCTGAGCGCCGGCCCGCTCACCCCAGCAGCCGCCAGCCCCGCTGGATCGAGCGGCGGCACCGGTCCGGGTCGTCTCCGGTGTGGACGAACAGGGCGGTCAGCAGCGGGACGCCGTTGTCGAGCGCCGGGCGGGGCAGCGGGCCGTTGGCCACCAGGGAAACCAACCCGTGCGCGATGGTCCAGCTCCGGGTCGCCACGTCCAGCGGAACGGTGTCGGCGTGGAAGCGCCCGACCCCCCTGGCCCGGTCGGCGGCCCGGACCAGGTGTTCCAGGGTCGCGTCGGCGGCGGCGAGGTCCTCGAGGTCGAAGTTCGCGTCGAACATGACCCGGTACAGGTCGGGGTGGCGCAGGGCGTTGCCGAGGTAGGCGGCGACCAGCGCGGTCAGGTCCGCGACCGGGTCCCGGGTCGTGGCCACCGCGGCGAACTCGGCCGCCAGTCGGGTGAAGCCCTCCTGGCGCAGGGCCATCCACACGCCGTCCATGCCGCCGAAGTGGGTGTAGACGGCCATCGTGGACACCCCGGTGCCCGCCACCAGCGAGCGCAGGGTGATCGGCTCGCGGGTGCGCAGCATGTGCGCGGCCCGCTCGATGAGCAGGACGCGCACCGCGGGGTCCTTCGTCCTCGCCATGCCCGCACAGTACATGGCATTGCAATGCTATGTTTCAGGTGAACCCGACCCGACGCGAGGAGACAGCATGCCCATCACCCTGGTGAACCCCGACGGGCTGCCGGAGGTCGACCTCTACCGGCAGGTGTCGGTCGCCACCGGCTCGAAACTGGTGTTCACCGCCGGTCAGATCGCCCGGGATGCCGACGGGAACAAGGTCGGCGAGGGCGACTTCGCCGCCCAGGTCGAGCAGTGCTACCTCAACGTCGACACGGCCTTGGCGGCGGCGGGCGCCACCTTCGACGACGTGGTGAAGCTGACCGTCTACCTGGTCGACTGGACCCCCGACAAGATGCCCCTGTTCGCGGCGGGGGTCGCCCGGGCGGCCGAGAAGCTGGGCGTCACCCCGGCGGCCCCGCTCACCGGTGTGGGCGTCGCCGCGCTGGCCGAGCCCGACGTGCTGGTGGAGGTCGAGGCCACCGCCGTCCTCGACTGAGCACCGGGGCGGGACCGGCCGGTCCCGCCCCGAGGACGTCAGCGCTCGACGGGAACGCGCTCGTTGGGCACGCAGTGGGTCATGGTGTGCCCCTCGACGTCGCGCGGGCCGTTCTTGCCCAGGTTGGCGGCCCTGGCCTTCTCCTCATCGGACAGCCGCTGGGTGGGCAGCGGCTCCAGGTGGCGGACGTCGTCGGGGCTGATGCCCAGCCCCTCGCCGACGCGCAGGCCCAACTCGTCCTCGGCCATCAGCAGGTGCCACACCATGCGCTCCTGGACGGGGCGGTCGCACTGGCCCAGGGCGTCGACGAGGTTGGCGACCAAGTCGTCCCGCTCCCACTCCTGCGAGAGGCGGAAGCGCTCACCGGGCTGGGCGTAGTCGTTGGTGCGCGGGATGCGCTTGCGGGTCAGCCTGCCGGTCAGCTCCGGCCCCTGCTCGTCGTGCGCGGGGTACTCGCCCTCGCGGAGGCCGCCGAGGATCGACGGTTCGTAGTTGACGTGCGGGTTCTGCCCCTCGCCGAGGTCGACACCGTAGGCCATCTGACCGTCGCGCTGGTTGGTGGCCACGCGGGTCCTGGGCGCGTTGACCGGCAACTGGAGGTAGTTGGGCCCGACGCGGTAGCGCTGGGTGTCGCTGTAGCTGAAGGTGCGACCCACCAGCATCTTGTCGTCGGAGAAGTCCAGGCCGTCAACGAGCACGCCGGTGCCGAACGCGATCTGCTCGTTCTCCAGGAAGAAGTTCTCCGGCGCGCGGTCGAGGACCATCCGGCCCACGGCGCGCAGCGGGAACAGCTCCTCAGGCCACGCCTTGGTGTCGTCGAGCGGGTCGAAGTCGAGTTCCGGGTGGTCGTGGTCGTCCATCAACTGGACCTTCAACTCCCACTCGGGGTACTCACCGCGCTCGATGGCCTGGTAGAGGTCCCGGGTGTGCGAACCGAGGTCGTTCGCCTGCACGTTCGCCGCGTCGGCGGCGGTGTGGGACCGCACCCCCGACTTCGGTGACCAGTGGTACTTCACCAACACGGTGTCCCCAGCCTGGTTCACCCACTTGTAGGTGTTCACCCCGAATCCCTGCTGCGTTCGGTAACTGGCCGGAATCCCCCGCGGACTGAACACCAGAGTCACCATGTGCAACGCCTCAGGCGTCTGGCTGATGAAGTCGAACACCCGGTTGGGGTCCTGACGCTCGAAGGTCACCGGGTCCGGCTTCTGCGAGTGGATCAGGTCCGGGAACTTGATCGCGTCCCGGATGAAGAAGACACCGAGGTTGTTGCCCACCAGGTCCCAGTTGCCGTCCTCGGTGTAGAACTTCACGGCGAACCCCCGGGGGTCCCGCGCCACCTCCGAGGAGTCACGACCACCCGCCACGGTCGAGAACCGAACCGCCACGTCGGTGCGCTTCCCCTTCTCCTGGAACAACTTCGCCCGGGTGAACTTCGCCACGGGCTCGTCCCCCACGGTGCCGTACGCCTCGAAGTACCCGAAGGCGGTGGCCCCCCGCGCGTGCACCACCCGCTCGGGGATGCGCTCCCGGTCGAAGTGGCTGATCTTCTCCAGGAACTGGTAGTTCTCCAGCGTGGCGGGCCCACGGGCGCCGACGCTCCGCTGGTTCTGGTTGTCGTAGACCACGTGTCCTTGGCGGTTGGTCAGCACCGGCCGCCCGGAATCGGACGGCTGCTGCTGGGAGGACGCGGACGTCATGGTGTTCCCTTCACACTGATCGTCTTCTGCGGTCTGACCCGTCCCCCGACACCTACCACGCCGACCGCGCACGGCCACCCCGCCCCGCCGACCATGTCCCCCGGCCAACCCTGCGACAACCCGCCCCGGTGGCTAACCTCCCCCCCATGGACCTGACCGAAGAAGAACTCCACTTCCTCCAGTCGATCCTCGACCTCGCCCGCCAGGGCGAAGCCGAAGCCCTGGCAACCGCCATCGACTCCGGAGTCCCCGCCAACCTCACCAGCGGCGCGGGCGACTCACTGCTCATCCTCGCCGCCTACCACAATCACCCCGAAACCGTCCGCGTCCTGCTTGAACGAGGAGCAGACGTCTCCAGGGTCAACGACCGAGGCCAAACAGCCCTCGGCGCCGCAGTCTTCCGCCGCAACCCCACCAGCGTCGACCTGCTCGTGGCCGCAGGCGCCGACCCCGACCAGGGAGGGCGATCAGCCCGCGACATCGCCCAATTCTTCGAACTCCCGGAAATGCTCGCCCTGCTCCCCTCCTGACCCCCACACTCGCGCACCCAAGCCCCCACCAATCCCTCGCCAACTTCTCTCCGCAAACCCGACCTCGTGGTCACGCCAGCGGACGCCAAGTGGCGGCGGAAATACACCCGATGCCCGAGCCGACACACAACAGCGCGCAAAGTCGCATCCTCCAGTCGCACAGTGAGGCCGAATTGGTGAACCGGTGCCAGACACCGCTCGCGCGTTGCACACCACTTTCAAATCGACTCGGCCGCATCCAGCGTGATGAACCAAGACCAACTGGCCAGCCCTGGCGCAAGCAACGCCCACTTGACGCATATGACCGCAAGCTGTGATCACGCCAGCATGCACCGAACCCAACACAGAGAGTGATCACCTCGTTACACTGCACCCAATCCAGTCGAGAAGTGATGCGAAAACCGCCCTCGCTCACCTAAACCCGCAGGTCAAGAAGTGTCCTCCCCGCGCGAGCGGGGCTGTTCCCCAGTGCGACGCCTGGTGGTGCTGGCAGGCCGGGTCCTCCCCGCGCGAGCGGGGCTGTTCCTGGGACGCCGCCTGCCGCACCGCGATTGCCGTCCTACCCGCACAGGCGGACCGTTCCCACGACTGCCCCTGACCACCGCGCCCACCCGTTACAGGTGGGCCACGGCGGTACCGTGGAGTGTGATCGTGTGGTTGAACGGCCCCTTCGGGGCGGGCAAGACGAGTGCGTCCCGTGAGTTGACCGAGTTGCTGCCGCGGGCGCGGGTCTTCGATTCCGAGGAGGTCGGGTTCATGTTGCGGCACGTGTTGACCGAGCCTGTAGCCGACTTCCAGGACTGGCCCGCGTGGCGGGCGCTGGTGGTGCACACCGCCGCCGAGGTGCTTTCCCAGGTGGGTGGCACGCTGGTCGTGCCGCAGACGGTGTTGGACCGGAGCTATGCCGAGGAAATCTTCGCGGGGCTTCGCGGGGCTTCGCGGGCGCGGGATTCCCGTTGTGCACGTGGTGTTGCACGTCGAACTGGGGGAGTTGGTTCGGCGGATCACCCGGGATGAGGTTGAGGTGGGGGCGGTGCGGTGGCGGTTGGACCACGTCGGACCGTACTTTGAGGCGTTGGGGTGGTTGTGTGGGGCGGCGACGGTTGTTGACACCACCGTGCTTTCGCCTCGGGAGACGGCGGTGCGGGTTGCGGGTGTGGTGTCCGCACGGGACGGCGAGTAGTCGCGGTGGGGTTGAGCTGCGGCCATGGGTGGTTCTTCGCAGTTGATCAGTCGGAGCTGCACGACGGGGTGGGCCGACTGGATTCACGGTGAGCTGTGGCTTTCGCCCACCGCGCTGGTCCGGCGGCGCTTGAGCTTCAACGCCAGCAGGGCCAACGGGTACGGGCCGTCGGTGTCGGACCCGCTGCCCGTTGTGCCCGCGGCTGACCTCGACCGCGGGCGGGTGCTCGCCGAGCACCGGACGAACAAGGTCATCGCGTTCGGGGACGTGGGCAGCGCGACCCTGTTCCGGGGGCGGACCGCCCACGGGCTCAAGGTGGTCATGGTGGGCGGTGAGCGGCACAAGCTCCTGTGGTTGGTCCGAGATCCGGCTTTCGCGATCCTGTCGGGGGCACTCCCCGCGCAGCTCGGCAGCCGGGTGTCTTTCCGCTGATCCGCACAACCGAACCGTCCGGCGGTGTGGTCCGGTGGCCCGCCGTGGTTTGCTCTTGACCGCACCCACTCCGCGGACCCAGGAGGCGGCCATGCGGGACACCCTCACACACTCCTACCTGTTCCTGCGCCGCGCGATCGGCGTCATCGGCTTGGCGCTGCCCCTGGTGCTCATCGTCGGGGGCGTGGTCGTCGACGGTGGTCTGCTCAGCTCCATCAGCGGCTACTACCACGGTTCCCTCCGGGACGTCTGGGTCGGGAGCATGTGCGCGGTGGGTGTCTTCCTGCTCTCCTACCGCGGTTACGGGCGCGTCGACGACCTGGTGAGCAACGTCGCCGCCGTGGCCGCCGTCGGTGTCGCGCTGTTCCCCACCACCCCGTCGGACCCGGTCGGGTCCGATCGTTTCGTCGGTGTCGCGCACCTGGTGTTCGCGGGTGTCTTCTTCCTCGCCCTGGCCTGCTTCTGCCTCGTCCTGTTCCGCAAGTCCGACGACCCCGCCCCCTCGCGCCGCAAGCTCGCCCGCAACCGCGTGTACCTCACCTGCGGCCTGGTGATCGTCGGGAGCCTGCTGCTGATCGTGCTCTCCGGGCCCCTGGGCATCCCCGGTTCCCTCCACCCTGCCCTGTGGCTGGAGACCGCCGCCATCTTCGCCTTCGGCCTCGCCTGGTTGACCAAGGGCGAGGCAATACTGGCCGACCTCGACCGCTGACCCGGCAGGCGGGCCGTCGTCGCGGGAACGAGCCGATCGACCTGCGGAACACGTGCCTGGTGGAGAGCGACCTGGTCAATGCGGGCCGGGCGGATTGGGCGGAATGGGGGCTGTTGTTAATGCCTGTGAACGGGTGAGGATCGCCGCGGTGGTCGCTGTCCGGCGGCTCCGAGGACGAGGGGGCGCTCGTGCGCGGTCGGTTGGTGGCGCTGGTCGCCGGGGTTCTGGCGGTGTTCGGGTTGGTGTCGGTGCCCGCGGTGGCGGCTCCGGCGGTGGACATCGCCGATCGGTTGCGGGCGGTGCCGGGGTTGACGGTGGTGGAGTCGCCGACGCCGCCCGCCGGGTACCGGTTCTTCCTGTTGACGATCACGCAGCCGGTGGACCACCGGGTGCCGCGCGGGGCGACGTTCGAGCAGCGGTTCCAGTTGCTGCACCGCGACACCGCGCGGCCGATGGTGCTGCACACCACCGGCTACAACATGCCCGCGACGGCGTTCCGCTCGGAGCCGACCCGGCTGGTCGACGGCAACCAGATCTCGGTGGAGCAGCGGTTCTTCAGCCCCTCGCGCCCCTCCCCCGCCGACTGGGACGACCTGGACATCTGGCAGGCCGCCACCGACCACCACCGGATCGTGGCGGCGCTGGAGCCCGTCTACTCGGCGAAGTGGATCTCCACGGGGGCCAGCAAGGGCGGCATGACCTCGGTCTACCACCGCCGCTTCTACCCCTCCGACGTGGACGGCGTGGTCGCCTACGTCGCCCCCAACGACCGGCTGAACGACCTGGACTCCGCCTACGACCGGTTCTTCGACACCGTCGGCACCCCCGAGTGCCGGGCGAAGCTGGACGACGTGCAGCGCGAGGCGCTGCTGCGCAGGCCGGAGGTGCTGGCCAGGTACCAGGCCGCGGCCGACGCCGGTGGCTGGACCTTCGACCAGGTCCTGGGTTCGATCGACAAGGCCTACGAGATGACCGTGCTCGACACGGTGTGGGCGTTCTGGCAGTACTCCACCGTCGCCGATTGCGCCTCGGTGCCCGCCAGGACCGCCACCACGGACGAGCTGTACGCGTTCATCGACGGCGTGGCCGGGTTCTCCTTCTACACCGACCAGGGCGTCACCCCGTACTCGCCGTACTACTACCAGGCCGCGACCCAGTTGGGCTGGCCGTCGCTGCGGTTCGAGCACCTGCGCGGGCTGACCCACTACCGGGACTTCTACCAGGCCAACTCGAACCTGCCGCCGTCGCTGCGCTCCCGGCACAACCCGCTGCCGATGCTCGACGTGGACGCCTGGGTGCGCACGCGGGCCAGTGAGATGCTGTTCGTCTACGGCGCGAACGACCCGTGGGGCGCGGAGCCGTTCCACCCCAGCCGCCGCGATTCGTACTCCTACACCGCGCCGGGCGCCAACCACGGTGCCAACATCGCCGCCCTGTCCCCCGCCGACCGCGACGCCTCCACCGCGGCGCTGCTGCGCTGGGCGGGGGTGTCAGCGCCGATCGCGCGGGCGGCGGAGCTGCCGGTCGGGGCCCTGGACCTGGCCGAGCCGCGCATGGAGCGCCGCCCGCTGTAGGGGGTGAGCCCGCCTCCTCCGCGACGGCGAGCGCCCGCCCCGGGTACTCGGTGGTCCGCCGGTCGAGGTCACGAAGGCATTGCGGGAACTGCTGTTGCGCTGAACCAGCCCGCGGGGAGCCGATAGCGTCCGACCATGCAGTCACCGTGGAGGGCGGCGCCCAGGGCGGCCGGGTCGAGCCCGCTGACCGTGCTGGTGGCCGTGGTGGCCGGGCTGCTGCTGAGCTTCGTGGGCGCGGCCGCGGTGCTGCACGCGGACTCGGCGGGCAACGCGGCGATCGACTACCAGGCGGGCAGGCTCTGCCCGCAGAGCGTGTCGGCGGTGTTCGACGGCGGCGGGCTGACCGCCGCGGAGGCCGAGCGGGTCGTCGACGTGGTCGGCGAGCAGGCGCGGGCGGCCGGGGCGGGCACGCCGCTGGTGGCGCTGTACTCCTCGGTGCGGCAGAACGACTTCGACGGCAAGCACCCGTGGTCGCGGTTCGGCTACCGGGACGGTGCCATGGACAACGTGACCGTGCTGGAGGGCGGGTCCCGCGACGGGCTGTGGGTGCCGCAGAGCGTGGCCCGCGACGGGGGGATCACCCTCGGCTCGCGCGGCCTGGGCGGCACGTTGCCGCCGGTCACGGCCATCTACGCCGACGTGGCCGACCCGGTGTCGGACTACTGGTGCGCGGAGCGGCAGCGGATCGTGCCGAACCCGCTGGCCGCCGAGGGGGCGACGGCGGCGCCGATCTGGTTCCCCGACCGCGCCCGGTTCGCCGCCTACCTCGACCGGGAGCAGGCGGGTGGGGGCGCGGCGCTGTCGGTGCGGTTCCCCCGCCCGGTGCCGGGGACGGTCGACGACGCCGCGTCCGTGGTCGCGGTGGGCGCGGACCTGATCTCCCGGGTCAAGGGCACGCTCGAGGCAGAGGGAGTCGGGCAGACCGTGACCGGGTCGAACTACCTCGCCAAGCCGGTGGAGGTGGCCGGGAAGGCGTCGTCGACGGTGTGGTCGGCCGTGCTGCCGCTGACGGTGATCTCGCTGCTGGTGGGGTTGGCCGGGGTGGCGGCGGTGACCGGGCAGTGGTGCCAACGCAGGCAGGCGGAGCTGCGGCTGCTGTGGGCGCGCGGCGCGGGACCGGCCGCGCTGGGCGGTCGGGCGGTGCTGGAGCTGGCGGCGCCGCTGCTGGTGGGCGCGGTGGCCGGTTTCACCCTGGCCAGGGTGGCGCTGTCGGCGTACGCGCCGTCGCCGCTGCTCAACGGCGGGACGGTGGGGACCGCGCTGCTGCTGGTGGCGGGCGTGTTCCTGGCGTCGCTGGCCGTGGTGGCGGTGGTGACCGGGGTGCGGGTGCACCGGACGTTGCAGGCCCCGGGCGGGCGGAACCGGGCGCGGGTGCCGCGGTGGGTGCCGTGGGAGCTGCTGGCCGCCGTGGCGGCGTACCTGACCTGGGCGCGGGTGCGGTCGCAGCCGGTGGAGCTGGCGTTCGCGCAGCCGCTGCCCAAGACGGCGGAGGCGGCGGGGTTGGCGTTCCCGCTGCTGGTGGTGCTGACGGTGGCGCTGGTGGCGGTGCGGCTGGCGCGCTGGGGGCTGGCCGCGGCGCACCGGGTGCGGTGGTGGCGGGTGCCCGCGGCGCAGTTGGCGGTGCGCCGGTTGGCCGCCGCGACCGGGTCGGCGGTGGGCATCCTGCTGGTGGGGGTGCTCGCGGTCGGCACGCTGACCGTCGGCGTGGGGGTCGCCGACGCGCAGGACGAGGCGTTGCGGACCAAGTCGGGCCTGTTCGTGGGCGCGGAGTCGGTGGCGCAGGTCCCGCGCCGGGTGGCCGAGGCGGGGCTGCCCGCCGACCTGGCCGAGCACGCGACCGTGGTCGGGGTGGTCAAGGCGAAGCAGGCGACGGTGCTGCTGGTGGACCCGGCGACGTTCACCCGGGGCGCCTGGCTGGGCGACCGCGACGCCGGGCAGGTCGCCGCGGCGCTGGCGGAACTGCGGCCGGGGCAGGCCCTGCGGGTGGGCGCCGCGCCGGGCGGGTCGGTGGAGCTGCCGTGGGTGGGCCGGGTGCGGACCGTGGCCGAGGCCGCGTCGTTCCCGCTGATCGGCTCCGGGGCGGGCTACGTGGTGACCTCGGTGCCCGACCCGCGCGACGTCGCGGTGTGGCAGGCGTGGTCGGCCGAGCCGGTGCAGCGGCTGACCGCCGGGCTGGGTGCGGCCGGGATCGACTTCTTCAGCCCGCGCGGCCGGGCCGGGGCGCTCGACGGGCTGCCGTTCCTCACCGTGACCTGGACGTTCGACTTCGTCACCGCCCTGGGGTTCGTGCTGGCCGTGGTGGCCGCGGCGGCGCTGGTGCTGGCGGTGGAGGTGCGCAGGCGGCAGAACGCGCTGGCCGGGGCGCTGGCCACGCGGATGGGGCTGCGCCGCGGCGCGCTGGTGCTGAGCCACCTGGTGGAGCTGGGGTCGCTGGCGGGGGTGTCGGTGCTCGCGGGCAGCGCGGCGGGCTGGGTGTGCGCGGCGGTCGCGGCACCGCTGCTGGACCCGTCGCCGTGGCTGCGGCCGATCGCGTCGGCGCCGGACCTGCTGGGGCTGGTCGGGCTGACAGCGGGGGCCGCGGCGGCGGTGGTGGGGTTGATCTGCCTGTCGGCGGTGCGGTCGGTGACCACCGCCCGAGTCGGGGAGCTGATCCGTGGCTGAGCTGTACGAGGTGCGCGGGGTGGGCGTGGACTACCGCACCCCGGCGGGGGTGGTCTCGGCCGTGCGCGGGGTGGACCTCGACGTGCCCGCCTCGGGGATCACCGTGCTGGCGGGGCCGTCGGGGTCGGGCAAGTCGACGCTGCTGCGGGTGCTGGGCCTGATCGACCGGCCGACCGCGGGCACGGTGGTCCTCGACGGCGCGGACGTGGGCGGCCTGTCCCACAAGCGGCGGCGAGCGCTGCGGCGCGACCGGATCGCCATGGTGTTCCAGGCCCCACCGGACAACCTCATCGGCCACCTGAGCGTGGGCGGCAACCTGCGCGCCGCGGCCGAGTCGGCGGGGCGGGAGACCGACCTGGGGGTGCTGGAGTGGCTGGGCATCCCGGGCACGCGGTCGTGGCGGGTGGAGGCGTTGTCGGGGGGGCAACAGCAGCGGTTGGCGTTCGGCTGCGCACTGGCCCGCTCACCGTCGGTGGTGCTCGCCGACGAGCCGACGTCGCAGTTGGACTCCGCGTCGGCGCTGCTGGTGCTGGACGTGCTGACCGGCTTGACCGAACGGGGTGTGCCGGTGGTGGCGGCCTCGCACGACAGCGAGCTGGTCGACCGCGCCGACCGGGTGGTCCGGCTGCGCGAGGGGGAGGTCGTCGGATGAGCCCGGTCCTGTCCGCCCGCGGGGTGACCCGCTCCTACGACCACCCCGAGGGCGCCGTCGAGGTGCTGCGCGGGGTGGACCTGGACGTGGCCGCGGGTGAGGTCGTGACGGTCTCGGGGCGCTCCGGTTCGGGCAAGAGCGCCCTGTTCGCGCTGCTGTGCGGCTTCGACCGGCCGGACGCGGGCACGGTGGCGGTGGGCGGCGCCCCGCTGCCCGCGGTCCCCGCGTGGGGCGACTGCGCGGTGCTGCCGCAGGCGATGGGGCTGGCGCACGAGCTGACGCTGGCGGAGAACGTGGCGCTGCCGCTGCGGTTGGCCCGCCGGACCGGTGTGGACGACCGGGTGGCGGAGCTGCTGGCGGAACTGGGGATCGGCGAGCTGGCCGACCGCTACCCGCCGGAGGTCTCCTACGGCCAGCAGCAGCGGGCGGCGCTGGCCCGCGCGGTGGCGATCCGCCCCCGGGTCCTGCTGGCCGACGAACCCACCGCGCACCTCGACCACGGCAGCGTCCCGGCGGTCCTGGGCCTGTTGCGCCGTGCGGCGTCGGAGGGCACGGCCGTCCTGATCGCCACCCACCACGACCTGGTGCACGCGATCGCCGACCGCCGCCTGGCCATCGTCGACGGTCGGCTCACCACGACCGGGTGAGCCCCTGCCCGTAGGATCGTCGGCGATGCGACGGTACCGATGGCACATCTCCGTGCTGCTGCTGGTTGTCCTGCTCGTGGGCTCGTTCCTGGTGATCGGCGGTCCCGACGACCCACCCGCGCCCCGCCCGCCCGACGGCGCCCCCCGGGTGGTGGTGGCGATGGGCGACAGCACGGTTTCCGGCGAGGGCGCCGGGGACTACGAGGAGGGCACCGACGGCGAGGACGGCGACTGGTGCCACCGCTCGGCGAACGCCTCGATCCACCACACCGGCCTGACCGACGTGGTGGAGGCGGTCAACCTGGCCTGCTCCGGGGCGCCGTCGGCGCAGGTGGGCCTGGGCGACACCGAGCAGTACACCGAGGGGTCGCAGGCGCAGCGGCTGCGCGCCGTCGCCAGGGACAAGCGGGTCGTGGCCATCCAGGTCGCGGTCGGCGCCAACGACGACCCCGGCTTCTCCCACGTCCTCGACGGCTGCGTGCAGGCCTGGTTCGACCGGGGCAAACCCGGCTGCGCCACCACGAACGACGACTGGCAATCCAAAGTGGACAAAATGGTCACCAAGGCCACCCGCGCCCTCGCCGACATCCGCTCGGTCATGCTCGACGCCGGTTACCAACCCACCGACTACGCGCTCGTGCTCCAGTCCTACGCCGCCCCGGTGGCCCCCGGGGCCCGACCGGAACTGCTCAACCTCAACGGGTGCCCGCTGCGCGCCGAGGACCTGCGGTGGGTCAGCGAGACAGCGGTGCCGGTGATCACCGAGGGCGTGCGCCGGGTGGCCGGGGAGGCCGACGCCCGCTTCCTGGACCTGTCCCGGGCGGGGGTGGGCCGCGAGGCGTGCTCGCGCACCGACCCGGGGCAGGAGTGGTTCGCCCGCCTGGCCGTGCGCTGGTCGGACCTGCAGGACGACGACCGCGCCGGGCACGCGTTGCAGGAGTCGTTCCACCCCAACGCCGCCGGGCACGCCGAGTTCGGCCGCTGCCTGGGCGAGTTCCTGCGCACCACCGACCGGGCCGCGGCCTGCCTGCCCGGCGCGGACGGCCGCTTGCACCCGGCGCCCACCAAGTTCTGACCAGTCAGTGGCTAGTCTCGAACGCATGGACCCCTACCGCGAACTGGGCGTGGGCTACTCGACCGTGCGGCGACCGGACCCGAGGATCGCGCGGGCGGTGTGGGCGGCGCTGGGAGACGCGCGGAGCGTGCTGAACGTCGGCGCGGGCGCCGGTTCCTACGAGCCCGCGGACCGGGCGGTGCTGGCCGTGGAACCGTCGGCGGTCATGGTGCGGCAGCGGGGAAGCGGGGCGGCGCCGGTCGTGCGCGGGGCGGCGGAGGCGCTGCCGGTGCGGGGCGGGTTCGACGCGGCGATGGCGCTGCTGACCGTGCACCACTGGCGGGACCTGGCGGCCGGACTGGCCGAGCTGCGCCGGGTGTCGCGGCGGCAGGTGGTGCTGACCTGGGACGTCGAGGTGATGGCCCGGCAGTGGATGATCGCGGAGTACTTCCCGCAGGTCGCCGAGCGCGAACGCGGACTGGCGACGCTGGACGCGGTCGTCGCCGGGTTCGGGGGTGCGGCGGAGGTGCGGCCGGTCGAGGTGCCGTGGGACTGCTCGGACGGGTTCCTCGCGGCGTACTGGCGGCGGCCGGAGGCGTACCTGGACGAGCGGGTGCGGGCGGGGATGTCGGGGATCGCGCGGTTGCCGCCGGAGGTGGCGGCGGCTGGGATGGCCCGGTTGGCCGGGGACCTCCGGTCTGGTGCCTGGCACCGCAGGCATGGGGGTTTGCTCGGTCGGGAGCAGCTTGACGTGGGCTACCGGCTGGTGGTGGCGTCCTGACCTGGGGGCTTGCGGTTGGGCTGCGTGCTGGGCGCCGCTGAGTTTTTTGTTCCGCCCGGGAGTTCGGCATGAGTGCCCGGCTGGGTGGCCTCGGTCCCTGAGGCCGGGGGGTGGGCTGTGAGCAGCGGCACCGGGATTTCGGGAAAACCGCAGCTAGGATCGGTTCAGTTGAGGTGCGGACCGGTTGAGGAGCGGTGCATGGCGGTGGTGGTCGAGGAGCCCGCGTTGAGCAGGCGGGGTGTCGCGGCGGCGATGGTGGCGTTGGGTCTGGGCGGGTTCGGGATCGGGACGACCGAGTTCGCCACCATGGGCCTGCTGCCGCAGATGGCCGACACGTTCGGCATCTCCATCCCCTCCGCCGGGCACGCGATCAGCCTCTACGCGCTGGGGGTGGTGGTCGGGGCGCCGCTCATCGCGGGCTTGGGTGCCAAGCTGCCGCGCAAGGGCCTGTTGATCGTGTTGGTGCTCGGCCTTGCCGTGGGCAACGGGCTCTCCGCGATCGCCTGGGACCCCACCTCGCTGCTGGCGGCGCGGTTCCTCGCCGGGCTGCCGCACGGTGCCTACTTCGGGATCGCCGCGGTGGTGGCCAGTTCCCTGGTGCCCCCGCAGCGGCGGGGGACGGCGGTCGCCCGGATCATGATCGGCTTGACCGTGGCCAACCTGATCGGTGTCCCGGTCGCCACCGCGGCCGGGCAGCGGATCGGGTGGCGGGCGGTGTACCTGGCGGTGGCGGTGATCGCGGTCGCCACGGCGGTGGCGTTGTGGCGCAAGCTGCCGCACACCCCCGCCCCGCGCGATGCCGGGGTGGCCGCGGAGCTGCGGGCGTTCCGCCGCCCGCAGGTGTGGTTCGCCCTGGTCACCGGCATGGTCGGCTTCGGTGGCATGTTCGCGGTGTACTCCTACGTCTCCCCGCTGACCACCGAGGTGGCCGGGCTGTCGGCGGGGGCGGTGCCGTGGGTGCTGGCGGTGTTCGGCCTGGGCATGACCCTGGGCGCCACCACCGGCGGTCGCTTCGTCGACCGGTCGGTGATGGGCGCGGTGTTCGGCTCGCTCGTGGCGACGACCGCGGTGCTGGTGCTGTTGGGCCTGACGGCGTCGGTGCCGGTGCTGGAGTTCGCGGCGGTGTTCCTGCTCGGGTTCGTCTCGCAACTGCTGGCCTCGGCGTTGCAGGTGCGGCTGATGGACGCCTCCCCGGACGCGCCGTCGCTGGCGTCGTCGTCGAACCACTCGGCGCTCAACGTGGCCAACGGTGCGGGGGCGTGGCTGGGCGGTCTGGCGATCGCGGCCGGGTGGGGGTACGCCTCGACCGCGTGGGTGGGGGTGGCGCTGAGCGTGGCGGGCCTGGCGGTGGCCGCCGTGTCGGTGGCGGTGGAGCGGCGGAGCCGGGTCTCGGTGTGATGTGGTGGGGTCGTGCGGTGCGAGGTGGTGTTGGTCCGGCACGCGGAGTCGGTGGTGCCGCGCGCGGGTGGACCGGACGAGTTCCGGCGGCGTTGACCGCGGCGGGGTCGGCGCGGGCCGAACTGCTCGTCGATGAGTTGGCGCTGACCGGGGCGGCGGCTGGGCCGATCCGGTCGGGTGGGGAGAGCCTGGCGCAGCTCACCGAGCGGGCCACGTCAGCGCTGGGCGTGGCGGTGTCGGGTCAGCTCAGCCGGTGGCGGGGCAGCGTTCTCGGAGAGTGAGGACGCCGTCGCCGTCGAGGTCGTCGCAGAACGCGGCGCGGCCGGTCATGGCCATGACGAGGGCGAGGGTGGGGCCGGTGACGCGGGGGCCGGTGCCGGTGGTGAACGGGCCGTCGGTGGCGGTGAGGCGCAGGCCGGTGACGCGGCCCTTGGCGAGGACCACCTGGTCTGAGCGGGCGTAGTGGTCGGCGACCGCGGTGAGGGTGTCGATCGGGTGGGCGCGGCGCAGGCCGAGGGGGCGGCGGATGTCCGCGCCGTGGACGACGGTCTCGCCGAGCATGGCGAGCACCGGCAGCGGGGGTTTGGTGGTGCTGGTGGTGACGGCGCGGAAGCGGGCGAGGGTGTCGGTGGGCGTGGCACCGAGGTGTTCGGCCAGGCGCAGGGCCACCTGGCGGTCGAAGTCGAAGCGGCAGCGGATGACGCCCACCAGCCACCGGGGTCCATTCAGGCTCGCCCCGGCGGTGAGGTGGGCGAGGACTTCCCGCACGGTCAGGCCGGTGCACAGCGACGGGGTCCGCCACTGCTCGTCGTCCAGGTGGGCCAGGTCGGCGGCGAGGGCGGCGCGTTCGGCGTGGATCAGCGCCCAGAGGGGGTTGGCGGTCACGGGGCCTCCTTGTGTCGTTGCCCGGTGGGACTGCCGGGGCGCGGCGGATTCATCGCCGGTGGAGCCGCGCTGTGACGGCCGGTCGACCCGGTCGCGCCGATCCGGGGTTCGCGGGGTGCTGGACGTCGGGTGTGCGCGGTCCGGGGGTCAGCGCAGGCGGATGTGGCGCAGGCCGGTCCAGGTGCGCCTGCCCCAGGCGCGCAGCGGGCCGTCGGGGTCGGGGGACAGCCGCAGGCCCGCGCCGTGCGCGGTGTGCTCGGCGACCTGGGCGGTGGTGAGGTCGTCGGTGTGCAGGTGGACGGCGAAGTCGGGGTGGGCGAGGGCGTCGAGGCAGCGGTCGAGGGCGGCGACGGCGAAGGACTCGCGGCGCAGCGCCCGGTCGCGGCCCAGCAGCGCGGCCAGGGTCGGGCCGTGGACGCGTTCGCTGAGGCGGCGCAGCACCGTCTCGCGGGTGGCGAGGAGCGCGACGTGGTGGACCGGGTGGCCGAGGGCGCGCAGGCGGCCGACCGTCTCGGCGAAGTGGCCGCGGTCGACGACGGTCATGGGGGCGATGACCGGGCCGTCGTGGTGGGTGAGGACGTGGTCGAGGACCTCGACGACGCCCTGGCGCCAGGCGGGGTGGTCCTGAAAGTCGCCGCGCAACCGGCGGGGGGTCATCCGGTGCAGGCCGAACCCGACCTCCTCCGGGTCGCACACGACCGCGCCGGGCAGGCGGCGGCGCAGGTGGTACGCGGTCTGGGTCCTGCCGCCGCCGAACGGGCCGTTGATCCACACGAGCACACCGTCCACGGTATACACAGCGGCATGGCGGACAGCGACATGGCGGACAGCGGTGTGGAGGTCACAGAGCTGGACCTGCGCGACGACCGGGTCGCCGCGCGGGTGCACGCCGTGGGGTTGCGGGCCTACCGGGTGGAGGCGGACCTGATCGGGTTCGACGGCATCCCGGCGCTGGGTGAGTCGGTGGCGCGGATGCGGGCGCTGCCGCTGCGGTGGCTGGGGGTCGCGGCACCGGAGCCGGTGGCGTTCCTGGCCTACACCACCGACGACGTGGTCGACGTGGACCGGTTGTGCGTGGACCCCGACCGGTTCCGCCGCGGGTTGGCCCGCGCCCTGCTGACCGCCCTGCTGGAACGCACCACCGGCGACGTGGTCGTGTCCACCGGAGCGGCCAACACCCCGGCAATCACCCTGTACGAACGAGCAGGCTTCACCCGCACGGGCACCGTGTCACCCGTTGCGGGGCTGACAATAGCCACGTTCCGCCTACAGCGCGGGTGAACGCCCCTCGTACGGGGTGGACAGCACGACGGTCGTCCGGGTCGACACCTTCGCCGATTCGCGGATCTTGCGGAGCAGCTCCTCCAGGTCCGCCGGGGTCGGCACCCGCACCAGCAGCACGTAGGACTCGTCGCCCGCCACCGAGTAGCAGGACTCGATCTCCGGGATGTGCTCCAGGCGCTGCGGGTAGTCGTCGGGGGCGGCCGGGTCGATCGGGGTCAGGGAGATGAGGGCGGTCAGCGGCAGTCCGATGGCGTGGCTGTCCAGGCGGGCGCTGTAGCCGCGGATGACCGAGCGCTGCTCGAGCCTGCGGACCCGCTGGTGCACCGCGGACACGCTCAGGCCCACGCGCTCGGCGAGGTCGGTGAAGCTGCACCGGCCGTCGGCGGCCAACTCGCGGGCGATCGCCTTGTCCAACGGTTCCAGCTCGGCCATCAGCCCAGCACCACCAGCTCGTGCGGACGGGTGTTGAGCGGTTCCACGCCGGTGTCGGTGACGACCACGATGTCCTCGATCCGCGCACCCCACCGCCCCGGCAGGTACACCCCGGGCTCCACGCTGAACGCCATCCCCGGCTCCAGCACCAACTCGTTGCCCGCCACGATGTAAGGGTGCTCGTGCACGTCGAGGCCGATGCCGTGCCCCGTGCGGTGGATGAAGAACTCCGCGAGCCCCGCATCGGCGAGCACACCACGACCGGCGGCGTCGACCGACTCGGCACTGACCCCCGGCCGCACCGAGGCAACCGAAGCCGCCTGCGCCCGCCGCAGCACCTCATAGGACTCGACCACATCAGCATCACGCGGCTCACCGACGGCGTAGGTGCGGGTGCTGTCGGAGCAGTAACCGCTGGGCAGCGGCCCACCGATGTCGACGACCACCACGTCCCCAGCGGTGATCACCCGATCGGACACCTCGTGGTGCGGGCTGGCCCCGTTGGGCCCGGAGCCGACGATGACGAACTCCGCACTCGCGTGCCCCTCGGCGACGATCGCCGCACCGATGTCGGCGGCCACCTCGGCTTCGGTGCGCCCGGCGCGCAGCCACTCCCCCATCCGGGCGTGCACCCGGTCGATGGCCGCCCCGGCCCGCCGCAACTGCTCGACCTCGGCCGCGTCCTTGCGCATCCGCAGCCCGCGCAGCACCGGCCCCGCCAACGCCTGCTCGGCCCCGGGCAGGGCACCACGCAACCCCAACACGTGCACAGCGGGCAACATGTCGCCCACAGCCACCACACCCGGTCCCCCGACCAAGCGGGCGACGAGGCCGTACGGGTCCTCCCCGTCGACCCAGGTGGCGGTGTCGACGCCGAGACCGGGCAGGTCGTAGGGGTCGTAACCGGCGGCCTCCAGCTTGGGCACCACCAGCACCGGCTCCCCCTCGGCGGGCAGGACTAGACCGGTGAAGCGCTCGTGGGACACCACGGTCCCGCCGAGCAGGTACCGCAGGTCCGACCCCGGGGCGATCACCAACGCCCCCACCCCGGCCTCGGCGGCAGCAACCCGGGCCCGGTCCAGGCGGCCCCGCAACAGCTCGGCACTCGACATGCCACCAAGCCTAGGGCTTACCCACGCCCCCGGCCCACCACCCCGAACCCGCCGCGCTGAC
>NZ_AYXG01000185.1 GCF_000564855.1 Actinokineospora spheciospongiae
TGGGAGGCTGTGATGACCGGTGACGAACTCGTGGATCGTTATGCGAGGTTGCGGCGGGCTGCCGCGGCGTTGCTCGAGGTGACTGAGACTGCTGAGGTGTCTGTGGTGCACCGGGACAAGTTGGATGGTTTGGCGGCGGCTTTGGCGGAGCCCGGGCCCTCGGGTGTCAGTGCCAGAGAGGTTGTCGATCCCAGCCTGCACCTGTTGTCCTCGCGGACTTACCGGAGAGGCGCTCCCGATGGTGCACTGCGCCCGTTTGCCGAAAGGGCTCGGAGCATTAGGGAGAGTCTGGCCCTTGATGATGCGAGTGAGGAGCCGCGTGGGGAGTGGCCTGATGTGTGGGACCCGACTTTGACTGAGGTGCAGGCCATGGTGGTGGGGACGTTGTTGCGGGAGTTGGTGGCGCGGTTGGTGGCCACGGGTGATTCCGGTGGTCGGGAGTTGGCGGTTGTGGTGGGGGAGGTGGCCGACGAGATCTTGGCGCCGACGTTCGTCGGGGCGCAGCGATGAGTGGTGTGCGGCCAGTGGTGGTCTATTCCGGGCGCAGCGACCTCATGCAGCACGGTGCGCACGAGTCCGCGCTGATGGTGCGCGGCGTCGGGCCGGAGCGCGCGGTGCGCATGGTCGTGAACGGCGCGCCCCCGGAAACGGTGCGTGCGGCCCGGCGGTTGTTGTCGCAGGTCGCCGGACGCGCGGTGGAGGTGCGTGCGTACTCGACGGACAAGCGGGCGCAGCGCGAACTGGTCCGCGCGGCGGACCTGGTCATCGTGCCCGCTCGCGCGGAGAACGTCGGCTTGACCGCGCTGGACGCGATCGTGGCGGATGTGCCGGTGCTGGTGCCGGACACCTGCGGCGTGGGGAACTTCCTGGCCGGGAGCGGACGGATCGACCCGCGGTTGGCCGAGCACTCGGTGATCCGGCGTGCCGAGGGGGAGGCGGCGGTGCCGATCGAGCGGTGGGTGGCCGGACTCGCGGCGGTGCTCGACGATCCGCGGGCGGCCCGGCGGCGGGCGGTGGAACTGCGCGAGGCGGTGGTGACCGCGCTGCGGACGCTGCAGAGCGCGGGGCAGTCAGCAGGCGATCTGATCAAGTCCATCATGACCGTGCGCGAGGAGAAGTGATGACCGACGACGACCTGGCGGCGCGGTACGAGACCCTGCGCGCGGCAGCAGCCGATCTGGTCCACCACCAAACGCCGCACAACCCCCCGGTGCCGTACACGGCAGAACTGGATGAGGTGTACCGGTTGCTGTTGGCTGAGCAGGGTTCGGCCACGCGGGTGGAGTCGCCGGTGGGTTCGCTTGATCCGACTCGGTTCAGCCTGGCGTTCACCGACTTCCGGGACGACGGGTCGTCGGCCCCGTACGGGTTGGTGGAGTTGGCGGCTGAGCTCCGTGAGGATCTTGCGGGTGATCGCGGTCGCGGGGAGCACCTGCCGGGTGAACCGGTCCGAGACGTGCACGTGTCGCAGGTGCGGGCGTTGGTGATCGGTCAGTTGCTCCAGGAGTTGGCGGACCGACTCGCTCCAGGGCCCGCCGTCGGCATGGCGCAGGCAGGGCGCGACCTCGCCGAGTTGGCGACCGAGTTCTCCGAGAAGCTGATCAACATGACCTCCATGTGACCTCCGGGAGTCCTGATAGGACCACGATGACCCGTGGGGGGTTCGTGGGTGTCGGCTGTTGTCGTCCGGGGGGAAGATCGTGACCAAGCGCATCGGGATCATCGGCGGCGCGGCGTTCATCGTTGAGCAGGGACCGGACCGGACCGCGCACGTCGCGGCAGACGCCCCGGTGGACGGGCGGGTCGTCACGCTGCCGGACGGGCGGGAGGTCAAGCGGCTGCCGTTGAGCGGGTTCGAGTCCTTGTTCACCACAGGCATCCGTCCGTCCGAATTGGACGAGCACGCGTTCGACCCGGTAGCTGGCTTCCTGGCCGAGGAAGTCGTCCGGCAGATCCGCACGGAGATCCCGGACGGGCGCGCGGTGGCCTGCTTCACGTCGGTGCTGACGGAACCCGCCGCGGGCGCCAAGCCGGGCACGGCCCCCCTCGACGTGGTCCCCGGTCTCGAGCGCGCGCTCCTCGCGGCCATGCCGGAGGGGGGCCACCGGCTGATGGTCGACTGCGAGGCCACGGGGCCGCGGACGAAGATCGCGGGCCTCGTCCAGAACGAGGACGGCCACATCGGGTACTGGTCGCCGCCCGCGATGGTCGGGCAGTGGTTGCACCGGCAGCGGGTGCGGGACTACCACCCCACCCGGGGCACGTGGTGGCGCGCCCGGTTCGAGGTGCGGCAGGGCGCACTGGCCACGATCACCTACGTCGTCGAGCCCCTGGAGCTGGTGACCGACGCCGATGCCGAAGCCGCCGCCGCCGAGCTGCGCGTGCTTCCCCGCAGCGCGGTCGCCACCCCGGGCTGGCTGCTCGCGGCGGCCGTGCGCGGTGAGCAGATTCGCGCCGCGCGGCAGGTCGAGCCGGAGCCTGACGGCCCGCCGGAGCTGGTCCGGTTGTTCGACGGCGTGGACGACGAAGGCCTTCCGACCTGGTACCGGCCGGTGCTCGGGGAGTTGGAGCGCGAGGCCGTGCTGGCATACCTGGAGGGCGCGCCGCTCGTGCTGCCCGCCCGCGGCACGACCCGGGACGCGCTGGGCACCGAGGACGTGGTGCCGGTGGGCTTCCACACCGACGGCCGGTTCGTCTGGCCGAGTGCGGTGGCGTACTACCTGCGGGCGCACGGGGTGCCGCCGGTGCCGCCGCTGGTGGAGTGGATCAGGGCGGCGCGGTACCGGCTGCCGGGCGGTGTCGCGTCCGTCACGATGGACCGGGCGGCGGCGTCGGCCGTCGGCCGACCGTGGGACGAGTCCGAAGTGGAGGCCAAGGCGCATCGGGCTGTTGAACCGGTGCAGGCGGTGATCACCGACAAGCGGATCAGCCCCCGGTACTACAGCGTGTTCGCCGAGCAGGAAGGTGCCTGGTGCCTGGTCCGCGACGGTGACCGGTACCGCGTGCAGTGGTCGTCGGACCGGTCGAGCGCGGTCCGGTTCGACGACGTGCGGCAGGCCGCGGCGTACCTGGCGGGGCAGTTGTCCGTGAACGCCGCCGAGTTCGGGTCCGAGCCGGGCGAGCAGATCCCGGTGCGGCAGTCGCCGCCGGTCGTGCTGTCCGACGACCCGCCGGTGGAGTCGTTCGCCGGTGTCACGTCGGCGGTGGTCGAGGACATCGAGGTGGACCGGTACGGCGAACCGGACGGCAACCTGGTGTTCGTCGCGGACACCCCGTTCGAACAGCGCGGCCTGCCCGCCGGGTTCGCCTCCCGCCCCCTGCGCCGGTACCGCCTCACCGGCGGCGCGTGGCAGGTGCTCGCGGTGACCTCGGCATCGGGCGGCCGCGGTTACGTCCTGCCGCGGGCGATCATCGAGCACCTGCGCTCCGGGCAACTGGTGGAGGTCACCCGACCCGACCACCCCGGCCTGCCACCGATCACCGACGCGATGCGCGCCGAGGCGGCCCGGAACCCGGGTGGCTGGGTGTACTGCGCCGACCCGGACGCCGACCCCCGAGTGATCGAGGGCATGCCGCTGCCCGTCCTGCTGGGCGGCTACAAGGTCGGCGAGGACGGCCGGTTCACCGGCGAGACCCACCTCAACGAGCACCACCGCCCAAGCCCCCGCCGCCGCGGGTACCCGGAACCGCAGACCTTCTTCGAGCTGGTCCTGGGCTACGCCGCCGCCGGGTGGCTGCCGCACGCGCGCCTGCCGCACGCATTCCTGCGATCCTCGTTCATCGTGGAACCCGACAGCACGGGCAACCTGCGAATCGGCGTCGACGCCAACGGCACCCGTTTCCTCGCCGTCTACTCCTCCCCCGGCCACGTCCCGCAGGGCGTCCTGCGGGTGACGCAGGCCGAGGGCCAAGCCCTGGCCATGTCCGGGATCACCGTCATCGTCAACCCCGGCACCACCTTCAGCACCCGACTCCGCGGCGACGACCTCGCCCGCGCCGCCACTGATCCGCTGCGTCCTCAGCGACCCGCACCTCCGGCTGGACGACCCGGACCGGTCCACTGGAATCCGGAGCGCGCCTGACACGACGGCTCGGAGTGGGAACGAGAGCCATTCAGTGCGGGGGTTCACACTCTCGGTCGTTCGACGGCTGACCTGAGCGGCCGAATGATCGCTCTCGTGCCGAACACCTGCAACCCCGAGCGGGAGGCGCGGGTGGGTCCTGCGCGTCGGCTTGGTCCCCGACGCGGCCGGTGCGCGCAGGTCGGCCAGGACGGGCCACGGTCGGATGGCGGGCTGGTCGGCACCGGCGGGCGCCGGGCGGGCCGGGTCGGGCCTGCTCGCGCGGTGGGGCCGCGTGCGCGCTCGGTGTGGTGGTCGCCGTCCGCCACGCCGGGCGGTCTACGCGGTGGCCAGTTGGTGCTCGGGGCAGTCGGTCCGCAGGTCCGCCAGGGGCAGCGGCACCCGCAGCAGGTGGCAGTGGTGCGGCGCGACCGGGTCGGGGTGGGCGTCGGGGCCGAAGAAGCGGCAGGTGGTGCACGTCCTGGCGACGCTCACCACGCCTTGGCGCCGCAGGTCGGCGATCACCTGGAGCAGGCTGTGCAGCGTTGTCGCCCGGTCCGCGGCCGACACCTTCGCCAGCGCCCCCAGCAGCGGCTCGTCCCACGGTTCCAACCGCCGCGCCACCTCCTGCCCGCCCTCGGTCAGGGTGAGCAGCCGCCTGCGCCCGTCGGGGCCCGGTGAACGCGCCACGAAACCCTTGCGCTCCAACGCGCTGACCGCGTCGGACATCGTCGGGGTGGTGACGTCGAACTCGGCGGCCAGCGCGCTCACCTCCCGGCGGACCGTCGGCTGCCTGGACAGCGCGAGCACCGCCTGCTGCTGCAACGGGGAGAGCCCGAGGCCCCGGGCGCTGCGCTGGGAGAGGGCGCGCAGGCCGTGCCCGAGCCGCTCGACCGCGTCGGCCAGCCTGCGGTCCAGGTCGGCCGGGCCGCCGGTGCCGGTCACGTGCTCGGTCATGCCACCGCCTTGAGCGTAGGACCCCCCAGCGCTCGATGATAGACGCCTGCGCGGGCGGGCGGCTGTCTCGGGCCGCCCGCCCACCTCGGGTCAGCCCGCCTTGCGCAGGGCGACCTTCGGGAAGTCGAGCGGCACCGACAGGGCGACGTTGACGTAGTTCGTGAACAGGTTGAGCGCGACGTGCGCCACCAGTTCCACGATCTCCCCGTCGTCGAAACCGGCCGCGCGCAGCGCTTCCACGTCGGAGTCGGTCACCTGGGCCCGGTCCCGCACCAGCTTGGCCGCGAAGCCGAGCGCGGCGTCGGTGCGCGGGTCGTGCGAGTGCCCGGCCTGGGCGCGGTCCATGTCCTCAGCGGAGACGCCCGCCTTGCGCCCGAGGGCGGTGTGGGCGGCCAGGCAGTACTCGCAACTGTTGCGGTCGGCGACGAGGACGGCGATCTGCTCGCCGAGCGCGGCGCCCAGCCGCCCGCCGCCGAGCGCGCCGAAACCGGCCCACATCATCTGCAGCGCGGCGGGCGAGTTCGCGACGGCCTTGAACATCGCGGGCGTCGCGCCGAAGGCGGCGGTGATGTCGTCCAGCAGGGGCTTGGCCGGACCGGTGGCGGTCTGGGGGTCGATCAGTTCGACTCGGGACATCTCGTGGTGCTCCTTGGCATCGGGGTGGAGGGGACGGGTCGGCCGACGTCGGGAAGTGTGCCACAAACTTGTTAGGACTCCTACCTACACTGTGACGCAGCACTCACCACGGCACTCCACGGCGCGGGCTCGTGGAGTGGCCACCAACCGGCTCGGCGATTGGCGGACCGCGACCCCGGAATGCGGCAGTTAACGGTTAACGGGCGCGCTCGGGGCAGAAGTCGCGTTAACGTCAGGTTCCCTGCGGATGCGAAGGAGGACTCGGTGCGCGCCGCCCCGCCCGCGTCGGTCGCCCCGGGAGGCACGTGGTTCGACGCGGTGACCGAGCCGGGTCGGATGCCCCACGTTCCCGGCGCGGTCACGCACCCGTCCGCTGCCCACCCCACCGTGGGAACGTGGACGTCGCAGGCCGGCACCGGTGTCCTGGACCCCTGACCGATCGTGGTCCGGCGGGCCGGGACAGGTGCCCGGCTTCCCGCGCGGGGTCGCGCACACCACCATTGCGCCCGTGATCATCGATGAGCCCGCCGACCCGGCGCGGATGGCACCCGGGAGCCCGTTGTGACAGCCGAGGCGGACCTGCGCACCCTGCTCGACAGCGGCCCGTTCCCCGTCGCCCTGCGCGCGGCCATCACCACCCGCGGCCTGGGGCTGGGGCGGTTGCAGGAACGACTGCGGCTGCGGGGGGTGCGGATCAGCCGCGCCACCCTGAGCTACTGGCAGTCGGGCCGCAGTCGCCCGGAGCGGCGGGATTCGCTCATCGCGTTGCGGCACCTGGAGGCTGTGCTGGAGGTCCCCGACGGTTCGCTCACGGCGTTGCTCGGCCCACCCCGGCCGCGCGGGCGCTGGGGGTACAGCGCGAGCGGGCTGCCCGCGATCGGCGCCTTCTGGCCGGAACCGACGGCGGTGGCCCACGCCCTCGGCCGGGTCGACACCACCTGGGACGAGCGGCTCACCCGCCTCAGCCAGCACGACCGCGTGCACATAGGACCGGAGGGGGGTGAGTTGTCCACCGTGTCGCGGCAGGTGCTGCGCGCGGAGGCGGACGGGCCGGACCGCTGGGTGGTGATCGTGCACATCGACCAGCCCGGCCACCCGGTGCCCCGGGTCCGGCCACTGCGCAACTGCACGCTCGGCGAGGTGGCCGAGGACCCCGACGGCGGCCTGGTGGTGGCCGAGCTGCTGTTCAACCGGAGGCTGACCCGCGACGACACCGTGATCATCGAGCACGAGGTGGCGCACGTTCCGCCGGGCCCGGTGGACGGCAACTACGAGCGCAAGTTCCGCCTCCCGGTGCGCGAGTACGTGCTGGAGGTGTGCTTCGACCCCGGCCGCCTGCCCGCCCGCTGCGAGCAGTACACCCGCGGTGATGACGACGTCGAGGAGAGCAGGCCGGTCGCACCGGAACCGGGCGGGTCCGTGCACGGGGTGGCGTTGAACTTCGGACCGGGCTGCTACGGCTTCCGGTGGTCCCCGCCGGTCGACAGGTGACGCCATCGCGCGCAACGGCCCCCGGAGACCCGCCGCCCGGTGGGTGACGGCCCGAGGTTCCGCCCACCACCGGGTTGCGGGTCGTGACCTCAGCCCGGCATCGCCGCACCGCGGTAGACGCGGTCGAGCAGGGCGTGCAGCCCGGTGTCGTAGCGGGCCAGTTCGGCCCGGGTGTCGACGTCGTTGTGCACCCCGTCGCCGCCCCTCGGGCCTTCCCGGTTGAGGTCGAAGTAGCTCTGGACGCCCTCGGCCCAGTACTCGGAGCTGTTGCTGCCCGCGTAGGTGTTGTTCCACAGCCCCGCCGACCGCGCCCGGTCGTAGGCCGCCCGGAGGTCGCGGGTGAAGGCGGGGTCGATGTGCCGCAGTGCCATGTCGGCGACGGTGTGGCCGAACTCGTGGACGTAGCAGTTCTCCGCGCCCTGGTCGTCCACCAGGTTGGCCTCGGTGCCCACGGAGATCGGCAGCGAGTCCGTCGCCCCCATCCCCGCCCAGTAGCGGGCGTCCAGCGAGGTCCCGTACGCCGCGCGGACCTCGGGGATGGAACTCATCTTCTCGCCGCGGGCGGTGAGCACGACCCGGACGTCGCGCCGGTCGAGTTCGTTGACCGGGTGGTAGGGGAAGGTCCGCACCAGGGCCGTCAACTGGCGTGCCGCTTTCAGCAGGGTGGAGTCGGCGATCGCCGCCGAGCCCAGCACGGCGATGGACCGGCCGGTGGTGGCGTCCACGGGACCCCGCACGTACTTCGCGTACCACCGGGTGTCCAAGTGGTACCGGTCGACAACGTCCCGGGGGACGGGCTGCTGGACCGCGGCCCGCGTCGTGCCCCCGGGCACGTCCTGGGAAGCGAAGACCTCCTGCGGGGCCGCCGACACGGCGGCGGTGACTGTTGCGAGTACCAGCAGAGCCGCTGTCGCGCTCATCCTCATCTGCGCTCTCCTTCGTCCGGTCTGGGATTGTCGGCTCGGCAGCCGCTCGTGCGCAATGGGCGGGCAATTCTTTCGGCCGATCGGTGGTTGATAGGCCGGGCCCGCGCCCGGTTCGTCTTGTGGAATGAGCGGAACCGGGTATTGGGAAATGGTGCTTTTGTTACATTCCAACAGGTTGTCGGACAAGCCTTTCGGTGACGGCGAGGTGCCTGGTGCGCCCGGTCGAACAATTTGACGGCATGGATGCCCTTTCGAGTTAACGGTTAAACGGCGCGCATTCTCGTGGTGGCGGCTTATCGTCGGCTGCCCCGCAATCACGGAGGAGGACTGATGCGCAGCATCGCAGTTGCCGCACTGGTGGCGCTGGTGACCGTCAGTGTCCATAGTGGAGTCGCATCGGCGGCGCCCGAGGCGGCCGACCCGGCGGCGTCCGCCCTGGCCGAAGGGCTCGGGATCAGCCAGGACGCCGCCAGGGAACGCCTCCGGCAGCAGGACCGGGCGCACGAGGTGCTGGCCGCGCTGCCCCCGGTGGTCGACCCGGCGGGCACCTGGTTCGACGAGGGGAGCGGGTCGCTCACCGTGGCGGTGACCGACCAGACCGCCGCCGCGGCGGCCCGGGCGCACGGTGCCAGAGCGGTTCTTGTGCCCCGCAGCGCAGGCGCGTTGGCGGAACTGCGCAACCGGGTCCGCGCCCTGGCCACCCCGGACGTCGCGTTCAACACGATCGGGATCGACCAGCGGGCCAACGAGGTGCTGGTCACCGTGAACCGCACGCGGATGACCGCGGCCACCCGGCAGTTCGTCGCCGCCGTGTCCTCGATCTCCGGTGTGCGGGTGGAGCAGTCCGACACCGGACCGCGGCAGCAGGCGGGGGAGGTGCGGCCGGGCGATCCGTGGTGGCCGCAGGGCGAGGGCGCCTGCTCGGTCGGGTTCGCCGCCACCGACGCGAATGGGGGCAAGCACTTCCTGACCGCCGGGCACTGCACGAACAACGCGAACCAACCCGCGTACGGCCAGAGCGGCAACCAGAACCGCGTCGGCACCTCGAACGTCGGCGGGTCGCGCAGCGTCAACGGGCGCGAGGGCGACATGGGCGTCGTCGCGGTGACCGAGCCCGGGTGGACCCTGTCGGCCTCGGTCAACACCTGGGGTTCCGCGGCGGTGACTGTGACCGGCGCGGCGGAGACGATCGTCGGCGACAGCGTCTGCCACTCCGGCAACGGCTCGAAGTGGCGGTGCGGGACGGTCACCTACGTCAACGAAACGGTCGACTACGGCGGCGGCACCGTCGTCGACGGCCTGACCTTCACCACCGCGTGCTCGCTGGGCGGGGATTCCGGGGGCGCCTGGCTGCGCGGGGACAAGGCCGTCGGACTGCACTCGGGCGGGCCCGCCCAGTGCGTGCCGAACCCCGCCAAGGACGAGCAGTCGGTCTTCCAGCCGGTGAGCGAAGCCCTGCGCAAGTGGAACCTGACCCTGTTCACCGGTGGCGGTGGCGGCGGTGACACCCAGCCCCCGTCCACCCCGGCCGGCCTGCGCTCCACCGCCCAGACCGCCACCTCGCTGTCGCTGGCCTGGAACGCCGCCACCGACAACGTCGGCGTCACCGGCTACGACGTCTACCTCGGCGCGACCCTGGCCGCCTCCACCGCCACCACCTCCGCCACCGTCTCCGGTCTGACACCCGACACCGCCTACTCGGTGACGGTCCGGGCCAGGGACGCCGCGGGCAACGCCTCCCCGCCCGGTGCCGCCCTGGCCGTCCGCACCAAGCCCGGCAGCGGCGGCGGGCGCGCGTTCGGCAACGACACCGACCAGCCCATCGCCGACCAGCGCACCGCCGCCAGCCGGATCTCCTCCACGGCGACCGGCGCGGCGGCCAACCCGGTCCGGGTGTCCGTCACCGCCCGCCACACCTGCCAGGAGGACCTGCGACTGCGGGTCGTCAGCCCGGCGGGCTGGTGGTACCAGCTCAAGAATTCCGGTGGCTCCGCCTGCACCCCGTTCCCGGGCACCGCCACCCACTCGTTCAGCCCGTTCGCCGAGCAGGCCTCGGGCACGTGGACCCTGGAGGTCACCGACACCCGCACCGGCAACACCGGTGTCCTCGACTCCTGGTCGATCACGGTCTGATCGACCAGGTGTGCCGGGAGCCCGACCCGGCACGCGGCCCCTCCCCACCTCACCCCTCTCCACCTCGGTGGGGAGGGGCCGCACGACACCGCACAACTCCACCCGGCGAAGTCCCGCTGGAACGCGGGAGGGGATTGTCGCGGGTGGAGTGCGGTGGCACTGTGGGCCGGTGGAGACGGATTCGTTCGACCGGGTGTTGCGGGCGGCGATCGCGCGCAGCGGGTTGGGCCTCGAACGGATCAGGTGCCACCTCGCCCGACGCGGGTGCCGGGTCAGCATCGCCACGCTGAGCCAGTGGCAGTCCGGCAAGCGGCGACCGGAGCGCCAGGAGTCGTTGCGGGCGCTGGTCGTCCTGGAGGACGTCCTGTCGATCCCGGCGGGCACGCTGACCGGGGTCGTGGGACCGCCGAGGCCGCGCGGGCCGCAACGGCAGCGGCGGGTGTCGCCGGAGGCGGTGTGGCCGGGGGAGCCCCAGGTGCCGCCGCTGCTGGGGGAGGTCGACGACGAGGACGAGTTCCTGATGCGGCTGAGCCACCACGACGTCCTGCGGTTGGGTGCGGACGGGGCTGAGGTGTCCCTGGCCGTGCGCCTGGTGCTGCGGGCCGCGCGGTCCGGGGTGTCGCGGTTGCCGGTCGTGTCCGTGCTCGACGAGCCGCACCCGACGGGGCAGTGGGTGCGGCCGGTGCGGCACTGCTCGGTCGGGGAGGTGGCGTACCTGCCGGAGTTCGGGTCCATGGTGGCCTCGCTGAGGCTGGACCGGGAGCTGGCGCGGGGCGACGTGGTCATGGTCGAGTACGAGATCGTCTACCCGCCGGGCGCGCCCAGGAGCGTTCGCACGGAACGCAAGCTGCGGTTCCCGGTCCGCGAGTACTTCGTCGAGGTCGAGTTCCACCCGCGTGCCGTGCCCGAACGCTGTCGCTGGCTGGTGGCGGACGGGGGGAGGGCGGCCCGGGGCGGTGGGTTGCGCCTGGACGGGACCACCGCCCAGTTCGCGGTGTCCGGTGCCGACCCCGGCATCTACGCGGTGCGCTGGGACTGGTGAGGGCACCCGTGCGCCACGGGTGCCCCCACGCCGGTCAGCCCTGGATGGTGGTCTGAATCCACTGCCGGTAGGTGTACACGTTCACGTGCCCGGAGGTCCCGGCGGAGGTGTTGCCGTAGGAGTGCACGCCGATCAGGCGGCCGTTCTGGAACACCGGGCCCCCGGAGTCGCCGGGGCCGGTGTAGCCGTTGCTCTGGGTGGCGTCGATGAAACTGCTGCTCCTGCCGGTGATGCGCATGGTGGCGACCTTGAGGTAGCGGGAGTCGCGGGCGGACTCGGTGCGCCCGAACCCGTACACCTGCTCGCTGCTGCCGACCGCGGGCGCGGTGGTGGTCAGGGCCGCGTAGGTCGTGCTCACCGGGCTGTTGATCTGGTACAGGATGAGGTCGGCCGACGGGTGCGACACCGAGCGCACGGCGGTGCGGGACTGACCGGCGTTGCGGTCGGTGCTGCCGATGAGGAACCGGTTGGCGCTGTTGGCGCAGTGCTTGGCGGTGATCACCCAGCGGGCGGCGACGATCGAGCCGGAGCAGTTCTGCGCCCCGTTGACCATGATCGCGACGGCCCACGGGCCGGTCTGGGCGTAGCCGCCGCCGATGATCGCGGGTTGGGCCGGAGCCGCGGCCGCGGGAACCGCGGCTCCGGTCAACGCGGCCAGGCCGAGCAGGGCCACGGCGATTTTCTTGACGAGCACGGATTCTCCTGGGAGTCAGGGGGAAAACGCAGGATGTGACTCGGGAAATCGACGCCCGGGACGGGCGTGCCGCCGACTGTAGGCACGTGTTGATGAATCACTCAAGAGTGTGAATCGGCAGTGCGTCACCCGCTGTGGCGCTGACCAGCGCACACCGTGGTGAAACCGTGAAAAGTAAAAGGATCGCGCCACTGCCGGGCACACCG
This sequence comes from Actinokineospora spheciospongiae, assembly GCF_000564855.1. Lineage (GTDB taxonomy): Bacteria > Actinomycetota > Actinomycetes > Mycobacteriales > Pseudonocardiaceae > Actinokineospora > Actinokineospora spheciospongiae. The sequence goes on from NZ_AYXG01000185.1 coordinate 12,147, forward strand.
TTCTGCGCCGTGGGATCGACGATCGGTCGCCCTGTGCTGTTGGTGATGAAATGCCGGTCCACTTGGTCGTCCGGATGTGCGATGTTTGCCCGCGGGGTCGGTGGTCATATATGAATGACGCCCCTGCCAGCGGAAAGTGAGTCCTCCATGGACAAGCAGCGTTTTCGGCGTCGCGCGGTGCTCGCGCTGGGTGCGGCCCTGGTGCTGAGCGGCGCGGTGGTGGTGTCCACCGGGTCGGTGTCGGCGACCGAGTCGGCCCAGGCGCCCGCGGCGCCCGCGCCCGTGGCGGTGACCAAGCGGATCGCGGTGGTGCTGGTCGACTTCACCGACGACCGGATCGACTCCTCTGCCGCGTTCCGCGCGAAGGTGCGCGACATGTACTTCGGCGCGGACACGTCGCTGGCGCGCTACTACCGCGAGGCGAGCAACGGCGCCCTGGACTTCGCGCCGCTCGCCGGGCAACCGGAGGTGATCGGTCCGCTGGCCATCGGCGTGGCCGCGGGCTGCGACTCCGGTGCGATGAACAGCAAGACCAGGCAGGCCCTGTCCGCCAAGGGGATCAGCGGCTTCGACTCGCTGGCCATCTGGTTCCCCAACCGGCTCGCCAAGTGCGGCTGGGGCGGGCTCGGGCAGCAGCCGGGCCCCACCACCTGGATGCCCGACAACGCGACCGGCACGCCGCCCAGCGGGGTGGTCCACGAACTCGGCCACAACCTCGGCTTCCGCCACCTGAGCGCCAAGACCTGCACCGCGGGCACGCTGTCGGACTGCGTCGACGCGGACTACCGCGGTTCCTCGCCGATGGGCGGCGGTGGGTACCGGAGCGGCCTGTCCGCGCCCGAGTTGCTCCACATGGGCTGGTTGCCCGCGGCGCAGCTCATCACCGCGCCCGCCTCCGGCACCTACACCCTCGTGCCCCTGCACGCCCCCGACTCCACCCCCGGGACCCGCGTCCTGGAGATCCCGCGTTCCGGCACCGAGCGGATCACCGTGGCCTACCGCCGCAACGGCAACACCCTCGACACCGGTGTCGGCGAGGGCGTGCAACTGCACCTGACCACCCAGGGCGCCTACCACACCTCCACCCTCGTCGACCCGTCCGCGGCCACGACCGGCAAGGACGACACCGACCTCGACGTCGGCGCCCGCGTCACCGACGCCGCCAACGGCATCACCGTCGAGACCGTCTCGGCGGGCGCCACCAGCGCCACCGTCCGGATCACCACCAAGGGCGCCCCGCCCGCCGGGCGCACCCTCCTCGGCGCGGGCGGGCGCTGCCTCGACGTCAAGGACCAGGCCACCACCAACGGCACCCGGGCCATCCTGTGGGACTGCCACGGTGGAGCCAACCAGCGGTGGACCACCGGCACCGACGGCACCCTGCGCTCGCTGGGCAAGTGCCTCGACGTCGAAGCCGGTGGCACCGCGGACGGCACCCGCGTCATCCTCTGGGACTGCCACGGTCGCGCGAACCAGCGGTGGACCGCCGACGCCGACGGCACCCTGCGTTCGCTGGGCAAGTGCCTCGACGCCAGGACCGCCGCGAACGGCGCGCTCCTGGTCGTCACGACCTGCGCGGGCAGTGCCACCCAGAAGTGGACCACCCGCTGAGCGGACACCGGCGACCCGACCGACCACCACGGCACGAAACGCCCTCGTCGGTCGGGCGTTGGCGCACACCTGGTCGTTCACCAGCGTTCACCGGCGGTGCCTGGACGCAACCGTTGGAAAGTCTTTAGCATCGCCTTGGCAAGCTCGCGGATGTGTTGTGCGGCAAGGTTTTTGTCGAACTCGCGTTCCCGTGCACCGATCAGGCTGTGCGATTCGTGGAGGTCTCGTGGACCGGCGGGCTTTTCTGGGTGCGGCAATGGCGGCGGGAGCGTTGTCGGCGCTGCCGCCGAGCCTGGTCCGGGCGCTCGCCCGGGACGCGCCGACCGGTGGGCTGGACGTGGTCGAGCACGTCGTGGTCTTCATGCAGGAGAACCGGTCGTTCGACCACTACTTCGGCAGGCTCAGGGGTGTGCGCGGGTACTCCGACCGCAACGCGATCCAGCTCGGGGTCAACGGCCGGTCGGTGTACCACCAGCCGGACGGCTCGGGCGGTCACGTGCTGCCGTACGGAACGGACAACCACCACCTGCAAGGCACGCCGCACTCCTGGAGCGACGGGCACAGCGCCTGGAACCGGGGCAGGTACGACAACTGGGTGCCCGCGAAGGGCGTGCACACCATGTGCCACTACGACCGCGCCGACCTGCCCTTCTACTACCAGCTCGCCGACGCGTTCACCATCTGCGACGCCTACCACTGCTCGGCGATCAGCTCGACCAGCCCGAACCGCAGCTTCCACGTCACCGGCATGATCGGCGACGAGCCGGACGGGACCCGCGCGATCGGCAACGCCGCCTACGCCGAGGACACCCACGCGGGGTACTCCTGGACCACCTACGCGGAGCGGCTGGAGCGGGCCGGTGTCCCGTGGCAGGTGTTCCACGAGTGGGACAACTACCAGAACAACAACCTGGAGTTCTTCCGGACGTTCAAGGCCGTGGCGCGCAAGGCGCTGGCCAGGACGACCCACCGGAGCATGGACTCCTTCTACACGGCGGTCCGGCAGGCGGGCAGCGGGGCCCAGCGGAACGAACTGCTGGCCACCCTCGACCGGGGCGTGGCCACCCTCGGCGCGGCCGAGCGCAGCCTGTTCGACCGCGCCCTGCGGCGGGTGCGCGCGGGCGGCCTCACCGCGAGCTTCCGCGACGCGGTCGCCGACGACCGCCTCCCCGCGGTGTCGTGGCTGATCGCCCCGGAGGACCAGTGCGAACACCCCTCCTCGGACGGGCCGAGCACCGGGTCGGAACTGGTGTGGCAGGTGCTCGACGCGCTGGCGTCGAACCGGCGGGTGTGGGACAAGACGGTGTTCCTGCTCAACTACGACGAGAACGACGGCTACTTCGACCACGTGCCACCCCCCGTCCCGCCCGCGTCGGCGACCGGCGAACACGTCGACGGCGTGCCGATCGGGCTCGGACCACGCGTTCCCATGCTGGTGGTGTCCCCGTGGAGCCGCGGCGGCAACGTGTGCTCGGAACTGTTCGACCACACCTCGGTCCTGCGGTTCCTGGAGGTCGTCACCGGCGTCCGGGAGACCAACATCAGCCCGTGGCGGCGCGACCTGTGCGGGGACCTGACCTCCGCCCTGGACACGACGACGACGGCCCCGTACCCGGGCTTCACCCGCCCCGTGCCCACCGGTGGCACCGGTCCGGCGGTGCCCTCCCCGCCGGACCCGCAGGTGGCCCCGGTCCAGGAACCGGGGACGAAGCCCGCGCGGAAACTGCCCTACCAGCCCAACGCCAACCTCAGCCAGTCGAAGTCCACCGGTCGGGTCACCTTCAGCATGACCAACAGGGGCACCCGCACCACGCACTTCACCGTCTACGCCAACGCCCACCGGACAGACGGGCCCTGGCACCACGACGTGACCCCGGGCGCGACGACCACCGACCCGTTCAACGCCGGGGCCTACGGCGGCGGCAAGTACGACCTGTCCTGCCACGGCCCCAACGGCTTCGCCCGGCGCGCCAAGGGCGACCTCAACACCGCGGGTGCCGCCACCGAGGTCACCGCCGACCTCAGCACCGCGAACGGCGGCACGGTCACCCTGACCTTCGCCAACGGCGGCAGCACCCCGGTCACCTTCACCGTGCACGCCAACGCCTACCGCACCGACGGCCCCTGGACCTACACCGTCGCCCCGGGTGGGACGACCGCGGACACGTGGCGCGCGGGCCAGTACGGTCGGCGCTGGTACGACATGACCGTGCGGATCAACACCGACCCCGGCTTCGAGCGCACCTTCCGCGGCCACATCGAAAACGGCCAACACGGCGTGACCGGCTGAACCGGTCAGCCCGGGGGCCAGGGCAACCCGGGCCGGCCCGCCTGCGTCCACTCCAGACGTGAGCGACCGCCCTGGTCCACGACCCCGCGCTGCCGACGAGCTTCCCCCCGATCCCCGGCTCCACCTTCTCCGCCCGCTGCGTCCCCGGTGCCGGGAACGCGGTCGGCGGCGACTGGCACGACGTCTTCCCCTGCCGGGGGATCGTGTCGGTGTGGCGATCGGCGACCTGGTGGGTCACGGGTTCGACGCCGCGGTGGTCGACAGTTCCTCCCACCGGCGGACGACCTTCACTCGTCGTCGCCACGCCACACGATCTGGCCACCCGCCGCACCCGCGCGCAGCGAGGCGGCGATCTCCCTGGCGGCCTCGGCCAGCGCCGGGAAAGCCGCCACCACGTCACCCGGCCGCGCACCCACCCGCCCGGCCGCCCACGCGCTCGCGCAGCCCGGACCGCAGAAGTCCCCCGACGGGCTCCCGCCGAGCGGGCCGCCGCACTGCTCGCACCCGATGACCGAGTCGATCGCGGAGATGATGTCAGCCACGGCGGGTCCCCCGGGGTCGCCACCGCGCCGCGGCGGTCGCGAACAGGCGCGGTGGGCGCCACAGCCCGATCCCGGTCATGCCGACTCCGTTCCGCAGGCTGCTGGTTGTCCACTCCATCATGAGCGCCCGGAGCGGTGTCCGCCGGTCGCCACCGGTGTGGCGGTGATCGCCACAGGCCGGTGTCAGGAGGGCTGCCAGCCCCACGGCGGTGGTTTCGCGCGGGTAAGCGGCACGTGGGCGCCACTGCCGGAGCGGCCGCGCTGCGGGCGGTGATGGCACCCCGTGGCGTGATTGAGCTGGTCGACATCGAGCTGGTCGACGAGGGGTTCGACCGGGTCGACCGCGACTCCGTCGCCGAATCGTGGACACCGGACTGGCGGTTGGCGGCCGTCCGGCCGCACCTGCGGGCGGCGATCGGCTCGGCGTTCGCCGCCCCCGGCGCGACGAGCTGGTCGCGCTGCCGCGCCTGTCGGCGTAGCGGTGCGGGCGGCCGCTGCACCGCGGAGCTATGGCCGCCGCACCGGCCGACACCCCGGGGCGGCGGCGTGGCGGTGGGTGCCCCCGGGGAAGAAGTCGGGGAGTTCGATCTTGTCCGCGGGGGGCGCGGCGAAGCGGTCGAGCATCGCGAGCCGTCGGGCGGGGGCGCTCGCGGCGGCTTTGACCGCGGTGTGCAGGACGCGAATCCCGGCTCGGGTGCGGGGGAAGGCGAGCCGCGGGGTCCCCGGGCCGAGGTCCTGGGCGCCCTCGACGTAGGGGCGCATGCGGTGTTCGTACCGCGCGAACGCCCGGGTGTGGTCGGGGGCGGTGGCGAGTTCGGCGGCCAGGACGTAGGCGCCGACCAGGGCGAGGCTGGTGCCCATCCCGCTCAGGGGGCTGGCGCAGTGGGCGGCGTCGCCGACGAGTCCGACCCGGCCCCGGCTCCAGGTGGGCAGGCGGACCTGGCCGATGGCGTCGAAGTGGTACGGGGCGTCGTCGAGGGCGTCGAGGATGCGCGGGGCGGCCCAGCCGACGTCGGCGAAGGTCCGGCGCAGCAGTTCGGTCTGCGCGCGCTGGTCCAGGTTCTCCAGGCCGCGCAGGTTGGTCATGAACGCCAGGAGGGCGCGGGTGGTGCCGAGGTTGTCCGGGCGGGTGATCACCTGGCGCTGCCCGGGGGCGTGGAACCACCGCCAGAAGTCGTTGTCCTCGTCGGTGCGGGGGATGGTCAGGAACGCCATGTAGAGGCCGAGGTGGCGGATGTCGGCCCGCGGCATGACCAGCGACCGGGTGCGTGAGGTCAGGCCCTCGGCGACCACCACGACGTCGAAGCTGCGCCGGGGCCCCTCCCGGAAGGTCACCTCGACCCGGTCGCCGCGGTCGTCGAGGTCGGTGATCGAGTCGCCGAACAGGTACTCGGTCCCGGGCGGGGTGGCCTCGTGGATCACCCGCGACAGCTCGCCGCGCAGGATCTCCAGTTCCGCGGTGGCCCCGCCGGTCTCGGAGGTGGCGCGCGGGAACACGGCGATGCTGCGACCGCCTGCGTCGAGGAACTCGGTGCCCTGCTCGCCGGTGGCCGAGGCGAACAGGGTGTCCTCGATCCCCATCCGGCGCACGACCTCGCGCGCCGCGCCGCGCACGTCGATGTTGTGCCCGGCCTCGCGCAGGCCGTCGAAGCGCTCCACCACGGTGGTGCGCCAGCCCGCGGCCCGGAGCCAGTAGGCCAGTGCGGGGCCTGCGATGCTCGCTCCGGAGATCAGGATGCTGGGTGCGGACATGCGGGTGCGTCCTCCGATGGGGAAGGGTGGCTGGGCTGGTGCCGGGACCGGCACTCGGTGGCGGTGGCGACACGACAACTGTACCATTTTATCTAGCTACTAGACGATACGAGGTATCCGGCCGATGAGCGACGTGGAGCTGCCCGAGCTGTCCGAGGTCACCCTGGCGATCCGCAACCTGATCAACACCGCACGGGAGTTCTCCGCCCGCACCGCGCGCGAACTGGGTGTCAACGCCACCGACCTCGACGCGCTGGCCCTGTTGGAGCAGCACGGCCCGATGGGCCCCGCGCAGCTCGCGACCCGGCTGGGCCTGCGCACCGCCTCGGTCACCGTCGTCGTCGACCGCCTCGAACGGGCCGGGCACGTCCAGCGGGTGCCCGACCAGGCCGACCGCCGCCGCGTCACGGTCACCACCACGCCGTCGGCGCACCGGGCCAGCCTCGCCCTGCTGCGCCCCTCGATCCTCGCCGTCGACGAGGCCAGCCGAGCCCTGGACCCCGACGCGCAGCGGGTGGTCGTCGACTACCTAGACCGCGTCATCCAGACCATGCGGCCCGACACCCCCGACCAGCACCGGTGAGCGGCGGCCCGCCGTCTTTCGAAGGAGTGACCATGACACCGGACAACCACCTGGCCCACGACCTCGACGGCACGGGACCGCTGCTCGTGGCCGTCCACGGCATCACCGAGAACCGGGGCTCCTGGGACCCGGTCGACCTGCGGCGGCACTTCCGCGTGCTGCGCGTCGACCTGCGCGGTCACGGTGACTCACCGCGAATCCCGCCTTACGGGATCGACGAGTCGGTGGCGGACATCCACGGGTTGCTGGAATCGCTGGGGGAGGGGCAGACGCCGTTCGTCGTCGGCCACTCCCTCGGCGGGGTGATCGCGACCGCCTACGCGGCCCGCCACCCGACCCGCGGCGTGGTCAACGTCGACCAGTCGCTGCGGGTCGACCCGCTGCCCGCGGAGGTGGCCGCCACCGTGCGGGGGGAGGGCTTCGCGGACTTCGCCCGTACGCTGTTCACCTCGCTGTACGGCGAGCTGGACCCCGCGCTGGTGGCCGACATCGAGCGCCGCCACACCCTCGACCGGGACGTGTTCACCGGGTTCTGGACCCCGCTGCTCGACTGGGACGCCGACGCGCTGGCGGCGTGGTCCCGACGCGTCACGACCCTGCCGCCCGATGTGCCGTACCTGTCGCTGCACGGGACAGACCCCGGTGCGGACTACGCCGACTGGCTCACCGACCGCATCCCCACGGCCGTGGTCGAGCAGGCACCCACCCGCACGCACTACCCGCACCTGGCGCGGCCCGACTGGTTCGTCTCCCGCGTCCACCGGTTCTTCGGCCTGCCCGACCACCTCCCGGCGGCGGAAGCCGACGCACCACGATGAACAGGCACCCTCGATCGTCGTCCTGGGCGGCCTGACCACCGCACGTGCACGGCATCGCCGCGCCCGTGTTCGACCTCGACCGGAACCGTCGCAGCGCGTGCCCGTCGCCGGGCTCGACCCGCTGGGCGGTCCGGCGGCTCCGGTCGAGGTCGAACACGGACGGCCTCCCGCTCATTCGCCCGGTTCCGCCGGGCAGGCGAGGTCTCGCGCGGGGCGGTGCCCGGTGGTCAGGAACTCCGTCGCCGCGTCGTTGGCGCACCTGTTGCCGTCCCACGGGTAGACCCCGTGCCCGCCCTGGTCGGCGGTGACCAGCGTGGCCCGCTGCCCGAACGCCCGCCGCAGTTCGCGGGCGCCGACCAGCGGCGTGCCCGGGTCGCGTTCGTTCTGCAGCAGCAGCACGTTCGACGGGCCCCGGTCGCCGATGCGCACCGGCGGCTCGGTGCGCTCGTCCGGCCAGAAGGCGCACGGCCCGATGTTGGCCGTGGCCCCGCCCAGCATCGGGTACCTCACCCGGTCGACCGCGACGGCGCGCTGGTAGTCCCGGATCGAATCCGGCCAGCGGGAATCACCGCAGATCACGTACAGGCGGGCGGACATGAGGTTGTCGCGGTCGACCACCGGCGGCAGGGGCACCGGCCGGTCGGCCGCCAGCGCCTGCCAGGTCTTGGCCAGCGCGGGCAGGGCCGCGTCGCTGTAGAGGTATTCGAAGGTCAGCCCGCGGAACGCCAGTCCGTCGACGCCCTGGACCGGCTTCGCGTCCAGTCGCTCCGCCAGGTCGAAGAACTCGGCGGTCACCTGCTCCGGGGTGCTGCCCAGGCCGTGCTCGGGGTGCGCGGCGGCGTACGCGGCGAAGTCCGGGAACCGGTCCTGCAGGCCGCGGGCGAACCTCCGCATGGCCGTGGCGTCGTAGCCGCCCGCGCCCAGGTTGCTGTCGAGCACGATCCGGTCGCCGCGGTCCGGGAACATCGTCGCGTACGCGGCGCCGAGGTGGCTGCCGTAGGAGGCGCCGAGGAACGAGACCTTTCGCTCGCCCAGCGCCACCCGAATCCGCTCCATGTCGCGGGCGGTGTTCGCGGTGGTGGTGTGCGGCAGCATGTACGCGGTGGGGGAGGTGGCGCACTGCTCGGCGGTGGCGCGGGCGTACCCGGCCTCGCGGGTGACGTCGGCCGCGGTGTGCGCGTACCGCGCGAAAGCGCCTCTGGCCTGCTGCTCCGGGGTCAGCTCGCAGGTCACCGGCGTGCTGCGGCCCACGCCGCGCGGGTCGAACCCGATGATGTCGTAGGAGTCCAGCACCTCCTGGGGCAGCCCGGCCCCGGCCAGCGTGGCGGGGTAGCCGAGCCCTTCACCACCGGGGCCGCCCGGGTTGGTGAGCAGCACGCCGCGGCGCCGCGCCGGGTTCTCGCTCGCCAGCCGGGAGATCGCGATCTCGATCTTCCTGCCGCCGGGGTCGCGGTGGTCCAGCGGGACTTCGAGGGTCGAGCACTGGAGCCGGGGCGCGGCGACCCCCTCCGGGCACGCGCCCCACTCCAGGGTCCGCGCTGCCGCCGCTGACGCGGTCGGAACAGCGGTCGCCAGCACCGCGGTCGCGGCGAGGGCGACCGGCAGGGTTCTGTGCATTCCTGTCCTCCTGTCGACACTGTGCGAGGGCTGATGGACGGGGCGGTGCGCACCGGTCCGGGAACGATCCTGTCCACTCGGCACCGGCGGCACATCGGTCCGGCGGCTCGGCCCACACTGGACCCGGGTCGAATGCCCGCATGCGACCACGGTCGGGGGTGCGCAGGCCCCAGGACCGGTGCACCGGTTGGGCGGTCTTGCGACAATGGCGGGGTGAGCACGGACATCGCACCCCGGCCGGGCAGGTGGTGGCGGGAGGCGTGGCGGCTGGCGGTGGCCGCGCTGCTGGGCACCGCCTTCTGGTTCTCCGTCGCCGCGCTGGTGCCGCCGGGGTGCGCGGCGGACACGTGTTCCTGGTTGGTCACCGGCGATCCGCTGCTCGCGCTCGCCTGCCTGGTGCTGCTGCCGTGGCGGCGGCGGTTCCCGATCGCCGTGGCCACGGCGGTCACGGTCGCCTCGGCCGCCTCGACGCTGGCCACCGGCGCCGCGCTGCTGGTCCTGTGCTCGCTCGCCACCCGCCGCCGCCCGGTCGAGATCGGCCCGGTGGTGCTCGCCTTCGTGGTCGCCTCGCAATTCGCCTCCGACCTCTACCCGATCGACGCCCCACCGGTTCCGACGTGGCTCGAACTCGTCTTCCCGGCGCTGACCGCGGGCACCGCGGTGGCCATCGGCGCGGCCATCGGCGCCCGGCGCGTGGAGGTGCGGTCCCTGCGCGACCGGGCCGAGGGCGCGGAACGGGAGCAGGCGGCGCGCGCCGCGCAGGCCCGGGCCCAGGAGCGCAACCGGATCGCCCGCGAGATGCACGACGTGCTCGCGCACCGGATCTCCCTGGTGGCCATGCAGGCCGGGGTGCTGGACCACCGCGACAACCTCACCGCCGAGGAGCACCGCATGCTGGTCCGCGGGATCGCGGACGGCTCCCGGCAGGCGTTGGAGGAACTGCGGGACGTGCTCGGCGTGCTCCGGGGCGACCCGGATCGCCCGGAAGCGCCGCAGCCCTCGTTCGACCGCGTTCCCGAACTGGTCGCCGCCGCCCGCGGCTCCGGGCTGGAGGTCACCCTCACCGACAGCGTGACGAGCCAACCGCCCGAGGTCGTCGGGCGGACCTGCTACCGCGTCGTCCAAGAAGGACTGACCAACGCCGCCAAGCACGCCCCCGGGGCGCGGGTGCGCGTCACCCTGGGGGGAACGGCCGGGGGCGAACTGCGCGTCGACGTCCGCAACTCGGCCGCCACCGCGGCGGGCGCCCGGCCACCGTCCTCCGGCTTCGGCCAGCTCGGCCTCAGCGAACGCGTCGCCCTCGCGGGCGGCGCGCTGGAGCACCGGCCGACGCCCGGCGGCGGGTACCTGCTCACCGCGCGACTACCCTGGCCCGGGCAGGACCACCCCGGGGGAGGCTGAGTGGGCAGCGCGCGTGAGCCGACGCGGGTGGTCATCGTCGACGACGACCGACTGGTGCGGATGGCGCTGCGCCTGGTCGTCGACGGCGAGCCGGACCTGACCGTGGTCGCGGAGGCGGCCGACGGGGAGTCCGCGCTCGCCGCGGTGGCCGAACAGCGACCGGACGTGGTGCTGATGGACGTGCGCATGCCCGGCCGCGACGGGCTCAGCACCACCCGGGAACTGCTCACCCGCCCGGGGCCGCCGAAGGTCCTCGTGCTGACCACCTTCGACTCCGACGACCTGGTCCTCGGTGCCCTGCGCGCCGGGGCGCTCGGGTTCGTGCTCAAGGACACCCCGCCCGCGCGGATCGTCGACGCGGTGCGCGCGGTCGCCGAGGGGAACCCCGTGCTGTCCCCGGCGGCCATGGCGCGGGTCATCGCCGCCGCGACCGGGTCGGGGTCCGCCGCCGCCCGCCGCTCGTCCCGCGAGGCCGCGCGGGCGAAGCTGTCCACCCTGACCGAACGGGAACTCGACACCGCGCGGGCCGTCGCCGACGGGCTGGGCAACCCGGAGATCGCCGAACGGCTGCACATCAGCGTCGCGACGGTGAAGGCGCACACCGGCAACCTGTTCGCCAAGCTGGCGGTCGAGAACCGGGTGCAGATCGCCCTCGTGGTGCGCGACGCGGAGGACTGAGCCGGGTGAGGTCCGGCGCGAGCGCGGCGGCGAGCATCGTCGCCGAGATCCAGGTGACGGCCACCGCCATCGGGGTGCGCCTGCCCCGGGCGTCGGCCGCCCACCCGGCGAGGACGGACCCGAACGGCATGCCCAGGGCGGTGACGCTGCCGAGTCGAGGGTCCGCCGTCGGGGGCTGACGGTGACCGGGGCGGTCAGGCGTCGCGCAGCGCGAGTTCGCGGGAGACGGCTGCCGCGGCGTCGACCACCGCGGCCTCGACGGTCCTCAGCTCGCCCGGCGGGACCCGGGCGGCCAGCGCGGCGACGCTGATCGCCGCGCGCACCGAGCCCGCGGCGTCGCGGATGGGCGCCGCGACGCCGAGGATGTGGTCGTCGAGTTCACCCTGGGAGATCGCGACGCCGCGCTTGCGGATGTGGGCGAGCCGGGTGCGCAGGGCGGCGGGGTCGGTGAGGGTCTTCGCGGTGAACCGCTCCAGCGGGGCCTGGTCCAGGACCGCGGTGACCTCGCCGGGGTCGGCCCAGGCGAGCAGCACCTCGGCGGCGGCGCCCGCGTTGATCGGCAGCACGTGCCCGCGCTCGTAGGACAGCCGCACCGCGTGCCGGGCCTCGACCAGGTCGAGGCACACGACCGAGCGACCAGAACGCCTGGTCAGCAGCACGGTTTCGCCGACGCTCGCCGCCAGTGCCCGCATGGCCGGGAGGGCGACCTCGGACAACCCGATCCCGGTCCGGGCCAGCCGCGCCAGCTCGAAGATGCGCGGTCCCAGCCGGAACCCCCCGGCGGCCTCCTCCAGGAACCCGGTGCCGGTGAGGCTTTGCAGGTAGCGGTAGCCGGTGGAGCGCGCCACCCCCAGCCGCGCGGCGATCTCCGCGCCCGCCCAGACCGGCTTGTCCGCGCTGAACAGCAGCAGGATGTCCAGCGCCCGGTCGGCGGTGGAATTGCGCTCTCGGTAGCTGCCGCTCGCCGCGTCAGTGGGTCCGGCCATGGGCACACCGTAGCCAGTTCCGGTCTGTCCTGTAAATCAGGACGAGACTTACGAAAAACAGGACACCGCTCGTACTGTGTCGACAGCGGACCGGACGAGCGGGAAGAGGTGGGGCCATGGCGCCGAACGCGACGGGCGACCGCGTCGACGTGGTGATCTGCGGTGCGGGCCCGGTGGGCCTGACCGCCGCCGCGCTGCTCGCGGCCCGCGGCGTCGGCGTGGTCGTGCTCGAACAGCGCGGCGGCACCAGCGACGAGCCGAAGGCCATCAGCATCGACGACGAGGCCCTGCGGGTGTACCAGCAGGCGGGGGTCGTCGACCGGGTCCTGCCGGTGATCGTGCCCGGCACCGGCACCCGCTACCACGGCCGCGACGGGCAGGTGCTGTTCCACGCCCGCGGGCCCCGGCCGTTCCGGCTCGCCCACCCGTTCAAGAACCCGTTCGCGCAACCGGACCTCGAACGCGCGCTGGCCGCCGCCGTGGCGGCGGCGCCGACGGCGGACCTGCGGTTCGACACCCGGGTCACCGGGTTCGACCAGCACCCCGACCGGGTGACGGTCCACGCGCGGACCGGAACCGCGCCGGTGGCGATCGACGCGGCGTACGTCCTCGGGTGCGACGGCGGGCGCTCGGCCACCCGGCTGTTGCAGGGCGTCGGCATGACCGGGCGCAGCCACGACGAGGTGTGGCTGGTCGTGGACACCCTCGACGACCCGCACACCGAGCGGTTCGCCATGCACCACGGCGACCCGGACCGCCCGCACGTGATCGTGCCCGGGCTCGGCGGGCGCTGCCGCTACGAGTTCCGGCTCTTCGACGGCGAGGGGACCCCGGACCGGGAGCCGCCGTTCGACCTCATCCGGCGACTGCTGTCCGGGTACCGGGTGATCACCGAGGACCAGGTCGAGCGGGCCGTCAACTACCGCTTCAACGCCGTGGTGGCCGACGAGTGGATGATCGGGCGCTCGTTCCTGCTCGGCGACGCCGCCCACATGATGCCGCCGTTCGCGGGCCAGGGCCTGAACTCCGGAATCCGGGACGCGGCCAACCTCACCTGGAAGATCGCCGACGTCCTGGCCGGGCGCCTCGACGCGGGGGTGCTGAGCAGCTACCACAGCGAACGCGGCCCGCACGCGCTGGCGACGGTGCGGCTGTCGGAACGGCTCGGCCGGGTCGTCATGACCACCTCGCGCCGGGTGGCGGCCCGGCGCGACGCCGTGGTCGCCCGCGCCGTGGCGACCGACGAGGGCCGCGCCCACCTGGAGGAGATGCGGTACCGGCCCGCGCTGCACTACACCGACGGGCTGGTGGTCCCTGGCGACCGGCCCGAGACCGTCGGCGTGCCGGTGGGGCAGCCGCTGGTGTTCGACACCGGCACCCACCGGGTACGCCGCCTCGACGACGCGCTCGGCACCGGGTGGGCCGTGCTCGGGGTCGGGACCGCCGAGGCGGACTGGGCCGCGGTCGAACCGGTCGTGCGCGGACTGGGCGCGGTGGCGGTGCGGGTGGTCCTCGGCGACGACATGCCCCGCACCGGTCACCGGGTGCTGATCGACGTCGACGGTGCCCTGGTGCGCGAACTCGCCGACCACGCGGGGCGCTTCGCGCTGCTGCGACCGGACCGCGTGGTGGCCGCCGCCTGGCCCGCGGGCAGCAGCGCCGAGACCTGCGCGCGCGTCCTGTCCTGGACGCCCGCCTCGAACCCCACCTCACCGGAAAGGGTGTTGAACCATGGATGAACCACAGCGGGTGGTGCTGGCCGAACGCGGCGCGGCCGGGAGCCTGACCCGGACCGCGGTGTCGCACGTCGGTTTCGCCGTCCCCGACGTGGCCGCGACCGCCGAGTTCCACCGGCGGGTGCTGGGCATGGTCGTGCACGACGAACTCCCGGCGGGCGGGCTGCGGCTGGGATGGGGCAGCGGTCACCACGTCATCGAGCTGGTCGAGGGGGACAAAGCCCTGCGGCACTACGGCTTCGAGGTGCGCGACCCCGACGGCGTCGACGGGATCGCCCGACGGCTGTCCGCCGCCGGGCACCCGACCACCGACCTCGACCCCGCCTACCTCGACGCCGGGATCGGTCCCGCGCGCGGCATCGCGACGGTCGACCCGCACGGCACCGGGGTGCACTTCCACACCGCTGTCGAGCGCCAGGGCGAGGCCACCGCGGACACCGGGCGGCGGCCGGTCAAGTACCAGCACATCACCCTGGCCACCGACGACGTCGAGGCCGTGGTGGCGTTCTTCGTCGACGTGGTCGGGTTCCGCATCTCCGACCAGCTCGACGACGGCCGCTTCGCCTGGCTGCGCAGCGACCGCGACCACCACACCCTGGCGGTGGTGAACACCGGGGCGGGCGGCGACATCGACCACTACTCCTACGACCTGGCCGAGTGGGAGGACTTCAAGACCTGGTGCGACCGGCTCACCGACGAGGGCGTGGACGTGACGTGGGGACCCGGGCGGCACGGTCCGGGCAACAACCTGTTCGTCTTCTTCGACGACCCCGCGGGCAACCACATCGAGCTGTCGGCGGAGATGGAGAAGTTCCACGACGACCGCGCCACCTACGCGCCGCGGCGGTGGGAGCCGATCCCGCACACCGTGAACCTGTGGGGCGGTCAGCTCGCCTCGTGGCGCAAGACCAGTGGGAGCAGGTGACCGGTGGCGTACGCGAGCTACGAGCACCGCGGTGTCCGCCGCGTCGGTGAACTGCGGGGGTCGTCGCTGGTCCCCCTCGAAGGCGGCACCGAACTGGGCCTGGACACCGGTCCGGAGTGGTTGCGCGACGCGGTCCGCGACGAGCGCGCACAGGTGCCGGTCGACGAGGTGCGGCTGCTGCCGGTCGTGCCGAGGCCGTCGAAGGTCTTCTGCGTCGGCCTCAACTACCTCGGCCACGTGACCGAGACGAAGCGCGAACTGCCGACCTACCCCGTGCTGTTCCCGAAGTTCGACTCCAGCCTCATCGGCGCCCACGACGACATCGTGCTGCCGCCGGAATCGACCCAGGTGGACTACGAGGGCGAGCTGGCCGTGGTGATCGGGCGGGCGGGCAGGCGCATCACCGAGGCCGACGCCCCGCACCACGTGCTGGGCTACACCGTCGCCAACGACGTCACCATGCGCGACTTCCAGTACCGGACGCACCAGTGGGTGCAGGGCAAGGCGTGGGACGCCTGCACCCCGATCGGCCCCTACCTGATCCCACCCGATGGGGTGAACCTCGCGGGGGCGGGCATCCGCACCGTCCTCAACGGCGAGAAGGTGCAGGAGTCCGACCTGTCGATGCTGATCTTCCCGGTGCCGCGGTTGATCGCCACGATCTCGACCTTCACCGCGCTGCGACCCGGTGACCTCATCCTCACCGGCACACCCGGCGGCGTCGGGTACCGCCGCGATCCGCAGGTCTTCCTCACCGCGGGCGACCGGATCAGCGTCGAGGTCGACGGCATCGGGACCCTGAACAACCTGGTTACCATGGAACAGACCGATCAGTCCACTCAGGAAGGTGGCGGCCAGTGACCGCGCGCCCGGCGGAACCACGCATCCGGCGGTCGCTGACCCTGCACCTGAAGGGTGACTGGGGGACGGCGAACCTGCACCGCGTCTGCGGTTGGATCTCCCAGGAACTCACCGACCGCAGTGGACCGCACACCCGGATCGCGATCTGGAACGGGCGCGGCTTCAGCGACTCGGTCCGCGCGGTCGGCCGGGGGGAGGTCGACATCGCGATGACCACCCCCGCGGCGTTCGCCACCGCGGCCCTGGACGCGCGCGGGGTCTACCGCGACGAATCCTTCCCCGAGTTGCGCGCGCTCGGCGTGGTGCCGCAACGCGACCGACTCGTCGTCGGCGTGCACAAGTCGATCGGCGCCACGACGTTCGCCGAGTTGCGGGAGCGCAAGCCGCGACTGACCGTCGCCACGTCGGTCGACGACGGCGTCAACCACGTCGGGCTGGCCGCGCACGCCCTGCTCGACCGCGCCGGGGTCGACGTGCGGGGGTGGGGCGGGGGGTTCCTGTCCGACGAGCGGCCGTTCGAGTCGTTCGAGCACGTGCTGGCCGGACGCGCGAACGCCGTCGTGCACGAGGCGGTCATGCTGCCGCACTGGCAGCGGTTCGGACCGGACTTCGACTTCCTGGAGGTCGAACCCGAGGTGCTGGCGTCGCTGGAAGCCGACTTCGGCTGGCCCGCCGCCACCGTCGACGACGACTTCTTCCCCGGCCGCCGCGCGTTCCGCACCCTCGACTTCTCCGACTTCCTCGTGCTCACCCGCAGCGACCTCCCCGACGACGTGGCCCACGCCGTCGCCTGGGTCCTGGGCGAAACCCGCCACCTCATCGAACAGCAGTACCGGCACCTGCCGCCCGAGCGCAGCCCCATCACCTACCCGCTGCACCCGCCCACCATGGGCCGATCCCCGGTCCCGCTGCACCCCGGCGCCGCCCGCTACTACGACGCGCTGCCGGAAAACCGATGACCCCAACGATCCGCGAGACAAGGAGGTCGCCGTGAAGGTCGTCGAAGACGTCGTGGTCATGGAATCCGACCGGCCGCTGCGCAGCATCGACCGCGACGAGGAACTGCTGCTCGCCCCGCCGCACCCGGGCGAGGTGCCGATGAAGCTCGCGAGCGAGCACCCGCCGCTGACCGTGGTCCACCACCCGCAGCAGTACCGGGCGCAGCCGTTCGCCCCGCCGCGCGGCCTGTACGAGAACGACCAGATCCGCGTCGAGTGGCAGACCATGGACAACCGGCAACCGTTCTACCACCGCAACTGCGACGTCGACGAGATCTCCTACCAGATCGCGGGCGAGCGGACGCTGATGACCGAACTCGGCGTGGTCGAGCACCAGCCCGGCGACTTCTCCCGCATCCCGCGCGGCGTGGCGCACGACAACTACGGCCGCCAGGAGAGCCACCTGCTGTTCTACGTCCCCGCCCCGGTGGCGGAGAAGGCCACGGCCGCGAGCAGCTCACAACCGGTCTCGCCACCGTTCCCCGGCTGGGAACCGGGGGAGGTCAACGAGGCCGTCACGCAGTGCATGGGCGCCCACGGGCACGACATCGCCGTGTTCCCCGTGGACGAACGGCGACTGCTCGACCGGGTCCACGACGAGGAAGACCGCCTTCGGGTGCTGCGCGTCGGCGACGGGACCGGAACGACCGTGCTGTACGAGGCGCCGCGGTTCCGCTTGGCGGTGGTCACGGCAACCGGTGGTGAGCGCCGCTACCGCCGCACCCTCGACGGCGACGAGGTCCAGTACCAGGTGCGCGGGCGGCGCACGCTGCTCACCCAGCGCGGGATCGTCGACCTCGAACCCGGCGACCTCGTCCGCATCCCCCTGGGCGTCGCCCACGCCGACGTGGACGACGAGGCGGGGCAGTACATCTCCCTGCTGTCGCACCGGGAACTGCCGCAGATCGCCGAGACCGCGCGCACCGCCGACCCCTGCACCCCCGAACGGCTCGCCGCCGCCCTGGCGAGGGGGGCTCGATGACCACCATGCTCGCCGCCCGCGCCCACCGCGACGCCGACACCATCGCGCTGGAACGGATTCCGGTGCCCGAACCCGGGCCGCTCGACGTCGTCGTCCGGGTCGCCGCCGCCGGACTGGCGCCCGGGATGATGCGGCTGCTGCGATCCGGTGCGTTCAAGCACCTGCCGACGACCCTCGGCCACGAAGCCGCCGGGACGGTCGCGGCCGTCGGCACCGGGGTCACCGGGACCGCGGTCGGTGACCGGGTCCGGGTGCACCCCAACCTCAACTGCCGCGACTGCCCGTACTGCCGCACCGACCGCGACATGATGTGCGCCCAGCAGGCCATGATCGGCCACGCGGCGTTCGGCGACGCCCCGATGCCGCTGTACGACGAGTACCACGACGGGGGACTGGCCGAGTACCTGCGGGTCCCGCACTGGCTGGTCGACCCGCTGCCCGACCGCGTCAACTTCGACGTCGGCGCGAAGGTGCACGACCTGGCCAACGCGGTGCGGGCGCTGAAGTGCGCCGACCTGCCGCTGGGGTCGACCCTCGTCGTCACCGCGGCCACCGGCACCATGGGCACCGCCACCACCAAGCTCGCCGAGCACTTCGGCGTGTCCCGCCTCGTCCTGGTCGGGCGCGACGCCGAACGCCTGCACGCCGTCCGGTCGCTGGCCGGTCGGGTGGCCACCGAGGTGATCGCGCTGGACGACCTCCCCGACTGGGCGGGCACCGGCGGGCTGACCCGGCGGCTGCGGGAGGTCACCCCCGCGGGCGCGCACGCGGTGCTCGACTTCATCCCCGACGGCCCGGCGACCGGTCAGGCCGTGGCCGCGCTCGCCACCGGCGGCACCCTGGTGCACATGGGCGCCAACCGCACCGCGCTGGCCCTGCCACCGGCCGCGCTGATGGTGAACTGCTGGCGGTTCGTGGGCACCCGCGCCTGCACCCGCACCGACGCCCGCGAGGTCCTGCGCCTGCTCGGCACCGGCGCCCTGGACGTCGACGAACTCATCACCCAGCGGTTCGCGCTGGCCGACGCGCCCACGGCGGTGGAGGCGATGCGGCGGCGCGAGCACCCCATGTGGATGACCGTCGTCCACCCCTGAGCGCCCCGATGAGCCCCGGAGGAACCATGCACATCACCCACTACGGGCACGCCTGCGTCCTGGTCGACGTCCCCGGTGCGACCGGGTCCGCGCGCGTGCTGATCGACCCGGGCACCTACTCCCGCGACTTCGAGGACCTGCGTGACCTCGACCTGGTCCTGATCACGCACGCCCACCCCGACCACCTCGACGCGGACCGGCTGCGGGTGCTGCTGGCCGACAACCCGGGCGCCCGGGTCGTCCACGGCCCGGGCGCCGCCACCGCCCTGGCCGAGCACGCCGGGCGCACCCACCTGGCGCACCCGGGTGAGACCCTGACCCTGGCGGGCGTCGAGATCGCGGTGACCGGCGGGGAACACGCCCGCATCCACCCTGACCTCCCGGGCTCGGACAACAACGGCTACCTGCTCGCCGGTTCGCTGTTCCACCCCGGTGACGCCCTCGACCCGCCACCGGCGCCGGTGGACACCCTGCTGGTCCCGGCGGGCGGACCGTGGATGAAGCTCGGCGAGGGCGTCGACTACCTGCGCTCGGTCGCACCGCGCGTGGCCATCCCGATCCACCAGGCCGGTCTGGCCCCGGCGCACCAGCGGATGCACCACCACCTGCTGGGCAGCCTGGCCCCCGCGGGCACCGACGTCGTCGTGCTGGAACACGCCGTCCCGCACGCACCCTGACACGCGGAGGAGCGACGTGGACGACATCAGGAACGCGGTGGTCCAGGCGAGTCGGGTCCTGGCCGCCGCCGGGCTCGGCGACATGGTGTGGGGCCACGCGTCGGTGCGCGACCCCGGGGGGCGGGGCGCGTGGATGAAGGCGTCCGGCTGGGGGTTCGAGGAGGTCGACGCCGAAAAGGTGGTCCTCGTGTCACCGGGGGGCGCCGTCCTGGACGGCACCGGGACCAGGCACCTCGAATCCCCCATCCACACCGAGGTCCTGGCACGGCGCCCCGACGTGGGGAGCGTCGTCCACACGCACGCGCCCGCACTGGCGGCGTTCGCGTCCCTGGACTGCGAACTGCGCCCCATCTCCCACGACGCCGTTCCCTTCACCTGCCCGCAGTTGCCCCGGTTCACCGAGACCGGCGCCCTCATCGCCACCCCCGAGCTGGGCGGGTCGCTCGCCTCCCGGCTCGGCGGTGCCAACGCGATCCTGATCCCGAACCACGGCGCGGTCACCGTCGGCCCGGACGCCGCCACCGCCGTCATGCACGCCGTGCTGCTCGAACGCGCGTGCCGCACCCAGCTCCTCGCCGCCGCCGCGGGCGGCCCGGCGACCTGGTCCGACGACGCCGAAACCCGCTTCAAGCGCGACCAGGTGTGGAACACCACCCAGCTCCACGCCGGGTGGGACTACCTGCTCAGGAAGGTCGACACCTGACCGGTCGCCCACCCCGGCCCGGGGTGCCGTGGCGAACGCCGCTCCGCCGGTGGGGGTGTCAGCCGGTCGGTTCCCCGGCGTCCTCGGTCGGCGGCGCGGGTGCCTGCTCGGCCGTCGCCGGGTCGGGCTCGACCGCCCCCGGGGCCGACTCGGCGGCCACCACCGGTGCCACCGCCGACCCGGTGTGGGCGTCGGCGGGGATGCCCAGCCGTTCGGACAGGTAGGCGGTGGTGAAGACGAGCGCGTCGCCGTCGAGCAGGTGCACCACCGGGCGGTGCCCGGCGGTGGCCGCGACGGTGGCCACCAGGGTGTCGGCGCGGTCGCGGGCGGCGACGAGGCCGCCCTCGACCCGATCACCGGCCTGCCTGCCGTCGCAGGTCACCGTGACTGTCCATCCGTTCTCCGCGGTCGTGTAGTCGGCGTAGATGGGTTGCTGCACGTGACCTCCTCGATCTTCCTGGTCCGCTGCCCACCGGGGAGACAGGCCCGGCGGGCTCCGCTTACGGCGTTCCGACGCGGGTCACGCGGTGAAGACCCGATCGGAGCAACCCCGTGCCGGTGTCCGGGGACCGCCGCCTCATTCGGACGGTGGAACGACACCGGAGTCGAAGGCGTCCCCGGCGGCCGTAGCCGCCCTGTTCGAGGAACGCGATCCCGACGGGGGATTCCGGTACGCCTCCGTTCTCCGAGGGTGGGCGGTCGGACCCTGGTCACTGTACCTAACGACTGTTAGGGTGAGCTGCCGTGGTGGCGGACGGACCTCCGCCTCTCCCGGTGTGCGCACAACCGTGGCTGCGGACGCCGCAGCAACGCTCGGGATGTGCGTGATGAAGGTATGACGGCCTCCATCACCCTGGGCGGGGGCCCTGTTCGTCCTGTGCTGTGCAGAAATCGAGGAGTTCCCATGCAACGACGCATCTTCGCCAAGGCGGGCATCGCCGCCGCCGCGGTCGCGGTCGCGACCGCGGCCCTGGCAGGCCCCCAGGCCTTCGCGGGCGAGGGCCCCGGCGCCGCCGTGGTCGCCTTCGCCGGGCACGCCAAGGGGCCCGCTCCCACCGAGCAGTCCGTGGGCGCGCAGCGGGGTCCGTTCGCGACGGACAAACTGGTCGTCCCGGCCCAGGCGGGCCGCGGGTTCAACAAGGGCACGATCTACTACCCGGACGACACCTCGCAGGGCACCTTCGGCGCGGTCGCGGTCATCCCCGGCTTCCTCGAGGGCGAGTCGGCCATCTCCTGGCTCGGCCCGACGCTGGCCTCGCACGGGTTCGTCGTGCTGACCCTCGCGCCCAACGCCACCACCGACTACCCCGAGCCGCGCAGCGACCAGTTGCTCGCCGCCGTGGACTGGCTCGCCAACCAGTCCCCGGTCAAGGACCGCGTCGACCCCGCCCGCCTCGCCGTCGCGGGCCACTCGATGGGTGGCGGCGGAACCCTCATCGCCGCCTCCAAGAACCCGGCCCTGAAAGCGGCCGTGCCGCTGGCGCCCTGGAACCTGTACTCGGACTTTTCCGACGTCACCGTGCCCACGCTGATCGTCGGTGCGGGCCGGGACTTCATCGCCCCCGCCGTCATGCACGCCACCCCCATGTACAACTCGCTCAAGGCCAAGCAGGACCAGGGCTACCTCAAGCTCAAGAACGCCGACCACTTCACCACCAACCGCTACGACGCCACCGTCACCGCGTACACCGTCTCCTGGCTCAAGCGCTACGTCGACGAGGACACCCGCTACTCGCAGTTCCTCTGCCCCGTCAAGTCCGGTTTCCAACTGACCTGCCCCGTCTGAGCGAACACCCGCGCCGCACGGACCCCACCGGGGTCCGTGCGGCGCGTTCCATCGGCCGACACGATCTCCGCGGGCCTGGATCAGCCGAAGGGGCAGTTGCTGCGGTACTGGGTCACCTTGTCGCCCTTGGGGCCGGGGCAGAGGAAGCGGGTGTAGCGGGTGTCGCCGTCGACGAACCTCTTCATCCAGGACACGGCCAGGGTGCTGACGAGGGGCGTCGACCTGGTGAAGGTGAGGTGGTCGGCCTCGGTGAGTTCGGCGAAGGCCTTGCGGGTCGAATCCGGCAGGCCCTCGTACATGGGGATGGAGAAGTTGTCGACGGGGGCGGTCTTGTCCTTGCCGCCGCCCACGAGCGCGGTCGGGACCCCGACGCCGGACCAGTTGCTCACCACCGACCAGGGGGCCATGGCGAACGCCGCCTTGAGCGAGGGGTTGGAGCGGGCGGCGAAGAGCGCGCCACCACCGCCGAGCGAGTGACCCGCCACGGCGAGCCGGTTGGTGTCGATGCGGCGCCGGACCTCGGCGGGTGCCTGGCGGGTGAGGTGGTCCAGCGCGGCTTGGAGTTGCCTGCCCCGTTCCGGGGCGTTGTCGTCGTTGGCGATGTTGGACATGGCGATGGTCACGAACCCGTGCGTGGCCAGACCCCTTGCGAGCCACCCGATCGACGCCTGGACCGAGCCGCCGCCGGGGCTGACCGCCACGACGCCGAACGTGCCCTGGCTGGTGTCCCTGGGGTAGAAGATCCGCCCGCCACCGAATCCCGGGCCGTCCTCGGCGGAGACATCGCTGTAGGAGACCGAGAACGGCCCGTTTCCGCCCACGCTGTCCGCGGTGGGCGCCGGTCCCCGCTCGTACGGGTTCGCCGCCGCTGCCGTCGTCGGAAGCCCCTCGGTCGCGGAAGCGGTCGAGACGACGCCCGCCACCGAGGTGACGGACAAGATCGCGGCGATCAGGAGAATGCGGATTCTGCTCGTGGTCATGGGATTTCCTCCACCTCGTGGGAGTCCAACCGGGACGGTGAGAGTCTTGGTCGCCGGGCAGTGGAAAAACAAGTGGGTCGGCCCACAATCGAAGACAACTTCCCGAGAACGACCGGTGAAGGCCAATTGTGGATCAAGAATCCCGCGGGCCTGTTTGTTTTCGCGGACGTAGTTCAAATTAGTGCGTAATTATACGTACCAATCGCACGTCAGGCCATGATCCCCGACCGAGCCACGAGCCTGGTGTCCGATCAGGATGGACGCACGGTAGGCGAACAATGATCCACATCCATGTCAATCCGGGACATGGCTGCAACGAAAGAGTGAATTCCGGCCCGTTGCGCCCAGCGCGTACGCGACCGGCGAGCATTGCGGGACGAATGGCGAACGCCGTGGCGCCCGCGCTCGCGCATCCCGACCACCCCGTACCCGCCCGGCCCGGCTGGTGCCTGCCCGCCCCACCGTCGTCCACGACGTCGATCCGCAACCGGTCGCCGGACCAGCGCACCGAGACCTCGGCGCGGGCAGCGGGGCCCGCGTGCTCGACCACGTTCGTCAGTCCCTCCTGGACGATCCGGTACGCGACCAGCGAGAGCCCCGGCTCGACCGGGCTCGGCGGTGGTCGCACGGCGAGCCGGACCTCGAGCCCGCCCGCCCGCACCCGCTCGACGAGCGCGGGCACGTCCGCCAGGCCGGGTTGCGGCGGCGCCAGGTCAGCGGGGACCCCCGGCCCGTCCCGCAGCACCCCGAGCACCCGCCGGATGTCGCCCAGCGCCTGCCGGGCGCAGTCCCCGATCGTGGCCAGCGCGGCCCGCCCGGCTTCGGGCGACGCCACGGCCGCGTACCGCCCCCCGTCCGCCTGCGCGATCACCACCGCGAGCGAGTGGGCGATGGTGTCGTGCATCTCCCTGGCCCGAACGGGGCAGCCGGGACTACGCGGGGCAGGTGGTGTCGGTCGCCGGTCGCACACCGTCGAGCAGGTACCGGTGCACCGCGTCGTCCACGCACGCGCTGCGGTTCTGGTACGCCTGGTGTCGGAACGCGCCCGGTTGGGTGACCATGCGGGACCCGGCCAACGCCCGGTGCATCACCAACTGGCCGGAGTGCGGCGTGATCGGGGTCGCCCGCGTTGCCCACCACGAGCACCGGGACGTCGCTGTGGATCGTCGTGGTCGGCTCGGCGGGGCGGGTCGGCCAGAACGCGCAGGGCGTGATGTTGTGGGCGAGCGGCCCGAACAGCGGGTCGTCCGCCCGGTGCGCCCGGATGTCCCGCAAGTACGTTCCCGGCTCGCGCGACACCTCGCGGTCCCCGCACAGGATCGGCAGGCCGACGCGGTCGGCCGCGGGCCCGGAGCCCGTGAACAGCCCGGTGAGGAGTTCGGCGAACGCGGGCGAGGGCGTGACCGCGGCACCGTCGGCCGCGTCGCGCAGCGTCCGCACCACGTCGGCGGCGGGGGCGTGGAACTCGTCGCCGTCCTCGGCGACCTGGATCAGCATGATGTACGGAACGGTGTGGGCATCCACCCGGAACCCGCCGACCCGCAGCGGGTACCGCCCGGAGACCCGGGCGATGCGGTCGACGGTGGTCAGGACGTCGTCGGCGGTGGCACCGAGCCCGTACGTCGCGTCGTGGTCGGCGGCCCAGGCGGCGAAGTGCTCGAGCGCCGCGGTGGCGGTGGGTCCGTTGTGGACGAACGGGTTCGGCCCGAGCACGGTCGGGTCGGGCGAGCTGTCCAGGACGAACCGGTCGACCCGGTCCGGGAACATCTGGAGGTAGACCGCGCCGAGGTAGGCGCCGTAGGACCCGCTCTCGTAGGAGATCCTCGGCTCACCGAGGACGGCCCTGACCAGGTCCATGTCCCGGGCGGTGTTGCGAGTGGTGGCGTGGGGGAACAGGTTCCGCTGGTCGCCCCGGTCGCAACCGGCCGCCTGCACCCTGGCGAGCTCGACGCTCCGCTCGAACGAGCGCCGGTCCGGGCCCGCGCCGCGGATGAACGTGTCGGATCGCCAGTCGCAGCGCAAGGGCGTGCTGCGCCACGTGAACCGCGGGTCGATGCCTATCACGTCGTAGCGCGCGCGGATGCCGGTGTTGTCGGCGAAGGCCACCGGCTGCCCGATGCCCGAGCCGCCCGGTCCGCCGCCATTGGTGAACAGCGCGCCGCGCCGGCGAACCGGGTCGGCGGCCGGGATGCGGGACACCGCCAGCCTGATCGTCCGCCCACCCGGCCGGCCGTAGTCCAACGGGACCGCGACGTCGCCGCAACGCCCACCCGCGGCGTCCACCAGCGCACCGACCCGGTCGTCCGACCCGTTCTGACAACCGTGCCAGTCGATGACCTGGCGGTCGAACCGAACCAGCCCTTCAGCGGCCGATGCCGTGCCCGCCTGCACGGCGCAGGCCAGGATGCCGACGGCCGCGCCGAACGCGACCAGCGAACCCGTCCTGTGCTTGGAAGTGGTCAACATGCTCGGAGCTTCCCGCATCGCCGTGCGGTGGCGCCTCCGCCGCCGGACCGATCCTGCCTCTGCCCCAGGGCAGACCGGCCCGCCGCGGTCGTCCGCCACGCGCCAGCGACTCTGCGCGATGCGCTAGGAGGCGAGGAAGACGCCGACCTGCATGCGGGTGACCAGGCTGTCCGGCGCGCCGTTGGCGACGACCCGACCCATGGGCGCGGTGGGCAGACCTGCGGACAACGCCGCCGCCGAGAGCCCCACCGCCTCCTGCAAACGCGAGACGTTCCGCTGTTCGTGGCGGGAGCCGGACTCGTTCGGATAGGCACCGGCGGCGGCAATTCGACCCACAAGCGCTCGAAGTCCCTCTCCGAGCCTGCCTCCAAGTCGCCCCAGGCGTCGTCAGAGTTGCTGGTCCCCGCGTGGGCTGGGTGCGGGATGCCGCAGGGCTTCCTCGATGCTGCTCACCGCGGGCAGCGAGGTGCCGAGCACGCCGGTCAGGTCCAAAGCGCGGCGCACGGCCTGGCCCTCGTCCAGGCAGAGCAGCAGTTCGACGCCGCGCAGGCTGCAGCTGGCACTGAGCAGCATCAGCGCTGAGATGCCGACCGAGGACAAGAACGCCACGGCCCGCAGGTCCACAACGAGCAATGCCGCCCCGGCGCGCACCGCCGCCACCGCTGCGCGCTCCCACTGCGTCCGGACCCCGTCGGCAGTGCTCATGTCCACATCGCAGGTGGTGGTCACCACCACCGCTCTGCCATCGGCCACCACCTCGAAGGTGTTCTCGCCCGACTCCCGCGCCTCATCCATGGCACCAAGTCAAACACCCGGAAAGCCTACGCGCTGGGCGACCAGAGGGCGCGTCGTGCGCGTTCGACGGTGGCCGGGGTCGACCTGCTTGTCGAAGCGGTCCAGTGCGGCTTGTTGGCTGGTGCGGTGCGGGCTGCGCGGTCTTCGGTGTTCTGCCGTGAGGTGTGCGCGGCGATCTGGGATTGCAGAGTGCATTGCGCTGGTGTCATTGAATCCACGGTCCCAGCACACTGCCTTCGTGGCAACGGTTCGCGAAGCCGCGTGTCAGCAGACCCGGGCGTGCGGTCGAACTCGGCGACCGCTGAAGGCGTCTTGCACCCAGCGAAGGTCAAGTGCAGGGCCATCGCCTCGGCGGGGTAATGCGGGTGGGGCCAGTCCCCGGCTGTGAGGTCGGCGGCGAGGTCGCCGCAGGCATGTCGCCTTGGTGTTCGAGGCGGTGTGCAGGGCGGCGGCGGTGCGCGGGGTGACTTGCAATCCGGAGCAACGGTCTCGCGATCGGTGCCACCGGTCGCGGATGCCGAGTCGTTGTGACTCGTGTCGCATCCGCGATTGTTGGCTCGAGATGGCAGAAGACTGGCTTCCCAACCCGAGATGTCGAAAGTAGGACCATGGAGACCGTTCACCTGCTGGCCGTGCGGTCGGATTCCTCGACGGTTCCGATCTTGTTGGAGGTCTTCGACGGCAACGAGACGGAGTTGAGGATGAGGCTGCCGAGCGGAAGTTGGCAGTCCTTTTCCGAGCCCAACCTGCCCGTGCCCGATGCGGGTGACATGACGTAGAGGAGCAGGATTGCGGGCGCGGGTGGACCGGGCGGTGTCGGCGTTCGACACCGGCTCGACGCGCCCGGGGACCCGGGGTGGGGTGTGGGCGGGGTGGTGCGGCCCGGTGTGGCGGGCGGTGCTCCGATCCGTTGACGGCGACCATGGTCGCCGCGTTGGCCGACGATCGGCGGGTCAGCGGTTTTGCGATCGCGTGTTGAACCGCGGTCGATCCGAGGACGGGCGCTCACTGGTAGGAGATCATGAGAGGGGTGGGTTCGTACGCCATCGTCTGCTCGGGGGAGAGCAACGGCTGGTCCTCGTCGTAGAAGTTCTTCCAGCCCATGGCCACTCCCTCGGGGCGGGCTCGCACGACCAAGCGCCAGGTGGCGCTCTTCTGCCCGGTGCTGCCCTGGCCGTCCATGTGGATCACCATGGCCAGTTCGTCGTGCCCGGTGTCCAGGTCGGCCTCGTCGCGGATCATCGACAGGCGGAACTGGTGCAGCACGAACAGCTTCTGGGGCAGGCCGTGCGCGGCTGTGAGGTCGGCGAGCCACGCGGTGGTCCGGTTGACCTCCTCGGCGTCCACGCCGCCGATCTGCTCCAGCGGGAGCTGGTCCGGGCCGAGCTTCCACTCCGGGTCCACCGCGAGGCCGACGTGCGGCAGGCGCAGCAGCGGTTCGTAGCGCCGGGCCTGCGCCACCAGGTCCGCGCGCCCGGGTTGCAGGTCGAGCAGGACGTAGAGCCCCGCTTCGCCCGCCCGCTCGACCCAGGGGCGCAGCTTCTCGACCCCAGATTCCCCCGAGTAGTCGCCGTCGGCTCCGGGGGAGCCCTGGGCCACGGTGGCGATGATCTCGAACGCGGGCACCACGGGCACGTCGCTGAGCGGTGCGTAGTCCGCGGCCAGCTCCTTGACCCGGTCGATGGCGCGTTCGACGCCCTGTTCGCCGAGCGCGCCCAGCGCGGGGGAGCCGGGGTGGCCGTAGAGGCAGACGAGTCGGCGGCCGGGGAGCAGCACCTGACCGCCACCGGGGAGTTGGTCGGCGCGGGTGGCGGTGTCGAGCCGGGCGCGCAACCTCGACGCGGGCCCGAAACCACCACCGAGGGCCAGCACGGTCGTCGGCGGGTGGGCTCGCAGGGCCGCGATGGTGTCCGGGTCGGCGCGCGGATCGGTGCCCCGCACGGTGACGACGCGGGCTCCCGCCGCGCGGGCGGTGGTGGCCGCGGCGGTGTCGGTGCGGGTGGTGTCGGTGTGGGTGGTGTCGACGAGCACGGTGAGGTCGACCGGTTGCGGGCGCTTCGTCACCGGGAGGTCGTCGGGCAGGTCGGTGGGCTGTTCCGCCCCGCCTGCGCCCGGGGCCACGGTCAGGACCGGGGCGGGCCCGACGCGTTCGAGTGCCGCGCGCAGCCCGTCGGTCCCGACGGCGAGCACGGTGTCCGGTGCGAGCCTGGCCAGTTCACGCCCGAGGGGGGCGTCGGGTGGATTCGCGGCGGCGCGCGGGAAGACCAGCATCGGCACGCCGAGCCGTTCAGCGACCGCGCTCGCGGTCATCGCCCCCGCGGCGTCGCCCTCGGTGGACACGACGACGACCGGGGAACGGCGGAAGAGCGCGGCGCTGACCGCGATCGCCGCACCCGGACCCGCGGCGACGTCGAGCACGGTGGTCGGCGCCGCGGGCACGACCACCGTGGCCGCGGTCCCCGCCCCGACGTCACCGGGGTGCGTGGTGCAGCCCGCGAGGAGCACGATCGGTGCCGCGACGGCAACGCACAACCTGAACCCGGCTGATCGCACAGCACTTCCTCTTCCGCAGGTGGCCCGGACGCGCGGTGCCGGTTCCTCGGCACCGGGGGAGTGTAGGCCGGTCCGCGGCCCCGGCCCGCACTCCGCGCTCACGGCCGGGGTGCGACCGCCTGGTCGCCGGTCGACTCGGGGCTCCCCTCCGCGGCGGGCGTCCGGGCCGGTTCGGTGTGCTGGAGCCTGCGCTCGGCGCGGAGCGCGGACGCGTGCTCGCGGGTGAACTGCCGGTGGATCGCCACGCACATCGCGATCATCACGGCGCTGAACGGCAGCGCGATGGCGATCGACACACCCTGCAGGGCGCCCAACCCACCCGCGAACAGCAGGGCGATGGCCACGACCCCCTCGGCGGCACCCCAGAAGACCCGGCTCCAGGTGGGCGGCTCGACGTTGCCGCCCGAGGCGAGCATGTCCACCACGAGGGAGCCGGAGTCCGACGAGGTGACGAAGAACAGCACCACCAGGACGATGGCGAAGCCGACCACGACGGCACCACCGGGCAGGGAGCCCAGCAGGCCGAACAGGGCGCCGTTCGTGTCCACGGTGGACGCCCCGGTCGCGTCCGCGCCCACCAGGTCGCCGCCGCCGAAGAGCTGCCTGAACAGGCCCGCGCCGCCGAACACCGAGAACCAGAAGAAGCTCAGCAGCGTGGGGACGAGCAGCACACCCGCGACGAACTCCCGCACAGTGCGGCCCCGGGAGATCCGGGCGATGAAAACGCCGACGAACGGCGCCCAGGACATCCACCAACCCCAGTAGAACGCCGTCCAGTAGCCCTGCCACTCCTGGCCCTCGGCCCCTTGGTAGGCCGTGGTGTTGAAGCTCATGCGCACGAAGTTCTGCACGTACAGCCCCGAGGACTGGATGAACTCGCGCAGGATGAACAGGGTCGGCCCGGTGACCAGGACGAAGACCAGCAGCGCCGCGGCGAGCCCCATGTTGGCGTTCGACAGCCACTTGATGCCCCGCTTCACCCCGGTCACCACCGAGGTGATGGCGATCAGCGTGATCGCCCCGATGAGCACGACCTTGGTCAGGTTCCCCGGGTCGCGCACGACGCCGATGAAGTCCAGCCCGGCCGCGATCTGCGCCACGCCCAGCCCGAGCGAGGTCGCCACGCCGAACAGCGTCCCGACGACCGCGACCACGTCGACCGCGTCGCCGATCCAGCCGTTGACCCGGCGGCCGAGCAGCGGTTCGAGCGCCCAGCGGATCGACACCGGCCGCTTCCCGCGGTGCACCGCGTAGGCGATGGCCAGGCCGACGACCACGTAGATCGCCCACGGGTGCAGCCCCCAGTGCAGGAAGGTCTGCACCAGGGCGCCCTGCGCGCCCACCTCGTCGGCCGCGGCGATGCCCGAGGCCCGGTTGGGGATGCCCGCGAAGTGGTTCAGCGGCTCGGCGACACCCCAGAACACCAGGCCGATGCCCATGCCCGCGGCGAACAGCATGGCGAACCAGGACCACCGGCTGAACTCCGGCTCGTCACCGTCGTCACCGAGCCGGATGCCGCCGAAGCGCCCGACCCCCAGCCACACGGCGAACACCACGAACGCGCTGACCAGGAGCGTGTAGTACCAGCCGAAGGTGCCGACGATCCACGAGGAGACACCGCCCACCGCGGACTCGACCGCCGCGGGCGAGGCGACGGTCACCACGACGAAAGCGAGGACGATGCCCGCGGCGGGCCAGAACACCCTGCCGTGGACGCCCTTCCCGGGCACCTCGACTTCCGGTTGCGGTGACCGGCCTGCTGTGCTGTCCGGCACTGTGGCTCCTCCCGTGGGGCCTTGATCGGGCGTCCGGGTGACGCACCGGAGTCGCGGACCGCCTGCCCGGGCGGATCGGCCCGGGCCATCCCCAGCGGCGGTGGAGCAGCCTGCTCCACGCCTCCGCGGAGCGCTCGGGTCGCACGTGCCACCGGGCGCGGAGCGCGCCGCGGTCCGTGACCACGCGGATTCTCCACTTCCGACATGAGGATCGCCCGACTGTCTCTTTGCGATCCCATGACGACCTCCGAGTCCCGCGGCGCCGCCGCCGCGTGTGGGCGCACCGGCAGACCCGCGGATCGACATCCGATCGCAAAGAACCCGTCCGGCCATCGTCAGGCGCGGCGGGCGATCATCCCCGGGTGACCGTCACCGTGGGTTCGACACCGGCCGGTGGGGTGCCGAAAGTGGTCCTCGTCCGCCGAATCCTGCTCGGGTTCCGGGCGGACCACCCCGTCCTGGTGGTCGCTCCCGGCGCTCTCGACGACGTCGTGGAGAGCGATCGGGGTGCGGCCGGGCACTGGCTCGTGCTCTCCCCGGACGAGCCGGTGCTCGGTCTGCTGGCCGCCCACCACGGCCGGATGCTGGTCCTGCGCGCCGAACCGCTGCGCCACCGCTTGGCGGCGTTGGCCCGGGGCGGTCCGGTGGACGTCGTGGCGGCGGCCGACAACGCGTTCGCCCGGATGCGGCAGCGGGTGGCGGGCCACGTCCTGCGCCTGCACACCGCGCACGACCCGCACTTGGCGGCGGTGGCCCGGCGGTGGCAGCAGGCGGCGCCACCGGCGTGACGGCGGGTCCACGCACCCGGGACCGACCCGCGACGACTTTGCGATCCCTTGTCCGTCGTGCGACTTCGGCGGTGGCGACCCGCCGGGTGGGCGATCCTGTGGTCGCCGCGATCGACAGGAGGACTCGTGCCCCGCCACACCGACAGCCGCCACACCGACAGCCGCCACACCGACAGCCGCCACACCGACAGCCGCCACACCGACAGCCGCCACACCGGCAGCACAGCACCGTTCGGCGCACCGGACCCGTGGAGCCTGTTCGCCGTCATCCCGCTCGTGGCGGGAGCGGTGCTCGCCGAGGCGATGTCCGCGCCGCGCGGTGCCGCGGTCCTGGGCTGTGCGGCCGTCGTGCTGGTCGCGGTCGACTGCCGGGCGAACCGGCCCGCCCGATCGCGCGCGGCTCACCAGCTCCGCAGTCGCCCGCCCACGCCGCTCGCGGCCACGATCGTCCCGAGGGCGACGTCGAGGCAGGTGGCGAGGGTCGACTCCGTGCCGAACCCGAAGTCGAGCAGCAGCGGCGCGAGCAGCAGCCACAGCCCCACCAGCGCCCGCCCGGCGTCGCAGGTGGACCTGGCCACCCACCCCGCGCCACCGGCGGCCCCCAGCGCGAGCAGGGCGGCGCCCGCGACGGCGTCGCCCACCGCGGCGTCCAGCCCGCGGCGGACCCCGTAGTCGGCCACGGTGGCGAAGACGAGGAGCCAGCAGCCGACGACGACCGTGGCGCCGTCCACCGCGGGCGCCGCCCGGCGGCGGCGCCCGGGTGGGCGCCTCGACACCGGGGCCTTGGGGGTAGCCATGGCCACCAGCGTGCCGCCTGTCTGTTGAGACGGGGACGACGGGCTCTTTGCGGTTGGGTGACGACCTCACCCCGGGACGGACGGTCGGGTTCCCCGTGGGGCAGCATGGGCCGCGTGGGCACGCGAATGTTGATCGTCGAGGACGACGACCGGGTCAGGACCTCGCTGCGGCTGGCCCTGGAGGACGAGGGCTACGCGGTGGACGAGGCCGCCAGCGGCGAGGCCGCGGTGGAGGCGCTGGCGCGGCACGGCGAACCGGACCTGATGATGGTCGACCTGATGCTCGGCGGGATGGACGGCTTCACCTGCATCCGCACCGTGCGGTTGCACAGCAACGTGCCGATCATCGTGGTCAGCGCCAAGGTCGACACCCACGACGTGGTGGCCGCGCTGGAGGCGGGGGCGGACGACTACGTCACCAAGCCGTTCGAGATCAAGGAGATCACCGCCCGGCTGCGGGCCCTGCGCCGCCGGGCCACCGTGGCCGCGCCCGCCGACACCGCACCGCAGGAGCAGGTGCTGCAATCCGGTGAGCGGCCCCTGGTGCTCTCGGCGGGGGCGGGCACCGTGCGGCGCGGCGACGAGGAGATCCACCTGACCCTCACCGAGTTCCGGCTGCTGTGCGAGCTGGCCGAGAACCCCGGGCGGGTGCTGAGCCGGACCGCGCTGCTGGACCGGGTCTGGGACCGGGGCTACTTCGGCGACGAGCGCATCGTCGACGTCCACGTGCGGCGGTTGCGCACCAAGATCGAGCGGGACCCGTCCGCGCCCGCCGTCGTCATCACCGTCCGGGGTCTGGGCTACCGGCTCGATGTCGCCTGACGCGCGGGTCGGGCGCGGCAGCCGGGCACCCGGCCTGCGCGGTCGGGTGATGCTGTCCTTCGCGGCGGGCGCGGCCATCGTGTCGCTGGTGCTGACCGTGTCGGTGTTCACCATCTCCCGCGGGTACCTGCTGGGGCAGCGGGAGCGGTCGGCCCAGCGGCTGGCCGACGCCGACGCCGACTTCGTCGCCAGCAGGCTCGCCGTCCCCGGGATGACCCCCGCCGCGGCGTTGTCCGCCGTGGACCCGCCCGCGGACACGATCCTGCTGCTGGACTGGCGTGGCGGGTGGACCAGCAGCGACCCCGCGGTGCCCGCGCGGGCGCCGTCCGAGCACCTCGCCGAGTCGCCGCGCGAGGGTGCCCCGACCCGGCCCACGACGATCCGGAACCAGCCCTACCTGGTCACCGCGATGCCGCTCGACGGCGGCACCCTCTACGAGTTCGCCCCGATCGTGGAGTTGCGGGACACGCTCCGGGTGCTGCGCACCGTCCTGGTCATCAGCGGGCTGGCGGCCACCCTGGGCGGCGCGCTGCTGGGCCTGTGGGCGAGCGGGCGGGTGCTGCGGCCGCTGCGCTCGCTGGCGGGCACCGCGGCGAGCATCGCGGGCGGCAACCTCGACAGCAGGCTCCCCGAGCAGGGCGACCGCGACCTGCGCCCGATCCTGTCCTCGTTCAACACCATGGTCGACTCGCTGCAACGCCGCATCGAACGGGAGCGGCGGTTCGTCGGCGACGTCACCCACGAACTGCGCACCCCGCTCACCACCCTGGTCACCAGCGTCGGGTTGCTCGGCAAGCACGCCGAGGAGATGCCCGAGCGCCCCCGCACCGCGCTGCGGCTGGTGGAGGGTGAACTGGCCCACCTGCGCGGCATGGTCGAGGACCTGCTCACCCTCGCCCGCACCGAGGCGGGGCTGCACCACGACGACGAGGCACCGGTGTCCACCCGCGACCTGCTCGCCCACGTCCTCGGCGAACGCGCGGCACCCGTTCTCGACGCCGACGGCGACGGCCGGGTGCGCGGGCACAAACTGGCGCTGATCCGCGCGTTCACCAACCTCGTCGACAACGCCGAGCAGCACGGTGGCGGGGTTACCGGGGTCGAGCTGAGCACGTCGGCGGACTCGGTGGTCGTGGCGGTGGACGACGCGGGGCCCGGGGTGCCCGAGGGCGAGCGGGAGCGGATCTTCGAGCGGTTCGCCACCGGCCGGGCGGCCCGCGGTTCCACGTCGGGCAACGGGCTGGGCCTGGCACTGGTCGCCGAGGCGGTCCGCGCCAACGGCGGCACCGTCGAGTGCGTGACCGCCCCCGGCGGCGGGGCCCGGTTCGTCGTGCGCCTCCCCCGCGACCACGGGGAGGGCGACGGGGCGGTCGCGGCAAGCGCGGCGGAGCCTCAGACCTGAGGGTGCGGGGCGAACCGGACCTCGCCTCCGGAGTCCTGCCCGGCGGTGAGGACCTCGTCGGCCGCGTAGCCCGCCGCGCCGCGTTCGAGGTAGACCTCGGTGCCGTCGTCCGCGGACACGACGTCGGCGGTAGGAGCGTCGGACGGCGGCGTGACCGGGCGGTACAAGACCCACTGGACACCGCAACCCGTTGGTGAACAACGTCATGCGGTCGTACCGCCGCGCCACCGGGACCGACACCCGGTCTCAACGCGATCGTCGGGCAGCGGTCATGCCACGCCGCCCGCGGGCGGCGCAGAATGGCACTTCGCGACCGGCGAGGAGAACGGTGACCCGTTACCGACAGCACTGCCCCGTGGCCGCCGCGGCGGAGGTGCTCAACGATTCCTGGACCCTGCTCATCCTGCGGGACCTGGCCGAGGGCCGGGCAAGCCGATCGGACCTCGCGGCGGGCCTGCCGGGAATCACCCCGGCCCTGCTGACCAAGCGTCTCGGCGAGCTGACCAAAGCGGGGCTGGTGGTGAAGGCCGCGGCGCGCGGCGGCAGCCGCTTCGCGCTCACCGAGGCCGGTCGGGACCTGGTGCCGGTGATCGACCGGCTGGGCCGCTGGGCCAACCGACACCTGCCCCCGCCCCGGGTGTCCGACCTCGACCCCGGGCTGCTCGCGCGCGACCTGTGCCGCGGGGTGGACACCGCCGCGCTGCCCGCGCTGCCCCTGGTCGTGCACATCCGCTTCACCGAGAGCGCCGCGCCGCCGCGGTGGTGGCTGATGCTCTCGCGTGACGGGGCCGCCGCGACCCAGGTCGACCCCGGGCTGCCCGCCGCGGTGCGCATCGACTGCGCCATCGGCGCCCTGGCCGGTGTGTGGCTCGGGCACAGGACCTGGGGCGAGGCCGTGCGCGACCAGGCGATCCGGCTCACCGGCACCCGGGAGGCGGTGCGCGCGGTGATCGGCTGCCTGGGCGTCAGCAGGTACGCCTCCCGGGACGCGCCCCCGGTTCGCACCGGCTGAGCGGACCCGGGCGCGTCATCCGATCGACATGCCGCCGACCGGGGGGCCTCAACGTCGCACGACCACCCTGGTGGACATGCTCAGGGCCAAGACCGGTGCACACACCCCCGCAGTGTTCGCCACGGAGGCCGTCGTGCTGTCTCCCAGCGCGGGCAGCACACCGCCCGCGGTCGCCGTGTGGCCGCTGTTCGTCTTCATCGTTCCCGACCACCAGCTCCGCGCCGCGCGGGGCGGACCTGAGCTGCTCTCGCTGCTGCGCAGCACCGACCCCGTCCGGCTGCTGGACAAGCCCGCCCGCTGGTCGGTGCTGTCGGAATCGGGCCCACTGCTGCGCCTGGAGCTGGAGGCCACCGCCCCGGCACCACTGGAGCTGGGCGTCGGGGTGGCCGCGGCGGCGTTGGGCGCCAAGACCAGCCTGCTCGCCACCGGGGCGACCATCGGCGTCACCACGTCGAGCCGAGCCGCCCGCCTCGGTTCCGTCGTGGGCGTGGGCGACGCGCTGCGGCTGCTCGTGCTCGCCCAGTGCGAACCGGCGCCCGAGCTGCACGCGACCGCGCAGGCGAGCCCGATCCAGGTGGGACACCGGGGCCCGGTCGCCGCAGGATCGCGAAGCGGCCGCCGGTACCACCCCCGGTGGTGATCACCCGGCACGAGCGGCACCGCGCTCGACGGCCTCGTCCTCGTCGTGCTCACCGCGGCAGTCAGCACGGGGTCGTTGGACCATCCCGCTTTTCGCCATCCGCTCGCGCAGGCTGCGGGGTCGCATGTCGGTCCAGACCTCCTCGATGTGCTCGAGGCACTGAGCCTTGCTGCCCTCGGTGCCGTCCGCCTGCCACCCGGCCGGGATGTCCCGGCCGACCGGCCAGATCGAGTACTGCTCCTCGTGGTTGACCACGACGCGGTACACCTGCGTGTCGTCCTGCTCCTCGGCCATGTGCGCTCCCAGTCCGGTGGTCGGTCCGCGCGGAACCCGGGCCGTTGCCCGGGTTCCGCGCCCGGATAGCGTCGCGCCGGAGGCGATACCTGACCTATATCGGTCCTATGGACGCGCGGAACGGGCCTGGAGGAGTTCCAGACCCGTTTCGGTGAAGCGGTTGTGCGACCGGCCCGGCGGCAGGGGGTGGGGCCGCCGGACCGGTCGCGGGACCTCGGCTACCGGGCCGAGGGGGATGGGAATCGCCTGCGCTCGGCCCTGCGGCGTGCGCTGGCCGCCGACGTCGCGGCGACGCCACGGCGGGAACGGCCGGGCAGCCACCAGGCGCGTTCGCCGAGGAGGGCGAGGGCGGCGGGGAGCAGGACGCCGCGGACCACGGTGGCGTCGATCTGGTAGGGGCCGATGCCGGACCTGGGCGGTTGACGGCGAAGAACCCGAACGCGAGCTACATGCCCGGCGGGCACATCTCCAACGGCAGCAAGCCCGGTTTCAAGTCGCAGTATATTTCCACGACGAACGACATGGGCGTTCTGAAGAAGTGGAACCAAGGCAGGGCGGTGGAGATCGACCTCGACAAGTTCGGCGGTTGGGTTGTTGACGCCTCGACGCAGGCGGCCCGTGACCGCGCGGGCATCCGGGGCGCCACCGCGAACCGACTGGCGGAGAACTCGAAAGAGGTCCTGCTCGAGGGGTTCATCCCGCCGGGAGCGATCAGGTGGCTGGGAAAGGTCTGAGTGGGATGACCGGTATGGCGGATCGGCTGAT
>NZ_AYXG01000186.1 GCF_000564855.1 Actinokineospora spheciospongiae
GTGGTCGGCTGGCCAATCGCATCCACCCACCCGGGCGTTTGCTTGGCCGGGCCGGCGGTTTTCGGGGTGGTCGGCTGGCCAATCGCGTCCACCAACCCGGGATTTGCTCGCCGGGCCGCCGGTTCTTGGGGTGGTCGGCCTGCGTTCAGGACATTCACTCCACCCGGGCATTCGCTCGCCGGGCTGGCGGTGTGGTGGGTAGTTGGCGGCTGCGCTGATGGGGTTCGGCGCGGCTGCCGGGCCGCCGGGCCGGGGGCGGCTGGTTGTGCTGCGCCGGCCGGGTGGTTGGGCGGCGGTTTGTGGGTGGCTGGTTGGCTTTGGGGCGGGTCCTAGAGCCTGCGGTTGGCCAGTACCGGGATCGCCTCGCGGGTCTTGGTCACCGAGTCCGGGTCGATGTCCACCACCAGCAGGTCCGGGGTTGGGCCCAGTGAGGCCGCGATCGCGCCGGTCGGGGTCGCGACCAGGCTGTGGCCGATGCCGGTCGGGGCCTTGCTCGGGGTGCCGGGGTCGGCTTGGCCGCAGGCCAGCACCCACGCCGTGGCGTCGAGGGCGCGGGCGCGGACCAGGAGTTCCCACTGCTCCCGCTTGCCCTCGCCCGCCCCCCACGACGCCGCCACCAGCAGTGCCGCCGCGCCCTGGGCGGCCAGTGCCCGGTACAGCTCGGGGAACCGCACGTCGTAGCAGGTGGTGAGGCCGAGGGTCAGGTCGTCGACGGTCACCGTGACCAGTTCCGAACCCGGGGCGACCGTGCGGGACTCGGTGAAGCCGAACGCGTCGAAGAGGTGGATCTTGTCGTAGCCGCGGTGTTCGCCGCGGCCGGTGATCAGGAGGGTGTTGAACACCCGGCCGTCGTCGGCCGGGGTGAACATGCCCACGACCACCAGCACGCCGTGCTCGTCGGCGATCTCGCGCACCGCCGAGGCCCACGGGCCGTCCAGCGGTTCGGCGATCGGGCCCAGGGGCACGCCGAAGCAGCACTGGGTGGCCTCCGGGAACAGCACCAGCGAGGCCCCCGCCCGCGCCGCCGCGGCGACCCCGGAGCGGACCGCCGCCAGGTTCGCCGCCGGGTCCGGGGTCGAGGTGATCTGACACAGCGCCGCGCGCACTCCGCAACCTCCTGCCGCCGGGGACCCGACTACCCTCGGGTCCCGTGCCGTTCCTGTCCCTCCGCCGCGGTCCGGTCGCGGTGGTGTTCGCCAGTGTCCTCCTGGTCCCCGCCTGCACCACCGACCCCACACCGCCCGCCTCGGGGGACCCGGACGGCAGTTCGCTGGTGATCGGGGTCGCCGCCGAGCCCACCACGCTGGACCCGGTGGCCGGGTACGCGCCGTTCGGTTCCGCGCAGGTCTTCGACGGGCTGGTGGAGCACGCGCCCGGCGGCGCGCTGCGGCCCGCGCTGGCCACCGGCCTGCCCACCCCGGCCCCCGACGGCCGTTCGTGGACCGTGGCGCTGCGCACCGACGTCAGCTTCACCGACGGCAGCGCCTTCGACTCCGGGGACGTGGTGGCGACCTACCGGTCGGTGCTGGCCGCCGACGCCCCGCTGCGCGGTCGGTTCTGGATGCTGTCCGGGGTGCAGGCGGTCGACAAGACCTCGGTGCGGTTCGACCTCAACGCCCCCTGGGCGCAGTTCCCGGAGCTGCTGACCCTGGGCGTGAAGTCCGACGGGCCGCCGTCCGACCCGCCCGTGGGCACCGGGCCCTACCAGGTCGTGAGCTGGACCCGGGGCGTCTCGCTGGAGTTGGAGGCGAACCGGGCGTACTTCGCCGGTCCGCCGGAGATCACCAGGGTGACCCTGGAGTTCCTGCCCGACGACGAGACCCGCGCCCGGCGGATGCGCGAGGGCAGGCTCGACGGCGCCGCGCTGCCGCCGACGCCGGCTGAGGAGTTCGCCAAGACCAATGGCCTGGCCGTGGTCGAGCACAGCAGCGCCGACCTGCGCGCCGTCTCGATCCCCGCGGGCTCGACCGCCGCCGACCCGGCCGTCCTGCTCGCGCTCAACCTCGCCGTCGACCGGGACGCGCTCGTCCGGGACGCGTTGGCGGGCAAGGGGACCGCCGCGTCGCAACCGGTGCCCGAGGTGGCCGCCGAGTTCGTCGAACCCGCCGCCGCCTTCCGGCGCGACACCGCCAAGGCGGCCGAGGTGCTGCTGGCGGCGGGCTGGGTGCCCGGGGCCGACGGGGTGCGGACCCGGGGCGGCGCGGTGGCCGCGTTCGACCTGGCCTACCCGACGACCGACCTGGTCTCGCGCGACCTGGCCACGGCCTTCGCCAAGTCCGCCGCCGCCGTGGGCGTCAAGGTCACGCCCAAGCCCGCCGACGCCACCACCGACCCGGCCACGCCGAGGCTGACCGCCTTCGGCGACCCGTTCGACCCGGACCGGGCGCTGTACCCGCTGCTGCACCCCGGCGGCGGCGCGGTCGCCGCCGCCCTCGACGCGGAGCGGGCCACCACCGACCCTGCGCAGCGCGCGGTCGCGTTCCGCGCACTGCAACGCGCCTACGCCGCCGCACCGACCATGGTGGTGCTCGCCGCGGTCGACCACACCTACGTGCTGCGCGAGAACTGGAACGGCTACCGGCCGGTCGTCGACACGACCGGCACCGACCACACCTGGGGGCCCTGGTGGAACCTGTCGACCTGGACACCGCGCTGACCGCGCTCGACCCCGACGGCTGGGACGCCGCCCGGGTCCTCGCCGACACACCCGGCGCCCGGGACCAGGTGTTCCTCGACAGCGCGGGTTCCTCGCTGCCGCCGACACCGGTCCTCGACACCGTGATCGGGCACCTGCGCCGGGAAGCCGAGGTCGGCGGCTACCGGGCCGCGGCCGAGCGCGCCGACGACCTGGCCGAGGGCTACGCCGTGTTCGCCGAACTCCTGGGCTGCGCGCCCGACGAGGTCGCGTTCACCGACAGCGCCACCCGCTCCTGGCTCGCCGCCGTCGACGCCGTCCCGTTGGCCGAGGGTGACCGGGTCCTGGTCACCGAGGCCGAGTACGCGGGCAACGCCGTGCCGCTGCTCAACCTCGCCGCGAAGGCGGGCGCGACCGTCGAGCCGGTGCCGTCCGGCCCGGACGGCACCGTGGACCTCGACGCGCTGACCCGGCTCCTCGACGAGCGGGTCAGGCTGGTCTCGCTGGTCCACGTGCCCACCAACGGCGGCCTGGTCAACCCGGTCCGCGAGGTCGCCGACGCCGCGCACGCCGTGGGCGCCCTGGTCCTCCTCGACGCCTGCCAGTCCCTCGGCCAGCTCCCGCTGGACGTCGGCGCGCTGGGCGTCGACCTGCTCAGCGGCACCGGGCGCAAGTGGCTGCGCGGCCCGCGCGGCACCGGTGTGCTGGTCGTCCCCGCGCACGTCCGCGAGCGGCTGAGCCCGCGCCTGGTCGACCTGCACAGCGGTTCGTGGGTGGCTCCGGGGGAGATCGAGCTGCGCCGGGACGCGCGGGTGTTCGAGCTGTGGGAGTGCTCGATCGCCGACCGGCTGGGTCTGATCGCCGCCGCCCGCTACGCCCTCGACCTCGGGCCGGATGCCATCGCCGCCGCCGTGGGCGCCCGCGCGGAGCACCTGCGGGCGGGGCTGTCGGCGCTGCCCGGGGTCGAGGTGCGCGACCAGGGCACCCGGCGCTGCGGCATCGTCACCTTCACCGTCGAGGGGGTCGCGGCGGAGGCCGTGCGCGACGCGCTGCGCGGGCAGGGCATCACCGTGACGGTCAGCGGCCGGTCCTCGACCCGGCTGGACATGACCCGGCGCGGCTTGGAGCAGGTGGTGCGGGCCTCGCCGCACTACTTCGTCGGGCGGTCGCAGTTGGACACGGCGGTGGCCGCGGTGCGCACCATCCGGTGAGCTGGGGCACCGCGCGCTGAGCCGCCCGGCCCGACGCCTTACCCTGGTGGGGTTCGCCGAACTCCGGAAGGACCCCATGCTCTCGCGTACCGATCTGCGCTCCGCCGTCCCGTCCGCCGCCGAGCTGCGCACCACGCTGCCCCGCGCCGAGGTCGACGTGGACGCGGCGCTGCATCTGGTGCGACCCATCGTCGAGGACGTGCGCACCCGCGGGGTCGACGCCGCGCTGGAGCTGACCGAGCGCTTCGACGGCGTGCGCCCGGCGAGCGTCCGGGTGCCCGCCGAGGCGCTGGCATCCGCGCTGGCCGGGTTGGACCCGGCCGTGCGGGCCGCGCTGGAGGAGTCGACCTCCCGCGCCCGCCGGG
The DNA here is from genome assembly GCF_000564855.1 of Actinokineospora spheciospongiae. Taxonomy (GTDB): domain Bacteria; phylum Actinomycetota; class Actinomycetes; order Mycobacteriales; family Pseudonocardiaceae; genus Actinokineospora; species Actinokineospora spheciospongiae. Next base: position 4,212 of record NZ_AYXG01000186.1, read on the forward strand.
TGCACGCCGACCAGGTGCGCGTCGACAAGACCACCCAGGTCGTGCCCGGCGGCACCGTCACCGAGCGCTGGGTGCCGGTCTCCCGGGTCGGGCTGTACGTGCCCGGCGGGCTCGCGGTGTACCCGTCGAGCGTGGTCATGAACGTCGTCCCGGCGCAGGCCGCGGGCGTGGAGTCGCTGGTGGTGTGCTCACCGCCGCAGGCCGCGTTCGACGGCCTGCCGCACCCGACGGTCCTGGCCGCCGCCGCGCTGCTCGGCGTCGAGGAGGTGTGGGCGGTCGGCGGCGCGCAGGCCCAGGCGCTGCTGGCCTACGGCGGCACCGACACCGACGGCACCGAACTGGCCCCGGTCGACCTGGTCACCGGGCCGGGCAACATCTACGTCGCCGCGGCCAAGCGGCTGCTGCGCGGCCTGATCGGCATCGACGCCGAGGCGGGCCCCACCGAGATCGCCATCCTCGCCGACGAGACCGCCGACCCGGTGCACGTCGCCGCCGACCTGATCAGCCAGGCCGAGCACGACCCGCTGGCCGCCAGCATCCTGGTCACCACCTCGGTGGCCCTGGCCGACGAGGTCGACGCCGAGCTGGAGCGCCAGGTCAAGGCCACCCGGCACGCCGAGCGGGTCACCACCGCGCTGACCGGCGCCCAGTCCGGCACCGTGCTGGTGGCCACCGTCACCGACGGGCTGCGGGTGGTCGACGCCTACGCCGCCGAGCACCTGGAGATCCAGACCGCCGACGCGCGCGCCGTCGCGGCCCGGGTGCGCAACGCGGGCGCGGTGTTCGTCGGCGCCTGGTCCCCGGTGTCGCTGGGCGACTACTGCGCGGGCTCCAACCACGTGCTGCCCACCGGCGGCTGCGCCCGGCACTCCTCGGGGCTGTCGGTGCAGACGTTCCTGCGCGGCATCCACGTCGTCGACTACAGCGAGGACGCGCTGCGCGAGGTGTCCGGGCACGTCGTCGCCCTCGCCGAGGCCGAGGACCTGCCCGCGCACGGCCAGGCCGTCACCGCCCGCTTCCGGGACGGGGCGTGACCGCCCCCGGCTCCCGCGCGGAGCTGTCCGACCTGCCGCTGCGCGCGGACCTGCGCGGCCGGTCCCCGTACGGGGCGCCGCAGCTCGACGTGCCGTACCAGCTCAACACCAACGAGAACCCGTACCCGCCACCGCCGGAGCTGGTCGCCGACATCACCGCGGCCACCGCCGAGGTCGCCGCGACCCTGCACCGCTACCCGGACCGCGACGCGGTCGCCCTGCGCACCGACCTCGCCGCCTACCTTTCCTCGGCCACCGGGCTCGAGCTGTCCACGGCGAACCTGTGGGCCGCCAACGGGTCCAATGAAATCCTCCAGCAGGTACTCCAGGCCTTCGGCGGCCCGGGGCGCTCGGCGTTGGGCTTCGAGCCGTCGTACTCGATGCACCCGATCATCGCCGCGGGCACCCGCACCGAGTGGGCCCCCACCCCGCGCCGCGCCGACTTCTCCCTCGACGTGGCCGCCGCGGTGGCGGTGCTCGCCGAGCGCGCGCCGGACGTGGTCTTCGTGACCAGCCCGAACAACCCCACCGGCCAGTCCATCCCGCTGACCGACCTGCGCGCGCTGGTCGAGGCCGCCCCGGGCGTCGTCGTGGTCGACGAGGCGTACGCGGAGTTCTCCCCGCAGGACAGCGCGGTGCACCTGATCGAGGAATTCCCCACCCGGGTGATCGTCAGCCGCACCATGAGCAAGGCGTTCGCGTTCGCGGGCGGGCGGCTGGGCTACCTCGCCGCCGCCCCGGCCGTGGTCGACGCCCTGCTGCTGGTCCGCCTGCCCTACCACCTGTCGTCGCTGACGCAGGCCGCCGCCCGCGCGGCGCTGCGGCACGCCGAGGGCACGCTCGCCTCGGTGCACCGGCTCGCCGCCGAACGCGACCGCGTGGCGCACGCCCTGCGCGGCCTCGGCGCCGAGGTCGTCCCCAGCGACGCCAACTTCATCCTCTTCGGACACTTCGACGACCCGGCCGCCGCCTGGCAGTCCTACTTGGACCGAGGCGTCCTGGTTCGGGACGTCGGCATCCCCGGGCACCTGCGGGTCACCGTGGGCACCCCGGAGGAGAACGACGCCTTCCTGTCCGCCAGCAAGGAGATCGTGTGATGACCAACCGCATCGGCCGCGTCGAGCGCAGCACCCGCGAGTCCTCCGTGCTCGTCGAGATCGACCTCGACGGCTCGGGCAAGGTGGAGGTCAGCACCGGCGTCCCCTTCTTCGACCACATGCTCACCGCCTTCGGCACCCACGGCTCCTTCGACCTCACGGTCCGCGCCACCGGCGACATCGAGATCGACGCCCACCACACGGTCGAGGACACCGCCATCGTCCTGGGCCAAGCCCTCCGTGAGGCCCTGGGCGACAAGAAGGGCATCCGCCGCTTCGGCGACTGCTGGATTCCGATGGACGAAACCCTCGCCCACGCCGCCGTCGACGTCTCCGGCAGGCCCTACTGCGTGCACACGGGCGAACCGGAGGTCATGGTCGGCTTCACGGTCGGCGGCAACTACCCCACGGTCCTCAACCGCCACGTCTTCGAGTCCATCGCCTTCCACGCCCAGGTCGCCCTGCACCTGCGCGTCGTGCACGGCCGGGACCCGCACCACATCACCGAGGCCGAGTACAAGGCCTTCGCCAGGGCCCTGCGCGCCGCCACCGAACCGGACCCCCGGGTCGGCGGCATCCCGTCGACCAAGGGCGTGCTCTAGGGCCTGTCCTGCCGAGCCCGGGACCTTGGTTGGGATGCCCGGGTGGGTGTGCTCTGTTTTCAGAGCCCGGGGTTTTGGTGGGTGTGCCCGGGTGGGTGCGCTCGGCTTTCGAGCGCCGGGTTTTTTGTGGGTGTGCCCGGCTGGGTGGATGTGTTTGGCCGGGGCCCCTATGGCG
>NZ_AYXG01000187.1 GCF_000564855.1 Actinokineospora spheciospongiae
GGCAGGCTTGCACATGATCGCTTCCCCCACCCAAGCAGATCCACCCACCCGGGCGTTTTCGTAGCCGGGCCGGCGGTTTGTCGGGTGGCTGGGTTTCGCTGCGCCGGAAGGGGTTCGGCGTGCCGGGCCGCCGGGCCGGTGGTTGGTGGGGTGCTCGGCGGCTGCGCCTGGTGGGGGTCGGCGTGGCTGGCCGTCGGGCTGGCGGTTGGCGGGGGTCGCCGGCTGCGCCCGGTGGGAGTTCGGGTGGTTGGCGGCTTGGCCCGCGGTTCGGGTCGATGGTCGCTGCGCCTGCCGGGTTCGGGGTGGTCTGCCGCCCCGAACCCGGCTGGTCCGCTTGCGGGGTCAGCGGTCCAGGGCTGTGCGCAGGCGGGACAGCAGGTCCGAGCGGCTGGTGGCGCCGAGGCGGGCGCGCATGCGGGCCATGTGGTGCTCGACCGTCTTCGCGGAGATGAACAGGCGGTCGCCGATCTGCTTGTAGGTCAGGCCTTCCACGACCAGGGTGGCGACCTGGAGTTCGCGTTCGCTGAGGCGGGCGCCGACGCGGTCGGCCTCCTCCTGCGGTTGGCCCGCGGTGCCTTGGCCCTGGAGCATCCGGGCGCAGTCCAGGAGGGACAGCATGGCCTTGCGGTCGGAGGTGCGGATGGCGGCTTGGCCCGCCAGCCGCGCCGCGTCCCAGCACAGGCCGACCGCGTGCAGGCCGCGGGCCGCCGCTTCGACGGTGACCGGGTCGACCTCGCCGTCGAGGACGTGGCGCCAGCAGCTCGCCGCCGAGGCCACCGCGGCGTGGAAGGGGCCCGCGGTGGCGTTGGCGGCCAGGGCGGCGGCGTGGTCGTCGGCGGCGGCGGGGTGTTCGGCGATGATCTCCGCGTGCAGGCAGGACCAGTGCAGCATGGTGGTCCACGCGGGTGGGTCGCCCAGTTGGTGCAGCAGGTCCCAGGCCTGGTCCAGGTGCGGGGCGAACCGCTCCCGGTCGCCGACCCTGGCCGCGGCGACGGCGAACTCGCCCAGCGGCAGCAGGGTGAACAGGTCGACCGGGTGGCGGACCACCGCCTCGTACGCCTGTTCCCAGGTGCGGCGCAGTGCCGCCAGGTCGCTGCCGCGGCGGGCGGTGCCGACGGCCAGGCCCACGGCGAACAGCCAGTCGCGCGGGGACAGGGGGGTGCCTGCCTCCGACAGCGCTGCCGTGGCCTCGGTGCCGTCGCCGCGGACCATGGCCGACCAGGCGCCCAGCAGGCGGTGGCGGGTGGCCAGCAGCGCGCCGCCGACGCGGGCCGCGGTCGCCCGTTCCAGCAGTGGCTCGGCGAGTGCGCCCGCTCCGGTGTGCAGGGCCAGCAGGGCGCCCAGTGCGGCGGGGCTGTCCGGCAGCAGCACGTCGTGGCCGACCGGTTCCAGCATCTCCGCCGCGCGGACCACAGTGGACAGAGCGGCGGGGCCGGAGCCGTCCACAGAGGCCAGGATGCCGCGCGCGGCGGAGCTGACCGCGCCCGCGAGCAGGGTGGGTGGGCCGTCCGTCGCGGCGCGGTCGAGGGCCGCTCGGGCGTCGGTGAGCCTGCCGACGCCGACCAGGCCGATCGCGGCGAGCGCCCCCTGCCCGGACCACTGGTACAGCTCGGCGCTGCGGGCCAGTTGGCCGCGGTGGGCCAGCGCGGCGGCGGCGACGCCCGCGGCGGCGGCCCGGCGTTCGCCGCCCGCCGTCGCCAGCAGCGCGTCGGCGCGGCGCAGTGCGCTGTCCAGGGCCCCGGACAAGGCTTCGGCCTCGGCGCGGCGGACCTCGTCGACCGGGTGGCCCGCGTCCGCCGCGGCCTCGTGCAGGCGCACGGCCAGGGCGGGGTCGGCCTGCTCGGCGGCGGCGGCGTAGACCGCCGCCGCGGAACCGCCCGAGGTGCCCGCGGCCAGCAGCGCGCCCGCGAAGTCGAGCAGCGCCCCGCCGCGGCGCAGTTGCAGGTCGGCCAGCGCCCCCAGGACCGAGTCGCGCTGGTCGGCGGGCACCAGCTCGCGCAGCGCGGCGGCGGCCAGCGGCGGCACCGACCCGTCCGGGCCGAGCAGGCCGGTGGCCCTGGCCTCCTCGGCCGCCTCGCCCGCCGGGCCGGACACCAGGCCCGCCAGCAGTTCCGCGTCCCCGCCGACCCCCGCCTGCACCGCGATGAGCACCCGCACGGTGTCGGGGGCGAGGCGGTCGACGTCGAAGCGGAAGTCCTCGATCGCACCCGCGGGCACGGTCGCGGTGTCCGGTCGCAGGTGCGGGGCGAGGCGGTGCACCAGGCCGGGGATGCCACCGGTCTGGTGCAGCACCAGGTCGACCACGGCGTCCGGCAGCGCCGCGCCGGTGGCCGCGGCCAGGCAGCGGCGGACCCGTTCGCGGTCGAACGGGCGCAGCGCGATCTGCCCGCGCAGCCTGCCGAGCAGCGCCGTCAGCCCCGCGGGCCGCGGCCGGGGCCGGGCGGCGACGACCAGGCCGACCCGGTCGTCCAGGGCCACCTCGGCCAGCTCGGCGAAGTCGTCGTCCCCCAGCAGGTGCGCGTCGTCGACGAGCAGCAGCCGGGCGCCCGCCGACCGCCCGCGCCGGTGGCGTTCGGCGCCCTCGGCGGTGGCCAGCAGGTCCAGCAGGGCGCTCTTGCCGTAGCCGCCGGGCGCGATCACCGCCAGCCGCACCGGCCCCGTCTCCCCCGCGGTGATCGACGCGCAGAGCCGCCGCGTCGGTTCGTCGAGCACGAGTTCGCTCGGCTGCGGGTGTCCGGGGATCAACGGCGGTCCTCATCACAACGGGTCGCGGGGGCGACGTACTGGGCTGGCACGGGGGCGGAACGGGGACCCGCGCTCACCGGGTGTCCTCCTCGCCGCGGGAGCGGCGGGGGAAGGTGAAGCGGGGCGGGGGCGGGACGAGCGGGGTCAGCTCCACCGGCGGCCGGGGCGGCGGCGGGTCCGAGTCGGGGGCGCCGTCGACGGCGGCGGGCGGCTCGGCCGGGGCGGGCGGCGGTGCCTGCCTCGGCGGCGGGGGCGCCGGGGTGGGGCGGGGGGCCAGCAGCGGGTCGGCGCTGAGGTGGGCGGTGACGCTGCGGGCGGGCAGCACCAGCCCGTCCGGGCGCCGCTCCCCGGGGGTGGCGGGGACCAGGGCGTGACCGGGCGGGCCGGGGTGGCCCGCGGTGGCCGGGACGAGCCCGGGGCTGCTCGGCTGGCTGAACGCGCCGGGGACGGCCGGGGTGAGCCGGGGATCGCTGTGCGGGCCTTGGCCGCCCGCCGGGCCGCCGGGTCCGACGACCGCGTGGCCGGGACCGCCGGGGGACCAGGCCGGGCCACCGGGGGTGACCGGGGCGAAGCCCGGGTGGCTGCCGGGGTGGCCGGGAAGCCCACCCGCGCCGCCGGGGGCGTGACCGGGTCGGCTGCCGGGAGCGCCTGCCTGGCCGGAGCCCCCGTCGGGGTCGAACGGGGTGTGGCCGGGGTGACCGGGTCCGGCCGGGGCGGGTGCCCCGGTGGGGGCGAAGTCCACGCCGCCGAGGGCGGGCGGGACGAGGCCCCCGGGGCCCGGGTTGCCGGGGAATCCGGCGGGGTCGAAGTCCGTGCCGCCCGGGGTGAGCGGGAGGAAGCCGGGGTCGCCGCCGACACCGGTGGGGGCGGGACCGGCTTCGCCGCCCGCTCCGACCCCGGTGGAGCCGAGCGGCGGGAAGCCCGGGTTGCTGCCCGCCCCGGCCGCGCCGGAGCCGGGGTGGCTGCCCGGCCCGGTCCCGGGGTTCAGCGGCGGGAAGCCGGGGTCGCTGCCGGGGTCGGGGCGGCCGGGTCTGCCCGCGCGGCCCCCGGGGGAGCCGGTCGGGCGGGGGCGGGCGGCGAGGGCGGCGCCGCGGGCGGGGGAGGTGGCGGGGTCCTCCTCGACCGGGCAGCCCGCGAGGTCGGCCAGCAGCGGGACCCGGGCGGTGCCGCCCGCCAGGACCGCGCCCGCCAGGTGTTCCGGGGGGACGGTGGCCAGCAGCGAGCGCACCTGGTCGGCCACCGCGGCCAGGGTCGGGCGGGCGAGTTCGGCGAAGGTGGTCCGGGGGACGGTCACGTCCCCGGGGGTGTGCGGGAGGGGGACGCGGACCTCGGTGGCGACCGACAGCCGCTCCTTGGCCGCGGTGCAGGCCTCGCGGAAGGCGGCCATGGCCTGCCGGGGCAGGTCGGCGGCCCGGACCGGGCCCGCGGTGCGCAGGTCGGGGACGGTCTCGTCGGGGGCCGGGGTGGGGGTGGCGGCCAGGACGTGCTCGGCGAGCAGGTCGTCGAGGTGGTCGCCCGGGGCGGTGGCGGGGTGGGCGGTGTGCGCGGTCAGGTCGAAGGCGGACGGGCCGCGGTAGAGGACCGCCTGTTCGCTGTGCGCGGCCCCGACCAGGGCGACGAGCAGGGCGGTGCCGGTGGGCACCGGGTCGCGGGCGTGGCGGGTCTCGGCGGCGGCGACCACCGTGGGCAGCAGCAGGGCGCCGGGCAGGCCCGCCTCGTGCAGGGCCTCGTGCAGCAGCCTGCGCCGGTGGGGCCCCCACTCGGGTGGGTGAGTGACGGCGATGCGGTCGGGGTCGCCGCCCTCGGCCTCGGCGACGGTGTCGACCACCCAGGCGACGAGTGCGGCCACCAGGGCCTCCGCCGGGTACAGCTCGCCGCCGAGGAGCACCGCGGTGTCGTCGCCGACCCGGTCGAGGGCGGCCCTGGCCAGCCGGTCCGGTTCCGCCTCGGCCCGGCGCAGCGCCGCCCGGCCCGGCACGACCTCGCCGTCGGCGGCCACGAACAGCACCGAGGGGAACCAGCGGGCGCCGCCGTCCACCGGCACCACCTCGGCCCGGCCGTGGCCCGCGTTCCCGCGCCTGCAGACCGCCGCCGTGCCGCGGGTGCGGCCGACGTCGATGCCCAGCACGTAGGGCACGCGCGCCATGCGACTCCATCCACCAGGTCCACGGGGGGAACAACGGTCCCTGTTCGTACCAGCAAGCCACCCCCGGGGACCAACCCCGGGTGGTCAGAAGAACAGTCCCTAATCCCCTAATAGGCGAAATGTTGTCGCTCTTTCGGGTAGGGGACGCAACGGGGTGTGTTCCCCGATGGCAGGGGACCCCCCGATCCCTAGCGTTGTCGTCGTCAGCCCGGGGTCGATGCCCCCGACCTCGGGCACACCAAGCTTTCTTTGCGTATAAGAGGAGATCGTTTCTTGTCTGCCCAGGAACAGACCCTGCACGACTTCGTGCTGAACCTGCTGACCGACGACGCCGCTCGGTCCGCGTTCGCCGCGAACCCGACCGCCGCGCTGGGCGACGCGGGCCTCGGTGACGTGACCGCGCAGGACGTGCAGGACGTCATCCCGCTGGTCGTCGACTACGCGCCGGTCGGCGACGGGCAGGGCGTCGAGCTCGCCATCCCGACCGACGGCGACGACGCCATCGCGCGGCTGCAGGCCGTGGCCGAGGTGGGCGGGGCCGCGTTCGCGGGCCAGGTCGACACCGACGTCGTCACCGCCACCGCGACCGGCGTGTACTCCGCCGACGAGGGCTTCGACGGCAAGTTCGACGTCGACACCGAGCAGGGCGGGGCCACCACCTGGCTGGCCGCGGGCTCCGACGGTGCCGCGCTCGACACCGTGTTCGAGTCCGACCACGCGCAGGGCCAGGCGGGCGTCGCCGTGGGCACCGACGGCACCGCCGCCGGGTACGCCGACCTGACCACCGAGCACGCCACCGCGCACGGCGCCTTCGCCGCTTCGACCGAGGGCGCCAGGGGCCACCTCGCGGTCGAGACCGACCACCTCGACAGCGGCAGCGCGTTCGCCGCGGGCTTCGAGGGCGTCCAGGCGGGCACCCACGGCGAGACCGACTTCGCCGCCTACGAGGCCAAGCTGGACACCACCGACGGTGTGGCCACGAGCGCGGTGCTCGACACCGACGAGCTGGAGGCGGGCGTCGCCCTGGACGCCCTCACCGAGGATGGCACGCAGGCGGTCGCGGGCGTGGAGACCGACTTCGTGACGGCCGGTGCCGCGCTCGACGCCTCCACCGAGGGCGTGCACGCCACGGCGGGTGTGGAGACCGACGCGCTGTCCGCGGGTGCCTCCCTCGACGCGAGCCGCGACGGCGTCTACGCCACCGCGGGCGTGGAAGCCGACGACCTGTCCGCCGGTGCGGCCCTGGGTCTGGACCACGACGGCCTCCAGGCCGACGCGGGCCTGGAGACCGAGGCCGTCTGGGCGGGCGTGCAGACCGGTGGCGACGCCCTCTCGGCGGGCACCGACCTGGACGCGGGTGTGCTGGGGGTCGAGGGCGGTCTCGACTACGCCGCCGGTGACCTGGCCCTCGGCGCCGAGCTGGAGACCCCGCTGGGCGAGGTGGACCTGTCCGGCCTGAGCGTCGGCGTGCACGGGGTGTCCACCCCGGAGCTGGCCGACCTGGTGGACCCGGGCGACCTGCTCGACGCGGAGACCCTGCGCGGCGGCGACCTGTCCGCGGGCACCGTGGCCGACTTCGTCTCCGCGGGTGGCAGGCTCGTCGGCGAGACCGCCGACCTGGCTTCCGGTGCGGCCCCGGCGGGCCTCGGCGGCTTCCTCACCGGCGCCACCGCCCCGGTCTCGGACGCGCTGTCCACCGGCACCGCCCCGCTGACCGACGGCCTGGACGCCCTGGACGGCCTGGGCACCCTCCCGGCCCTGCCGGGGCTGTCGGACCTGCCCGCCGAGCTGCCCGCCGTCCCGGCGCTGCCGGAGCTGTCGGACCTGCCCGCCGAGCTGCCGACGGACCTGTCGGACCTGCCGGTCGACCTGCCCACCGACCTCCCGGTCGACGTGCCGGACCTGCCGGTGGTCAACCCGCTGCCGGACCTGGCGCACCTGCCGGAGACCCTGGGCGGCGTCGTGGACGCCAGCCCGCTGGGCGACCTGGTGCACGGTGTCGAGGACGCGCTGCCCGAGGTGGGCGGCCTGACCGACGGTCTGCACCTGGGTCACTGATCCGGCGCTCCCGGGCAACCGGGAGCCGGAAAACGTGAATGGATTGTCAAACCGGGCGGGGTTCACCGAGTGGTGGACCCCGCCTGGTTTCTGTCACAGATAAGTTACGGCACACTCTTGTGAGTGACCGTTCCACCGTGGCTCGCGCTTCTCGATGACACCGTCCGTGCTTGCTCGGCGGGTCGACGCCCTGATCTGGTGAATCGGTTGCTGGATCGTCGAATGCGACTGTTAGATCCGGGTCGCCGGGTCGCTGTCGTGGGCACCCCCGGGCAGGGCAAGAGCCAACTGGTCAACGCCCTCCTCAACGCCCCGGTCTGCGCGGTCGGCGACGACCGGACAACCGCCGTGCCCGCCGTCGTCCGGCACGCCGAGCGGCCCACCGCCACCGTGGTGACCGACGAGCGCCCGGCCATCGGCGCCGCCGCCGACCCGGCCGACGCGGGACCGGTGGAGACCGCCACCGCCCGGGCCAACAAGCTCGCCCTGGTCCGCGACGACGTGCTGCGCACCGAGATCGGCCTGCCGCGCACGCTGCTGGGCCAGGGCCTGGTGCTGGTCGACTCACCCGGCATCGGCGACCCGGGCTGCCCGCGCACCGCGCGCGCGATGGCGGTGCTGGCCGAGGCGGACGCGGTGCTGCTGGTCTCCGACGCCACCGGCGAGCTGTCCGCGCTGGAGATCGACCTGCTCGCCCAGGTCAGCAGGCTGTGCCCGACCGTGCTGGTGGCCCTGACGAAGATCGACATGGTGCCCGCGTGGCGGCGGGTGGCCGAGGTCGACCGCAGGCTGCTGGCCGAGGCGGGCATCGCCGCGCCGCTGCTGCCGGTGTCGTCGGTGCTGCGGCTGGCCGCGGCCAAGGCCGGGGACAAGCGGCTCAACGCCGAGTCCGGCTTCGCCGAGCTGATCGACTGCCTGCGCCGGGAGATCCTGGCCGACCCGAGCCGGGTGGTCGCCGCCGTCGCGGCGGCGACCAGCGGCCTGGCGCTGGACCAGTTGATCGTGCCGCTGCGCGCGGAGTTCGACGCCGGTCAGCCCGGCGCCGACCCGGCCGCCACCGCCGCCTGGCACGCCGCGGGCCGCCGGGTGGAGGAGCTGGGCCGCGCGGCCGCCCGCTGGCAGACCCTGCTCGCCGACGACGTGGCCGACCTGATGGCCGACATGGACCACGACCTGCGCGACCGCACCCGGCGCATCCTGCGCGAGGTCGACGACTACTTCGAGGTCGCCGACCCGGCGAAGGTGTGGCCGGAGTTCGAGGAGTGGATGCGGGAGAACCTGACCGCGGTCGCCGAGGTGCACTCCGACTGGCTGCTGGAGCGGTTCGAGTGGACCGCCGCCCGCATCGCCAGGCACAGCCCGCTGGGCGCCGCGTCCGGGTCCGCCTGGTCCTCCGACCTCCTGCGCGAGGTCTCGGAGAACCACGTGGGCACCCTGCGGACGCCGAACATCGAGAAGTTCAGCACCCCGCAGAAGCTGTTCGTCGGCCTGCGCGGGTCCTACAGCGGCCTGCTGATGTCCGGCCTGGCGACCTCGCTGGCCGGGCTGCCGCTGATCAACCCGTTCTCCGTCGGCGCCGGGGTGGCCTTCGGCGCGCGCAGCGTCTTCGAGGAGCGCGGGGCCCGGCTCAAGCGCAGGCAGGCCATCGCCAAGACCACCGCCCAGCGCCACGTGGACGACTTCTTCCTCTCCTACGGCAAGGAGACCAAGGACGCCACCAGGGTCATCCACCGGGCCCTGCGCGACCGGTTCGCCGCCGTCGCCCAGCAGTTGCGCGGCGAGGCCACCCAGTCCGCCAGGGCGATCAAGCTCGACCTGGACACCGAGGCCGCCCGCCGCGCCTCCCGCGCGGCGGAGGTGCGGCGCGGGCTGGAGCAACTGCTGGCCCTGCGCAGGCGGGTCGAGGCGATCCGCGCCCAGCGGCCCGCCCGGGCGCTGAGCGCGTGAACCTCGCCGAGGCGGCGTGGTCCCTGCTGGAACGGGCACTGCCGCACTACCGCGACAGCCCGCGCGCGGAAGCATTCCTGGGCACCGCGATGGCCCGGCTCACCGGACCGCTGCGGGTCACCGTCACCGGCCCCCCGCGCTCGGGCCGCACGACCCTGCTCAACGCCGTGGTCGGCGAACCCGTCCCCCCGGGCACCGACCGCCTCACCGTGGACTGGCCCGGCGACGTGGAGCTGGTGGACGCCCCCGAAACCGACACCGACGCGGTCGTGCACCTGCTGCCGCACCCGGCCGCCGACACCCGCCCCCTGCGCCCCGCCGCCGCCGTGTCAACGCTGGTCGTGCTCTCCCGCGCCGACGAACTGGGCGGCGGCCGGGTCGACGCCCTGGTCTCCGCCCGGCAGGTGGCGCGGCGGCGGGCGCGGTCGGCCGAACTGGGCGGCCTGTGCCAGGACGTGCTGGCCGTGGCGGGTTCCCTGGCGCTGGGCGCGTCCCTGCTGACCCCCACCGAGGCGTCCGCGCTGGCGGCGCTGGGCCGGGTGCCCAGGGCGGAACTGGACCCGGTGCTGCTCTCGGCGGACCGGTTCGCCACCGCCTTCCCCGCCGAAGGCCCCGCCCTGCTGACCCGCCTCGGCCTCTTCGGCGTCCGCCTCGCCGCCACCCAGGCGCGGCGCGGCCTGACCGGGGCCGCGCTGGCGGCGGAACTGGTGCGCGCCAGCGGAATCACCGAACTGCGCACCGCCATCGGCACCCGCTTCGCCGAGCGCTCCCCGGTGCTGCGCGCCCGCACCGCCCTGCTCGGCCTGGAGGCGGTGCTGCGCCGAGAACCCCGAGCCCCCGCCCTGGCCGCCGAGGTGGAACGCGTCCTCGCGGGCGCCCACGAACTGCGCGAACTCCGCCTCCTGGCCGACCTGGACACCGGCCGCGTCTCCCTGGGCGAGGAGGTCGCGGAGGCCCGCTACCTCCTCGGCGCCCAGGGCACCACCCCCGCCGCCCGCCTCGCCGTCTCCGACGACGCCCACACCGCCGTCCTGCGCTGGCGGGCACACGCCGAGGACCCCCGCCGGGACTCCCGCGCCCGCCGGGCCGCACTGGTGGTCGTCCGCAGCTGCGAGGAACTGGTGACCCGTGGTGCCACCACCGCCCCCTGAGCCCGCGGTCAGCCGGTCTCGGCCGTCACCCAGTCGAGGTAGGGGCGGTGGCCGCCGGTGATCGGAACAGCTATGACTTCCGGCACGTCGTACCCGTGCTGGGCAACGATGTGCTCGGTCACCTCCGCGACCCGCTCCCCGGTGGTCTTGACGTGGAGCTGCCACTCGGTGGACGAGGTCACGGCCCCCTCCCACCGGTAGACGCTGCGCACGGGCCCCACCACCTGCGCGCAGGCGGCAAGACGCGCTTCCACCAACGATTCCCCGAGCCGGGTCGCCGCCTCGACGTCGTCCCAGGTGGTGATCACCAACACGTGTCCGTCCACCGGTCCCAGGGTAGCGATCGGTGCCAGGGAGAACGGTCGGGCAACGGCCCCCGCCGAGTGGTGGGCGCCCGGTCCCAGGACTACCGTCGGGGGTCCTGATCCGACCGTTTGGGGGAACCTGCATGGCGACCTTCGGGCCGCGCTTGGCGGGCGTCGTGTGGGGCGAGCAGCACGACCGGTTGTTGAACTTCGTGTTCCGAGCCTTCGACTGCTGCGTCCGCGACCGCGACCTGGCCTGCGCCATGACGGTCGACCTGTTCGGCCGCAACCCGCACCTGGTCGATTCCCCCGACCTCGACGACGACGCGATCCGCGCGGAGCTGGTGCCGCTGATGGCCGCCGCGCTGCGCGAGCGCTCCAGCCACACCGCGATCAAGGTGGCGGTGGGGCACGCGGCCTGGCAGGACCGGGTGGCCCGGTCCCGGGGCGCGGGTGCGGCGGGGTGGCACTCCGCGTTCGGGTCCGTGCGCACCTTCACCCGGCACCTGCGCCTGACATGACGATCGCGGTCGCGGGGGCGAGCGGGTACGTCGGGCAGCGGTTGGTCGCCGCGCTCGACGCGGCGGGGGAGCCGGTGCTGGCGCTGGGCAGGCACCTCGACTCGCTGCCGGGCGGCGGCAACGTGCGGTCCTCGGCGGTGGACGTGGCCGACACCGCCGCGCTGACCGGTGTCCTCGACGGGGTGCGGACCGCCTACTACCTGGTGCACGCCATGGCGGGTGGCGCCGACTTCGCCGACCGGGACCGGGCGATGGCCCGTTCTTTCGCCGACGCCGCCGCGGCGGCCGGGGTGCGGCGGATCGTCTACCTGGGCGGCCTGGGCGACGAGGGGCTTTCCGAACACTTGGAGTCGCGGCAGGAGGTCGGGCAGTTGCTCGCCGGGACCGGGGTGCCGGTCGTGGAGCTGCGCGCGGCCGTGGTCATCGGGTCGGGCAGCATTTCCTTCGAGCTGTTGCGCTACCTGACCGAGCGGTTGCCGTTCATGGTGTGCCCGCGCTGGGTGCGGACCCGGGTGCAGCCGATCGCCGAGTCCGACCTGCTGGCCTGCCTGCGCCAGGCGGCCGACAAGGACCGGGTGCCGCCGGGGGTGCACGAGGTCGGCGGGCCGGACGTGCTGACCTACGAGGACCTGATGCAGCTCTACGCCCGGGTGCGCGGCCTGCGGCGGCGGCGGATCGTGCGCGTGCCGCTGCTCTCGCCCCGGCTGTCGTCGTACTGGGTGCACGCGGTGACCCCGGTCGACCGGGCGGTCAGCGGGTCGCTGATCGACAGCCTGCGCAACGACGTGGTGGTCACCCGGGCCGACAGCCCGTTCGACGTCGAGCGGGTGCCGATGGCCGAGGCCATCGCCCGCGCCCTGGACGACCAGCGCGACCGGGTCGCGCACGACGTGTTCGACTTCGCCGACGGTGTGGTCGACGGCGTGTTCAACCTCAGCACCAGCGTGGAGATGGACCGGGGCGAGGTCAAGGGCGCCCGGCTCGACCTGTCGCGCTGCGGCGGCGACCTGCACTGGTACGGCTGGGCGTGGGCGTGGGTGCTGCGCATCTGGCTGGGCAAGCTCTTCGGCGAGGAGCTGACCCTGCACCGCCCGGACACCGTGGAGGTCGGCGCGACCGTCGACTGGTGGACCGTCGCCGACTGCGGCGACCACCACATCGTGCTCTACACCGACAAGTGGTTCTGCGGTGAGGCGTGGCTGGGCTACCGGATCGAGGGCGGCGCCGAGCCCCGGCTGTGGCAGGTGGGCGCGCTGCGGTCGAAGGGCTTGCTCGGCTGGGCGTACTGGCGCGCGGTGTACCCGATCCACCTGGTGGTGTTCCGGGTCATGGCCCGCAAGCAGACCCGGCGCGCGCACGCCCTGGCCCGCAAGCTCGCCGACGCCGCCTGACCCGCTGCCGCGACGGCCGCACCCGGGCGTGCTCAGCCCTCGGTGTCCTCGGTGTCCTCGATGAAGCTGCGCATCCGCGAGTTCGCCGTGGCCGAGCAGGTGAGCGGGCTGTCCGACGTGGTGAAGGTGGCGCGCAGGCGGATCGGCTCGGGCAATCCGTCCAGGGCGACCGACCAGCGGTCCCGCCCGAGCGGGGTCACCGACACCGGGGCGTAGGCGTGCACGGCGTCCTCACCGGTGCGCTCCCGGGCGATCCGCTGGGCCGCCTGCACCGGGGCGGTGACCGTGCTGCGCCCGCGCAGCAGCGGCACGGTGAGCCTGCCCGCCTCGAACCGGTCCGCCAGCCCGGTCACCGCGTCCACCCCCACCTGCCCGAAGTAGAAGCCGTGCGGCAGCGCGACCAGGTTCGCGGCGAAGCGGTCGCCGCCGACGTGCGAGCACTCCCAGGTGGCCTCGGGCCGGGTGGCGGCCAGCGCGGCGGCGACCGGGCGCCCGCGCAGGGCGCAGCAGGTGTCGTGGCGGCCGTGCGCGCAGACCAGGTACGCAGGCTCGGCCGTGGGCGTGCCGCTGGGCCAAGGCGCGGTGAGCAGGTCGTGCGGGTCGGTGAAGGTCGACCACCAGGTCAGCTCGCGCACCGAGTCGACGTAGGCCCAGCGCAGCGGGGTGCCGGTGTGCCTGCCGGGTTTGCGGATCAGCAGCACCCGGGCGCCCACCGACGCCGCCCGTTCCGCCAGCCCGGCGACCACCGGGGCGGGTAAGTCGCAGTCGCGCCACGGGTCCGGGCCCCACGCCTTCGGCTGTTCGACCAGCAGCCAGCGCAGCACCGGGGGAGCGGTGGCGGTCATCGGGTCGCCCCGGCGCACGCAGGCGGCGGCGCAGCGCTCCGCCGTCACGCGGGGACCAGGACGCCCTCGCGGAGCAGCCTCCGCACGAGCGTGGTCTGGTCGGCGACGTCCAAGCCGGGCAGGTCGCCCACCGCCACCGAGGCGCCGGTGAGCAGGGCCGCCAGGGCCGGGGCGGTGTAGGCGGGCAGCGACAGCCGGTCACCCGGGACGTCGAGCAGCACGCGGTCCCCGGCCGGGGTGAGCCGGGAGCGCAGGCCCGTGCGGAGCACCACGCGGCTGCCCTCGGCCACCGACTGGGCCGCCGCGACCTGGGCGAGCGGGGCCAGCGGCGCCGGGCGGTTGCCCGACCACGCTCGGTCGCGCAGCAGTTCGGCGACTTCACCCGGTGTGCTGGACCTGACCACCCGGGCGAGTGCGTCGACGGTTTCCGCCAGGTGCGGGGCCAGTGCGTCCGGGTCGGCCGCGTCGATCCCCAGCGGCAGCGACCCGCGCAGGTCCCCGTCCCGGCCCGCCAGCTTGAGCAGGGCCTCGACCAGGGCGAACCGGGTCAGCACGTGGATGCCCACGGTCAGGTGCGCGGACACGCCGCCCAGGGCGCGCGCCGAGTGCAGGTAGCCGCGCGGCAGGTAGAGGGCGTCGCCGGGGCGCAGCACCTCGTCGATCAGGGGTTCCTCTTCCGCGCGGGCGGCGACGGCGGCCGAGTGCTGGTCCCAGGGCTGGTCGCGCAGCGGGTCGGCGTGCACCGGTTCGTGCACCAGCCAACGCTTCTCGCCCGCCACCTGGAGCACGAACACGTCGTGCACGTCGTAGTGCGCGGAGAAGCCCTGCGAGGACGCCGGGGTGATGTAGGCGTTCACCTGGACCGGGTGGCCCAGGTCGACCCCGAGCTGGGCGGCGAAGTCGATCACCGGCGGCCAGAGCCGGTGCAGGCCCTGCAGCACCAGGGTGGCGCCCTGGTCGAACACGCGCGCCACCTTGTCGTCGGACACCTGGTCGCCGATCTCGGCCCCGACCCCACCGGGCGCGGTGAACTGCGCCGACGACAGCACCGAACCGTTCTTGGCCACCCGCAGGAACGGGGTGCGCAGGCCGCGCCGGGACAGCAGCTCGTCGACGTCACCGAGGGTCAGCAGGTCCTCGAACGCCTTGGGCAGCGTGCCCGCCGGGCTCAGCAACGGGGCGCGGCCCCAGTGCTCGGCGGCGAACGCGTCCGGCTCGGCGGCCACGCACCGGCGCAGGGCCGGTCGGTCTGCCGTCGCCGCGCGCGCGGCGGTGGGGATCGGGGTCATCGTCTACCGGCCCGCGCCGCCGTCCGCACCACCATCGGCACCGCCGTCAGCGCCGCCGTCGTGGCCGCCCGGGGTGCCGGATGCGCCGTGGTCGGCCGTGCCCGCGCCGCTGTCGGCCGTGCCGTGGCCCGCTCCGCCGTCGGCGCCACCGTCGGCACCGCCGTCGTGGCCGCCCGGGGCACCGGAGGCGCCGTGGTCGGCCTGCCCGGCCGCGCCGCTGTCGGCGCCACCGTCCGCACCGCCGTCAGCGCCACCATCGGCTCCGCCGTCAGCGCCACCGTCGTGGCCGCCCGGGGTGCCCGAGGCGCCGTGGTCGGCCGTACCGGCTCCGCTGTCCGCGCCACCGTCGGCTCCGCCGTCAGCACCGCCATCGGCGCCGCCGTCGTGGCCGCCCGGGGTACCGGAGGCACCGTGGTCGGCCGTGCCCGCGCCGCTGTCGGCGGGGCCGTGCTCACCGATGTGTCCACTGCGGATGTCGTCGTCTTCCAGGGACATAACGCCTCCTCGCGTTTCGTCGAACCGGGGTTCCGGCGACCGCAACCCCCGTTGTACGCCCTGGTACCCCCGGAAGGTGTGATCCATGCGTCCGATCGGGCACGGCTCGCCGGGGCCGCCTGCGGTTTGCCCACGGGGGTTGCCGGGTATCTTCGGTGTCGGCGGCGAGGTGGAGGTGGGATGGGCACGACGGGGACACCGCTCGACGGCCGGTACCGCCTCGGCGACCTGCTGGGCACGGGGGGCATGGCCGACGTCCACCGGGCGGTCGACCTGCGGCTGAGCCGCCCGGTGGCGGTGAAGTTGTTCCACCCCAAGGCCGACGGCGCCACCATCGCCCGGCTGGAGACCGAGGCCAGGCTGCTGGCGGGCCTGTCGCACCCCGGCCTGGTCCGCCTCTACGACATCGGCGCCGACGACTCCCGCCCCTACCTGGTCATGCAGCTCGTGGACGGGTCCACCCTGCGCGGGCACCTGGACCGGGGCGTGCTCCCCGCCGACTCGGTGGCCCGGTTCGGGATGCGGCTGGCCGACACCCTGGCCTACGTGCACTCGCGCGGCATCGTCCACCGCGACCTCAAGCCGTCGAACATCCTCATCGACCACGACGGCACCTGCTTCCTGGCCGACTTCGGCATCGCGCGGGCCATGGGCACCGAGCGGCTGACCTCGGCCGGGCACTGCGTGGGCACCGCCGCCTACCTCGCCCCCGAGCAGGTGCGCGGTGCGGAGACCGGCCCGGCGGGCGACGTCTACTCCCTGGGCCTGGTGCTGCTGGAGTGCCTGACCGGGGAGCCGGAGTTCACCGGGTCCGACATCGAGGCCGCCATCGCCCGGCTGTCGCGCTCGCCGCGCATCCCGAAGTGGCTGCCCCGGGTGTGGGCGGACACGCTGGCGGCGATGACGCTGCGCGAGCCCGCCGACCGCCCGGACATGGCCGAGGTGGCCCGCAGGCTGGCGCACTGCGCGCTGCGCGGCCCGCTGGCCCGCCGCCCCGCGGTCGCCCCGACCCGGCAGGTGCCCGCGCCCCGGGCGACCACCGTGCGGATTCCCCTGGTCGCAGCGGACAAGCGGCCGACGAACGTGCTGCGCGCCGCCCTGTTCACCGGGGCCCTGCTGTTCGGCGGGCTGGCCGCGGTGACCGCGACCCTGCCCGGCGCCGCGCGCCAGCAGGCCCGCCCGCAGGAGGCCCCGGCCGTCGTCGTGCCGGTGCCGCTCGGTCCGTCGCCGTCCGCGGCGACGCGGACCGGGGCCGCCACCGTGGTCGTGCGGCCCCCCACCCCGGCGCGCGGCCGGGGATCGTCGACCGCCGCGAGGAAGCACTCCAAGGGTGCGACCAAAGCGGACCACCCGGTCGAGGTGAGCGGGAGCGGCCGGGGCGACGACTGATCCGACGACTGACCCACGACTGTGACGATCGACGACTGACCGACGACTGTTCTGACGACCACCCCCCACCGACCCCGCCACATCGTCCGGCGGGGAGGCTCCCCCGCCCCATATGGTGATTGACGACAGCCCTCTCGGCCGGAGTCCGGCCTGGGCATGACCGAGGAGACTGTGTGCGCCCCTGGCCTGGAACCCCTTACCCGCTCGGCGCCACCTACGACGGCGCGGGCACCAACTTCGCCCTCTTCTCGGAGGTGGCGACCCGCGTCGACCTGTGCCTGTTCGACCACGACGGCACCGAGCACCGGGTGCGGCTGCCCGAGGTCGACGGCTTCGTCTGGCACGCCTACCTGCCCGGTGTGCTGCCCGGGCAGAAGTACGGCTACCGGGTGACCGGCCCGCACAACCCGGAGCAGGGTCTGCGCTGCAACCCGAACAAGCTGCTGATCGACCCGTACGCCAAGGCGGTCGACGGCGAGGTCGACTGGGACCAGTCGGTCTTCGGCTACCAGTTCGGCGAGCCCGAGCAGCGCAACGACGAGGACTCGGCCAAGCACACCGCCAAGTCGGTGGTGATCAACCCGTTCTTCGACTGGGCCAACGACCGCCCGCCGAAGACCCCGTACAACGAGAGCGTCATCTACGAGGCGCACGTGCGCGGCCTGACCATGCGCCACCCGGACGTGCCCGAGGAGATGCGCGGCACCTACGCGGGCTTGGCGCACCCGTCGGTGGTCGAGCACCTGAAGAAGCTCGGCGTGACCGCCATCGAGCTGATGCCGGTGCACGAATTCCTGCACGACCACGGCCTGCAGGAGAAGGGGCTGCGCAACTACTGGGGCTACAACACCATCGGCTTCTTCGCCCCGCACTCCGGTTACGCGACCTCGACCGAGCAGGGCGCGCACGTGGCCGAGTTCAAGTCGATGGTGCGCACCCTGCACGACGCGAACATCGAGGTCATCCTCGACGTGGTCTACAACCACACCGCCGAGGGCAACCACCTGGGTCCGACGCTGTCCATGCGCGGCATCGACAACGACGCCTACTACCGGCTGGTCGAGGACGACCAGCGGTACTACATGGACTACACCGGCACCGGCAACTCGCTGAACGTGCGCAACCCGCACACGCTCCAGTTGATCATGGACTCGCTGCGGTACTGGATCACCGAGATGCACGTCGACGGGTTCCGGTTCGACCTCGCCGCCACCCTGGCCCGCGAGTTCTACGACGTCGACCGGCTCTCGGCGTTCTTCGACATCGTGCAGCAGGACCCGGTGATCTCCCAGGTGAAGCTGATCGCCGAGCCGTGGGACGTCGGCCCCGGCGGGTACCAGGTGGGCAACTTCCCGCCGCTGTGGACGGAGTGGAACGGCAAGTACCGCGACACCGCCCGCGACTTCTGGCGCGGTGAGCCCGCGACCCTGGGCGAGTTCGCCTCGCGCATCACCGGCTCCTCGGACCTCTACCAGGAGGACGGCCGCAAGCCGTTCGCCTCGATCAACTTCGTCACCGCGCACGACGGCTTCACCCTCAACGACCTGGTCTCCTACAACGACAAGCACAACGAGGCCAACGGCGAGGACGGCCGCGACGGCGCCGACGACAACCGCTCCTGGAACTGCGGCGTCGAGGGCCCGACCGACGACCCCGAGGTCAACGACCTGCGCGCCCGGCAGCGGCGCAACCTCATCGCCACCCTGTTCCTGTCGCAGGGCGTGCCGATGCTGCTGCACGGCGACGAGATGGCCCGCACCCAGCAGGGCAACAACAACGGCTACTGCCAGGACAGCGAACTGTCCTGGGTGGACTGGTCGCTGGCGGAGACCAACGCCGACCTGGTCGACTTCACCGCCGGGGTGATCGCCCTGCGCGCCAAGCACCCGGTGTTCCGGCGCAGGCGCTTCTTCGCGGGCAGGCCGATCCGGCGCGGCGACGAGCTGCGCGACATCGCCTGGTTCACCCCGTCCGGCGACGAGATGTCCGACGAGGACTGGGGTTCGGGCTTCGGCCGGTGCATCGTCACCTTCCTCAACGGCGAGGGCATCCCCGACCTGGACCAGCGCGGCGAGCGGGTCTCCGACGACTCGTTCCTGCTGTGCTTCAACGCCCACCACGAGGACATCGACGTCACCGTGCCCGACGGCGACTACGGCGCCGAGTGGGAGGTGGTGCTCGACACCGCCACCGGTGAGGTGTCCGCCGTGGAGCCCAGGGTGATCACCAAGGACACCAAGCTCTCCCTGACGTCCCGCTCGCTGATCGTGCTGCGCCGCACCGGAACGGAGTAGAAGGTGGCCCCGAGGTCGACCTACCGCGTCCAGATGCGCCCGGCGTTCGGTTTCCCCGACGCCGCCGCCATCGCCGACTACCTGGCCGACCTCGGGGTCGGCGCGCTGTACTCCTCGCCGATCCTGACCCCCACCGCCGGGTCGACGCACGGCTACGACGTCGTGGACCCGACCAGGGCCAACCCGGAGCTGGGCGGTGAGGACGGCCGCCGGGCGCTGGTCGCCCGGCTGCGCGAGCTGGGCTTGGACCTGGTGGTCGACATCGTGCCCAACCACATGGCCGTGGAGGTGCCGTCGCAGAACGCCTGGTGGTGGGACGTGCTGGAGCACGGCCCGGACTCGGCGTACGCGGGGTACTTCGACATCGAGTCGTTCCCGGTGCTGCTGCCGGTCCTCGGCTCCGACGACGACATCACCGAGCTGGCCGTCAAGGACGGCAAGCTCACCTATTACGAGCACGAGTTCCCCATCGCCCCGGGCACCGAGGGGGACGGTGTCGACGCTGACGCCCGCGAGGTGCACGAGCGGCAGCACTACCGCCTGGTCGACTGGCGCCGCGCCGGGGCCGAGCTGAACTACCGCCGGTTCTTCGACGTGACCACCCTGGCCGGGGTGCGCGTGGAGAAGCCGGAGGTGTTCGACGCCACGCACGCCGAGGTGCTGCGCTGGGTCGCCGAGGGCGACGTGCAGGGCCTGCGCGTGGACCACCCGGACGGCCTCGCCGACCCCGGCGGCTACGCCAAGCGCCTGGCCGAGCGGGCGGGCTGCTGGATCGTGCTGGAGAAGATCCTGGAACCCGGCGAGAAGCTGTCGGACTCCTGGCCCGTCGCGGGCACCACCGGCTACGACGCGCTGCGCGAGGTGTGCGGGGTGTTCGTCGACCCGGCCGCCGAGGCGCCGTTCACCGAGCTGGCCCGCTCCCTGGGCGTGCCGACCGACTTCGAGCTGCTGCGCGAGGAGTGCAGGCAGCTCATCACCACCACGTCGCTGGCCGCCGAGGTGCGCCGCATCGCCGACCTGGTCACCGGGGTCGACCCGATGGACGCCCGGCGCGCGGTGGCCGAGCTGATGGTGGCCTTCCCGGTGTACCGGTCGTACCTGCCCGAGGGCGAGGCGAACTGGGCCGCCGCGATCGAGCGGGTGCGCACGGCGTGGCCGGAGCTGTCCGAGGCGGTGGCCGCCCTGGACACCCAGGTGCGCGCCGACCCGACCGGCGAGCTGGCGACCAGGGTGCAGCAGACCTCCGGCATGGTCGTGGCCAAGGGCACCGAGGACACCGCGTTCTACCGCTACTCCCGGTTCGTCGGCCTCAACGAGGTCGGCGGCAGCCCGGACCACTTCGGCGTGCCGGTCGCGGAGTTCCACGCCGCGCAGGCCGAGCGCGAGGCCAAGTGGCCGGAGGCGATGACCGCCCTGTCCACGCACGACACCAAGCGGTCGGAGGACGTGCGCGCCCGCCTGGCCGTGCTGGCCGAACTGCCCGACGAGTTCACCGCCGCCGTCCGCCGCTGGACGGAGAAGCTGGGCATCGAGGAGCCCACGCTGAACCTGCTCGCCTGGCAGACCCTGCTCGGCGCGTGGCCGATCGGCCCGGACCGGCTCTCGGCGTACCTGGACAAGGCCGCCAAGGAGGCCAAGGTGCGCACCACCTGGGTCGACCACGACGAGGAGTTCGAGGCGGCCGTGCAGGCCTGGCCCGCCGCCGTGCTGGGCGACCCGGAGCTGTCCGCCGAGGTCCGCACCCTCGCCGAGAGGATCACCGCGCCCGGCTGGTCGAACGCGCTGGGCCAGAAGCTGCTGCAACTGGCCGGACCGGGCATCCCGGACGTCTACCAGGGCACCGAGCTGTGGGACCTGTCCCTGGTCGACCCGGACAACCGCCGCGACGTGGACTTCGCCGAGCGGCGCGCGCTGCTGGCCCGCCTCGACGGCGGCTGGCTCCCGCCGGTCGACGACACCGGCGCGGCCAAGCTGCACGTGGTGCGCACCGTGCTGCGACTGCGCCGCGACCGCCCCGAGCTGTTCACCGGCTACCGCCCGGTGACCGCCACCGGCACCGCGGCCGAGCACGTCGTCGCCTTCGAGCGCACCGGCCTGATCGCCGTCGCCACCCGCCTTCCGGTCAGCCTGCCCGGCTGGGGCGACACCCGGCTCGACCTGCCGGACGGCGAGTGGACCGACGCCCTCACCGGTCGCCGCGCTGAGGGTGGGCTCACCGACCTGCTGTCGGACTACCCCGTTGCCCTGCTGGTGGGAGGCCAGGCGTGAACCCCGAGCACTTCTCCGTCTGGGCCCCCGAACGCGACCGGGTCCGACTCGCCACCGGCGCCCAACTGCACGAGATGACCAGGGACGACGCGGGCTGGTGGCACGTCGAGGTCCCCGGCACCGGGGCGGGCACCGACTACGCCTTCCTGCTCGACGACCAGGAGCAGAGCTACCCCGACCCGCGTTCGCTGTGGCAGCCCGAGGGCGTGCACGGCCCGTCCCGGCGCTACGAGCACCGCACGTTCGACTGGACCGACGAGGGCTGGACCGGCCGCGCGCTGGCCGGGTCGGTGCTCTACGAGCTGCACATCGGCACCTTCACCGAGGAGGGCACGTTCAACGCCGCCATCGAGCGGCTGGACCACCTGGTGGAGCTGGGCGTCGACCTGGTGGAGGTGCTGCCGGTCAACGCCTTCGACGGCACCGAGGGCTGGGGCTACGACGGCGTGCTGTGGGGCGCGGTCCACCAGCCCTACGGCGGCCCGACCGCGTTCAAGCAGTTCGTCGACGCCTGCCACCGGCGCGGCCTGGGCGTGGTGCTGGACGTGGTCTACAACCACCTCGGCCCGTCGGGCGCGTACCTGGACAAGTTCGCCCCGTACTTCGCGGGCAGCACGATCTGGGGCCCCACCCTCAACCTCGACGGCCCGGATTCGGACGAGGTCCGCCGCTACGTCATCGACAACGCCCTGGGCTGGTTCCGCGACTTCCACGTCGACGGCCTGCGCCTCGACGCCGTGCACGCCCTGCGCGACACCAGGGCCACCCACTTGCTGGAGCAGCTTTCGTCCGAAGTGGACGCCCTGTCGGCGGCCCTGGGCCGCCCGCTGTCGCTGATCGCCGAATCCGACCTCAACGACCCCCGCCACACCACCCCGCGCGAAGCGGGCGGCTACGGCCTCACCGCCCAGTGGTGCGACGACCTGCACCACGTCCTGCACGTCGCCCTGACCGGCGAGACGGACGGCTACTACACCGACTTCGGCACCCCCGGCGCGCTGGAGACGACACTGCGCCGGGCGTTCTACCACGTCGGCACGTGGTCGTCGTTCCGCAAGCGCTCGCACGGCAGGCCGCTGGACACCCGCACGGTCTCCGGCCACCGCTTCCTGGCGTACTTGCAGAACCACGACCAGATCGGCAACCGCGCCACCGGCGACCGCCTCACCGCCACGGTGTCGCAAGAGCGGGTGCTGTGCGGGGCGGCGATCCTGTTCTGCTCCCCGTACACGCCGATGCTGTTCATGGGCGAGGAGTGGGCGGCAACCACCCCGTGGCGCTTCTTCGCCTCGTTCCCCGACGAGGAACTGGCCGAGGCGGTCCGCACCGGCCGCCGCCGTGAGTTCGCCGAGCACGGCTGGGGCGAGTCGGAGGTGCCGGACCCGATGGACCCCGACACCGTCCGCGCCTCCACCCTGAACTGGGCGGAACTGGCCGACCCGGCGCACCGGGGCGTGTACGAGACGTACCGGGCGCTCATCGCCCTGCGCAAGGCCCGCCCGGAGCTGAGCGACCCCCGCCTGGACCGGTTCACGGTCGAGGCCGGGGACGGTTGGCTGCTGCTGCACCGGGGCGGGCTGCGGGTGGCGGTGAACCTGTCCGGGGCGGAGGTGTCGCTGCCGGTGGCGGCGGTGTCGACCCTGCTGGCCGCCGAGGGCGTGCACGTCGGGGTGGACACGGTGGTCCTGCCCGCCGACACGTTCGCCGTCCTGGAGGTCTGACGGCTCTAAAAGTCTGACGACATGGACCGGCCGCCCGAGCACTCGGGCGGCCGGTCCATGGTTTTCGGGGCTTATTCGACGCTGCGGCGGTAGCGGACCTCGCGCTGCGGCCCCGGCGAGGCGAACCGGCGGATCAGGAAGTTGATCGCCGCGCCGATCAGCAGCCACACGATCGCGGCCAGCCCGTAGTCGAGCAGGGTGGCCAGCTTCTGCGAGCCCGGCGTGAACAGCCCGTCGAACCCGAGCGAGACGGCCCCGGAGAAGTCGCTGATGAAGCCCGCGAACCCGTTGTCCGGGTTGGCTTCGGCGAGCGTCAGGATGATCTGCGCGACCAGCACCACCGCGAACAGCCCGGTGATGAAGGTGACCGCCGAGGTGATCATCCGGATCGTGCGCCACCGCTGGGCGTGGGTGTCCCGCACCCGCTCGTGCACGACCTCCTCGTCCGGCGGCCCGTACTGGCCGGGAGGCGGCTGCTGCCGGGGTGCGACGTACTGCTCCTGGGGCGGGAAGGCCCTGGTCCGCTCGGGATCGCTCTCCGGGTAGCTCATTGCACGATGGTGACACCGGCACGCGCGCTCCGCTGGACAGCCGGGCAACCGGCCTAACCCGTGGCGGTGGGAGTGTCGCGCCGCTGGCGGGCACGCAGAGTGAGGTAAATTCTACTTTCAGGAAGGTATCCGTCCTTCCAGGGGTGGAAAGGCAACACCATGTCGGGCAAGCGACAACCCCCGAGGCCCAGGGACCGCATCATCGGTGCCCGCCTGCGCGCGATCCGCAAGGAGCGGACGGACTTGAGCCTCGAAGCCGCCGCCAAGCTCCTCGGCTGGGGCCTGGCGACCATGTCCAGGATCGAGAACGGCAAGCGCGTCATCGACACCGAAGAGGTGGCGATGATGCTCACCGTCTACGGCATCCCAGCCGATGAGCGCAGGGACATCATCGCCGAAGCCAGAGCGGAGAACGCCTCCGGGTGGTGGGACCGCCCCCTGCCCGGCGTTCCCGCCGAAGTCGGCACCCTGGCCAGCTACGCCGTCGACGCCGACAGCCTGACCGACTGGGCGGTGACGTTGGTACCGGGCCTGCTCCAAATCGAGGACTACGCCATGGCGTTGATGCTCTCCGATGATATGTCGGTGGAGGTTGCGGAGTTGCGATGGGTGGCCAGGCGTAGGCGACAGCAGATCCTGGGCACGCTGGAGTACGGCGCCTACATCAGCGAGACGGCACTACGGACGCCATTCGGGGGTGCCGTAACCCATCGAAGGCAGCTCAGTCATCTCCTGGAGGCTCGTGATCGGGGGATCTCCGTTCGGGTTGTGCCGGAACATCTGCCACTCGGCTTGATCAGCCACTCATGGCTTTACCTGACGTTCCCCAACACCACTCCCGTCGTGAACGTCGAGGTGGCCGAAGGTGGGGTCTACCTGCACGACGACCAAGCGGAGCCGTACGCGAAGGTGCTCGCCAAGCTGGATCACAATGCCCTTTCCACCACTGAAAGTCAGACTAAGCTCCGGTCGATCCTGAAGGAGGCGTGATCATGCAGTGGCGCAAGTCGAGCTTCAGCGGGTCCGGCGGCAACTGTGTTCAAGTGCGGCAGGACTTGGCCGCCGTCCGGGACAGCAAGAACCCGGTCGGCCCCGTGCTCGCCGTCGACCTGTCCCGCCTGTCGGCCGTCGTCAAGTCCGGCAAGCTGGACCGCTGACCGACCCCGCTCGGCTCCCGCACGCCCCCTGCGTCGGGAGCCGGGCTGGTCACCTGCTCAGAGGTTCATCCACGCCCCGTCCGGCATGTCCGGATCGGCGTACTCGGGAAAATGAATCGTCACGTGTCGGATGTTGGAACGATCCGTGCCATTGGCGGTGATCGTCACCTTCTGCTCTCGGGAGTCGGGCAGGAGAAGGGATTGTGCGGTCGTCGTTCCACCGCCGGTGACACTCAGCGTGCTCACGTCGAGCACTCCATCGAACAGGACCGCCTCGCCTGTGCTCGGAGTCCCGTCCCGGACGTCGACGATGACGAACTCCGAGGTGTCATCGATGCTGATGAAAATCATTCCTGGAGATGTGGCGACACCGCGCTCGAATTCCGCATCGGTCCATTCCGGCCAGGTGTCGGGGTCCGACTTGTAGTCGCCGAGACACACCTGCCCGTGGGACGGGCGGACCGGCTGGCGCAACAACAGCATGGCTACCCCTCGAACTCTTCGGTGGCGATCTGGCCAGGATTGATGATGACGACCAGGAACGCGTCGCCGTCCTGCAACCGGTTGACAGTGTAGGCGCGTCCCACCGCGCCGCCTTGCCGGTTCTGCTCGATGGTGGGAACACCTTGCGTGCTCGCACCCGGCCCGCCTTCCTTCGCGGACTTGAAGGGGTATTCGTCGCACGACTTCGGCTTCAGCTCCGCCAGCCGAGCAGGCGTGCACACCGAGCGGTTCTTCAGCTCGCGCGCCTTCAGGTCCACTTCGTAGTGGAGTAGGGCGGGCTGTCCGGTCGACCACGCCACAGATATGTGGCGGGCGATGTACGGCATCTTCTCGGCGTCGATCGGGACCACAGGAAGGTCTTTGCAGCGCCG
The DNA here is from genome assembly GCF_000564855.1 of Actinokineospora spheciospongiae. Classification (GTDB taxonomy): domain Bacteria; phylum Actinomycetota; class Actinomycetes; order Mycobacteriales; family Pseudonocardiaceae; genus Actinokineospora; species Actinokineospora spheciospongiae. Next base: position 25,149 of record NZ_AYXG01000187.1, read on the forward strand.
GTCCTTGGTGAGTTGCTCAGGCGTGCACTCCTTGACCCGGCCCCGAAAGCTGGGTGGAACCAGAACCTCGTCCGCTTCTTTTTCCTCGATGTCTACCGAGTTGATCACCTCCTGTGCGATATCGGTTTGAGTCACTGCGACGACCGCCCCGACCGCAAGCAGGATGGGCAACAACCCGCTTTTGGTTTTCGTGCTCATGTCTCCCCCGTGCCACGCGTGAAGACTGTTCGACCGTCGTATGAGCATCCCAGGGTGCATCGGCAGGATGGGTGGTTTCGCGGGGCCGAACGAAAGGTGAACCTGAACGGCCCAGTGGAGGGCGTGGTCTCGCCATTGGGTTGCATCCTCGACCATGCCGCAACCCAAGCCCTTTCCACTGCCGAAAGTCAGACTATGCTCCGATCGATCCTGAGGGAGGCGTGATCATGGAGTGGCGCAAGTCGAGTCGTAGTGACGATGCCAACTGCGTGCAGGTCAGGCAGGACTTGGCCGCCGTCCGGGACAGCAAGAACCCCGGTGGCCCCACCCTTGCCGTCGACCTGTCCCGCCTGTCGGTCGTCGTCAAGTCCGGCAAGCTGGCCCGCTGACCAACCCCCGCTCGGCTCCCGCACGCCCCCGAGTCGGGAGCCGAGCAGGTCACCGACGAGGGGCGGTTCGCCGTGGTCGGAACTCCGCCCGAGTCCTACCGGACCCGGGCCGGTTCGCGGGCGTACACGTTCCGGTAGGCGGACGGGGTCAGCCCGCAGTGCTGGGCGAAGTGGGTGCGGAGGTTCTGGGCCGTGCCGAAGCCGCTCCTGCGGGCCACCTCGTCGATGGTGGCGCCGTTGTGTTCGAGCAGCTGCTTGGCGTGGTCGATCCGGGCCAGTTGGAGCCACTTCATCGGCGGCAGGCCGGTTTCCGCGACGAAGCGGCGGATGAACGTGCGCTGGGACAGGTGCGCGTGGGCGGCGAGTTCGCGGAGCAGGAGCGGCTCGCCGAGGCGTTCCAGCGCCCAGGCGCGGGTCGCGGCGAGGGACGTGCCCGCCGCCGCGGGGAGGTGGTGTTCGATGAACTGCGCTTGGCCGCCTTCGCGGTGGGGTGCGGCGACCACGTTGCGGGCGGCCTGGTTGGCGACGGTCGCCCCGTGGTCCTTGCGGATCAGGTGCAGGCAGAGGTCGATGCCCGCGGCCGTGCCCGCCGCGGTCAGCACGGTCTCCTCGTCGACGTAGAGCACCCCGCGGTCCACGGTGACGTCCGGGTGCTCCCGCGCGAGGCGGTCCGCCTGGCTCCAGTGGGTGGTCGCCCTCCGCCCCGCGAGGAGACCGGACTGCGCGAGTGCGAACGCGCCGACGCAGAGCGACACCACGCGGGTCGAGCGGTCGTGGCAGGCGCGGAGGGCCTCGGCGACGCTCTCCGGGATGCCGTGGTCGAACGCGTAGCCGGGGACGATGACGGTGTCCGCCGCCGCCAGTTCGGTCAGCGCGCCCGCGGCGGAGAGCCGCAGACCGCTGTCGGTGGTGACGCCCTGCCGCGTCGGTGTCACCACCGACAGCGCGTAGCGGTCGCCGACGGTGCCCATGGTCATGAACGGCATGCCCAGCTCGAACGCGAGCACCCCGTCGAGGGCGAGAACCGAGACGCGATGACCGACCATGGCAATAACATAATCCAAGTTGTCAATCTTGCCAGTGGTTGTCCGTGCCCGCAGCGGCCATGGTTGGTGCATGACCACTTCCACACCCGGATTGTCACTACCCGACCTGCTGTCCTCGCCGCTGCGCCAGGCGGCCGTCGACCACGTGCTCGCCGCCGAGGAGCGGTCCGTCGCGCACCACAGCCTGCGCAGCTACCTCTTCGCCACCAAGGCCGCTGACCTGCGCGGGCTGCGAAGCGGCGTCGACTACGACGACGACACGCTGTTCTACGCGACCGTGCTGCACGACCTCGGGCTCTCCGACGAGGGCGAGGCCCGGCCGGACCGCTTCGAGGTCGCGGGCGCCGACCTGGCCGCGGAATTCCTGACCGGGCACGGGATCGCCGCCGAGGTGGTCGACACCGTGTGGGACGCCATCGCCCTGCACACCAGCCCCGGCATCACCACCCGCCGCGGCGTCGTCTGCGACCTCACCCACGTCGGCACCGGACTCGACTTCGGCCACAACGCCGACGACATCACCGACGAGGAAGCCGCGGTGATCAACGACGCGTTCCCCCGGCTGGACATCAACACGTCCATCGGCAGGCAGATCGTGGAGCAGGCCGAACGCAACCGGGGCAAGGCACCGCACCTGTCCGCCGCCGACTACTTCCACCACGCCATCCACGGTTTCGACATGGGCTTCGTGTCCCGCTGGGGCGCGGCCTGACCTCCCGAGGAGGAACGATGGACCACCGCCTCTTCACCATCCTGCGGGTCGCTGACCTCGACCGCGCCAAGGACTTCTTCACCGCGATCGGGCTCGACTTCGACCCGGCCTTCACCAACGACGACTTCGCCACGATGCTCGTCGGTGACGCCCAGGTGCTGCTGCACATCCCGTCGTCGTTCGAGGTCGTCACCAAGAAGCACGCCGTCGACACCGCGACCGACACCGAAGCCGTGTTCGGCATCTTCGTCGACAGCCGCGACGAGGTCGAGCGCATCGTGGACCGCGCCGTCGCGGCAGGCGGCCGGGAGTACTCCGCACCGTGGGACGCGGACTTCTTCTACCAGCGCGTCTTCGAGGACCCCGACGGCCACCAGTGGGAGATCTGCTGGGTCAAGAACACCTCGGCGGGCTGAGAACACACCGGGCGGACAGTCCCCGACCCGGACCCGGCATCATCACCGCGATGAGGGGCTGTGGCCGTGGTGCGGCGCAGGTCGCCTGCCCAGGTGTTCAGCCAAGCGCCGTCCGGTATGTCCTGGGCGGCTTCCCAGGCATTGGCCCGGCGGACTGTGTACAGCCGGGTTGCATGTCTCACTCCTGACTTCATCCAAACGGCGCGTACGGCGCACGCCTGGCTGTTAGGTTCGCCGTCCTAGAGGCAGGAGATCGGGGATGAGTGGGTCGAGGTCAACCGCGGTCGTGTGCGCCATGGTGGCGGAGGTCCTGTTGGTCGGGTTGGTGGTGCTCGGCGGGCTGAGCCCGTCATTGGGTGCCGCGTTGGCGGCGGTGGGGCCACGGGTGGTGTTGGTCGCAGGTCTTGTGCTGACCGCGCTGGGTGCGGTTTCACTGTTCGCACCGGTGCCCAGGGGCGGCCGGGTCGTGCTCGCTGTGTCGCTCGCCGGGGCCGCCGGGGGTGTGGTTGTGCTCGGGTTCGGGGCACTGGCCGACTCCGACGCCTCGGGGGTGGCCATCCTGCTGCTCGCCGCGGCCGTCGCCATGGCCGCGTTGGCTGCCGCCCTGCCCCGTGCCCAGTCGCGTGATGACCGGAGAGTGTGAGATGGCAGAAGACCTGCTTGCCGAACTCGGCAAGTTGCAGCAGTACGCGGCTGGGCTCAGTGGCCTGCTCGCCGAGGCGTAGGCGGAAGCGCCGCGCTCGACCGAGGGGACCGACCGCTCCGGCTCCATCCGGGTGGTGCTCGGCCGCGACGGCCTGCTCGAAACGCTCCGGGTCGATGCCAACTGGAATCGGGCGTTGGAAGCGGAGGCCTTCGGGTCTGCGGTGCTGGAGGCCTTCCAGGCGGCGACGGGGGAGCGGCTCGCGGAGTGGACCCGCACCCAGCAGGCTCTCGGCCTGCAAGCCGAGGTCGACAACTTGCGCACCGTCCCGACGCCCGTCTCCGGCGAGATCCCGCTCGCGTTCCGGCGCTCCGCCGGGCAACCGCCGCCGCGTCCTCTCGGCGACCTCGCCGAGGACTTGATCTCCGCGTTCGACGAAGTCGGCCGCGCACCTGCCCCGAAACCCGCGACGGGCACCGGCTCGGCGGCGGGCGGGAAGGTGACGCTGACGCTGTCGCCGTCCGCGCTCGTGTCCTGCACCGCCGACCCGGCCTGGGTGTCGCGGCAGACTGCCACGATGCTCACCAATGCCCTGCTGGAGGCGCTGGCCGCCGCCCGCGCCTCCCTGCGCGAGGCCGCGCCTGCGCCCGAGTCCCCGCTCAACGACCTGCTGTCGGAGGTCTTCGCCATCCTCGGCGACCCCGGCCGCCTGCGCCCCTGAGGAGTACCGCCATGACCATCCCGAGCAAGGCGAGCATCCGGGTCGCCACCGACGCGCTGCGCGCCGAGGGTGCCGTGTGGTCCGCGCAGGCAGGCGTCCTCGACACCCTGGCGGGCAAGGCCGAGGGCCTGCGGCTGACCAGGATCGAGGCAGGCCTGTTCCAGGTGGTCTTCTCCGCCTATGAGGAGGCGGTCACCACCGTCACCGACCGAGCTCGCGAGGGCTCCCGGCGCATGGACGAGATCGCCGCGACGCTCATCCAGGTCGCCAACACCTACGACCAGGAAGAGCAGGCGAACGAGCACGGCCTGCGCAACGTCTACTGAGCAGGGGAAGCACGTGGCATTCAGCGAGGCCCAGTTCCAGGCGGCCGTCGACAAAATCAACACCGGAATGAACGACCTGTCAGCGAAGATGGGCGAGATCCTCCCGGCCGCCCGGGCGGGTGTGAACCACTGGTACGTCCCGGACTTCGTCGCCGACATGGTGATATGGTCGGCGGAGAAGGCGGTGTCCCTGGCGAAGTCCATTTGGGACAAGATCGTCGAGGTGCTCAAGGGGGTCGCCGCCCCGGTCTACTTCTTCAAGTACGCCTTCGACTGGCAGGATGTTCGCGGCTTGGCAAGTGACGTGGCGGGTTCGGTGAAGCCGGAGGCCCTCACCGGCACCTCGGCCTGGCACGGTTCGGCTGCGGACGCCTACCGCAAGAACATCCCCCCGCAGGGTGCGGCGGCGACCCGCGTCGGCACGGTCGCGGACAAGGCGTCGGTCGCACTGGGCATCTGCGCGGCGGCAGGCTTGGCGTTCTACATCGCGATCGGCGTCATCCTGGTCAAGTTCATCGTGGCCATGATCGCCGTGGTGGCGGCCATGGGCTCGGTGGCCTTCTCCTGGGCGGGCGTGGCCTTGGCGGTGGAGGAAGCGGGGGTCAACACCGGCCTCATCATCGCCGCCATCAGCGCCCTCACCGCCGTCCTCGGCGCCCAAGCCCAGCAATTGGTCGCCCTCCACGGCGAAGCCCGCGACAACAGCGTCTTCCCCGGTGGCACCTGGCCCGACCCGGTAGCCGCCACCTATGGCGATGGCACAGTGAAAGATGGAAACGCAACCTGGTCCCTTGCCTGATTCCGACCTTGTCCCCGCCTTCTTCGGCACCCGCATACCACCGCGTAGGGAATCGAGTTCCTTCCCGGCGCGGGGTATGTGCCCCGTGGAGCACCGATCTTGTGCCCGCTGCGCGGAATCCCCAGCGCCCGGTTCAGCCGCCGGGGAACAGGGTGGAGCCGAGTGGCCGCTGCCGGTCGAACCCCGGGAGCACCAGGAAGGTCGCGCTCGCCGTGGTCGTGGTGAACGGGAGGAGCGCGTCGGAGTGCTCCATGTGGGTGAGGGTGGTGGTGAAGGTCCGCAGGTCGTTCTGGAAGCTGATGAACAGCAGGCCGGGGGCGGGGTCGTCGGTGCTGTAGGAGCGGCGGAGCATGAGGCCGACGCCGATCGCCCCGGCGTGCGCGCGGCGCGCGTGGGCGTCGGCGGGGACCAGGTACCTGCCGTCGGGGGTCTTGGCCGCGAGGTCCGGCCCGGCGGCGGCGGGACCGCCCGACAGCGGGGCACCCGTGTCCCGGTGGCGGCCGATGACGGCTTCCTGGCCCGGAGTGGACAGACTGGCGAACCGCGGCAGGTCGAGCTCCATGCGGCGGAGCACGGCGATGGTGCCACCGGCCACCGGCGGCGGTGCGGCCAGCCACAGGTCCCGTTGCCGCTCGGCGGGTGTGTGCGGTCCCACGATGCCGTCGACGAACCCCAGTTGGTTCCGGGGCGCGGTGCGCCCCTCGGCCAGGGCGGTGCCCGGGCCGCGCCTGCCGGACTGCCGCCAGCGCTCGCGGACGCCCGCCCGGTCCAGGAGTGCCGCCGCCGCGACCGACAGCAGCGGGGCTTCGCTCGCGCACACCTGCACCAGCAGGTCACCGCCGCGTTCCCGGTCGGCGACCTGCTCCCGGGCGAACAGCGGCAGGTCCGCCGCGCCGGGCAGCGCCGGGTCGGCCAGCCGGACGACCCGGGGGCCGATCCCGACCGTCACGGTGAGGTCGCCCGGCGCGAGGCCGAGCAGTCGCGGGTCGGTGCTCGCGGTGAGGGCGAGGACGGTCCGGCCGAGTTCGGCCAGCAGCGGTCCCACCGCCGTGGTGTCGTCGAGGTCGGCCACGACCGCGAGCAGGTTGGGTTGGGCGTCCCGGGGTTCGGTGATCCCCGCCTGGTGCTCGCCCGTCGCGGGAGTCCGCGCCGCTGGCGCGGGTTGGCCGGGCGGTCCGCCGGAACGGCTTTCGCACCCGGCGACGAGACCGGCGGTCACCGCGGCACCCGCGGCGCCGAGGAACGTCCGACGTGACGGGTGGCGGTTCACGGACCGCAGCGTGCCACACGCCGCTCGACGCGGGCCAGTTCCGGGCCGTGCCAGACTCGGTCCATGCCTCGTGTGGGTTTTCGTTTCCGGGCCGCGCTTCTGGTCGTTCTGGCGGTGTCGCTCCCCGGTTGTTCCGGCGACGACAGCGCACGTCAGGGCGATCGCCCCGCCGGTGAGCGCGTCACGATCCGGGTTCCGGCCGACGCGCCGACGATCTCGGCCGCGGTGTCCCTCGCGCAGCCGGGGGACCTCGTGCTCGTCGCGCCCGGGGTGTACCACGATCGAGTGAAAATCACGACGCCGGACATCACCCTCCGGGGCGAATCCCGCAATGACGTGGTCCTCGACGGGCAACTGCGGCAGTCGAACGGCGTCGTCGTCGCGGCGTCCAGGGTGGCGGTGGAGAACCTGACCGTCAAGGGGAACACCCAGAACGGGGTCCTGGTCACGGGTTCGGCCAAGGCGATCGACGGCGCGCCGGGCGAGGGCGGTTACGACACCGGCGACGAGGAGGTCCACTTCGTGGAGTCGTTCCTGGTCTCGCACGTGACCGCCACCGGCAACGGCCTGTACGGCATCTACGCGTTCTCCGCGCGCAACGGCGTGATCGAGGGTTCGTACGCCTCCGGGAGCGCCGACTCCGGGATCTACCTCGGGCAGTGCAAGCCGTGCCGCGTCGTGGTGCGCGACAACGTCGCCGAGCTGAACGCGATCGGTTTCGAGGGGACCAACGCCAGCGGTGACGTGTACGTGGTCGGCAACCGCTTCTCCGGCAACCGGGTCGGCCTCACCACCAGCTCCGACCACCAGGAGAAGTTGCTGCCGCAACAGGGTTCCGTCATCGCGGGCAACCTGGTCGCGGCCAACCAGCAGGCCGCCACCCCCGAGCAGGCGGACGGCGGGTGGGGCACCGGTGTGGGCATCGACGGCGGGAGCGACAACCGGGTGATCCGCAACCGCATCACCGACAACGCCAACGCGGGCCTGGTGATCACCGCCACCCAGGACCTCCCGGCGAACGGCAACCAGGTCCTGGACAACGTCTTCACCGCCAACGGGGTCGACGTGGCCTGGACGTTCCCCACGCAGACCAAGGGGTACGGCAACTGCCTCGGCGGTGCGGACACGCGCACCGTGCCCGCCGGGCTCGCGGCGCTCGCCCCCTGCCCGGCGACCGCCGGGTCGCCCTCCCCGTCCGGGGCGCTGACCGGCCCGCGCCCACCCCGGGGCATCCCGTTCACCGACGTGGCGGCACCGCCCGCGCAGCCCCAGATCCCGAACACCGCCGGGGCGACCGCGGTGCCCGCCGTCCCCGCACTGCCCGACCTCGCCGGTGTCCCGGCGCCGTCGGCGTCCCTGCTGGCCGACCGCGCGCTGGTGCGGGTGTCCTAGGGCGGCCGTCACCGCGGCGGGACGACCCCGGGGACCGGGGGCACCGCGGCCCGGCTGTGCGTGTCGAAGTCGACGACGACCGGTTCCGGCTCGGAGGCCACCGCGGCCCGGACCCGGTGCATGGTGCCGTCCTGCCCGAGCCAGTAGCGCACCGAGCCCGCCGTGGCCGCCCGGTCCCGGGTGCCGGGACCGAGCACGACGTCGACCCGGTGACCGTTCACCTGGTCCTGCCCGATCCAGGCGGCGCCGTTCTGCGGGAGCAACTGGGCGTTGTCCGGCCGGTCGCTGCCGAGCCCGAGCACGATGGCCAGGGCGGTGTCCAGTGTGCTGCCGGATGTCAGGAGTGGACGGTGGTGCCACCCCGTCGTGGGTGGCGTGGTCGGCGCCTGCGTAGGTGTTTCCCCCATCGGGTGAACGAACACAGTGGTCTTCGACCACTCGATCAGCCCATCGCCGGAGGTGTTGCGCCCGGTTCCGCGCACCACGCCGTATCCGAGTTGGGTTCGGTAGTCCACCGATCCGGTGATGACCAGGCCACCCGCCGGGTCCGGCACGGTGATCGTCACCGCGCGCCCGCCCGCCTCGAAGTTGCGGAACCGCGCGATCGCCAACCGGTCGGCCTCGTCCGCGGTCAGCGCGCGCGGTCCCGCCACATCCGTTGTCCCGCAAGCGGTGAAGGCCACGGCCACCGCGACGACCACCGCGGCGGCGAGCCCGGTGAGGACCGCGATCCGCCGCCGCGACCGCTGGGCGGTTTCCCTGGGGATCGGCATGACCGTCGAGGCTAACAGCGGTTCGAATTCACCCGAAAGTTCACCCGCTTCCCCGTAGCGGGTAGGCGCGTGTTCTGGTTTCCTGGTTCGGCTCGGTTGCACGCGCGACCCGCCGCGTGCCTTCAACCCGAACCGGATGTGTTGCCCGGTAACGGGAAACCACCCACGGCAAGGGGACAACTGTGGCTGTGCGCGGAGCCGGTAAGACAAGAGACCACAGAACGCGGACCGGCGCTCGTCGACTGGCCCGGGTGGGGTTGTCCGGTCTGCTGCTGTTCGGGTGCGCCTCGGGCACGGTGGTGGCGGGCGGCGCCACGGCCGCCGCGTCGACCACGGACGGCACCCTGACGGTCCAGGTGCTGCGGGACTTCTTCGGCACCGGCGTCATCAACACGACGATGGACACGCCGCAGCAGGGCATGACCGTCGAGGTGACCGACGTGGCGGGCCACAGCATCCGGGCGTCGACGGACGCGACCGGCAAGGTCGTCGTACCGCCGTCGGCGGAACTCGTCGGCGGCCAGTACCGCGTGGACGTGTCGATCCCCGCCCGGTACGGCGACCACCTGCGGGCGGCGCCCGCCTCGACGAAGCCCGACCACTTCGACAGCTTCACCTCCTTCGCCGACGTCCGCGACGGCGAGGACCGGTCGGTGATCACCGGGGTGTGGAACCCGGCCGACCACACGCTGCCCGACAGCCGCTACTACGTCCCCGTGCAGAGCCCGGCCGTGAACCGCGACGGCAGCCCGGCCGACCCGGGCGGCCGGGCGCTGGTGGCGTTCGACCAGGGGGCGCGCGGCACCTGCCCCGACCAGGTGGCGTGCCCGACGGTCGTCAACACCCAGGCCCAGGTCGGCACCACCTGGGGCCTGGCCTACGACAGGGACCGCAAGCGCGTCTTCCAGTCCGCCTTCGCCAAGCGCTTCACCCGGTACGGCCCCGGCGGTGGCGGCGCGATCTACGCGACGCCCGCCGACGGCTCGGCGCCACCGGTGCTGTTCGCCACGGTGCCCGGTGCCGCGACGACCGAGCACGGCGCCGTCGACATGCGCAAGGACCCGGCCTTCGTGGACGTGCCGGGCAAGGAGGGCCTCGGCGGCCTCACCGTGACCGAGGACGGCAAGACCCTCCACGCGGTGAACCTGCTGACGCGCGAACTGGTGAGCTTCGACGCCACCGCGGCGACCGCGCCGGGCGTGGCGAAGACCGTGCCCATCCCCGACCCGGGGTGCGCGGCGGCGACCGACTGGCGGCCGTTCGCCCTCACCGCCCACGACGCGAAGCTCTACGTCGGCGGCGTGTGCTCCGCCGAGAGCACGCAGGACCGGGCTGACCTCAAGGTCTTCGTCCACGCCTACGACGGTTCGACGTTCACCGAGGTGCTGTCCCACGGGCTGGCGTACCCGCGCGGCTACGTGATCCCCTCGCGCACCCACCCCGACACCAACCACTGGAACCCGTGGAACACCGACCCGGCGAGCTGGGACGAGCGCAACCGGGAGGGCGTCTTCATCGATCCGCAACCCGAACTGGCCACCATGGCCTTCACCAGGGACGGCTCGCTGGTCCTGGGGTTCCGCGACCGGTTCACCGACGTCCTCGGCGCGGGCGGCTTCGACCCGCGCCCGGCCGTCGACACCCCGCAGTCGGCCATGTCCGGTGGTGACATCACCATGGCCTGCGCCAAGCCCGGTGGCGGGTTCGACTGGGAGGGCACCGGCGAGTGCCCCAACCACGGCACGTCGGCCAACAACGGCAGGCAACCCGACGGCGTCGTCGAGTACTTCCACGGCGACTTCTTCGACCCGGGCCGGTCGGGCAGCGGCACCCACCAGGAGACGGCGCAGGGGTCGGTGGCGTTCATCCCGCAGCAGCAGTGGGTCGTCAGCACCGAACTGGACCCGGCCAGGGACGTGAACTCCAACGGGGCGGGCTTCTACGACGTGGACACCGGTGTCGGCCCCGGCCACGAGAACCCCACCCACGGCTACCAGTTCGTCGGGCCCCGCGACAACGGCTTCGCCAAGGCGGGCGGCCTCGGCGACATCGCCTACCAGACCGCGAACGCGCCGGTCCAGATCGGCAACGTGGTCTGGTTCGACGGCGACCACAACGGCGTCCAGGACCCGTACCACGAGGACGAGGTGCCGCTCGAAGGCGCGACCGTGCACCTGCTGGACGCCGAGGGCAAGCAACTCGCCACCACCCGGACCGACGCCGCGGGCGAGTACTACTTCGGCGGGGTCGGCGCCACCCCCGAGCTGACGAGGGGAGCGCGGTACACGGTGCGGTTCGACGTGTGCACCGCGGCGACCGACAACGTCCCCGGCACCCCACCGGCGGAGGACCTGCGCTTCACGCTCCCGACCGCCGGTGACGACCGGACCCGCGACTCCAACGTCACCCCGCCCACCACCGGGAAGCTCTGCGACGGGTCCACCCCCGTCACCGCGCCCGCCGAGGCGGGCGGCGTCGACCACACGATCGACGCCGGGGTGCACATCCCCAAGCCCGACCCGCCCACGACGCCGCCCACCAGCGGGGCACTCCCCACGAGCGAGGTGGTGTCGCCCGTCCAGCCGGGGGCACCCGAGCAGCCGTCGAGCCGGGCGGACGAGGATTCCCTGGCGCACACCGGCCTCTCCGCGCTGCCCGGTCTGGTCTTCCTCGGTGCCCTGGCCGTCGTCGCGGGCGTGGCGCTGCGCGTCGTCAGCCGCCGACGCCGCACCGGCTGACGCCGACCCGCCGCGCCGTGCGCGAGATCGAGCCGGTGATCTCGCGCACGGCTAGGCCGTGTTTCGGAAGTCTCGTTCGATGAGAGTCGTGATCGAGGTGGTTCCTGGTGG
>NZ_AYXG01000188.1 GCF_000564855.1 Actinokineospora spheciospongiae
GCTCGGCTCGGCCCGCCCGCTCGGCTCGGCCCGCTCACCCCACCCGGCTCGACTTTGCCCGGCCCGGCCTGCCCTGCCCGGTCTGCTTGGCCCGCCCTGCTCCCCCTGGCCTGCCCCGCCCGCTGACCAGCCCTGCCTTGCCCCCTGCTGGCCCGCCCGCCGCGCTCCGCCCGGCTCGGCCCACCTGCCCCAGCTCAGCTACTCCGCCCTCCCGGCTGTCTGGCTTGGCCGCTCGACCCGCCCAGTCTGGCCCGGGCCGGACCCGCCCTGTCCTGGCTGCCGCCCGCCTACCAGTTGTCCACCCGGCCCGGCTGCCCGTTCGCCTGCCCCGCCCGGCAGCCCAGTCCGCCCAGCTCGGCTGCTACGCCCGCCCAACCCGCCCGGCAGCCTGACCTCCCGAGCAGGCGATTCGCACAACCCATCCCGGACGATCACTCCGCCGCACAACCCCAGCCGATCCGGCGCACTTGCCAACCCCCACCTCCAGCCCACCCGGCGACCGACCAGATCCGCAGGCCGACCCGCCCATCGAACAAGCGGACCACTCAGGCGGCACGTGATCCACCCCGGCACCTGCCCACCGCGCACGCACCCACTCTCGGCGCCCCCGCCCGCTTCGGACCCTGCCCACCTTCAGGGTCTCCGCCCACCCTCAGGCACCTGCCAACCCCCCAGCTCATCCGCCCCACCGCCTTCCCCGCCCTCCATCCAGTCCACTCACCCGTTGCCCACACCCTCCGCTTCGCCTTTCCCACGCCCGCGCGTTCGCCCCGCCTGCTCCACAATCACCCGGTCCGCCCAACCACCCCGATCCATGTCCCCTCCACCCTCCGACAGCTTGGTCCCAAGTCAACCCCAACAGCCCGACAATCCCGATCGCCCAAGCCAGCTTGTCCACACCCCGCCCAGAGCAGCCCCCGAATCAATCCAACCAGGACGGTCCGACAATTCCAAGTGGACCGCCGCTGCCTGTGGACAACCCGCCTCACGCCTCCATTTCTGTCGGTGCCCCCTGCTTGGATTGATTCGGGGGCTGCTCAGAACGGCGCCACCCGTTGACCAGCCCAGCGGCCGCCGCCGCCACCCACACCGCGGCCACCGCGATCCCCAGGCCCGCCCAGTGGTCGCGGTCGTGCAGCCCGGGGTTGGTCGGCACGCCGAACGGGTGCCAGATCAGGGGCACCGCCAGGATCGCCAGGAGCGCCGTGCACGTGGCGGCCGCCTTCACCGGCGCGTGCCAGGTCGGGGGGAGGAGGCGGGTCAGCAGGTAGGCCGCTCCGCCGACGACGGGGGCGACCACGGCGTCGTGGACCAGGGGGCCGCCGATAAAGAACGCGGCGCCCTGCCAGGCGTCGCGGAAGGAGGCGTGGGCGAAGTCCCAGGCGAGGTAGCCGCCCCAGGCGAGGGCGGCCAGGCCCAGGGTGAACAGGGCGGCTCTCACAGGACCTCCAGGCGGGTGACCCACTTGGTTTGCAGGACGCCCGGGCGGGTGGGGGCGATCACCCGACAGGGGTAGCCGTGGTCGGGGGTGAGCGGTTGGTCGGCGACGCGGAGTGCCAGGAGGGTGCGGCGGTCGCCGGTGTGGGTGCCGGGGAGGGTGCTGGTGGAGTACAGGCCGCCCTTCTCCAGGGAGGACACGCGCACGTCGACCCCGGGGGCGATCCCGCACTGCCGCAGGAGTTCCGCGACGCGGACCCCGCCCCACACCGCCGAGGCGCTCCAGCCCTCGACGCAGGCGATCGGCAGTTCCTCCGTGGCCTGGGGGAGGGCGTTGAGCTGGTCCAGGGTGAAGCGGTGGACGTCCTCGCCGTCCACCACTTCCAGGTGCCAGTCGGCGGGGACCTCGATGGCGGCCGCGGCGGCGGTGCGGTTCACCGGGAGGTCCACTGTGGAACGCCAGGCCAGGACCGACACCCGGCGCAGCAGCGGCACCGTGGCGCCCGCGGTGGCGACCACGGCGACGCCGGTGGCCAGCCAGGTCGTGCGCAGGAACCGGCGGCGGTCGGCGTCGACCCCCGGCGGGGCCAGGGCGCGGCGGATGACCGGGAGCTTCACCGCGACGTGCACGAGGATGGACCCAATCGCGATCCACGCGACGGCGTAGTGCGCGGTGGGGAAGTAGAAGCCCCACAGGTAGTTCTGGGCGACGTTGAACAGCCCGGTGATCAGTTCGAAGAACGCCGCACCGGACAGCACCAGGATCGACCCGCGCTCCAGCGCGTGCAGCGCCGAACGGACAAGGGGGCGCTCGAACAGCTTCGGGTAGACGCTCCACAGTTTGGCCAACAACAGCGGAATCGCCGCGATCCCGCTGATGACGTGCAGGCCCTGTGTGACCCGGTACAGCCACACGGGTGAACTCGGCCAGGTGAACCACGACGGCGGGTGTTGGATTCCGTGGCTGAGCAGACCGGTCAGGAAGCAGACCGCGAACGCGATCCCCAGCCAGCGGCCGACGCGGGAGGTGACGCGTTCGTCGTGCGCGGGGGAGGCGAAGCGGGTCACCGGGGCACCAACTCGGTGAACCAGCGGCCCACGTGCTCGCGGACCCACCGCACCGCCAGCCCGGCCTCCGCCGCGGCCCCCGGCACCGCGTCCGCCGCCAGCCAACCCCAGTCGAACCAGGGGCCCGCGCCCGCGGCGACGGCGAGCCTGGCCCGGCCGCGGCCGATGCCGCTGCCCGGCGGCTCGACCTCGACCACGGCCGAACCCTTGGCGCACAACAACTCCCTGGCGCGACCCAGCAGCCGCACCGGGTCGCCGCCGATGCCGACGTTGCCGTCGGCCAGCAGCACGTGCTGCCAGCGGCCCTCACCGGGCAGGCGGTCGTAGACGTCGCGGCACAGCGCCGACGCACCCCGCCGCCTGGTCAGGGCCACCGCGGTCGGGGAGGTGTCCACCCCCAGCGCCACCACCCCGCGCGCCACCAGCGCGGCGGTGAGCCGACCCGGCCCGCAGCCCACGTCCAGCGTCGGCCCCGCGCACGGGTCGAGCAGCGACGCGTCACCCACACCGGGGGGTGCCGCCCAGCGGTCCACCGCCAGGGCGATCCGCCCGCCCGCCGCGGTCTCCAACCAACACCGCTCGCCGCGCAACCCGGCGTCGAAGATCCCCGCGGTCACCTGACCGCCAAGCCCTCGACCGCGGGCGCGAACCGACCGGACGGGCACTCCGCGGCGACCCGCAGCGCGTCGTCCATGGTGTCCACATCGGACAACACAGGCAGCTCGCGCAGCCGCACCCCCACCCCGGCCAGCGCCGCCGCCGTGCGGTCCGCCGTGTCCGCGCGCGACATCGGCACCGACCGCAACACCCCCGCCAGCAACGGGTCGCGCAACCCCAGCCCCCACCAGCCCCCGTCGAACGCGCGGCCGAGCAACCCCTCCGCGCCCGACTCCAGCGCCGCCGCCGCCGACCCGAGCAGCTCCGGGTCGACCTGCGGGGTGTCCATCCCGACCTGGAACACCGGCCGACCGGGGAAGCGCTCGGCCACGTCCGCGTGCGCGGTCGCCAAACGCTCCGCGAAACCCTCCCCGCGCTGGGCGAACACCGTGCACCGGGCCAACGCCCCGGCCAGCTCCGCCGACCGCCGCGCCGCCGACAGGTCACCGGTCAGCGCCACCACCGGCACCACCCCGCGCGTGGCGAACACCGCGTCCAACGTGTCCAACAGCGACGCCGCGGCGATCTCAGCGGCCTCCACCGGGGTCGCGGGCGGGGACAGCCGGGTCTTCGCCAACCCGGCGACCGGGGCCTTCGCCACCACCAACAGGCACGTCACCGCAGCACCCCCGCCATGTCCCGGATCGCGCGGGCCGTGCCGCGCACCGAACCGGACACCTTCGACTTCGTCCCCGCCGTCCGCGGCCGGTAGGCCACCGCCGTCTCCCACACCGACCACCGCGCCTCCGCCGCCCGGATCAGCAGCTCGAGGGGATAGCCGAAAGCGCGGTCCTCGACACCGAGTTCCAGCAGGTCCTGCCTGCGCACCGCCCGGGCGGGCGCGATGTCGGTGACCGGGAGCCCGCGCCTGCGCAACAACGCCGCCAGGACCGCGTTCCCGGCCCGCGCGTGCCACGGCCACGCACCCCGGCCCACCGGCACCCGCTTGCCCACCGCCAACCGCGCCTGGCCCCGCGCCACCGCGGCCACCAGCTTCGGCAGCTCACCCGGGTCCAGCGAACCGTCGGCGTCCAGGAAGCACACGACGTCCGCGGTCGAGTGCTCCAGGCCCGTGTGCACGGCGGCGCCGTACCCCTTGCGCGGCTCGTGCACCACCTTCGCCCCGTGGGCCGCCGCGACCTCCGGCGAACCGTCCGTCGAACCGTTGTCCACCACGATCGCGCGGTACCCCTCGGGCAGCGCCGCCAAGACCCCGGGCAGCGCCGCGGCCTCGTCCAGGCACGGCAGCACGACGTCCACTTCTCGCACATCCATGCCGCAACGGTAGGGCGACCGCTCCCCGCCGGACACTCGAAAGCCGCTGTGCGGGGGAAGAACAAGATTGTGTTCACCCTTCTTACGGACTTCTGACGATTGAGCCGAATCCGCTGCGCGTCCCCGGATCGTCGGACCCACGCGGTAGGTTCCCGGACATGGCAGTGCAATCCCCGAACCGGACTCGCGTTCCCGGCGCGCGCGCGGACGTCCTCGCCGCCCTCGGCGCGGCCGCCCTCGTCGCCGCGGCCATCGCGGTCGGCTTCGGCTTCGGCGTGCGCCTGTTCGGCACCAAGCACTTCCCCGGCGCCCCGGACACCTTCGGCGAGTGGCCGGTGCTCGCCCAGTGGCTGCCGCACGTGGGCATCGGCACCCCACTCGCCCTGGTCGTCGCCGTCGCCGCGGTCACCTGGGCGCCGGCGCTGGCCACCCGGCTCGGCTGGCGGGCCGCCCTCGGCGCCGGGTACCTGCTCGCCGTCGCCTGGACGTTCTCCCTGGCCCTGGTCGACGGGTGGACGCGCGGGATCGCCAACCAGCTCACCTCGCAGGACGAGTACCTCGCCGCCGTTCCCGGCATCACCGACATACCGACCATGCTGGACACCTTCGCCCGGCGCATCCTCGACTTCCAACCCGACTCGTGGATCACCCACGTCGCGGGCCACCCCCCGGGCATCACCCTGCTGTTCGTCTGGCTCGACCGGATCGGCCTCGGCGGCGGCGCCTGGGCCGCGGTCCTCTGCGTCCTGGTCGGCGCCCTCGTCGCCGTCGCCGTGCCCGCCACCCTCGCCGCCCTCGGCAGCGAGGAGCAGGCCCGCGCCGCCCTCCCGTTCGTGGCGCTGTTCCCCGGCGCGGTGTGGATGGGCGTCTCCGCCGACGCGCTGTTCGCCGGGGTCACCGCCACCGGGGTCGCCCTGCTCGCCCACGGCGCCACGCGCAGCCGCTGGTGGGCGTGTCTGGCAGGCGGCGTGCTCCTCGGGTACGGGGTCTTCCTGTCCTACGGGCTCATGCTCATGGGCGTCATCGCCCTGGCCGCGGTGCTGGCGGCCCGCAGTTGGAAGGCGCTGGCCTGGGCGGTCCCGGGAGCCCTCGCCGTCGCCCTGGTCTTCCTCCTGGTCGGGTTCTGGTGGGTCGACGGCTACCACCTGGTCGTCGAGCGCTACTACCAGGGCATCGCCAACGACCGGCCCTACTGGTACTGGGTGTGGGCCGACCTGGCCAGCCTGGTGTTCGTCCTCGGCCCGGCCACCGCCGCCGGACTGCGCCGCGCCGCCGGGTCCGGCTTCCTGACCCGCTGGCCACCGCCCGCCGTGGCCATGGCCCGCGCCGGGGTGATCGCCGTGCTGGCCGCCACCCTGTCCGGGCTGTCGAAGTCCGAGGTCGAACGGATCTGGCTGCCGTTCGCGGTGTGGGTCGTGGCCGCCTGCGCGCTCCTGCCCGCCCGCACGCACCGCTGGTGGCTCGGCGCCCAGGCGGCGCTCGCCCTCGCGGTCAACCACATCCTCCTGACGAACTGGTGAGGGACCGATGGACCTGCCGACCCGGGTGCTGGTCGTCGACGACGACGTGACCGTCGCCGACGTGGTGCGCCGCTACCTCGAACGCGCCGGACACCGGGTGACCCTCGCCGAGAACGGCGAGGACGCCCTGCGCCGGGTCGCCGAGGACCCACCGGACCTCGTCGTCCTCGACCTCATGCTGCCCGGCATCGACGGCCTGGAGGTGTGCAGGCGGCTGCGGCAGCGCGGCGCCATCCCCGTCATCATGCTCACCGCACTCGGCGAGGAGGAGAACCGCATCGCGGGCCTGCAACTCGGCGCCGACGACTACGTCACCAAGCCGTTCAGCCCCCGCGAACTCACCCTCCGCGTCGGCTCCGTCCTGCGCCGCGCCCACACCCGCCCCGCCCCACTCACCCCTTCCCTCACCGACGGCGACCTCCGCCTCGACGCGGTGGCGCGCAAGGCCACCCGCGCCGGGGCGGAACTGCCGCTCACCACCCGCGAGTTCGACCTGCTCGAGTTCTTCCTCACCCACCCCGGCGAGGCCTTCACCCGCGAACACCTCCTCGAACGCGTCTGGGGCTGGGACTTCGGCGACCAGTCCACCGTCACCGTCCACGTGCGACGACTGCGCGAGAAGATCGAGAAGACCCCCGCCAAACCCACCCGCATCACCACGGTCTGGGGCGTCGGCTACCGCTACGACAGGACCCCGTGATGGTCGAACCCACCGAGCCGTTCAGCCAGATCCTCGCCCACCTCCTGCACATCCTCCCGGTCGCCCTGGCCCTGGTCCTCCCGGTCGTGCTGGTGGGCGCGGTCCTGCTCCACCTGGTCCGCAACGGCTCCCTCACCACCACCGTGACCGTGCTGGTGCTCGTCCCCGTCGCGGGCCTCATAGCAGGCGTCCTCGGCGTCACCGGGATCATGTTCACCACCACGCTCACCACCTTGCTGCTGGTCTGCCTCCTGGTCACCGTCGTCACGGTCCCGGTGGCAGTCGTCCTCGGCCGCCGCGTCGCCCGCCGCACCGTCTGGGAACGCGAAGCCCGCGAACGCGAAAGAGCGGCGGAAGCCTCCCGCCGCGAACTCGTCGCCTGGATCAGCCACGACCTCCGCACCCCCCTCGCGGGCATCCGAGCCATGGCAGAAGCCCTGGCCGACGGCGTGGTCCACGACCCGGTCGAGGTCACCGGCTACGCGAACCAGATATCCATCGAATCCCGCAGGCTCTCGTCCATGGTGGACGACCTGTTCGAACTGTCCCGCATCACCGCGGGAGCACTCCACCTCACGATGGCGGCGGTCCCCCTCCAGGAAATCGTCTCGGACGCCCTCGCCACCCAACAACCGGTCGCCTCCCGCAAACGCGTCCGCGTCTCCGCAGCCGCCGAGGCCGTCCCGGTGGTCCTCGGCTCAGACCCGGAACTCGCCCGAGTCGTCCGAAACCTCGTCGCCAACGCCATCCGCCACACCCCACCGGACGGAACGGTGGCAGTGGAAATCGGCGTAGTGGGCCAGGAAGCCCTCCTGTCAGTGCAGGACAGCTGCGGCGGCATCCCGGAAACCGAACTCCCCCGAGTCTTCGACGTCGCCTTCCGAGGCAGCGCCGCCCGAACCCCCGGCGCCGAAGCAGGCGGAGGCCTGGGCCTGGCCATAGCCAAAGGCTTGGTGGAAGCCCACCACGGCCGAATCGCCGCCCGCAACCACGACCGAGGCTGCCGCTTCGAAGTCCACCTCCCCCTGGCCACCGCCTGACCCCATGCCCCCGCCCTTTGCTCCCGTCCCACACCTCCTGTCAACCACCCACCCTCGCCTGTGGACAACCCCACCGCCTGTGGACAACCCCACGCACAAACCCCGGAACTGTCAGACCTCCTTGGTAGCCTAGGAATTCGGAACGGCGGGGAGGCAGTGGGCATGTTGGCACCCGTCCAACACCCCCACCCGCCCCCTCCATCACCACCCCACCCGCCGCCCACACGAACCCGCCGCCCCTGCCCAACCGCCTGCGCATCCGCCAGCCGCCGACATGCGCGCACCACTGAGACCGCACCTTCCCGGACCGGGCCAACACATCGGCCGCACCGCAGTCGCCACACCACCCACGCTGCGGCCGCCGCGCAACACCGGTCTTGACGGCCCGGCTCAGCTCCCCGGTCCGGCTGGCCCGCAACAGCCGATCACACGGCACCGGGCCAAGCCGCGCGGCATCGCGCAAGCCGTACGACATCGCGCAAGCCGCGCGGCATGGCGCAAGCCGCGCGGCATGGCGCAAGCCGCGCGGCATGGCGCAAGCCGCGCGGCATGGCGCAAGCCGCGCGGCATGGCGCTGGCAACCCTGGCTGCATCGCGCCAGCTACGCCGCACCGGGCCGGCCACCTGTCGCGCCAGCCCGACTGGCCCAGCCGCACACCGCCCCAACCCACCCCGCTCCGGGCTGACCCAGCCCACGCTGACCCGCTTCGACCTGGGCCAACCAGCTCGGCTCGGCCACCTCGGCCCAGCCAGCCCGGCCTGGCTCGACCGGCCTGGCTCGACCAGCCTGGCCCGGCCAGCCCGGCCAGCCCGGCCAGACCAGCCCGGCCTGGCCTGGCCGGCTTGGCCCGGTTTGGCCCGCCCGCCCGGCTCGGCCCGCCCTGCTCCGCTCCCGCTTGGCCCGCCCGGCTCGGCCCGTCTGCCTCCGGCTGCCTGACCCACTCACCCCACCCGGCTCAACCCCACCCGGCGGACCCGACCCTGCCCGGCGGACCCGACCCGGTCTGGCCCGATCTGGCCTGGTCCGGCCCGATCTGGCCTGGCCGGCCTGGCCATGCACCGCGCCGGTCGTGTGGCGGCCCTGCCGGAGCACTTGTCCGGACGCGCGCTGTAGCGGCCGTGCATTGGTCCGTCGGTGCGTCGAAGTGGCCGCGCACCGAGGTAAATCCCCGCCGCGTCGGTTGTTGTGATCCGTTGCCTTGGGCGAGTTTGACCCTTGCGTCCGGCACCGGCTGCTGGCCTCGGTGTGCCGTCGGTGCCGAACGGGTGGTCGCTGGGCGTGGTGCTTGATTGGAGTTGGGCGGGTGGCACCCGGTGCCGTGTGGCCGTGGAGGGTGGTTGGGCGCGGGTGGAGGGGCGTGGGCGTGCGGGTGCGGGGGTCAGGGGTTGACGGGGGCTCGGAGGGGGGCGGTGGCGAAGTCCTTCATGCCGGTGTTGAAGGGGACCTGGGCGTGGAAGCCGAGGAGGGTTTTGGCGGCTTGGGGGTCGGCTACGACGTGGCGGACGTCGGCGGGGCGGGCGCCGCCGAGGGTTTTGGGGGTGGGGCCGTTGCAGGCTTTTGCCAGTTCTTGGGCCATTTCGCCGACGGTGTGGGGGGTGCCGGAGCAGATGTTGAGGGGGGTGAGGGTGTGGGGTTGGCCTTCTTTTTCGCAGGCCAAGGCGTTGGCTAGGGCTACGTCGGTGACGTGGATGAAGTCTCGGCGTTGGTTGCCGTCTTCCAGGACGGTGGGGGCTTCGCCGCGTTCCAGGGCTGAGCGGAAGAGGGAAGCCACGCCTGCGTAGGGGGTGTCTCGGGGCATCCGGGGGCCGTAGATGTTGTGGTAGCGGAGGGCCCAGACGTGGCCGCCGGTTTGGCGGGCCCACGCGGATGCCAGGTATTCCTGGGCGGCCTTGGTGGCGGCGTAGGTGCTCTGGGGGTTGATCGGGGCGTCCTCGGGGACCAGGAGGGACTCGAGGGGGGCTCCGCAGGTGGGGCAGGGGGGTTCGTAGTCGCCCGCGTCAATGGATTCCTGGCGGCGGGGGCCTGGGCGGACGACGCCGTGGGTGGGGCAGGAGTAGCGGCCTTCGCCGTAGACGACCATGGAGGAGGCCAGGACGAGGCGTTGACGGCCGGTGCGGTGCATCGCCGCCAGGAGGACCGCGGTGCCGTAGTCGTTGTGGCTGGCGTAGTGGGGGGCGTCGGAGGGGTCCAGGCCGTGGCCGACCACCGCCGCCTGGTGGCAGACGAGGTCGGTGCGGGAGACCAGGTCGGTGAGGAGGTCGGCGTCGCGGACGTCGCCCAGGACCAGTTCGTGGGGGGCGGTCCAGGGGGGTGGTTCGGTGGAGCCGTGGGCCTGGGGGAGCAGGTTGTCGAGGAGGGTGACCTCGTGGCCTCGGGTGGCCATGAGGTCGGCCACGTGGGAGCCGACGAAGCCCGCTCCTCCGGTGATCAGTACGCGCATGGGCCAGACGCTAGGGGGCGTCGGAGCGGTTCGCCCGGTGCGCGGCGGCCTCGTCACCGAATGGTCAGATCGGGGGTCGGACACCGCTCACCTCCCGGCCCGCGGGTGGGCCCGGACGGCTACGGTTGGCGGTATGGAACGCAGCGCGCAGCGGCTCGGTCGGGCACTCGTCGTGATCGTGGACGACCGGGTGGCGCACAAGGAACACGAGGACACCGTCGGTCCGCTGGTGACCGAGCTGCTGGAGGAGGCGGGTTTCATCGTCGACGGCGTGGTGCCGGTCGAGGGGGAGACCGTCGCCATCCGCAACGCGCTCAACACCGCGGTGATCGGCGGGGCCGACCTGGTCGTCACCGTGGGCGGGACCGGGGTGTCGCCCAGGGACGTCACCCCCGACGCGACGCAGGGGGTCCTGGACCGGCCCATCCCGGGGATCGCCGAGGCGCTGCGGTCCTCCGGGCTGGCCGCGGGCGCGGTCGACGCCGGGATCTCCCGGGGGTTGGTGGGCGTTTCCGGGAGCACCCTGGTGGTCAACCTGGCGGGGTCCCGGAGTGCGGTTCGGGACGGGATGGCGACTCTGTCCTCGTTGGTCCCCTACGTCATCGGTGAGCTTTCGGGACTGTGATCTCCCAGGGGCGGGCCTGACCACTTCGGGGGTCAGGCCCACTCGTGGTTCCGGGGCCCCCGCCCGATCGTTGCCCGTCTGCGGAAACGACCGGTTCGGCGTCGCGGGTGGGGGAGTCGGTTTGGCGGTGGTGCTCAGCCGCCGTGGTGTGGGGGGCGGTTTTGTTCGTACCAGTCGTCTGCGGTTTTCGCGGGGGTCGGGTCCCTTTCGTCCTTCGTGGTGTCGGGGAGGACGTCGCCGAAGATCTCGTCCAGGGTGGGGCGCCGGGGTTTCGGATCGGGGTCCCGGGCGGGGCGCGGTGGCGTCGGGGGCGGGGTGGGCACGGGGATCAGAGGGTGTCGGGCTTGGGGGCGGGTGCGGCGGCGGGGCTGTTCTGCTGGCGGAGCAGGTCGCGGATCTCGATGAGGAGTTCGACGTCCGTGGGCCGGGCGGGGCCGGGCTCCTCGCCGCGCTTGCGGCGGTCCTGGATCTTCTTGATCGGCAGCACGATCACGAAGTAGACGACGGCCGCGACGATCAGGAAGTTGATCACCGAGTTGATGACCAGGGCGATGTCGACGTAGCTCTTCTCGTTCCCGGTGAAGATCCGGAAGCCCAGGCCCTCGGCCATGCTGGTGCCGCCGACGGAGTTGATCAGCGGCTTCATGACGCCGTCGGTGAACGAGGTGACGACCGAGGTGAACGCGGCACCGATGATGACGGCGACGGACAGCTCGATGACGTTGCCGCGCATCAGGAAGTCCTTGAAGCCCTTGAGCACGCCTTGCTCCGATCTCGCGGTTGCGGGTGGGTGCGGACTATCGGAGGGTAACCGTCACCTCGCCGCGCAGCGAAGCGGCCGCGACGTCGTGCGCGGCCCGCTCGGGAAGGGCCAGCAGGAGCAGCGGCGGCGCGTTCGGCCCGCCTCCGGCCAGGGCGCGGACGGTGAGGACGGTCGCGTTCTCCGCCAAGACCTCCGGCGGGTCGCCGGGCTCGGCGGCTGCCACCACGTCCACCCTCGATCCGGGGCGCAGCAACGACGACACCGTCGGGTCGGCCGGGCGCAGCGGGACCGCGGCGGCGCCGGGGCCGACCGCGAGGGCGGTGTTCTCCGCGCCCACCAGCCGGACGCGGGTGATGGGTTCGCCCTCGGCGGCGGGGCCCGCGAGGAGGCGGCCCGCGGCCTCCGCCGGGTCGGTCAGAGCACCGGCGGGCAGCAGGTCCGGCGGGGCGCGGACGACCCGCACGTCGGTCGGGGTCAGCGCGGTGGCCGCGGACAGGGGTTTCGCCGCGACCAGCACCGGTGTCGAGGCCGGTTCCGCCGCGGGGTGCCACAGCGTGGTCGCGGCCGCGGCGAGCAGCAGCACCCCCGCGACCACCCGGCGCAGGGCGAGGGCCCTGGGCAGGGTGGCGCGGAGGGCGCGCAGGCGGATCAGCGTCGGGTTGCTCGCGGGCATCGGGTGCTCCCTGGTCGTGTCGGTGGTGACATCGACGTTAGGGAGGCGGTGGGGCGCGCGGAAGGCACGGGGCGGACCTGTGGATGGATTCGACCCATGTGGACAACCCGGGGTGGGTCCGGGGTCAGGAGGCCTTGGCCGTGCCCGACGACGAGGCCGACGATGCCGACGCGGCCGGTGTCGGGGACTTCGCCGAGCCGGACCCCGAGGACTCCGACTTCGCCGACGACTCCGACTTGCCGGAGGACTCCGACTTGGTCGACGACTCCGACTTGGCCGGGGACGCGTCCGCGGCGGGAGCGGTGGACGACGTCGACGAGCGGCTGTCGTTGCGGTAGAAGCCGCTGCCCTTGAAGACCACGCCGACAGAGCTGTAGAGCTTGCGCAGCCGCTGCCCGCACTCGGGGCACTCGGTCAGCGACGCGTCCGAGAACGACTGCACCGCCTCGAAGCGGTGCTCGCAGACCGTACAGGCGTACTGGTACGTGGGCACGGGGGCCTTCCTCCCAAACTGGCACTCAACAGGCGAGAGTGCTAACACTTGATTCTGCGACAACGCGGACCGGGAACGCAAACATTCCGACACGAGGTCACATCAGCGCAACCTGAGCAGCCCGCGCCCCGGCGTCAGCACGGCCGTCATGGTCACGTCGTGGCCCTCGGCGGGCAGCACGTCGAACAATTCCGCATCGCGCACCACGGCCACCAGCGGGGTGTCCGCCGCCGCGATCGACAGGCTCCGGTCGTAGAAGCCCGCACCCCGGCCCAGGCGCGTCCCTCGCCGGTCGACGGCCAGCGCGGGCACCAGGACCACGTCCGCGATCCGCAGCGCCGTCTCACCCAGCCGCTCCCCGATCGGCTCGCGCAGCCCGTACGGGCCGGGCCGCAGGTCGTCGCGCCCGTCGTACCAGGCCCACTCGAGCGGGCCGCGCCCGTTGACCACCGGCAGCAGGATGCGCACGCCCGCGTCGGCCACCTCGTCGAGCATCTGCACCGACCCCGGCTCCGACCCGATCGGCACGTACGCGCACAGCGTCTGCCCCCCGCGCACGACCCGGCCGCTGGTCAACTGGGCCGTGAGCTGCATGGCCTCGGCGAAGCGGGTGGCGGCGGGCACCCGGCGGCGGTTCGCCAGCAGCGCGCGTCGCCACTGGTCCTTCGTCCACGCGCGTGTAGCTTCGAGATCACTCCCAGTGCCGGCCACGCCACTGAGGTTAGGCTGCCTGTCCATGAGCGCGTTCACCGCATTCACCACCGCCATCGTGCCCGCAGCGGGTCTGGGCACCCGGTTCCTCCCCACCACCAAGGCGGTTCCGAAGGAGCTGCTGCCGGTCGTGGACACCCCCGGTATCGAGTACGTCGCGGCCGAGGCGGCTGAAGCGGGGGCGACCCGCCTGGTCATCGTCACCTCACCCGGCAAGGAAGCCGTCGCCGACTACTTCCGCCCGCAGCCGGAACTCGAAGCCACCCTGGCCGAGCGGGGCAAGGACGCGCTGCTGGAGAAGGTCCGCCGCGCGCCCGGCCTGCTCGCCGTCGAGACCGCCACCCAGGACAAGGCGCTGGGCCTGGGCCATGCCGTCGGCTGCGCCGAGCCCAACCTGCGGCCCGAGGACGAGGCCGTCGCCGTGCTGCTGCCCGACGACCTCGTGCTGCCCACCGGCGTGCTGGCCCGGATGGCCGCGGTGCGCGCGGAGAAGGGCGGGACGGTGCTCTGCGCCTTCGACATCCCCAGGGCCCAGATCTCCGCCTACGGCGTGTTCGACGTCGAGGACACCGGCGAGGACGACGTCAAGAAGGTCAACGGCATGGTGGAGAAGCCACCCGCCGACGAGGCCCCGTCCACCTTCGCCGCGGCGGGCCGCTACCTGCTCGACCGGGCGATCTTCGACGCCCTCGGGCGGATCACCCCGGGCGCCGGTGGCGAGCTGCAGCTCACCGACGCCATCGCGCTGCTGATCGACGAGGGGCACCCCGTGCACGTGGTCGTGCACCGCGGCGGACGGCATGACCTGGGCAATCCTGGCGGTTTCCTGCGTGCCGCAGTGGACTTCGCACTGGACCATCCGGAGTATGGGCCCAGCCTCCGCGAGTGGTTGAGCGCGCGGATCAGCGGTCGGTAGGGGATCGGGACGGAACGGGTACGGGGTAGCGGATGAGGTCAGTCGACGAGCAACTCGCCAGGGCCCTGGCGGCCGCGGTGCGCCCGGCGCCGGTGCGGGTGGCGATCTCCGAGGCGCAGGGGCTGCTCTGCGCCGAGGAGGTCGTGGCCGAGCGCTCGCTGCCCGGGTTCGACCAGGCCGCGGTCGACGGGTACGCCGTCCGCAGCGTCGACACCCAGCCCGCGGGCGAGGCCGCGGTGCAGCTCCCGGTCGTGGGCGAGATCGCCTCCGGCTCCCGGCAGCCGCGCAGGCTCCAGCCGGGGCAGGCGGTGCGGGTGGCGACCGGCGCGCCGCTGCCCACCCTGGCCGACGCGGTGCTGCCGCTGGGCTTCACCGACGGGCACCACTCGAAGGTCACCGTGCACACCCCCGTGCCCTCGGCCGCCTACGTCCGGCGCACCGGCGAGGACGTGCAGACCGGTGACGTGGCCGTGCGCCGCGGTTCGATCATCGGCTCCGCCCAGGTGGGGCTGCTCGCCGCCGTGGGCAAGTCGAAGGTGCTGGTGTACCCGAGGCCCCGGGTGTCGGTGATCTCGGTCGGCGACGAGCTGGTCGACGTCGACCGGACCCCGGGGCAGGGGCAGGTCTACGACGTCAACTCCTACGCGCTGGCCGCCGCCGCCCGGGACGCGGGCGCCGAGGTGAGCCGGGTCGGCATCGTCAGCAGCGACGTCAAGCGCTTGCGCGAGGTGGTGGAGAGCAGGCTGTCGCAGGCCGAGATCCTGGTGATCTCCGGCGGGGTCGGCGGCGAGCTGGCCGAGGAGGTCCGCGCCGCCATCTCCGAGCTGGGCGACGTGGACCTGACCAGGGTGGCCATGCACCCCGGCTCGCAGCAGGGCTTCGGGCGGCTGGGGCCGGACGCGATCCCGGCGTTCCTGCTGCCGGGCAACCCGATGAGCGCCCTGGTCGTGTTCGAGGTCATGGTGCGGCCGCTGATCCGGGCCGCGCAGGGCAAGCGCAACCCGCACCGGCGGGTGGTCAGCGCCCGGCTGCTGTCGCCGGTGACCTCGACCAAGGCGCGGCGCGGCTTCCTGCGCGGGCAACTGCTGCGCGACGAGACCAACGGCGAGTACCTGGTGCAGCCGCTGGGCCTGTCCGGGTCGCACCTGCTCGCCTCGCTCGCCGAGGCCAACTGCCTGATCCTGATCGACGAGGACACCGTCGAGGTGTCCGTCGGCCAGGAGGTCCAGGTCAGCTTCCTCGCCCAGCGTGGCTAGCCCGCAGGCGCTCGGCCGCCACCCCGGCTGGCCCGCCCGGCTCGGTCCGCTGCGGGTGCCCGCCGGGGTGGTGGAACTGCGCGGGCCGCGGTTGCTCGACGGCGCCGCGTGGAGCCGGGCGCGCATCCGCGACCGGGCGCACCTGGAGAACTGGGAGCCGTCGGCGCCCGGGACGTGGGCCGAGCGCAACGCCCAGTTCGCCTGGCCCGCGCAGTGGTCGGCGCTGCGCTCGCTGGCCCGGCGCGGCATGTCGCTGCCGTTCGTGATCACCGTCGACGGGGAGTTCGCCGGTCAGCTCACCGTCGGCAACGTGGTCCGCGGGTCGCTGTGCTCGGCGTGGGTGGGCTACTGGGTGGCGTCCACCGCGGTGTCCGGGGGTGTGGCCACGGCGGCGGTGGCGATGGCCGTGGACCACTGCTTCCGGCTCTCCGGGCTGCACCGGCTGGAGGCCACCGTGCGGCCGGAGAACGGGGCGAGCCTGCGGGTGCTGTCGAAGCTCGGGTTCCGCGAGGAGGGGCTGTTCCGGCGCTACCTCGACGTCGCCGGGGACTGGCGGGACCACGTGTGCCTGGCGATCACCGAGGAGGACGTGCCGAACGGCCTGGTCAACCGCTTGGTCGCGGACGGGCGAGCCGGTCGGGGTTGACGTTTCGGGGTGGCGGAAGTTAATTGTTTGATCAGTGCCGTTACGGGGAATGGTGGACCGACGACAACCCGAACGGGTGAGTTTCTCCGGCGCGCCTCCGCCACGCGTGTGACTGTTGTGACTAACGTGGTCAACGAAGTCCTCGGAGTACGTCAGGGGGAGGTGCGGACATGCCGAGTTCGTTGATCGTGGTCGCCCTCGTGGTCGCCTGGCTGGTCGTGCTCGTCCCCATGGTGGTGCGCAAGCGCCAGGAGATCGCCAGGACGGCGGATTCCGCCCTGGCCGCCCGAGTCGTGCGCAGCGGCTCCGCCGAAGACACCGGTCCCCGCGAGGAGACCGAGGACCCCCGGGAGGACTTCGCCATGCTCGACTCCGCGACGGTCGACCTCGAACCCGAGGAAGACGGGTTCACCTACACCGACGACTTCGCCGAGGACGAGGACGACTACGCCCCCGAACCCCGCCGGTTCCGCCCCGGCCGCGGCGGCTTCGACCCGGACGCCGCCGCCCGCGCCGCCCGGGCCAAGTACGCCTTCCGGCAGCGGATCGTGCTGCTCATGATCCTCACCGCGGTGCTCACCCTGATCACCGCGCTGGTCATGACCCCCCTGCTGTGGTGGGCGCACGGGCTCATCGACCTCGCGCTCGCCGGGTACCTCACCTACCTGCGCCGCCAGGTGCGCATCGAAGAGGAGATCCGGGAGCGCAGGCAGGCCAGGATGACCGCCCCCCTCGCCGTCCGCCGCTCCCACGCCCACCCGGCCGAGGAAGAACCGGACGACGACACCGACGCCGACGACGACCTCGACTCCGAGTACGAGGAACCCCGCCGCACCCCGGTCAAGATCGCCCCCCGCGTCACCCACCCCGGCGCCACCGCCGTCGACCTCGACGACGAAGACCCCTGGTTCGACGATCTCGGCGACGCCACCGTGCTGCACTACCGCCGGGCCGTGGGCGAGTAGGGACCCCCGCGAGGGGGCGTGCTCGCGGGCTGATAAGCTCTGCGAGCACGAACAAGGGGCTGTAGCGCAGTTGGTAGCGCGTCTCGTTCGCATCGAGAAGGTCAGGGGTTCGATTCCCCTCAGCTCCACGCATGGAGGCGAGTGCTCGCACAGGGCGCTCGCCTTTTGCGTTCCGCATCGCTTCTGGGGGGCGACCCCCCAGACCCCCACGGTGCGGTGGGTTCCCGAACCAGCGTGGTTTCGTTTCCGCTTCGGCCTTCGGCCTTTGATCTTCGAACTTTGTGTTGGTGTGGTGTTTGCGGTTTTGGTGTGGGTGCGTGCGGAAAGGGCCCGCGAACCGGGTGGTTCGCGGGCCCTTTCTGTGGTGGGAGCTGGGTATTACTTGGCTTCTTCTGCTGCCTGGGCTTCGGCCACCTTGGCGCGGACGTCTTCCATGTCGACGGCCTTGACCTGGGTGATCAGGTCTTCCAGGGCCGGGGCGGGGAGGGCGCCGGGCTGGGAGTAGAGGACTACGCCCTCGCGGACGGCCATCACCGTGGGGATGGACGAGATGCCGAAGGCCTGGGCCAGTTGCTGCTGGGCCTCGGTGTCGACCTTGGCGAACACGACGTCCTCGTGCTTGTCCGAGGCCGCGTCGAAGACGGGGGCGAACTGGCGGCACGGACCGCACCAGGACGCCCAGAAGTCGACCAGCACGGTTCCGCCACCGCCCACGACCTCGTCGAAGTTCTCGGTGGTCAGTTCGACCGTAGCCACAGGGGGCCTCCTCCGTTCGGGGCTGTCACCAGTGCCCAACGAAGGACCCGGGTCAGTAATTCCCCGGGGTGTGTCCCGGTGCGGGGGTCGGTGCGCCCCAACCGGTCCGCACCGGGGCACGGCTACGGCGCCATCTCCTCGTCGGTGAGCAGGCGCGACCTGATGAGGAAGCGCACGCCCTCGGGGGCCTCCAGGGAGAACCCGCTGCCCCGGCCGGGGACGACGTCCACGGTCAGGTGGGTGTGCTTCCAGTGCTCGTACTGCGACCTCGACATCCAGAACGGGATCGGTTCGCCGACCCCCTCGACCCGCAGCTCCTGGAGCAGGACGTCCTGGCCGCCGGTGCGGAACTCGCCCGCCGGGTAGCACATCGGCGCGCTGCCGTCGCAGCAGCCGCCGGACTGGTGGAATATCAGCGGCCCGTGGGACTCCCGGAGGCGGCGCAGCACGGCCGCCGCCCCCGGGGTGTGGCTGACCCGCTCGCCCATCAGAAGAAGCCCTGGGCCTTGTCGGTGTAGCTGACCAGCAGGTTCTTGGTCTGCTGGTAGTGGTCGAGCATCATCCTGTGGTTCTCCCGGCCGATGCCGGACTGCTTGTACCCGCCGAACGCGGCGTGCGCGGGGTAGGCGTGGTAGTTGTTCACCCACACCCGGCCCGCCTGGATCTCGCGGCCCGCCCGGTAGGCGACGCCGCCGTCGCGGGACCAGACCCCGGCGCCGAGGCCGTAGAGGGTGTCGTTGGCGATCTTGATGGCGTCGGCGTAGTCGTCGAAGCGGGTGACCGAGACGACCGGGCCGAAGATCTCCTCCTGGAAGATCCGCATCTTGTTGTCGCCCTCGAAGATCGTCGGCTGCACGTAGTAGCCCTCGGCCAGGTCGCCGTCGAGCCGGGCGCGCTCGCCGCCGGTGAGCACCTTCGCGCCCTCCTGCCTGCCGATGTCGATGTAGGACAGGATCTTCTCCAACTGGTCGTTGCTGGCCTGCGCGCCCATGGTGGTGGCGGTGTCGAGCGGGTGGCCCTGCACGATCCGCCGGGTGCGCTCGGTGACGTCGCCGAGGAACTTCTCGTAGATGCCGGACTGGATGAGCGCCCGCGACGGGCAGGTGCAGACCTCGCCCTGGTTGAGGGCGAACATGGTGAAGCCCTCGAGCGCCTTGTCGTAGAAGGAGTCGTCGGCCGCGGCGACGTCGTCGAAGAACACGTTCGGGCTCTTGCCGCCCAGCTCCAGCGTCACCGGGATGATGTTCTCGCTGGCGTACTGCATGATCAGGCGGCCGGTGGTGGTCTCACCCGTGAAGGCGATCTTCCGGATGCGGGGGCTGGACGCGAGCGGCTTGCCCGCCTCCACGCCGAAGCCGTTGACCACGTTGAGCACCCCGGCGGGCAGCAGGTCGCCGATGATCGACAGCAGCACGTGGATCGAGGCCGGGGTCTGCTCCGCGGGCTTGAGCACCACCGCGTTGCCCGCGGCCAGCGCCGGGGCGAGCTTCCACACGGCCATCAGGATCGGGAAGTTCCACGGGATGATCTGCCCGACCACGCCCAGCGGCTCGTGGTAGTGGTAGGCGACCAGGCCCTCGTCGATCTCGGAGATGCCGCCCTCCTGCGCCCGGACGCACCCGGCGAAGTAGCGGAAGTGGTCGATCGCCAGCGGCAGGTCCGCGGCCAGCGTCTCGCGCACGGCCTTGCCGTTGTCCCAGGTCTCGGCCACCGCGAGCGCTTCGAGGTTCTCCTCCATCCGGTCGGCGACCCTGTTGAGGACGTTGGCCCGCTCGGCCGGGGAGGTGCGGCCCCAGGCGGGCGCGGCGCCCTCGGCGGCGTCGATGGCCCGGTCCACGTCCTCCGCGGTGCCCCGGGCGACCTCGCAGAACACCTGACCGGTCACCGGGGACGGGTTCTCGAAGTACTGGCCCTTGGCGGGCGCGACGTACTCGCCGCCGATGTAGTGGTCGTACCGGGCTTGGAAGGAGACGATGCTCCCGTCGGTCCCTGGAGCTGCGTACCGGGTCATCGGTGGGCCTCCCGCGTCGTCGGTGGGGTGATGTCGGCCACGTTAGGAGCGGCAACGTTGCAGTCGCGTTGCACCGACGTGGCGGTTGCCGGATCAACCACCGGGGCCGCATCATCGGGGGGATGACGAACCCGGAGGACTACGCGCACCTGCTGGCGCGCGTGCGCGACGCCGTGCTCAGCGGGGGACCGGCCCCCGCCGCGCCGCGCGAGGTCGTGTCCGACTCGTGGCGCCGGTCGCTGGCGGGCGGGGTCGACCCGGACGGCAACCCCCCGCCGGTCGTCTACTCCGGGGCGGACCTGCGCGACCTGCGCGCGGCGCACCCGCTGGCCGAGGTGCTGCCGGTGCTGCGCGCGACCCTGGTGGGCATCGCCGACGAGGCCATGCACCTGATGATCGTCACCGACGTCGACGGCAACATCCTCTGGCGCGAGGGCCAGGTCGACGTGTGCCTGCTCGCCGACCGGGTGGGCCTGGCCGAGGGCACCCGGTGGAGCGAGGACGCCATGGGCACCAACGCCATGGGCACCACGCTCGCGGTGGACCGGCCGGTGCAGATCCACTCCGCCGAGCACCTGGTGCGCACCATCCACGCCTGGACCTGCGCGGCGGCCCCGGTGCACGACCCGGACACCGGCGCGGTCCTCGGCGCCATCGACGTCACCGGCCCGCTGCGCACCCGCCACCCGGCGACCCTGGCCCTGGTCACCGCCGCCGCCCAGCTCGCCGAGGGGCAGTTGCGGGTCCGGATGACCGCCCGCGACGAGCAGTTGCGCCGCCGCAACCTGCCGCACCTGCTCGGCCTGCGCGGTGCGGCGCTGCTCAGCGCCTCCGGTCGGGTCATCGCCGCCGAGGCGTGCGGCCCGCTGCCCGAGCGGCTGGACGTGCCCGCCGCCTCACTGTCCCTCCCGGACGGTCGGGAAGCCCTGGTCGAGCCGCTGGACGAGGGCTACCTGCTGCGGTTGTCCCGGTCGACCCGGAGCGCGCCGCGCAAACCCCGGCTGGAGCTGAGGTTCCTCGGCGCGACCCACCCGGTGGCCACAGTGGACGGACGGGAGCAGCCGCTGTCCCCGCGCCACGCGGACATCCTCACCGCGCTGGCGCTGAACCCCGCGGGGATGACCGCCGACCAGTTGGCCCTGGCCCTGCACGGCGACGCGGGCAACCCGGTCACCGCCCGCGCCGAGATGCACCGCCTCCGCACCGCCCTCGGTGACCGCATCATCCTGACCCGCCCCTACCGGCTGGCCGCGGACCTCACCGCGGACTTCCTCGCGCTGCCGGACCTGTTGCGCGCCAACGACCTCAGGGCCGCCGCCGGGTCTGGCCCGCTCCTGCCGCGCTCGGACGCCCCTGTCGTCCGCGAGCAGCGGGACGAACTTGAAGCCGCGGTGCGCCGGGCCGTGCTCGACGCGGGCGACGCCGACGACCTCTGGGCTCTCGCCCACAGCCCCACGGGGTCCCAAGACTTAGAGGTCCACGACACCCTCATCGGCCTCCTGTCCCGCCGCGACCCCCGCCTCCCCATCGCGAGGGCCCGACGGGACCGCTTGGCCTAGCCGCGGAGGCGGTTGCCGATGGCGGTGGTAGCCCGCTCGTAGGGGACGTCCGAACCGCTCAGCACGGCGTCGGTGTTGGCGGCCCTGGCGAGGGCGAACAGCTCGAAGGCGAGTTGGGCCGCGTCGGTGTCGGCGGGCAGGTGGCCCGCCTCGACGGCCTCGGTGACCAGGCGTTCCAGGAATCGGCCCCACTGCTGCTGCCCGGAGCGGATGGCGTCGTGGACGCGGCCCCGCCTGGCGTCGAACTCGGCGGCGACGGCGGCGAAGAAGCAGCCGCCGGGGAAGACCCGGGACTTCGAGTAGACCAGCCAGTGCTCCAGCAGCGCGACGAGGCGGGGGAGGCCGGGGTCGGCGGTGGCGGCCGGGGTGACCACGTGCGCGCGGAAGATCTTCTCGGCGTGCTCGACGGCCGCCAACTGGAGGTCTTCCTTCGAGCCGAACAGGGCGAAGATGCCGCTCTTGCTCAGCTCCAGCTCGCTCGCGAGCCGCCCGATGGTGATTCCCTCCAGGCCCTCGACCGAGGCCAGCTCGACCGCCCGTTGCAGGGTGACCCGCCGGGTCTCCTCGCCGCGCGCCAGCCGTCCGTCCACGGAAATCACTCTAGACGAACGATCGGTCACTCTGGAACTATATGACCGATCGTTCGTACACTTGAGGGGACACCATGGACATCCGGGAACTCGACCGCGCGGCCATCGCCTCGACCACGGGGTTCGCCGAGCAGGCCACCGACGAGCAGCTCGACGCCCGCACTCCCTGCGACAAGTGGGCCGTGCGCGACGTGCTGGAGCACATGGTCGACAACAACCGGCGCACCCTCGGTCAACTGGGCGCGGGCTTCGAGCCCACCGGCGACCCGCGCGCCGACTTCCGCGC
Organism: Actinokineospora spheciospongiae; assembly: GCF_000564855.1. GTDB lineage: Bacteria > Actinomycetota > Actinomycetes > Mycobacteriales > Pseudonocardiaceae > Actinokineospora > Actinokineospora spheciospongiae. Next base: position 22,389 of record NZ_AYXG01000188.1, read on the forward strand.
CTCCTCCGCCGCCCTGCACGCCCACTTCGCCGACGACGCGGTGCTGGCCAGGACGTTCGCGATCGGGGACTACCAGGTGCCGGGGGAGTTCGCCCTCGCGGTGCACTTCGGGGATGTCCTGGTGCACGGCTGGGACATCGGCACCGCCCTCGGCCTCGACGTCGAGTTGGACGAGTCCCTGGTCCTGGTCGCGCTCGACCGGATCGGGCGGTTCCCGGACTCGCCCCGCATCTGGGGGCCGGACGGCCTGTTCGCGAACCGCCTCCCGGTCGCCGACGACGCCCCGCCGCAGGAGCGGCTGCTCGCGCTCACCGGGCGGTCCGGCGACTGGCGGTAGCGCCGAGGGCACTCGGAGCGATGGACAAGGCACAGGCCGGTGGTGGGAAACCCCACCACCCCACGGATCACCCCGGGGAGTAGGAGGTCACGCTGACCGAGCCGGTCACCACGACCGGCTCGGTCAGCGCGGCGATGCGCCCGGGGAGCGCCGACGCGTCGTGGAACGCGTTCGGCCCCATGCCCACCAGCGCCGCCACGTCGCGGTGCGGCAGCGCCATCCGGAACTCCACCAGCCGTCGGTCGACCGGGGTGAAGTGCGCGGCGAGCCTGTCGTCGATGCCGTCCTGCTTGTCCGCGCCCACGCTGAGCAGGTCCAGCGCGGAGACCAGTTCGCCGAGGTGCGCCGCGGTCGGCGCCACCACCACCAGCGTGCCGCCGGGTGCGAGGACCCGGTGCAGCTCGGCGGGGTTGCGCGGGGCGAACACGTTGACGACCAGCCCGGCGGCGTCGGTGCGCACCGGCAGCGGCTGCCACGCGTCGCACACCACCGCGCCGATCCGCGGGTGCGCCCGCGCCGCGCGGCGCAGGGCGTTCTTCGACGCGTCCAGCGCCAACCCCACCCGGCCGGGCCGCGCGTCCAGCACCGCCGCCAGGTAGTGGCCGGTGCCCGCACCCAGGTCGACGACGCAGCCGGGACCGGGTTCGACCGCCGCCAGCGCCCGCGCGATCGGGTCGTAGTGGCCCGCCCCGAGGAACGCCGTCCGCGCCTCGACCATCGCCGCGGTGTCCCCGGTGAAGGTCGCCGCGCCGCGCAGCAGGCTCACGTACCCCTGCCTGGCCACGTCGAACGCGTGCCCGCGCGGGCAGCGCAGCACCCGCTCGGCCGAGGCCAGGTCGTCGCCGCAGTGCGGGCAGCGCAGGTACGCGACGGCGTCGGGCAGCACCGGCCTACCCGCGCAGGTCGTCGAGCGCGGAGGAGATCGCCCGGTGGAACGTCGGGTAGGCGAAGATCATCCCGCGCAGGGTGTCGACCGGCACCTCGCCGTGCACGGCCACCGCCAGCGCGCCCAGCACCTCGCCGCCGCCGGGGCCCATCGACGTGGCGCCGACCAGCACGCCCCGTTCGGCGTCCTCGACCAGCTTGATCAGGCCCGCGTTGCCCAGCTTGTGGATGAACCCGCGCGAGGAGTCCGGGATCTGCGTGGTCCCCGTCCGCACGTTCAGGCCCGCCTCCCGGGCGGCGGCCTCGCTGAGGCCCACCGACCCGACCTCCGGGTCGGTGAAGGTCACCCGCGGCACCGCCCGGTAGTCGGCCTTGGTCTCCTGGCCGAGGATGTCGTCCCCGGCGATGCCCGCCTGGTACATCGACATGTGCGTGAAGGCGCCCTTGCCGGTGATGTCGCCGATCGCCCACAGCCCCTCGGCGGCGCGCATCCGGTCGTCGACCTCCGGGCCCTTGGCGGACTCGTCGAGGCCGTAGACACCCAGGCCCAGGGCGGCCATGTCGGTCTTGCGCCCGGCCGCGACCAGCACCCTGGCGGCGGTGACCGGCTCGCCGCCCTCGACCTGCAGCGTCACCCGGCCGTCGGCGTGCGTGGCCCCGGTGATCTTCACACCGGTCCGCACCGCGACGCCGTCCGCGGCGAGCCGCTCGGCGAGCAGCTCACCGGCCTCCGGCTCGTCCTGCGGCAGCAGCCGGGCGTTGGACTGCAGGAGGGTCACCTCCGCGCCGAACCGGGCGAAGACCTGGGCGAACTCGCACCCCACCGGGCCGCCGCCGATGACCGCCAGCGACTCGGGCACCTCGGTGGCCCGGACCGCCTCCCGGTTCGTCCAGACCGGGCCGTCGGCCAGGCCGGGGATGGGCGGCACGGCGGGGTCGGTGCCGGTGTTGAGCACGATGCCGCGGGTGGCCGTCACGGTGTGCGTCCCGTCCGGACCGGTGACCTCGAGTTCACCCGGTGCGGTGATCCGCGCGGTGCCGCGGAGGAACCGCGCCCCGGACTCCAGCAGCCGGTCCACGGCGGCCTTGTCGTCCCAATCGGCGGTGGCCTCGTCCCGGATGCGCGCCGCGACCGGCGCCCAGTCCGGGGTGACCTCGACCGACCCGGCCAGCTCCCCGGCCCGCCGCGCCTCGGCGAGCGCGTCCGCCGCCCTGGTCATCATCTTCGTCGGCACGCAGGCGAAGTACGGGCACTCCCCGCCCACCAGCCGCGACTCGATCCCCAGCACGGACAGCCCCGCCCCGGCCAACCGCGCCGCGAGCGCCTCGCCCCCGGGGCCCAGCCCCACCACGGCGACGTCGACGGTCTGCTCGGCCATGGTCATCCACTCCTTCACCCGGTGTCCGCCAGTACCTCAGCACGTCGTGCCCGCCCGCGCACCGCGAGGGCGGCGACGACCGGGACCAGCGCCAGGCCGACCGCGACGTAGGCGTTGCCCAGCACCGCCTGCCACCCCGACCAGCGCAGCTCGACCTTGGCACCGCTGGGCGCCAGGGCGAACTCCCACCCCGTGGCCACGACGGCGACCGCGACGACCCACAGCGGCCGCCCCCGCCCGATCAGCCACCCGACCAGCGGCACCACCCACACCCAGTGGTGCGTCCAGGAGACCGGGCTCACCAGCAGGCCCGCGAAGGCGGTCACGAGCAGCGCGCCCACCTGATCGCCCCGCTTCGCCAGCCGGGTCACCACCAGCGCCCCGACGGCCAGGCAGAGCGCGCCCGCGACCGCCCAGGCGGCCATCGCCCAGTGCCCCTCCCCGGTCAGCCGCTGGACCAGCCCGTTGATCGACTGGTTGCCGATCCAGGAGTTGGTGGTCGCGTCGTTCCCGTCGAGCAGCGCTTGGCCCCAGAAGGCTCCGGTGTCGCCGGGCAGCAGCGCCCACGCGGCCAGGTTGAGCAGCACGAACGTCCCCGCCGCCCGGCCCGCGTCCGCCCACCGCCCGGTCAGCGCCAGGTGCGCCACGAAGATCAGCGGGGTCAGCTTGACCGCCGCCGCCAACCCGATGAGCACCCCACCGGCGGGGCGACCGCGCAGGACGAGGACGTCCACGGCGACCAGGGCCGCGAGGACCAGGTTGACCTGGCCGAGGGCCAGGGTGCGCCAGACCGGTTCGAGCGCGAACGCGCCCGCGAAGACCAGGAGCACCTGCCAGTTCGCGCTCGCGCGGGGGAGGCTGAGCCGGACCAGCGCCGCGAGGGAGAGCACGGACAGGACAGCGAGCAGACCCCACGCCAGTTGCGCGGGGAGGTAGGTCAGCGGCACGAACAGGATCGCCGCGATGGGCGGGTAGGTGAAGGGCAGGGCAGGCGCCCACGGCTCACCGGTGGTCAGCGGCGCGTAGAGGGCATCGCCGTTGAGGAAGGTGAGCGCACCCGCCCGGTAGACGCTGCTGTCCACCCCGAGACCGCGCCCGGACAGCCACGCGAACACCGCCAAGGCGCCGAGGGCGACGGCCACCCCGGCGACCACCCCGGCCTTCACCGGGCGCGGCGCCGCCCCCACCGCGTCCGACATGCGGCCACCATAGTCATGATCGGACGGTCGGATCGTGTGATCCGCGATTCCCGGTGTGGACGGTGCGCCGCTGCCGCCGACCCGGCCCGGTCAGCGCATGGGCTTGGTGCGGTCGACCTCCTCGATGTCCTTGCGGCGGACGATCTGGGTCACCGGGCCCGTCTCGGTGTGGCCCTCGCGGGCCAGCCAGTCGCTGAGCTCGCGCGCCACCGCGGCGAGCGTGGGGCGGCGCGCCGGGTCCTGGTCGAGGGAGGCGGTGAGCAGGCGGCGGTGCGCGCTGTTCTGCGGCAGGTGGGTCAGCGGCTCGCCCTTGGCCGCTGCCATCAGCGCCTGCATGGCGTTCTCCCTGGTGCCGCGCGGCGGGCGACCGGTGAGCGCGTAGCTGACCGTGGCCGCCAACTGCCAGGCGTCGGAGGCGGGGGTGGCGTTGGCGCCCGCCGCGGTCTCCGAGGCGAGGAAGTCCGGGGTGCCCACCATCATGCCGGTGGCGGTCAGGGTGGAGTCGCCCTTGGCCCTGGCGATGCCGAAGTCGATCAGGTGCGCGTTGCCCTCCGGGTCGATGATCACGTTGGAAGGCTTCACGTCGCGGTGCAGGACGCCCTTGGCGTGCGCGGCCGACAGCGCCCCCGCCATGGTGATCCACAGCCGGGCCACCGCCACGTCGTCCAGCGGGCCGCCGGTGCCCACCCGGTCGGCCAGCGGCTGGCCCTCGATGTACTCCATGATCAGGCCGAGGCCGTCCGGCTCGGAGACGATGTCGTAGACGCGCACGCAGTTCGGGTGGTGCACCGCCGCCAGCGCGCGGGCCTCGCGGAGCATCCGCTCCTCGGTCTCCGCGTCCGGGGCGTGCGCCATCTTCACCGCGACCGTGCGGTCGAGCTGGGTGTCCACGGCCAGCCAGACCGTGCCGAACCCGCCCTGCCCCAGCGGGCGGACGCGGCGGAAGCGGCTGCCCGAGGGCTTGATCGGCGGCGGGGCGGCACCGCGCGGGGTGAACGGGAGCGGGCCGGGGTCGGCCGCCAGCTTCGCCAGGGCGGCCCGGTCGGGCTGCGGCTCCACCCTGGTCGGGGTGACCGGCGGGCGCGGCGGCGGCTGCGGGGGCTGGTACGGCGGCGGCCTGCGCACCGACTGCTGCGGCGGCTGGTACTGCGACACCTGCGGCGGCGGCTGGTACGGCGGGACCTGCTGCGAGCGGCCCTGCTGGGGGTTGCCCTGCGGCGGGTTGCCCTGTTGCGGGTTGACGTGCCGGGGGTTCCCCGAGTCGGGGCCCTGGTTCTGGTACTGGCGCTCGATGGTGGACCAGCTCGGTGGCCCCACCACGTACACCGGGATCAACCCCAGCACGCTGACCAGCAGGAACCCGATCCAGAGGAACGCGAGCGCGTTCGCCTCGACCGTCAGGCTCGCCACCGCCATCAGCGCGAACGGAATCCAGATCAGCCGACCCGGCCACTTCGGCCCCCGGCGCAGCGCGGCGCGGCCCTGCAGCATCACGAACAGCAGGCACAGCACGGGCACCACGACCAGCACGCCCAGGCGCAGCAGGTACATCGGGATCGACTCGTAGGGGTGGAACAGCACCTCGTAGGCGGTCGGCCGCTCACCCAGGTACAGGCTCTGCTGCCCGACCCAGCAGTACTCCTCGGTGAAGGAGCCCAGCTCGGCGTCGGTCAGCGGCACCGGCTCCCCGGCGAAGACCGCCCGGTAGACGCTGCTGACGCCGTTGAACAGCAACCAGGGGAACAGGAAGACGGCGAGGCCGCCGATCGCCCCGATCACCGAGAGCGTGACCGCGTTGTAGGTGTTGCCGGTGAACTTGCGGACCAGCGCGATGGTCAGCGTGCCCAGCACGGGCAGCAGCGCGATCAGCGCCCCGGCCGTCGCGGTCGCCCACACCCAGTCACCCGGGCACAGGCCGGGGCCGAAGATGCTGTGCGCGAGGGACAGCAGCGAAGCGGCTAGCTCCAGCACTGCGTCCACCAGCTCCTCTCGTGTTCCGGCCGGGCGTCCAGCGGACCAGGCGCGGCGCGCCTGCTCCCAGGGTATGTCGACCCGTGGTCCGACGGCGGCGGTTGTCCACAGGACGCGACGACCCGTACCCCGGTTCCATCAGTTGTCCACAGGCTGCCGACGGCGCCGCCACGACCCCCGGTTCGGTGGCAAGGTATCGGCAAGGCACTTCAGCGCGGCGATCGGAGGGCGGGGATGGGCGACTACGCGGCGGCGCGCGAGCGCGGCCTGACCGACCCGGAGGGCTTCTGGCTGGACGCGGCCGGGGCCCTGGACTGGGACCGGGCGCCCACCCGGGCCCTGGACGACAGCGCGGCACCGCTGTACCGGTGGTTCCCCGACGGGGTGCTCAACACCTGCCACAACGCCCTCGACCGGCACGTCGCGGCGGGGCGCGGCGAGCAGGTCGCCCTGGTCTACGACTCACCGGTCACCGGCACCAAGGCCGCCTACACCTATGCCGAGCTGACCGACCTGGTGGCGCGCTTCGCCGGGGTGCTGGCCGGGCTGGGGGTGGTCAAGGGCGACCGGGTGGTCATCTACCTGCCGATGGTCCCGCAGGCCGTGGTGGCCATGCTGGCCTGCGCCCGGCTCGGCGCGGTGCACTCGGTCGTCTTCGGCGGGTTCGCCCCGCGCGAGCTGGCCGGTCGCATCGCCGACGCCGAGCCCAAGGTCCTGGTGACCGCCACCTGCGGCGTGGAGCCGACCAGGGTGGTCGAGTACCGGCCGATCATCCGGGAGGCGCTGGAGCTGACCGACCACCGGCCCGAGCGGGTCGTGCTGCTGCAGCGCGAGCAGGCCAGGACCGAACCGGAGCCGCTCGACCTCGACTGGGACGAGGCGATGGCCGCCGCCGAGCCCGTCGACTGCGTGCCGGTGGCCGCGACCGACCCGCTGTACGTGCTCTACACCTCCGGGACCACCGGCAAGCCCAAGGGCGTGGTCCGCGACAACGGCGGGCACGCGGTGGCGCTGGCCTGGACCATGGCGAACGTCTACGACGTGGGCGCGGGTGAGGTCATGTGGACCGCCTCCGACGTCGGCTGGGTCGTCGGCCACTCCTACATCGTCTACGCGCCGCTGCTGGTGGGCGCCACCACCGTGCTCTACGAGGGCAAACCCGTCGGCACGCCGGACGCGGGCGCGTTCTGGCGGGTGGCGGCCGAGACGGGGGCGAAGGTCCTGTTCACCGCGCCGACGGCGTTCCGGGCGATCAAGCGGGCCGACCCGGACGCGGCCGAGTCGGCCCGGTACGACCTGAGCGGGCTGGAGGCGCTGTTCCTGGCGGGGGAGCGGCTGGACCCGGAGACCCACCGCTGGGCGGGCGAGAAGCTGGGCGTGCCGGTGGTGGACAACTGGTGGCAGACCGAGACCGGGTGGCCGATCTGCGCGAACCCGCGCGGGCTGGAGCCGCTGCCGATCAAGCCGGGGTCCCCGAGCGTGCCGCTGCCCGGCTACGACGTGCGGGTCCTCGGGCCGGGCGGGGAGGAGTTGCCCACCGGCGAGGAGGGGGCCATCGTCCTGCGGCTGCCGCTGCCGCCGGGGACGCTGCCCACGCTGTGGGGTGACGACGAGCGGTACGTGCGGTCGTACCTGACGGCGTTCCCCGGCCACTACCTGACCGGCGACGGCGGCTCGATCGACGCCGACGGCTACGTCCACGTCATGGGCCGCACCGACGACGTGATCAACGTGGCGGGCCACCGGCTGTCCACCGGGTCGATGGAGGCGGTGCTCGCCGCGCACCCGGCGGTCGCCGAGTGCGCGGTGATCGGGGTGCGGGACGCGGTGAAGGGGCAACTGCCGCGCGGGTTCGTGGTGCTCAAGTCGGGGGTGGAGGTCGAGGAGGAGGTGTTGCGGCGGGAACTGGTGGCCGCCGTTCGGCGGGAGATCGGGCCGGTGGCCGCGTTCCGACACGTGTCGGTCGTCGACGGGCTGCCGAAGACGCGGTCGGGGAAGATCCTGCGCAAGACCATGCGCTCGATCGCCGACGGCCGCGACGAGCCCGCGCCGTCGACGATCGAGGACCCGGCCGTGCTGGAGGCGCTGCGCGCGGTGCTGCGCGAACCCTGACCGCCGCACCCGCCCGGACCGAGTTGAGGAGCGCTGGTGCACCGAACGCAACCGGACTCGGCGGTCATCGCCTCGATCGCCTTCGACGCGATGACCGACACCCTGGAGGTCGAGTTCCACACCGGCCGGGTCCACCGGTACCTCGACGTGCCCAAGCACGTGTACTGGCGGTTCGCCTCGGCGGCGGACTCCGGTTCCTTCTTCGACGAGGAGGTCAAGGACAGGTTCGAGGAGCAGCGGGTGCGCTGACGGCCTGATGGACAGCGGGCGGGTTCCCGGGCAATCTGGAGCAGACTGGCACCCCTGCGCCAACGACCCCGCACCAGACACCCCCGCACCCCGCGAAGGACTGAGCAGACCGGCCATGGACGAGCAGCCGCACCGCCCCCGAACGCGCATCCTGCCCGTGGAACAACGCCGCGGCCCGGACCTGGCCGCCGTGCTGTCCCTCGGGCTGATCGCGCCCGCGTTCATCAGCAGCCTGGTCGTGATGGTCCTGCTCGGCTCGATCGTGTGGCCGTCGCAGTCGTGGGTGATCCCCGTGGTGTGGGTGCTCTCCGGCGTCGTGGTGTTCGTCCCGGCGATCGAGACGGTCCTCGCCAAGGGCCTGTTCGACATGCACGAACCGTCCGTGCGCGACCTGTCCCGGCTGGAACCGGTCTGGGCGTCGGTGTGCCGGGCCGCGGGGGTCAACCGGGAGCGCTACCGGCTGTGGATCGAGGGCTCCAAGGGGCTCAACGCGTTCGCCGCGGGCGGTCGGACGGTGGCGGTGACCAGGGCCGCGCTGGACCTGCCGCCGCACCTGCTCGAGGCGGTCCTCGCGCACGAGCTGGGGCACCACCTGCACGGGCACGCCAGGGTGTCGCTGCTGGGCTGGTGGTACCAACTGCCCGCGCGCGGGGCGATCGTCCTGGTCGCGCTGGTGGCCAAGGGCGTGCTGGCCGTGGGCAGGTTCTTCAGCCGCTTCGGCGGCGCGGCGGTCGTGCTGGCCTCGGTGCTGCTGGTGCTGATCCTGCTCGCGGGCGTGGTCTACCTGAACCCGTGGCTGCTGCTGATGCCCCTGCTGGCGCCGGTCGTGGCCTGGTCGTCGCGGCTGGGCGAGTACCGGGCCGACCGCGCCGCAGCCACCCTCGGCTACGGCCCTGCCCTGCGCGACGTCCTCAAGGGCTGGCTGGCCGCCGCGGGCGGCGACCGCCGCACCTGGCGCGCCCGCGTCCTCGCCTCCCACCCGGCCCACGTCGACCGCATCCGGCGCCTGCAGAGCAGCTGAACCGGGCATCTGCGGACCGTCCGCGACTCTGGTCGCGAGCCGGTCGCCCGAGGGTGTGTCCGTCAGCCTGGATCTTCGTTGGGGTGCCCGGTGGGTGGATGTGCTCGGCTCGGCCGTGTCCTGCAAAGCTCGGTTTTTTGTGGGTGGTGCCCGGCTGGGTGGATGTGTTTGGCCGGGGCCCCTATGGCG
>NZ_AYXG01000189.1 GCF_000564855.1 Actinokineospora spheciospongiae
CCAGGCGTTGGCGTTCAGCGCGTTCAGCGGGGCGACGGTGGGGCGCCAGCGGATCACGTCGCCGGGCTCACCGGCGGGCAGCGGGCTCGGCGGCACGTAGAAGCTGTCGTCGAGCGGACCGGGCTCAGCGGCCGAAGCGCCGATCGATCCAGCGCTGAGCGGCGCGGCGCTCGCGGGCGACTGGACCGCCCCGGTGACGGCGAGCGTGGCGGTCGCGCCCGCGAGGGCGGCGGCGACGGCCACGGCGACGCGCCGTTTCGTCCTGGTCAACAGTGACCTCCGTGGGTTTGCGGGAAGCGGTGACAAAAGCACCCTCCCCACAGGCCGTCGGACAGGTCAACAGGAAACCGATAATTCTTGGCGTTGTGACAATCACCCACAATCGACTTCGCTGGGAGTGCGCGGGTTGGTCTTGGAAACATCCTCGTACCAAATGGATCGCGCACTACCGGACCAGGGCGCGCCCCGCGACGCGAATGTCCTGACCGGACACCGGGCGCATTCCGGTCAGCGCAGCCGCAGTGCCAGCGCCGGGCAGGCGGCCGCGGCGCGCTTCGCCCGGTTCACCAGCGCGGGCGGCACGGGGTCGCCGTCGACGACCGGGTAGCCCCACTCGTCGAGGTCGACCAGCTCCGGGAGGAGTTCCGCGCACAAGCCGTGCGCGCGGCAGCCGATGGGGTCCAGCCGCAGGGTCCGGGTCTGACCGCTCATGCCAGGCACCCCCCGTGCGCGTGGGCGGTGACGTCGTCGGCGAAGACCCGCAGCGCGCTCGCGGCGAGCCGGACCGCGCCGTCGGGGTGGGCGCAGGCACCGCGGCCGGGAACGACCCCGAGGCGGCGGCGCAGCCGGGCGGCGGTGTCGGCGGGGGCGGCGCCCGCGGCCAGCGCGGTGAAGTCGGCGGCGATCGCGGGCAGGCCGAACATGCAGGGCCCGCACTGCCGCGCCGACTCGGCGGCCAGGTGGGCCAGGACCTCCGAGGTCTCCCGCAGGCCGCAGCCGCCGAGCACGTGGAACGCGGCCACACCGGGGATCGAGGACGCCCGGTGGTGCCCGGCGCGGGTCAGCCACTCGCCGCCGAGGCCGCCCGCGAGCACGGTCGCGTCGGGGTCGGTTCCGGCCAGCCGCAGCACCTCCCCCAACCCCAGGTCGACCGGGGTCTCGAACACGCCGCCGTGCGGTGCGGCGCCGCCGACGGTCACCAGGCGGGTCTCGTCGCGGCGGAACGCGTCCGGGCCGCGCCGGGCGACGAGCGCGAGCTGCGCGAGGGTTTCGACGTTGTCGACCAGCGTGGGCCTGCCGCGCACACCGCGCTCGGCCGGGCGGAACACCTTCACCGTGGGCCGGGCGTCACCGGTGGTGAGGAAGTTGACCAGTGCGGACTCCTCGCTGGAGACGTAGCGCCCCGGTATGTCCACAACGGACACGTCGATGGACCAGGAGCGCGCCGCGACCGCCGCGCGCAGCGCCGTCCCGTCGTGCGCGCAGAGGGTCGCCTCCGCGGCGCCGACGGCGTGCGCGGCCAGTTCGACACCGTCGAGGACCAGGTGCGGGGCGATGGCGAGCAGTGCCTTGTCCTTGGCGCTGGCCGGGTCCCCCTCGCACCCGTTGGCGACGACCACCGGTGCGCGGCCCGCCGCGACCGCGCGCAGCTTGCGCCCGGTGGGGAACCCGCCGCCGCCGCGACCGCGCAGGCCGGACCGGTCGACCAAGTCGAGCAGTTCGGCCGGGTGCGGGCGGGGCAGCGCACCGTGCACGGCGGTGTGCGCGGCCAGGTCGGGGGTGGGGGCGGCGAGCAGCCGCCGGGTCGTGGTGATCATGGAACCCTCACCGTCGTGTCGGGGTGGACGCGGGTGGTGCGCCAGTGCAGGGCGGTCGCCGCGGCGGCGACGCAGGCCACGTCGAAGCCCAGCACCCAGGCGGTGTCGGGGCCGGACATGGCGAACCCGTGCACCACCGCGACCGGCCAGGCCGCGTAGGACGCCAGGTGCACACCGCGCCAGACCTTCGGGGAGAGCCGGGTGCGCAGCAGGCTGGTGATGACGACCGCGAGCACCAGGTCGAGCGAGAGCGCGCCGAGGCCGAGCCAGAACGGGTCGTAGGCGGAGGCGAAGGGCACGAGCGCGTCGACCCACCGGATCTCCACGTACCCGTCGAGGACGGCACTGGCGATGTGCACGGACAGGAAGACCAGGCTGAGCACCGACAGGTTGCGGTGCAACGACTGGACGGCGAACCGGGGGAACCGCGCGGTGCCGAGGCGGCCCGCGGTCAGCAGCCCGAGCACCACGGTGGCGGTGAACAGCGCCAGCGACACCAACCCGCTCGCGCGGCTGAGGTACCAGAGGACCTGGGTGTCCATCACGCCACCGCCCCGTCGCGGTGGCACCGGGCAGGCCGCGCGCCCATCAGCCCACCACCGACTCGGCGGCTGGGGCACCAAAGGACCCGGGTGTTCCACCACGCCACCGCCCCGT
>NZ_AYXG01000190.1 GCF_000564855.1 Actinokineospora spheciospongiae
TCCACCCACCCGGGCACGCCCAACAAACGACCGGGCCCTTGAACCACAGCCACGGCTGAACAAGAAGTCCTGCCCAGGCACCCCAGCGAAAGACCGGGCTCTAGTCCTCGTCCTCAGCAAAAGGATCACCAGTGGCCGCTGGGTCCCAGGTGTGGCCCGGCGAGTTCCACCGGTTCGCCTTGAGCATCCGCTTGGCGTCCCTGGCGTTGCGCCCCACCAACCTGCTCAGGTACAGCAACCCGTCCAGGTGGTCCGTCTCGTGCTGCAGGCAGCGGGCGAAGAACCCGGTCCCCTCCACCTCGATCGCGGCACCCTCCAGATCGGTGCCGGTCACCTTCGCCCAGGCGGCCCGCCCGGTCGGGAACGACTCGCCGGGCACCGACAGGCAGCCCTCGAAGTCGTCCTCCGGGTCCGGCATCCCGTCCGGGACGGCCGAGGTCTCCAGCACCGGGTTGGCCACCACGCCGCGGTACCGGTTGCCCTCGTCGTCGGGGCAGTCGTAGACGAACACCCGCAGGTCGACGCCGATCTGGTTGGCGGCCAGGCCCACGCCGTTGGCCGCGGCCATGGTGTCGAACATGTCCTCGACCAGGGTTTTCAGCGAGTCGTCGTACTCCGTCACCGGCGTGGTCGGGGTGGTCAACACCGGGTCGCCGACGATGACGATGGGGCGCACTGTCATGGCGGCAGATTAGCCAGGATCGGCGCCGGACGCGCCGACGCGGTGTCGATCACAGCGGGTGGTGACGTGGTGTAATGGGCGGGCAGGACCGCACCCGGGATGCGAGGAGCTTGATGGACGCCGCCGAGTTGCCCGCCGAGCCGGGCGGGCGCGCCGCGCCGGGCGCGCCGGGGGACCTCAGTGAGCGGGAAGTCGCCATGCTCGCCTTCGAGCGGCGGTGGTGGAAGTCGCCCGGCGCGAAGGAACAGGCGGTGCGCGAGGAGTTCGGCCTGTCCGGCACCCGCTACCACCAGGTGCTCAACGAACTGATCGACAAGAACGCGGCCGTGGAGGCCGAACCGGCGTTGGTCACCAGGCTGCGCCGGTTGCGAGCGAGCAGGAAGCGCGCCGGTTCGGCGCGCAGGCTGGGGATGGACCCGCGATGACCACCGACCCTTCCGGACCCGCGCGACCCGGTCGCCTGATCGGCCTCGCCCTCATGGGGGTGGCCGCGGTGACCGCCGTCATCGGCGTGGTCACCATCGTGAACGGGACCGGCGACACCTCCGCCGCGCCGCCCACCTCGTCGTCGGTCACCGCACCGGCCCCGCCGAGCGGTGACCTGACGAGTTCGCCCGCGACCACCGGTTCGCTGTCGACGTCGATGCCGTCGACCCCGGGGTCGTCGGCACCGGCCGAGCCGACCGCGCCCGCCACCACGACGGTGCCGCCTGCGGCCACCACGACGACCGCGGTCCCGGCCGCCCCGCCCGTCGCCCCGGGGGCACCGGTCCCCGGCGCCGGGCCGAGCACCAGGTCGCAGCCGGTGCGCGTCTACAACAACAGCTTCGTCAAGGGCCTCGCCGAGGAGGCGGGCCGCGACCTGTCCGCTCGCGGGTGGACGGTCGCCGAGACGGGCAACTACTCCGGCGGCAAGATCCCGGTCACCACCGTCTACTTCCAGCCCGGTTCCGGGCAGGAGGCGGCGGCCCAGGAGTTGGCCGCGGACTTCGGCATCCGCTCCGAGGCCCGCTTCGACGGCATCAAGGACGCCTCGCCCGGCTTGATCCTCATCGTCACCCAGGACTACCACGAGGCCAGGGACAAGTAGGTCCCGGCAGTGGCCGAGATCACGGACTGATCGGTCCGCCTTTCGTCGACCTCCACCCTCTGCGCGGCACGCAGTGGGGTCGGGGGTCTGGACCCGGCCGGGGTCGACGACGTGATCGGCGGCGCGGTCGGGCAGGTCGGCGAGCAGAGCGGCAACACCACCCGGTACGCCGCCTTGGCCGCCGGGTTCCCCGAGTCGGTGCCCGGGGTGACCGTCGACCGGCAGCGCGGCAACAGCTGATCGCCCGCAGGTGGGAGCTGTCCCGAGCCCGGCTCGACGAGTTCGCCCTCGTCAACCACCACAACGCCGCCGCCGCGTGGCGCGAGGGCCGCTTCGCCGCCGAGGTGGCCCCGCTCAGGGTGGCGTACGCCGACGGCACCGCCACCCAGTTCGACACCGACGAGACTGACCACCACCCTGCTGGGCGTCCTCGACCAGCGCGGTGGCCGCTACGGCCTGCAGACCATGTGCGAGGCGGGCGGCACGGCCAACGCCACCATCGTCGAACGCCTGTAGCCCGGTTGTCCGGGTGCGCCCCGGGCGCACCCGGACCGATCCACAGTGGACCCGGTCAGGACCGCTGGGCGGCGTAGGCCTCCAACGCGGCCAACTGCACCGGGTCCAACGACGGTCGGACCGCCGCGCTCGCCGCGCGCAGGTGCTCCGCGGTGACCACCGTGGCCTCCAGGGACTCCCGCATCGCCGTCAGCGCCGCCTCCCGGATCAGCGCCGCGCAGTCCGCCGCCGAGTACCCCTCCAGGTCCGCCGCGTACGCGTCGAGGTCGACGTCCTCGGCGAGCGGGGTGTTGCGCGCGGTCGCCTTGAGGATCGCGGCGCGGGCCTCGGCGTCCGGCGGTGGGACGTAGATGAGACGTTCCAGCCTGCCCGGGCGCAGCAGGGCCGGGTCGACGAGTTCCGGGCGGTTGGTGGCGCCGATGACGACCACGTCGCGCAGGGGTTCCACACCGTCCAACTCGGTCAGCAGGGCGGCGACGATGCGGTCGGAGACCCCGGAGTCGGAGGACTGGCCGCGGCGGGGGGCCAGGGCGTCGATCTCGTCCAGGAAGATCACCGCCGGGGCGGCCTCGGCGGCCCGGCGGAACAGGTCGCGCACGGCGCGCTCAGACTCGCCGACCCACTTGTCCATCAGCTCCGCGCCCTTGACCGACAGCACGTTGAGCTGCCCCGTGCCCGCCAGCGCCCGCACCAGGAACGTCTTGCCGCCACCGGGCGGGCCGTAGAGCAGGACACCGCGCGGCGGGGCCACCCCGAGGCGGGCGAAGGAGTCCGGGTAGCGCAGCGGCCACAGCACCGTCTCCGTCAGCGCCTGCTTGGTCTCCACCATGTCCCCGACGTCGTCCAGGCTCAGGTCGCCGGTGCGCAGCGACGACGACAGCGACGACGGGCGGACGGTGTCCAGGGCGCCCACGATGTCGTCGGCGGTGATGCTGGGCGCGTCCTTGTCCCGCAGGGCGGCCCGGATGGCGGCCTCCCGGCGCAGCGCCACCAGGTCGGCGGCGACGAAGCCGGGGGTGCGCTCGGCCAGCACCCCGAAGTCCACACCGGACTCCACCGGCAGGTCGCGCAGCAGCACCCGCAGCAGCTCCACCCTGGTCTTCGCGTCCGGCAGCGGGATCGCCAGCTCGCGGTCGATCAGGTGCACCCCGCGCGCCCTGGCGTCGACCGCCTCCGGGTGCGCCGAGGTGGCGACCAGGGCGGTCTTGGGCAGGTCGACCGCCGCGCGCAGGATGTCCAGGACGACGGTGGCCAGCGGCGGGGGAGTGGTCGCCGGGAGCAGCACGTCCAGGTCGTCGACCAGCAGCACCGCCGCGCGCCCCGCGTCGGAGTGCGCGCGCAGCGCCTCGACGGCCGCGGTCACCCGCGCCGCCGCCGCGTTCGCCTCCAGCACCGCCACGGTCGGGCCGACCAGCTCGACCACCGCCGCGTCCGCCGCGTGCGCGACCGCCCGCACCAGGCTCGCCTTGCCGACCCCCTCCGGCCCGGTGACCAGCACCCCCAGCCGCACGTCGGCGCCCAGGCGTTCGAGCAGGTCGGGGCGGGTGAATGCCAGTTCGAACCACTCGGCGAGGGTGCGCGCGGCCGCCCGCGAACCGACCAGGTCGGCCAGCGGCAGCGGCTCCGGGGCCTGCTGCTCGGCCGGGGTGAACGCCACCGCGGGCGCGGACTCGGCCACCGCCACCGGCGCCCCGCCGACCGGCACGGCCGCCCGCTCCCCGGTCCGCGCGCCGTCGCGCCAACCGACCACGGTGGACGGGTGCACGGTGACCACGCCGGCGGGCTCGACCGCGGTGACGGTCAGCAGCTCGTTGGTCCAGGTGGCGCCGATCGCCCGGGACAGCCTGCCGCGCACCTCGCCCGCGTCGGTGCCCGGCGCCAGGTCCTGCGGCAGCAGCGACACCGCGTCGCCGACGGTGAAGACCTTGCCGACCAAGGCCAGCCGCAGCGTCTCCGGGGTCAGCGAGGTGCTCGCCAGCCGGGAGCCGGACACGGTGACCGACGTCGCCCGCGCCACCTCCACCGGGGCCACGACCACCTCGGACCCCTCGGTGACGCCGAGGTTCGACATGGTCACGTCGTCGAGCAGCACCACCCCGGTCGGACCGGTGCCGTCCCCGGCGGCGGCCAGCGCGGCGCTGACCCGCGCCCCGGTCAGCCGCACCGCGTCCCACTGGCGCAGGCCGAGCGCGTCGAGCACCTCCGGGTGCAACCGCACCACCCCGCGCCGGGTGTCGAGTGCCGAGGGGGAGAGCCGGACGGTCAGCGTGATCTGCGAGCCCACGCCCGCGAGTCTTCCACGCCCCCGGCTCCGGGACGCGGCGACTCAGCCCCCAGCGCCCCGGAACCCGGTGGCTCCACAACCCAGTACTTCAGTGGTTCAGCAACTCAGCAGTCCAGGAACCCAGTGGCCCTGTGGTCCGGCGGTTCAGCGGTCCTCGGGCTCCCCGGGGCCCGGCCGCGACTGGCGCCGCAGCCCGGTGCGCCGCCAGGTGCGCCCGCGCAGCCCGGGCCGGGGCTCCGGCGGCAGCATCATCGGCAGCGGTTCGCCCTCGCCCGCGCGCAGCGGCCTGCGCACCGCGCGCCGCGCCGCCCCGGCGACCCGGCGCAGCGGTGGCCGCAGCCCCAGCCTGCGCCGGTAGCCGCCGCCGTGCGCCCGGCGGATCGCCCGGCGCTCCTTGGCGGGCACGTCCCACGCCTCCGGGTGGTCGGCCAGCCAGCGCTTGCGCCGCACCGCGTACGGGATGTGCGCGAGGTAGAGGCCCAGCAGGACCGCCAGCGCGACCATCGGGTAGGTGATCACCACGGCGGCCAGCAGGCCCACCCCGACCAGCAGCGGCGCCACCGCCCGCGCGGGCACCCGCACGGTCTTCACCGACAGCGTCGGGATGCGGCTGATCAGCAGGGCGGCCATCAGGATGGTCCACACCATGACCACCGGCTGCGACTGCCACCAGTGGCCGTTGTCGCCGTACTCGATGGTCAGGATCATCGGCAGCAGCGCCAGCAGGCCACCCGCGGGCGCGGGCACGCCGACGAAGAACTCCTTGGCGTACACCGGTTGGTCGGTGTCGTCGAGCAGGGTGTTGAACCGCGCCAACCGCAGCACGATGCACACGGCGAAGATCAGCGACACCACCCAGCCGACCCGGTCCCCGCCGAAGCGCCAGGTGTAGAGCACCAGCGCGGGCGCCACGCCGAAGGAGATGGCGTCGGCGAGCGAGTCCAGCTCGGCGCCCATCTTGCTGGTCGCGTCCAGCATCCGGGCGATACGCCCGTCGAGGCTGTCGAGCACCGCCGCCACCGCGATGGCCGCGATGGCCGCCGCGAGCTGGCCCTTGAGGGTGAACTGCACCGCCGACAGGCCCGCGCACATGGCCAGGACGGTGATCGCGTTCGGCAGCAGCCGCACGCCCGGCGCGGTCGCCACGGTCAGGCTCCCGGCAGCTCGGCCAGGACGGTCTCGCCGCCGATGGTCCGCTGCCCCGGCTCCACCAGCACCCGGCTGCCGAGCGGCACGTACAGGTCCACCCGCGACCCGAAGCGGATCAACCCGTAGGTCGCACCGGCCTCGACCTCGTCCCCGTCGGACACGTCGCAGAAGATGCGCCGCGCCACCAGCCCGGCGATCTGCACCACGGCCAGGTCGTGCCCGTCGCGGGTGCGCAGGTGGACGCTGTTGCGCTCGTTGACCTCACTGGCCGCGTCCAGGTCGGCGGAGAGGAACTGCCCGGCCTGGTGCACGGCCTTCACGACCCGCCCCGGCGCGGGAACCCGCTGCACGTGCACGTCGAACACGGACAGGAAGGCGCTGACCCGCAGCATCGGCTCCCCACCCAACCCCAACTCGACGGGCGGCACGGCCTCCACCACGTGCGACACGGTCCCGTCGGCGGGCGCGGTCGCGATCCCCGGCCGCTGCGGCGTCACCCGCCGCGGCTCGCGGAAGAACCAGGCCAGCCACGCGGTCAGAATCCCGCCACCGACCCCCACCCGCTTGGAGAACCGCCGCACCAACAGCGTGGCGCCGAGTCCGGCCAGGACGAACGGGCGCCCCCCCGGGTGCACCGGCGGGATGATGCTCCTCGTCAGCTCGACGAGGTGCTTGAGCGTGGACTGCGGGGCGGCGCTCATCGGTTGGCTGTTTCCTCGCGTCTCGACCGGATTTGCGGCACACGGTACGCGAACCGGGTCGCTCACCGGCGTGGCGCTGGTCAGACGAGCCGCAGCCGGATGTCGTCCAAGGCTGCCAGGTCCTCGTCCTCGGCGCACGAGAACGTGTGGTCGTGGTGGAGTGCGGCGACGTCGGGGATCAGTCTCGGGCTGAGGTTGTGGTCGATGAAGAACCTCATGCCGAGTCGCGGACCAGTCGGTCGAAGTCGACGGCGTCCCGGGCCGCGGCCGCTGACACGCCCGGGTAGAAGTACGCCACGCGCTCCAGCGACACATCGCCACCGGAAACCAGGGACGCGACCGTGTCGTAGCCGATGCGGGTGTCGGCGATGGTCGGCCAGCCGCCCAGCCTGCCCGCTCGGACCTCCAGGTGGCTGCGCGGTCGCAGGAAGTCGACCACTTGCTCGCCACGGCGGTTCTCGAACGCCCCGAATATCTCGGCGAGGCTGAGCACCTCGTACTGCCCCGGCTTCCCGACGAGGTCCACCGCGTTGCCCGCCTCGTCGATCAGTCCGATCGTCTTCCCATCGGTGCCGAAGCGGTATCTGGACGGGTGTTCGGTGAGATCGAGCGCGGACATGTTCTCGAAGGCCCGGCGGATGTTCTGCAGTGACGTGCTCGCCCGCAGCCGCACCACTGTGCGCAGCGCGACGACGTCGCGGAAGGAGTAGAGCAGGCGGGGCTCGGTGGCGATCTCCGGTGAGAACAGGCCGGTCGAGTGCCAGTGGCGGAGCCGGTCACGGGAGGTGCCTGTCAGCACCGCTGTCAGATCCGTGGGAAATGCCATTCCCGCACCGCCTCCCCTGCTCGCGCACCTTGTCCGCAGTGTGGCAGTGGCGGACGGGAGTTGGCAGCTCAGAGCCGGAAGAACGCTCGTTCACGCGAACGAGACAGGAACGGGACACCCGAGCGACGCCTGCGTCCCCCGACGACGCAGGCGCCGACCGGATGCCCCGTTCTGGAGCAGTCGGAAGTCTACGTGGCGGTCGCCCGATCGGGCAATGGAGCACGAACGGTCCTGCATGGTGGGAAATTGTCTACCTGCGACCACGTCGGGTCGGGCGGCCCTGGACCGCGCGCAGGACCGCCAGCAGCACGACCGCGCCCAGGGCGGCGACGCCGAGGCTGGGGAAGTCGAACTCGAAGGTCATCTCGCGGCCGGTGAGCAGCCGGTGCAGGAGGCCGCCGAGGGCGGCGCCCACGACCCCCACCAGCACGCTGACCAGGCAGCCCTGCCGCCGCCGGTCGCGGCCACCGACCACCAGGTTGGCCGCCCAGCCCGCGATCGCGCCGAACACGACCCACGCGAAGAAGCCCATGCGGCCAGCGTACGGGTCAGTCGAGCAGGACCACGTCCACCTCGGCCCCCTCGGGCACCTCCGTGACGTCCTCGGGGATCTCGATCAGGCAGTTGGACGCGGCGAACGAGGCCAGCAGGTGCGAGCCGGGCCCACCCACCGGGACGACCTCCACGCTCCCCGAGTCGTGCCTGCCCCGGCGGTACTGCACGCGCCCGGCGGGCGAGGTCATGGCCGCCGCCGCCCGCGCCCTGGCCCGGGGGCGGTCGACGCTCCGGTGGCCCAGGGCGCCGAGCAGGGCCGGGCGCAGGAACAGCTCGAACGACAGCGCCGCGCTCACCGGGTTGCCAGGGAACGCCACCACCGGCAGCCCGTCCACCAGCCCGGACCCCTGCGGCCCACCCGGCTGCACCAGCACCCGCACGAACTCCACCCCGCGCCCGGTCAGGGCGTCCTTGACCACCTCGTAAGCCCCCGCGCTCACCCCGCCCGAGGTGACCAGCACGTCCGCGGTCCCCGCCCGCGCCGCCACCACCGACCGGAACTCCTCGACGTCGTCCGGCACGAACCGCAGCACCTCCGCGACCCCGCCGACCTCCTCGACCCCCGCGGCGATCAGCACGCTGTTCGACTCGTGGATCTGCCCGAACTCCAGTTCCCGCCCCGGTTCCACCAACTCCGACCCGGTGGACAGCACCAGCACCCTGGGGCGGCGGCGCACCGGCAGCGCCGCCGCGCCGACCGCCGCGGCCAGACCCAGTTGCGGTGGGCCCAACACGGTCCCGGCGCTGAGCACGACCGTCCCGGCCACCACGTCCTCGCCGACCATCCGCAGGTGCCTGCCCACGGGCACGGCCGAGTTGACGGTGACGACCTCGGTCCCCCCGTCGGTCAGTTCCACCTGGACCACCGCGTCCGCGCCCGGCGGCAGCGGCGCCCCGGTCATGATCCGGTGCGCCGTGCCCGGCTCCAGCGGCCGCACCGCGGTGCGCCCGGCCGGGATGTCGTCGGCCACCGGCAGTGCCACCGGGGCACCCGCGACGTCGGCGGCGCGCACCGCGTAACCGTCCATCGCGGAGTTGTCGAACGGCGGCAGCGACACCGCCGCCACCAGATCCTCGGCCAGCACCAGCCCCCGGCAACCGGCGAGCGGCGTCACCGCCACCGGCAGCGCGGGCAGCAGCGCCGCCACCTCGGCCTGGTACTCCCGCACGCTGTAGGTCCGTTTCGCCACGGCCCCATCCTGCCCTGCCGCCGCCGTGCCACACTCCCACCCTGTCCCGGCCGGACGAGCCTGCCGGGGCGGGAGGAAGGGGACGCGCGTGCAGGTCCGCACCCGGCACACCCCCGCGTTCGGGGTCGCCCGTCTGCTGCTGGCCCCGGGTGAGGCGGTGCAGGCGGAGTCCTCGGCGATGTTGGCGACCAGCTACGGCGTGCACGTCGAGCCCAAGGGCCGCGCGGGCCGCGGCCGGTCGGTGCCCGCCGTGTTCACCGCGGGCACCGAGGGCGGCTGGGTCGACATCGCCCCCGCCTTCCCCGGCGACGTCCACACCATCGACCTCGACGGCACCGCGGGCTGGTGCGTCTCCCGGGGAAGCTGGTTGGCGGTCACGGCAACCCTGCGCGCGGACGCCCAGTGGCCCGGGTTCCACTCCCTCTTCGGCGCCGAGCACGGCTTCCTCGAACACGCCACCGGCACCGGCTCCCTCGTCCTGGCCTGCTGCGGCGCCCTGGACACGGTCACCCTGGCGGCGGGCGAGTTCATCACCGTCGACCCCGCCCACCTGCTGGCCTACAGCGACGAGACGCAGGCCCGACTGCGCGCCGCCTCCCAGTCCGGCCCGCAGTCGGTCCGCACCGGCGAGGGCCTGATCCTCGACTTCGCGGGCCCGGGAACGCTCCTCACCCAAACCCGCACCCCCCGCGCCATGGCGGCCTGGCTGGGCCGCTAGTCCCCAGACCACCCACGACAGATCCCAGCGCTTGAAACCACAGGCACACCGAAGTCCCAGGCCGGAAGCCACCCCCACACGGGTGAAACGCGCCGGTTGCGGCGACCGGGCGCGGAACGCGCGGCGCGGACGTTAGGCTCGCCAGCGTGTCGGAGGACCTCACCGGGCGTCGCCTAGGCCATTACCGCATCGACGGGGTGCTGGGTAAGGGCGGGATGAGCGTCATGTACCGGGCCACCGACGTCCGACTCGGGCGCCGGGTGGCGCTCAAGGTCATCGCCGAGCACCTCACCGAGGACCCGGAGTTCCGCGAGCGCTTCGTCGACGAGGCCCGCAACACCTCCGCCATCGACCACGCGAACGTCGTCCCGCTCTACGACTTCGGCGAGGTCGACGGGCTGCTCTACATCGCCATGCGGCTGGTGGACGGCTCGGACATGGCCGGCCTGGTCAAGGAGGGGCCGATGGCCCCGCAGCGGGCGCTGAGCCTGCTCGGCCAGGTCGCCGAGGCGCTGGACAACCTGCACGAGCGCGGCCTGGTGCACCTCGACGTGAAACCGGCGAACGTGCTGGTCACCACGCGCGAGTCGGCCGGTGAGCACATCTACCTCGCCGACTTCGGCCTGACCCGGCGCGGGGCCACCGGCCACCGCACCCGAGGCGGCGACTTCCTCGGTTCGCCGACCTACGCCGCCCCCGAGCACCTGCGCGGCGAACCGGTCGACGGCCGCACCGACCAGTACTCGCTGGCCTGCGTGCTGTTCGCCTGCCTGTCGGGCCGCCCGCCGTTCCAGGGGCAGGTGCCCGAGGTCATCCAGGGCCACCTGAACCGGGAGCCACCGGCGGTCACCGAGCACGTGCAGCTCCCGCCCGCGATCGACGACGTGATCCGGCGCGGCATGGCGAAGTCGCCGACCCAGCGCTACGCCACCTGCCGCGAGCTGGTCGCCGCCGCGCGCGCCGCGCTGACCAACGTGCCGCGCAGGCCGCCGCCGCGCGGTCCGCAGGGCACGATGATGGGTCCCGGCCAGCCCCCCGGGCAGCAGCGCCCGCCGCAGCAGCAGCGGCCCCAGCAGTACCAGCCGGGCGGGCCCCGGTCGCTGCCCTCGCAGGCCGAGCCGGTGCGGCTGCGCCCGCCGGTGCCCGCGGGCAGCACGGCCTTCGGCGCGGAGAAGTCGGGCAACCGGTGGATCGCGCCGGTGCTGGTGGGCGCGGTGGCGATCGCCGCGATCGTGCTGGCCGTCGTCTTCCTGACCGGTGACTCCGGCGGCGGTGACGGCACGCCGGAGCCGACCGCCCCGTCGATCCAGGTGGGCCCGGAGGACACCGGCGGCGGGTCGACGACCGCGCCGTCGAGCACCCGCCGGACGCTGCCGCCGTCGATCTCCATCGTCCCGGCGCCCTGATCGGGGACGTCACCGGCTGTTCCGACCTGCTTTTCTTGCACTCGACCCCGTCGAGTGCTAAACACGTATTGGCACTCGGGGTCCCCGAGTGCCAGCGACAGAGGTCGGGACAGGTGAGGCCGGCAGGATGCCGGTCGTCCGTCGCGGGCACCGCCTGGCCGTAGGTGTTTCCAATCAAGCCGGAGGACCACACCGCAATGGCCAAGTTGATCGCGTTCGACGAGGAAGCGCGTCGCGGCCTCGAGCGCGGACTGAACATCCTCGCCGACGCCGTGAAGGTGACGCTGGGCCCGCGTGGCCGCAACGTCGTGCTCGAGAAGAAGTGGGGCGCGCCCACCATCACCAACGATGGTGTGTCGATCGCCAAGGAGATCGAGCTCGAGGACCCCTGGGAGAAGATCGGGGCCGAGCTGGTCAAGGAGGTCGCCAAGAAGACCGACGACGTCGCCGGTGACGGCACCACCACCGCCACCGTGCTGGCGCAGGCGCTCGTCCGCGAGGGCCTCCGCAACGTCGCCGCGGGCGCCGACCCGCTGTCGCTCAAGCGCGGCATCGAGCAGGCCGTCGAGGCCGTGATCGAGCAGCTGCACAAGCAGGCCAAGGAGGTCGAGACCAAGGAGCAGATCGCCGCCACGGCGTCCATCTCCGCGGGCGACTCCACCATCGGCGAGCTCATCGCCGAGGCGCTCGACAAGGTCGGCAAGGAAGGCGTCATCACCGTCGAGGAGAGCAACGCCCTCGGCATGGAGCTCGAGCTCACCGAGGGCATGCGCTTCGACAAGGGCTACATCTCCGGTTACTTCGTGACCGACCCCGAGCGCCAGGAAGCGGTCCTCGAGGACCCCTACATCCTGCTGTTCGGCTCCAAGATCTCCTCGGTCAAGGACCTGCTCCCGCTGCTGGAGAAGGTCATGCAGTCCGGCAAGCCGCTGCTGATCATCTCCGAGGACGTCGAGGGCGAGGCCCTGGCCACCCTGGTCGTCAACAAGATCCGCGGCACCTTCAAGTCCGTCGCGGTCAAGGCGCCCGGCTTCGGCGACCGCCGCAAGGCGATCCTGCAGGACATCGCGATCCTGACCGGCGGCCAGGTCATCTCCGAGGACGTGGGCCTCAAGCTGGACAACGCGGGCATCGAGCTGCTGGGCAAGGCCCGCAAGGTCGTCGTCACCAAGGACGAGACCACCGTCGTCGAGGGTTCGGGTGACGCCGAGCAGATCCAGGGCCGCGTCAACCAGATCCGCGCCGAGATCGAGAAGTCGGACTCCGACTACGACCGCGAGAAGCTCCAGGAGCGCCTGGCCAAGCTCGCCGGTGGTGTCGCGGTCATCAAGGCCGGTGCCGCCACCGAGGTCGAGCTCAAGGAGCGCAAGCACCGCATCGAGGACGCGGTGCGCAACGCCAAGGCCGCCGTCGAGGAGGGCATCGTCGCCGGTGGTGGCGTCGCGCTGCTCCAGGCCGCCGAGGCCGCCTTCGCGGGCCTGAAGCTGACCGGCGACGAGGCCACCGGTGCCAACATCGTCAAGGTCGCCGTCGAGGCCCCGCTCAAGCAGATCGCGGTCAACGCCGGTCTCGAGGGTGGCGTCGTGGTGGAGAAGGTCAAGGGCCTGCCCCAGGGCCACGGCCTCAACGCCGCCACCGGCGAGTACGAGGACCTGCTCGCCGCGGGCGTGCCGGACCCGACCAAGGTGACCCGCTCGGCCCTGCAGAACGCCGCGTCCATCGCCGCGCTGTTCCTCACCACCGAGGCCGTCGTCGCCGACAAGCCGGAGAAGGCCGGTGCCGCCCCCGCGGGCGACCCGACCGGTGGCATGGACTTCTGATCCACGCCTGTTCCACCGCTTTTCCCGGAAGGCCCGGGCCGCGATCCGCGGCCCGGGCCTTTTGTTCCTCAGGCTGAAATTCTCGTATCGCGTGGACGTCAAGCTCGACCAACTGCGGCAGGGGGGCCCTTCCCTGTCGCTGTCGACAACGCTGCGGTGGCGTTCTTCGCTGGACCCGCTCACCGTCGGGATGGACACTGTGCGACGCGCACCTGCGGTTCTTGCTGCCGGAGGTGACGCCGTGGTGGAGGGAGTCGGTATGACCGAGAACATCAGGGTGGGCGACCGGGTCGTGGCACCGCTGGGGGTGGACGAGGTCGAGGGCGTGGTCCTTGGGGTCTCCTCACCTGGGGTCCGCCCCATGGTCACCGTGCAGTTGGACCTCGCGGAACTGGACGAGCCCTTCGTGACCTCATTCCCGACGGAGGTCGTGCGGCTCGCCGCCTGAGCTGGCTCGACCGGGGGAGCGTGTCCACTGCGGTGTGATGCGCTCCCCTTATCGTTTGCCCTTGTTTCCTGGTTTGAAATGCCTGTTTCATTGTTTGAAATAAAGGGTCGCCCATTCGTGGAAATGCGACCGAACGTATGTTTGCCCGGTGAAATCGAACGCATTGACGGTCTGGAGAGAGGAACGCTCCCGAAGGCTCGACCGCCTCGTGGCCGCGCATCACCGGATGCTCGACGCCGAGGCGATGGACGAGTGGGGAGCGGACGAGCTCTCGCACGCCGTGCTCCTCCGCCTGGCGGCGGAATTCCAAGGCTTCTGCCGCGACCTGCTCGACGCCTGCGTCGAGGTGGTCTTCGCGGCCGCCGGTATCGCCGACCGGGGGCTTGAGAACGTGTTCAGGTCCCACAACGTGCTGCGCGGTCGCCGCCTGGATTCGGGTAATGCCACGAAGGACAACATCGCCATCGACTTCTTGCGGTGTGGTCTGGAGGTGTGGGTGGAGTTGGGGACCCATTTCCCCCATCAGGTGAGAGGTTGGATCTCAACTGTGAACCTGCTCAACCAAGCGCGCAACGGGATCGCGCACGACGTCGAGGCGAAGCTCAACCTGCTGCGGCGGGACGGTCATTCGCTATCGCTGGCGACAGCGCTGGAATGGCGGTTCTCGCTGGACGAGCTCGCTGAGGCGATGGACACTGTGTGCAGCACGTACCTGCGGACTCTGCTGCCGGAGTTGGTGCAGTGGTGAGAGGAATCGACATGGCTGAGGACATCAGGGTCGGCGACCGGATCGTGGCGCCGTTCGGGCTCAGGGAGGTCGAGGGCGTGGTGCTCCGGGTGTCCTCACCCGGGCTGCGCCCGATGGTCACCGTGAGCCTGGAGATGCCGGACATCGACGAGCCCTACGTGACCTCGTTCCCGAGGGAGGACCTGCGGCTCGCCGCCTGAGCCACTCGGACCGGGGGAGTGCGTCCACTGCGGTGTGTGCGCTCCCCTCGCCGTTTCCCCGACACCGGTTCTGCGTTACATTGGGAGGTCATTGCGCACAAAAAAAGACGCCGTTGCTGGCGTCGTGTAAACGATTTTACGCCACGTGGAGGGCGATTGTCAACCGAGATCGGCGTCGAGCAGGAATACGTCTCGATGTTGTACGCGCGGCTCGACGGGTTGCGTGCGGACAGTGGTGCGCGGTTGGCCCGGACGTTGCGGGAGACCAGCAGCAGTCCCACCGCCATGACCCACCGGGATGCCGAGACCGCGCACCACAGCGCGGCGTTGGCGCAGTACGGGGCGGTGGAGAACGGGTTGTGCTTCGGCAGGCTCGACTTCGCCGACGGCGGGCGCGGCTACATCGGCAGGCTGGGGCTGTTCGACGAGTCCGGCGACCACGAACCCCTGCTGATGGACTGGCGCGCCCCCGCCAGCAGGCCCTTCTACCTGGCCACCGCCGCCTCCCCGGACGGGGTGCGCAGGCGCAGGCACATCCGCACCTCCCGGCGCCGGGTCACCGCCGTCGACGACGAGGTGCTCGACCTCACCGCCGGGCGGGACGCGCACGAGGGTGTCACCGGGGAGGCCGCGCTCCTCTCCGCGCTGAACGCCTCCCGCACCGGCCGCATGTCGGACATCGTCGAGACCATCCAGGCCGAGCAGGACGAGATCATCCGCTCCGCCCTCAACGGCGTCCTGGTGGTCCAGGGCGGCCCCGGCACCGGCAAGACCGCCGTGGCGCTGCACCGCGCCGCCTTCCTGCTCTACACCCACCGCGAGCAGTTGTCGCGGCGCGGTGTGCTGGTGATCGGGCCGAACGCGACGTTCCTCAAGTACATCGGGCAGGTGCTGCCCTCCCTCGGGGAGACCGGTGTGCTGTTGCAGACGGTGGGGGAGCTGTATCCGGGTGAGCGGGGTGTGCGGCCCGAGCCCGCGCGGGCGGCGGAGATCAAGGGGCGCCTGGACGCGGTGGAGGCGTTGCGCCGCGCGGTCCGCGACCGGCAGGTGGTGCCGGACGAGCCGATGACGCTCGTGGTGGAGCGCGAGGAGTTGACCCTGGATGGGCCGACCGTGCTGGCCGCGCAGGAGCGGGCGCGGCGCTCGCGCAAGCCGCACAACGCCGCCCGCCCGCTGTTCGCCGAGGCCGTCGTGGCCGCCCTGACCCGGCAGGAGGCCGAGCGCCTGGGCGCGGACTTCCTGGAGGAGGGCGACCTGGCCGACATCCGCCGCGAACTGGCCGCCGACGACGAGGTGCGGGCGGCCATCGAGGAGCTGTGGCCGCTGCTGACCCCGCAGACCCTGCTGTCGGACCTCTACGCCTGCCCCGACCGCCTGGCGGTGGCGTTCCCGGACCTGCGCGAGGACGAGCGGGCGCTGCTGCTGCGCTCCCCCCGCCTCGGCTGGACCGCCGCCGACGCCCCCCTCCTGGACGAGGCGGCCGAACTGCTGGGCGTCGACGACCGCCTGGAGCGGGCCAGGGCCGAGCAGCGCAGGCGCGACGAGCAGGACTACGCCCAGGGCGTCCTCGACATCCTGCAGTTGGAGGACGAGGCCGACCCCGACATCCTCACCGCCTACGACCTGATCGACGCGAGCCGCCTCGCCGAGCGCAACGACGAGGAGGACCACCGCACCGCCGCCGAGCGCGCCGCCGCCGACCGGGACTGGACCTTCGGCCACGTCATCGTGGACGAGGCCCAGGAGCTGTCCGCCATGGCCTGGCGCGTCCTCATGCGCCGCTGCCCCTCCCGGTCCATGACCCTGGTCGGGGACGTGGCGCAGACCGGTGACCTGGCGGGGGCCACGGCGTGGTCGGACGTCCTGGGCCCCTACGTCGAGGACCGCTGGCGCCAGACCGAGCTGACGGTCAACTACCGCACCCCGGCGGAGGTCATGGCGGTGGCCGCGTCCGTCCTGGCGGAACTGGGGACCTCGCTGACCCCGCCGTCCTCGGTCCGGGAGACCGGTGCGGACCCGTGGCGCGTGCGGACGACCGACCTGGCCGGGACGGTCGCCGCGCTGGCCGCCGAGGGGTCCGCGCACCCGGGCACCCTGGCCGTCCTGGTGCCGGAGTCCCTGGTGGACCAGGTGGGCAAGGCCGTCGCCGCCCGACTGCCCGACGCGGCGATCGGCGAGCACCCGGAGCTGGAGAGCCAGGTGGCGGTGCTGACCGTCCGCCAGTCCAAGGGCCTGGAGTTCGACGGGGTGCTGCTGGTGGAACCCGCGCGGGTCGTTGCCGAGTCGCCGCGCGGCCGCAACGACCTGTACGTGGCGCTGACCCGGGCGACCCAGCGGCTCGGGGTCGTGCACACCGAGCCCGTGCCGGAGGCCCTGTCCGCCATCGCGGAGCGGTGATCCCGGGCGCTGCCGACGGTGTCGGCGCCCGGGGTCAGAGCAGGGAGAGGGCGACCTCGTCGAGGTGGTTCATGGAGGTCTGCATGCCGACCTCCATGCCCGAGTTCACGTGGGTGTCCCGGTGCTCCTTGCAGCTGTGCTGCACCAGGACGCTCAGCGTGGTGCGGCCGTCCCGCTCGGTCAGCGTCAGCGTGTTGACCGCCTCGCCGTCGGGGGCGCCCTCGTAGACCTCGGTGGCGACGATGCGCTCGTTCTCGGTGATCTCGCGGTACTCGCCGTGGAAGCCGACCTCGAAGTCGCCGTCGGCCACCATGACGTAGCGCCAGGTGCCGCCCACGCGCAGGTCGACCTCGATGGACTTGACCTCGCCCATGTCGCCCGCCCACCAGCGCTCGATCAGCTCGGGGGTCGTCCAGGCCTTGTAGACGAGGTGCTTGGGGGCGTCGAACTCGCGGGTGATGAGGATCTGGGTGTCGCTGGGGAGCGTCACGACCGCGGTGCCCTTAGTGGCCAGTGCCATTGTCTTCTTCCTCCTGCTTGAGTTCTTCGAGGACGTCGTCGAGCGCGTCGAAGCGGCTCGACCACGTGCGTTCGTACTGCCTGACCCAGTCGTGGATCGGTTTGAGCGGTTCGCCGTTGAGGCGGTAGAGCCGTTGCCGCCCTTCCTCGCGGACCTCGACCAGGCCCACTTCGCGGAGCACCCGCAGGTGCTTGGACACCAGCGGCTGCACCACCCCGAGCGCTTCGACGAGGTCGGTCACCGACCGCTCCCCGGCCACCAGCAGGTCCAGGATCTGCCTGCGCCGGGGCTCGGCCACCGCGTTGAACGCGTCCGTCGTGGTCGCTGCCCTCGCCATGCCGAGAACATTACATACCCATATGGGTATGAGTCAATCCCGGGGTTGTCCCCGAGTCGGGATTCCGGGTCGATCCCCGATGCCGGACCGGCGCTGAGCAGCCAAAGTGGAGGCATGACGAACTTCGGAGAGACCGAGACCAAGGTCCGCAAGCTGCGCCGCAGCCGCACCGACAGGATGCTCTCGGGCGTCTGCGGCGGCATCGCCAAGGCGGTCGGCATCGACGCCGCGCTGGTGCGCATCGGGCTGGTGGCCGCCACCCTGCTCGGGTTCGGCGCGGGCGCGCTGATCTACGTGGCCTGCTGGGTCCTGATGCCGGAGGAGGACGCGCCTGCCTACTAGGCCGTGCTCAGGGTGCCGGTCTGGTCGCTGTGGCGCCCGGCCGGGTGGGGTGGCGCAACGCTGCCAAGGCGCAAATTCGCCGAAACGTGGACGTATCCCCGGTGGCGCGTCGGACTCTTACAGGTGTCCGGAATAACCGACCACCCGGGGGAGGAAGCCATGTGCGTCACCACCTCGACGCCCGATTTGACGGTGCGGGTGCGGGACGTGGCGGCTGCCGGGCCCGGTCGGTGGGTGCGGGGGCGCACTGTCGCGCGGCTCTGGTCGCACGACGCGTCGACCGGGGTCTGGATGTGGGTGGAGGGGGTCGGCTGGAAGCGGTTGGCCCCGGGGGTGGGGCACACCCGCCTGACCGCGTTGGCGGTGGAGGCCGTGCACGGCGGCCGTGCGGTGGACTACCGCGAGGACGCGGTGGGCCGTATCGAACAGATCCTGGTGTGAGCATGGGGGCCGGCGGTGGCGGAACGGGCGCAGGGGAGCCGTTCCGCCACCTTCCGCCGGGTGGAGGAGCGGGTGATGGCGTTGGTGAGGCTGTCGGTGGCGGACGCCGCCGGGCTGACCGGGCTGCGCAGCGGGGACACCGTCGAACTCCGGTTGCCGGAGTCCCCGACGACGACCACCGGTTACCGGTGGCGGTGGCTGCTGCCCGAGGCGCTGCGGATGGTCGCGGACGTACCGGGTACGGGCGGGGGTCGCACCCTGACCTTCGACGTCACCGCGTGCGGTCGGCACGAGCTGCGGGCGGAGCTGGCCCGGCCGTGGGAGGAGCAGGCCCGGCAGGCCTTCACTTTCGTTCTGGACGCGTCCTAGGGACACTCAGGGGGGACAGCCGGTTCGGCGGTCCGGGCACCGCCCCGTGCTGCGCCAACTGCAATAGGATGCTGGCAGGCACACCC
>NZ_AYXG01000191.1 GCF_000564855.1 Actinokineospora spheciospongiae
GCCGGGCGAGCAGGTAGCCGTACGCGGCGAGGGCCTGGGCGTGCGCCGGGGTGGCCCGCGGGTCCTCAGGGACTCAGCACAGGACCTGGATCTTGCGCCCGATCCCGTTGCGGAACAGGTCGAGCGCGTGCGGGTACTCCGCCAGCGGCATCCGGTCGCTGATGAACACGTCCGGGTCGAGGACGCCTGCGGCGAACAGGTCGGCGGCGCGTTCGTAGGAGTGCAGGACCGCCATCGAGCCGGTGATGGTGATCTCCTGGTTGTAGATCTTGTACGGCTCTATCGTCACCCGGGTCGCGTAGTCGGAGACGCCGAACTGGAGGAACGTGCCGCCGGGGGCGACGCGGCCGATGCCGTCCTGGATGGCCTTCTGGTTGCCGGTGGCGTCGATGACGACGTCCCAGCCGCGCGGGTTGTCCAGTTCGTCGGCGTTGACCCCGGTGGCGGAGACGCCGAGCTGCACGGCGGTCTTGAGCCGCTCCTCGTTGAGGTCGACCACGTCGATCGACGCCGCGCCGGTGAGCTTGCCCAGTTGCAGCATCATCAGGCCCATGGTGCCGGAGCCGTAGATGAGCACCCGGGCGGCCATCTGCGCGCGCAGGACGTCGTAGCCGCGGACCGCGCACGACAGCGGTTCGATGAGCGCGGCGTCCTCGGTGCGGATGTGGTCGGGCAGCTTCACGCAGTTGGCGACCGGCGCGACCGCGAACTCCGCGGCCCCGCCGGGCTTGGAGACCCCGATCGCGTTCCACCGCTCGCACAGGTTGTTGCGGCCCACCCGGCACATGCGGCACTCGTGGCAGTACAGCGACGGGTCGACCGCCACCCGGTCCCCCACCCGGACCTCGGTGACCTCCGCGCCGAGCGCCACGACCGTCCCGGCGAACTCGTGGCCGGGCACGATCGGCAGCGTGGGGGCGAACTCGCCCTGGAGGATGTGCAGGTCGGTGCCGCACAGGCCGCAGGCGGCGACGTCGACGACCACGTCGCGCGGACCCGGTGTCGGGTCGGGCACCTCGGTGACCTCGACCTGACCGACACCGGTGATGACCGCAGCCTTCATTTCACAGCTCCCAGTGACAGGCCCTGGACCAGCTTGTCCTGGGCGGCGAACCCGGCGATGAGGACCGGGAGGGACACGACGGTGGCCGCGGCGCACACCTTGGCCAGGAACAGGCCCTGGCTGGTGACGAAACCGGTCAGGTAGACCGGCGCGGTGCCCGCGACGACACCGGTGAGGACCCGGGCGAACAGCAGCTCGTTCCAGCTGAAGATGAAGCAGATCAGCGCGGTGGCCGCGATGCCGGGCATGGCCACCGGCGCCACGACGCGGCGCAGGATGGTGAACAGCCCGGCCCCGTCGATCGCCGCGGCCTCCAGGATCTCCTTGGGGACCTCGGCGAGGAACGAGCGCATCAGCCACACCGCGATGGGCAGGTTCATCGAGGTGTAGAGCACGGTCAGGAACGAGATGTTGTCCAGCATCCCGCTGTACTGCGCGACCAGGTAGATCGGCAGCAGCGCGGCGACGACCGGCATCATCTTGGTGGACAGGAAGAAGAACAGGACGTCAGTCCACTTCTCCACCGGTTTGATGCTCAGCGCGTAGGCCGCCGGGATCGCCAGCAGCAGCACCAGGACCGTCGAGCCGATGCTCGCGCTGAAGGAGTTGATCAGCGGCGGCCACGGGCCCGCGCCACCGGTGCCGCTGAAGAACTCCGCGTACCCGTCGAAGGTGAGTGGGGCGCCGAGCGAGGGCGGGTTGGTGGCGGCGTCGGGCTCGCTGTGCAGCGAGGTGAGCACCATCCACAGCACGGGGGCGACGAAGATCAGCCCGCAGATCCAGGCGACCAGGCCCCAGGGGCGCCAGGCCTTCCGGGGCTTGTCCACGCGGGTGGACCGGGCGGCGGTGGCGGTGCTCATCGTGCCCCCTCGTTCTTGAACAGCGACGACACCGTGCGCAGCGCGAAGGTGGCGATGATGATCGAGCCGACCACCACGACCACGCCCGCCGCGGACGCCTGCCCGTAGTCGTGGGCCTGGTAGAAGGTCTGGTAGATCTGGTACGGCAGGTTCGCCGTGCCGAGCCCGCCGGAGGTGATGGTGAAGACCGCGTCGAAGTTCTGCACGACGTAGATCGACCCCAGCAGCCCGCCGAGTTCGAGGTACTGGCGCAGGTGCGGGAAGGTCAGGTACCGGAACACCTGGAACGCGCCCGCCCCGTCGATGGAGGCGGCCTCGACCACGTCCATCGGCCGCGATTGCAGGCCTGCCAGCAGGATCAGCATCATGAACGGCGTCCACTGCCACACCAGCGAGATGATGACCGCGGTGAGCGGCATGTCGCTGATCCACTCCGGCTGCGGCGCCTGGAAGCCGAGGAGGTTTCCCAGCCAGTTGAGCGCGCCGTTGAGCAGGCCGTAGTCGGGGTTGTAGAGCGCGTGCTTCCACAGCAGCGCCGCGGCGACGGGCACCACGAGGAAGGGCGCGATGAGCATGGTGCGCACCGCGCCCCGCCCGCGGAACTTCTGGTCGAGCAGCAGGGCCAGGCCGAGCCCGAGGACCAGGCTGACGATCACCACCACCGCGGTGAGGACCACCGTGGTGACCACCGAGTCGCGCAGCGCCGGGTCGGAGAAGACCGCGACGTAGTTGTCCACCCCCGCGAAGCCCCGGTTGTCCGGGTCCAGCGAGTTCCAGCGCAGCGTCGAGATCACCAGCGTGGCCAGGAACGGAAGCTGGGTGACCACGATCGTGAAGATCAGCGCGGGCAGCAGCGGTGCCCGGCGGACCCAGCGGGCGGCCCGGCCCGCGCCGGACCCGGGCCGCCCCTGCGCGCGGGGGCCGGTGCGGGTGGGCGGTGGTGCGGTGTCGATCGCCATGTCTGCCTCCCGATCCGCTCGGAGTTACTTGCCCGCGTACTTCGCGCCGACCTTGGTGGCCAGCTCCTGGCTCTGCGCCAGCGCGTCGTCCACGGAGGACGACCCGGCGATGGCCGCGCTGATCTTCTGCGAGACCTGGGTGCCGAGGTCGGTGAACTCCGGGATGCCGACGAACTGGATGCCCGGGGCGGGGCGCTTGGTGGTGCCGGGGTCGTCCGGCTTGGCGCCCTTGATGGCTTCCTCGACCTGCTTGGCGAACGCGCCGCCCTTGGCCAGGTAGTCCGGGTTGGCGTAGGTGGAGGCGCGCTTGCCGTCGGGGACCTTCGCCCAGCCCTCGGTCGTGCCGACCAGCTTCTCGTACTCCTTGCCCGAGGCCCAGGAGATGAACTTCCACGCGGCGTCGGTCTTCTTCGACGCCTTCTGCACGCCGAACGCCCAGGTGTAGAGCCACTGCGACGCCTCGGTCTTGACCACCGGGGCCTGCGCGTAGGCCAGCTTGCCCTTGACCGGGGAGTTGTCGGCCTCCAACTGGCCCGCCGCGGAGGTCGCGTCGTACCACATGGCGGTCTTGCTCTGGGTCATGGAGTTCAGGCACTCGGCGAACCCGGCCTGCGCCGCACCGGGTTCACCGTGCGCGCGCACCAGGTCGACGTAGAACTTGGTGGCCTCGGCGAACTCGGGGGCGTTGACCTTCGCCTGCCAGTCCTCGGCGAACCAGGTGCCGCCGAAGGTGTTGACCACGGTGGTCAGCGGAGCCATCAGCTCGCCCCAACCCGGCTGCCCGCGCAGGCAGATGCCCTTCATGCCCGGCTGCGCGCCGTCGACCTGGGCGGCGATGTCGGCCACCTGCTGCCAGGTCGGCTTCTCCGGCATGGTGATGCCCTTGGCGTCCAGGACGTCCTTGCGGTACATCAGCATCGAGGCCTCGCCGTAGAACGGCTCGGCGTAGACCTTGCCGTCCGCCGCGGTGAGCGACTTGCTGATGGGCTCGAGGATGTCGGCCTGGTCGAAGGCGGGGTCGCCCTTGATGTGGTCGTCGAGCGGGGCCAGCCACTGGTTCTTGGCGTAGATCGGCGTCTCGTAGTTGGAGATCGTCGCCACGTCGTACTGCCCGGCCTGGCTGGAGAAGTCCTGGCTGATCTTGTCCCGGACGTCGTTCTCCGGCAGCACGGTGAAGTTCACCTTGATGCCGGTCTGCTTGGTGAAGTTGTCGGTGGTCAGCTTCTGCAGGTCCACCATCTGCGGGTTGTTCACCATCAGCACGTTGATCGACTGGGCGTCGTCGGACGACCCCCCGCCCCCGGCGCCGCTGCACGCGGCGACCACCAGTCCGGCCGTGGACAGAGCCGCGGCCACCCGCAGGTGAGACCTCATCGTCTTCCCTTCCTCGCGGCCGCGCGCGGCCGTCCTCCACCGGGGCCGCCACCGCGGGCGGCCCTGGACAGTTGTGGTTCTCGCGTCGTGGGGACTAGGTCCGCAGCACCCGGGGACCCAGCGCCGCGTACCGGTGCGCCTCGGCGACGGGCAGCGACGAGTCGGTCACGATGGCCTCCAGGTCGGGCACGGTGGCGAACCGGCTGAAGCTGGCCACGCCGAACTTCGTGTGCACGCCGACGAACACCCGCCGCCGCGACACCCTGACCGCCTGCGCCTTCACCGCCCCGACCACCGGGTCCGGGGTGGTCAGCCCGTGCTCGCGGGAGATCCCGTTGGCACCGATGTAGGCCAGGTCGATCACCATCTCCCCGAGCATCGCCACCGCCCAGTGCTCCACGGTGGCCAGCGTCCGCCCGCGCACCCGCCCACCGAGCATCAGCACGGTGGTCAACGGCGAGGTCGACAGGCTCGCCGCGGTCGGCAGCGAAGCGGTCACGACGGTCAGCGGCCGATCCGTCGGCAACGCCTCGGCCACCAACTGCGGCGTGAACCCCTCGTCCACGAAGATCGTCTCCGCGTCGTCGAGCCGTTCCGCCGCCACCTGCGCGATCCGCCGCTTCTCCGCCACCTTCGACGAGGCCCGGGAGGCCAGCCCGGTCTCGAACCCGGCGCTCTCCACCGGCAGCGCCCCACCGTGGGTGCGCCGCACCAACCCGTGCTCGTGCAGCAGCCGCAGGTCCCGGCGCACCGTTTCCGGCGCCACCTCGAACTCGGCCGCCATGTCCATCACGTCGACCCGCCCGTCGGTGCGGGCCCGGGCCAGGATTCGGCGCTTGCGCTCCTCGGCCTGCACGTGCACCTCCCGTTCCCGGACGACCCCGGCGGACGCCCTGTCTGATCGGACACCGGAGTGCCCGCTCGGGCACCGTCAATGAGTAACACCGACCTGACGCCCGAACAACCCGCGCACCACCCGGTCGTGGAACCGAGTGGTGCCCGTTTCACACCACCCACGTCCAGCCCACCAGCGGGGTTCAGCGGAGTGACCGGAGCCACACGCCCGGTTGCTGTTGCCCGGATGCCCGTTTGCCGCAGGCACGCCCGGGCGCACACGGATCGTCACCGGCCCCTTGGGCCATTCGCGCACCCCTGCCCGCCCACAGGCGAGCGAGCAGGGGTTGACAGAAGATATGCGCGCATATTGTATGTACGCATGACTTCCTTCGAGTACGAGCACTCCACCACCACCACCGCCCCCGCCGCCGCCGTCTGGGCGTTGTGGGCCGACACGACCACGTGGCCGACCTGGGACGCGGGCATGGAGAATGTGTCCGTGGACGGCGACTTCACCGTGGGCACCAGCGGCACCATGACCATCACCGGTCAGCCGCCGATCCCGTTCACCCTGACCGAGGTCGAGCCGAACGCGCGGTTCGCCGACGTCACCGAGATCCCCGGCGCGACCCTGCGCTTCACCCACACCCTGACCCCGACCGGCACGGGCACCGAGATCAGCCACCGGGTCACCATCGAGGGTCCCGCCGCGCAGGAGCTGGGGCCGGTCGTGACCGCCGGGGTGCCCGCCGCGCTGGCGAAGCTGGCGTCGTTGGCCGAGGAGTCCAGCCTGGTATGACCACACCGCGTCCGGATTGGGCCGCCCCGGAGCAGAGTGCCGGATTTCTGCTCTGGCGGGTGACGCTCGCCTGGCAGCGCGCCATGCGCGCCGCGCTGGCGCGGCACGAGCTGACCCACGTGCAGTTCGTGCTGCTGGCGAGCCTGCTCTGGCTGGAGTCGCGCGGCGACCCGCCCAGCCAGCAGCGGCTCGCGGACTTCGTGGGGATCGACCCCATGATGGCCAGCCAGGTGCTGCGCAAGCTCGCCGACCGGGGTCTGCTGGTCCGCGAGGTGGACCCGGCGGACAGCAGAGCCCGCCTGCTCAGGCTGACCCCGGTCGGCCGGGCGCTGGCGGCGGTGGCCCTGACCGACGTGGAGAAGGCGGACGCCGAGTACTTCGGCGTCCTGGGTGGGGACCGCGCGGACTTCGTGCGGTCGCTGTCCGCCCTGTCGTCGTTCGCGCAGCGCTGACGAGGGCACGAGGGAAGATCACCGCAGAAGCGTGGGCGCTGACGACGGCGGGCCGATGCGGGTCCGGTCCGGGTCGCACCCGGCGGGGCGCTCCCGGCGCCGGTGGCGTGGCCGATGCGGAGGCCCGGCCCCCGGACCGCGCGAGCGGACCGACCCCGCCGACCGGTACGAGATGGACCGGTGCGAGGACGAGACGAGCGCGGCCACCCCCGGGGTCGGGGGTGGCCGCGCTCGCGTCCGGTGCCCGTGCGGGCGCGATCAGCCGGAGAAGGCCGCCTTCTTGGCCTTGCCGCCGCCGCCCTTGGGCTTGGCGGCGTGCGCCTCCTCGAAGGCCTCGACGACCGCGGACGGGATGCGGCCGCGCTCGGAGATCTCGTGGCCGTTCTGCCTG
>NZ_AYXG01000192.1 GCF_000564855.1 Actinokineospora spheciospongiae
GTGGGCCAACCGCCACTGCGGCTGACCCACCTGACCACGGTGTCCCGGCACAGGGTCTACCACTTCTTCACAGCTCACCGGAAACCACAGCACGAGCGGTTCACCGCGCGAACCGGCTACCACGCCCCGATGTCGGGTGGATCACCGGACGGTGGTCCACCCGTTCGGCCAACAGCATGCGACGCCGTCCTTCACCGGCGATCAGGCGCATGGGGAGCGGTGGTGGGGCGGGTGCGCGTCGTCGATCTGCCTCCAGCCTGAGCGAGTCGGTCAGCTCGGGGCGCTGCTTGTGCCACCTGAACATGGTGTCTCCCTGGATGGCTCGGTCCGGGTGCGTCACCGTCCGGTGCCCAGCGCTCGGCAATCAATTGCGCCGGACCTGATGGATCTTTCAGCCACCCAGGGCTTCCGCGTGAGGCTGCCGCGGGTCGTACGCGGCCCAGCCGGGGTCGCCGTGGGTCGCGAAGGCGACCCAGGCGCCGTGCACACGGGCCGCGAGCCCGGCGGGCGCCGGGTCGGGCCCGAGCAGACCGGTGTCGTCGTGCAGCCACGGTTCATCGGCGATGTCGAAGACGAAGGGCAGTTCGACCGTGTGGGTGGCGCCCAGCCGCCCGTCCAGTGCCGTCGAGCGGTGGCCGAACGAGTAGACGTGGGTGCGGCCACCGGACAGCCGGGCGTGGGCCTCGATCATCCGCGCGGTGCCTGCCCCGAAGAGTCCTTCGCCCAGCACCGCGGAGCGCAGCTCACCCGGGGTCGCCCCTGGCCGGGTCGCCCGGTGGGCCGCGACGACGGCGGTGGGGTCCGCGTCGATCTTCGCCGCGACGGCGAGCACGTCGTCGTCCGTGGAGGATTCCAGCTTGCCCTGCGGTACCAGGTAGAGGTGGCCCTCCTCGGTGTTGGTGCCGATGAGCAGGTCGACCTCTCCCGCAGGCCCCTCCGCCAGGGCGTCGGCCGGCTGCACGGGCAGGACCAGGGAGAACGGGCTCAGCTCGACGAGCGGGTCCGTGGCCGTCGCGGTCCGCAGGTCGATCCCCACGAGATCCGGCAGGATCTCGAGGAACCTCTCGTCCGGGATCTCGGCGAAGGCCTCCGCCGTGGGCGGCACGCCCAGTGCCCAGGCGGCCGCCGCGGTGACCCGGTGCGCCTGCTCGGGGGTGAAGGCGCCGGTGCCGCTGCCGCTCTGGATGATCGCGCGCCGGAACAGCCCCTTGGCCTCCGGCGTCGCCAGCAGAGCTCCGGTGATGGTGGCACCCGCGGACTGGCCGAACAGCGTGACGTTCCGGGGATCGCCACCGAACGCGGCAATCGTGTCCTGCACCCAGCCGAGCGCGGCGAGGACGTCGAGCAGCCCGCGGTTGGCGGGGGCGCCCTCCAGGTCGAGGAAGCCGGGGATGCCGACGCGGTAGTTCACCGTCACCAGCACCACGCCGTCGCGGGCGAACGGCCTGCCGTCGTAGAGCGCGGCGCGGGTGGAGCCGGTGACGAACCCGCCGCCGTGCACGAAGACCATGACCGGCCGCTTCCCGCTGTCGGCGCCGGGCGTGCGGACGTCGACGGTGAGGTATTCCTCGCCGCGCACCCAGCCCGGGCCGAAGTAGGGGATCATGTCGAGCCGCCCGAAGTCCCGGGCAGGCTGCGGTGCGGTCGGCGACGGCGCGGTGGCGTCCCGGACACCGGACCAGCCCGGGTGGGACGCCGGTGGCGCGAACCGGCCCGCGCCTGTGGGTGCCGCCGCGTACGGGACGGCGCGGTAGAGCTCGCCGAAGCGGTCACGAACACCGCGCACGGCGCCCACCGGGGTTTCGACGATCGGTTCTGCCTGCTGGGGCACGGGAAGCGCTTCCTCTCTCGGGTTGTTGCGGGGCAGGAGGCCTGCCCCGCTG
This sequence comes from Actinokineospora spheciospongiae, assembly GCF_000564855.1. GTDB lineage: Bacteria > Actinomycetota > Actinomycetes > Mycobacteriales > Pseudonocardiaceae > Actinokineospora > Actinokineospora spheciospongiae. Next base: position 1,884 of record NZ_AYXG01000192.1, read on the forward strand.
GGCTCAGGCGATGCGGGAGAAGCCCGCCCACTCCTTGATGGCGAACTTCGACCCGTCGCGCTCGACCTCGGCGCCGCCCCGGCCTGCGAGGTGGGCGGGGAAGACCAGCGCGTTGTCCTCGGCCGCGCGGCCGAGGAGCTTGTGGCGGGTCGCCCGGGCCTCGGCCGGGTCTTCGCAGAAGCAGGAGTTGGTCTCCGGCTCCACGAGCTGCAGCGGGGTGTGCACCAGGTCGCCGACGAACAGCGCGCGGTCGCCGCCCGACTCCAGGGTCAGCACGGACGACCCGGGGGTGTGGCCGGGCGCGAGGTCCAGCCGGAGGTTCCGGTCGATCCGGTACGAGCCGTCCCACAGGTGGGTCAGCCCGGCCTCGTGCACCGGGGCGACGCTGTCCTCGAAGACGTTCTGGTTGCCGCGACCCAGCACCGGTTCGTGGTTGTTGGCCGGGTTCCAGAAGTCGAAGTCCTGCCGCGTCATCAGGTACTCGGCGTTCGGGAAGGTCGGCACCCAGGTCCGGCCGTCGAGGCGGGTGTTCCAGCCCACGTGGTCGATGTGCAGGTGGGTGTTGATGACGACGTCGACGTCTTCGGGCCGGACTCCGGCGGCGGCGAGGTTGTCCAGGTAGTCCGTGTCCAGCCGGTTCCAGACGGGCGCGTAGGGGCGGTCCTTGTGGTTGCCGACCCCGGTGTCGACGAGGATGGTGCGGCCTTCGCTGCGCAGCAGCCAGGTCTGGATGGCCGAGCGGCATTCGCCGGTGCCCGCGTCCAGGAAGTCCGGGGCGAGCCAGTTCCGGTGCTCGTCCCAGGCGCCGTCGGGGCTGTCGGGGAAGAAGTCCGCGGGGCCCATCTCGACGGAGCCGCAGTACTCCTTGACGCGGGTGACGGTCACGTCCCCCAGCTTGATCTGATCCACGATCGCTCCTCGTGAGTGGTGGGCGACTGCCCTGACCAGGTCGAGCCTGATCGCGTCCGCGCGCGCCGACCAGCCCCGCCTTGTCCTACCCCCTGCAGGGTGTGGCTGGGCGGTGCCGCAGGCGTGGATAGTGGAGTGGTGGACGGACCAAGCCCGCTCGGCGACTTCCTGCAGGCACGGCGGGCCAGGCTGCGCCCGGAAGACGTGGGCCTCCGCGACCTCGGGCCGCGCAGGCGGGTGGCGGGGCTGCGCCGGGAGGAGTTGGCGCGGCTGGCGGGGGTCAGCGTGTCCTACTACACCCGGCTCGAACAGGGCCTGTCCCGTGGCGCGTCGGCGGAGGTGCTCGAGGCGATCGCGGGCGCCCTGCTGCTCGACGACCACGAGCGGGACCACCTGGAACGCCTCGCCGGGGCCTCCCGTCGGGTACCGCGGGCGCGGAGGCCCCGCCCCGAGAAGCTCGCCGACGAGACGCGGGACCTGCTGCGCTCCCTCGACGGCGTCCCGGCGCTCGTCCTCGGCAGGCGCACGGATGTGCTGGCGTGGAACCCGCTCGGCCACGCCCTGCTCGCCGGGCACGTCGACCCGCTGAGCCCGGAGGACCCCGCGCGCCGACCGAACATGAGTCGGATGCTGTTCCTGGACCCGCACTGCCGGGAGCTCTACGGGGACTGGCGGCGCAAGGTGCGCGCGGTCGTGGGCAACCTGAGGATCGCCGTCGGCCGTCACCCGGAAGACCGGCTGCTCGCCGAGTTGATCGGCGAGCTGACGATGAAGAGCCCGGAGTTCGTGGCGTTGTGGGGTGACCACCGTGTGACGCCGTGCGACGCCGCCACCTACGAGCTGCGCCACCCGGTCGTCGGCACGGTGACCGTCACCCAGCAGACCCTCGTCCTCGCGCGTTCGCCGGGGCAGTCCGTCGTGGTGTGCACGACGCCCGCCGGGTCACCGTCGGAGGCGGCCATGGCTCTGCTGCGGCAGGCGAGTGCGGGGGACCGGCCCGGCCGGACCGCTCCACCGCCGCACGGTGACCACTTCGCAGCCCGGCTGTCGTCGCCGTGCGGGCAGGACGATTTCGTGGTGTCCCACCGCCTCGAGGCCGGTGCTGGGCAACGCCCGTTGCCTCGGGCCAGCAGGGGAAGCCGCTCTTAGGCCGTTGCCTGCGGGTGGCGAGTGGCGAGTGCGTGTGCGGCCTGCAGCGGGGTGGTTCCGTGGGTCCGGGCGTGGGCCAGGAGCCGGTCGACCCTGGCGCCGATGGCGTCGATGCGGGCGTCGGTTTCCGGTTCGTCGCAGGCCAGTTCTTCGCGGCAGACGGCGTGGATGATGCCGCCTGCGCTCGCGACCGTGTCCGGTATCCACGTGATTGCGCGCTCGTGCAGGAGGGTGGCGACCTCGTCGCCGGTGAGCTGGTTGTTGGCCGGGCCGACGATCAACGGGATCGTGCAGCCTGCGACGGTCTCGGGGCTGAGCAGTCCGCCGGTGGCAGCGGGCACGAGGATGTCGACGTCCTGCCGCAGCAGGTCTGACGCGGTCCAGGTGAGACCGTCGGTCTCCACCTGCGCGCGGAGGCGGTCGTCCCGGTCGGCGACGACCACGTCGGCGCCGTCGGCGGCCAGCGACCGGCCCAGGAGACGTCCGACGCTGCCGTAGCCGATGACGCCGATCCGCAGGCCGGTCACGGCGCGGGCGCCGTGGACCCGCGCCACCGCGGCGTCGAGGGCGGCGCGGACCCCGCGGGCGGTGGCCGCGCTCGAGTTGCCGCTGCCGCCGAGCGCTTCGGGACGGCAGAACGCCCACCCCGGGGTGAGGCGGTGGATCACCGCCATGTCCTGTGGGGTGGTACCGATGTCGGGCCCGGTGCGATAGCGCCCGCCCAGCCCGCCGATCGTCTCGGCGATGTCGAGCACGAGGTTCTCGCGCACCGGCGGCGTCAGCGGTGAGTCACCGAGGACCACGACAGTCTTGCCGCCGCCGTGCGGCAGCTCGGCGAGCCCGCATTTGAGCGTCATCGCGCGGGAGAGCCGCAACGCGTCGGCCACGCCGTCGCCAACGGACCGGTAAGCCTTGATCCGGCACCCCCGATCGCCGGACCGCGTGTCGTGGAGTGCACCGCCACGACGATCAGGATGTCGCTGCGGGCCCCGCGGACCACGTGCAGTTCCTCGTGCTCGACACCCGCGCGGTCGAGGGTGGATGCGAGATCTGTTCGACTCATGCCGCCAGTTTCCATGATAGCTCGAAACCGAACGCCCGATGCTGATGTATGTTCGAAAAGTGACTGAAAATCCGAACCTCGATCGGGTCGACCGGGAGCTGGTGCGTGCCCTGCAGCAGGACGCGCGCATCCCCATGCGTGAGCTGGCGGAGATGGTGGGCGTGGCGGCCTCCACCTGTTCCGAACGGATTCGCCGGTTGCGTTCACGCGGCCTGATCACCGGTTTCCACGCCGACGTCGACCTCGCGTCACTGGGCAGGCCGGTGCAGGCGATGATCTTCGCCCAGATCCGCCCGCTGACCCGGGCCCTGATCAGCAGGTTCCACGACGAGGCGTTGGCCATGCCCGAGGTCATGGCCGTGTTCGTCCTCGCGGGCGGCGACGACTTCCTGCTGCACGTGAGCGTCGGTGACGTGACCCACCTGCACAGCTTCCTCGTCGACAAACTCAGCAGCCGCAAGGAGGTCGTGCAGTTCCGCAGCTCGGTGATCTTCTCCCACGGCCAGAAGCGCGCCCTGGAAGACCTGACACCTTCCGCGCGGTAGGCAGGCTCCAGTCCGTCGCGTCGGCATGGGCCGAGGGTGTACGACTGGGCCCGACAGCGTCCAGGCTCGCTGACCGCCCGCCTCCGTCGCCTGCCGACGGCCGCGAACCCTGCGGACCAGACCGAGGAGGACCGAACGCAGCGCCTCGGCCCGACGGCTGGACGGGACGAACATCTGCTGCTTTAGCCGCGCGGTGCGCTGGTGCTTGGTGATGAACGGACGCAGCCCGACCTCCCAGGCCCCCAGAGCGGCGGCGAGGTCGTCGGGGTGCTCCAGCAGAGCCGCGCTCAGTGCGGCGCCGCCGCGAAGCGAGGACGTGGCACCCATGCCCGAGTAGAGGTTCACGCACCAGGCCGCGTCTCCCACCAGCACGACCCGACCCTTGCTCCACCGGGGCATCTTCACCTGGTGCACCGAGTCGAACAGGTGGTCAGGGGCCTTCTCCAGGGAGTCCAAGACGTGCCGCACCACGGGATCGTCCATTCCGGAGAAGACCGAGCGCAGCCGCTGGACCCGTGACCCGCCGAACTGCTCCTGGATGTCTGTCGTCCGGTACGTCAGCAGCGCGGTGGGCGCGTGGTCGGCGAGCCCGAACACCCACACCGCCCGCTTCGCGCGCGCAATGGTGATGCTGTCGCTCGCCTCGTAGGAGGGCACCTGCTCCTCCAGTTGGAAGGCGCAGATCATCGCGTTCCACGTGGTCAGGTGGTCCTCGTCCGGACCGAACACGATCCGGCGCACGCTCGAGCGCATCCCATCCGCGCCGACGATCATGTCGAAGCCCTCGCGGTACCGCGCACCGGTACCGGCCTCCTCGAGCAGGACCTGCACTTCGGCAGGCCCCTCGGTGATCGCGACCGGAGTGGTCCCGAGCCGCACCTCGACGCCGGTGACGCTCTGCCACAGCGCGGCCTCGATGTCGCCGCGCAGCACCGCTGCCGGCTCCCCGGGCTGATCCAGGAATCCCAGAGCCGGCCTGCGCCTGCCCCGGCGGTCCACCGACCACGAGTTCCCGCCCGGTCGCCGTTCCGGGTTGCGGGTGTGCAGGTGGTCGGCGATGCCCAGGTCGACCGCGGCCTGCAGGCCCTCCGGGAACAGTCCGACGAAGTAGCCTCCGGTACGCCGCTCGGGCGCCCGTTCGACGATCACCGGCGTCCACCCTGCCCGGCGCAGCCCGATGGCCGCGGACATCCCCGCGATCCCGAGCCCCACCACCAGCGCCCTCTTCCGCATGGTCGTCATCGCGCCGTGTCGGACGGGGCAGCAGCCGTTGCTGCGGTGAACTCCGCTGCCAGCCTGCGGTGAACGACCCTGCGGACCAGGTCGAGAACGCCCGAAACCATCACCTCGGCCGGACGGCTGGACGGGACGAACCGCTGTTGCTTGACCCGTGCGGAGCGCCGCTGGCGGGTGATGTAGGGACGCAGGCCGGTCTCCCAGGCGTCCAGAGCGGCGACGAGGTCGCCGGGGTGCTCCCGCAGGGCCACGCCCAGTGCGGCGCCGCCGCGCAGCGAGGACGAGGAGCCCATGGCCGAGTAGGTGTTCGTGCACCAGGCCGCGTCCCCCACCAGCACGACCCGACCCTTGCTCCACCGGGGCATCTTCACCTGGTGGATCGAGTCGAACACGTGGTCAGGGGCCTTTTCCAGGGAGTCCAGGACGTGGCGCACCACGGGGTCGTCGTCCATCCCGGAGAAGGCCGCGCGCACCTGCTCGATCGACGGCCTGGCGAACCGGTCCGGGATGTCCTCGGTGCGGTAGGTCAGCCATGCGCAGGGCGCGTGGTCGGCGAGTCCGAACACCCACATCGCACGCCTCGGGCGCGAGACGATGATGCTGTCGCTCGCCTCGTAGGAGGGCACCTGCTCCTCCAACTGGAACGCGCAGATCATCGCCTTCCAGTTCGCCAGATAGTCCTCGTCCGGACCGAACACCATCCGGCGCACGCTCGAGCGCATCCCGTCCGCACCGACCACGAGATCGAAGCCCTCGCAGTACTGCTTCCCGGTGCAGGCGTCCTCGAGCAGGACCTGTACCCCGCCCGCGCCTTCGGTGATCTCGACCGGAGTGGTCGCGAACCGCACCTCGACCGCGTCCTCGGTCCCGTCGCCGGTGATGCCCTGCCACAGCGCGGCCTCGATGTCGCCGCGCAGCACCGCTGCCAGCCCGCTGGGCGCGTCCAGCAAGCCCAGAACCGGCTTCCGCCTGCCCCGGCGATCCACCGACCACGAGTTCCCACCCGGTCGCCATTCCGGGTTGCGGGTGTGCAGGTGGTCGGCGATCCCCAGGTCGGCCACGGCCTGCACACCCTCCGGGAACATGAAGATGAAGTAGCCCCCCGTCCGACGCTCGGCTGCTCGTTCGACGATCACCGGCGTCCACCCCGCCCGGCGCAGCCCGATGGCCGCGGACATCCCCGCGATCCCGAGCCCCACCACCAGTGCCCGCTTCCGCATGGCTCTTCCCCTCTGTGACAACGATCGGTCGGTGGACAACTCAATCCGGCACGACGACGGCCCGGCTGCGCCCGGTGTGCGCCCACGCCTCACCGACCCGGCTCAGCGGGAACGCGGTGTAGGGCACCTGCATCGACCCGTCGGCGAAGCGGGCCATGACCTCGGGCGCCTCGGCGAGCATCTCCTCCGGGGACACCGATCCGATGCCGCTCCCGGTGATCCGGATGCGCCGACCGCGCAGCAGGTCCGCGGGCAGCGACGCCTCCGGACCCGCGAGCGAGCCGATCTGCGCGTAGGCCGTGTCCGCTTCGCTGCCCCGCCCCAACACGGCGAACGCAGCCTCGGCGACAGGCCCCCACAGGTAGTCCAGCACGAGACCGGGCTGCGCCTCGGCAACGGCGGCGGCCAGGGCCTTCTCCAGGCCGTCGGGCCCGTCCTGGGCCAGCGACACCGTCGTCGCCCCGGCACCGCGCAGCCGCTCCAGCGCCACCGGATCACGCCCGGCGGCGATGACCCGCTCCGCCCCGAGGGCCAGCGCGCCCTGCACCGCCAGGCTGCCCGACATCCCGGTCGCGCCCAGCACCAGCACGGTGCCCAAGGCCCCCACCTCCTTGCGCCGCGCGGCGAGCACCATCCAGCCCGACAGGCCGGGGTTCATGCCCGCGGCGATCGCGAGCAGATCCGCTCCCGCCGGAACCTCCACCTGGAACGGGGCGAACAGCCGCTCGGCCATCGTCCCGAAGGGCGGACGCGCGTATCCGGTGTAGACCAGGCGCCCGTCACCGGTGCGTGCGACCGCGTCGATGCCCGGCACCAGCGGATACGTCATCTGGCCGCGGCTGTAGTGCCGGCCGGTGACCACTCCGCGGACGATGTTGTGCAGGCCGGCTCCGACGAGGTGCAGTGGCTCGTGACCGGGCGGGACCGTCGGCTCGGGGAAGTCGGCGCAGGCGGGTGGCACATCGGGAGCGGTGACGACTGCGGCGCGCATCGAGCTCTCCTTAACTAAGTTCAACGGTGTGGCCAGTGTTCCTGAACACCGTTAAGGTGTCAACCATGACCAAGGGCATCACCCGGGAGCGGATCGTCACGGCGGCGCTCGAACTCCTCAACGACACGGGCATGGACGGCCTCACCGTCCGCGCGCTCGCCTCCCGGCTGGACGTCCGCGCTTCCGCCCTGTACTGGCACGTGCGCAACAAGCAGGAGCTGCTCGACGAGATGGCCACCGAGGTCATGCGCCGCGTGACCGGCGCCCTCGCAGCGGTACCGCCCGGCGCCTGCTGGCGCGACGACCTCTCCTCCTACGCCCGCGTCCTGCGCTCGGAGTACCTGCTCCACCGCGACGGGGCCCGCACCTTCAGCGGCACCCGGATCACCGACCCGGACGTGGTCCGCATGAAGGAGCCGTTGTTCGAACGCTGGACCGCAGCCGGCTGGAAGCCCGCCGACGCCGACGACGCCGTCGACGTGGTCACCGCCTTCGTCGTCGGCTTCGTCATCGAGGAACAGGAACGACGCCAATCAGCCGAAACCGATCCGACGCGCTACTCCACGACACTGCGCGACGCCTGGCTGGGCGGAGGCGCGTCACTGGTCAAGGAGGCCGGGCACCTCCGCGACGACGGCGACCAGCGGTTCGAACGGCACCTCGGCAAGGTCCTCGACGGAATCGCCGCCCGGCCGGACGCATGACTCATCCGCACCCGTATTCGACCGTTGGACCAAACAGAAAACCCTGATCGCCCCAGACGACATCGGAGCCGGGGTCGCCATCGCCCCGAACATCGCCAACGCCAAGGCCCACAGGGCAGACGCAGAACGTCGCCTGCACAAGCTCCAAGACGCCATCGCCGCAGGCGTGGACCCCGCCGCCTTGGTCGAGCCGATCAACCAGGCCCAAGCCGAACGCGTGACCGCGCAAGCCGAGATCGACAACCACCGTGAAGGCGACCAACTCGACCCCGCCGAGATCTACGCCATGATCGACTCATTCGGGGATGTGGCCCGCACACTGGACGAACGCAAGCCGCCAGCGCTCAACAGGCTGTACCGGAACCTCGACCTGCACGTGGTCTACCAACCAGAAGAGCAGGCCATCGATGTGACGGCCTGCCCCGGTGTAGATAGCGCGTGTGTCCGAGGGGGGGACTTGAACCCCCACGAGTGGGGCATCCGTTGGAAACGGGTGTCCATGCCTAGATCTTGGCCATGCGGTGCACGAGAACCCGGCGGCGTCGGGCTCGGTCACCAGCGGCAGCCAGTGCGCGCAGGTGCGGGCGGAGCACGTCCGCACGCCCGGGACCGTCGAGGCCTACGACTGGCCATCGACCACCCCCGAGAACGGTTGGGACGACGAGCCGTGCGTGCGCGGCCACACCCCATTCAAGCTGAACTCCAGCGTGGGCGGCAGCTTGGGCAACCTGGTCCGATCGAACCGCTTGATCGACTTCGACCCCTGCTGGGTCGAGGTGGGCTGACCACGACGACGAGGGAGTCGCGATGACCGGGGCGCAGGCGCTTGCTGACTGGAACTGGCTGGGACCACTGCTCGATTTCGGGGGGTGCTTGACCTTCGCCAAGGGGGCGAGCCGTGAACGCGTGCTGCGCGCTTTCGACCTCGACCCGGCGACGGCCGTCGACTGGACCCTGCGGCAGGCGCTGCGCGAGCACGGTCTCCCCGGCCTGCACGTCCCGCCGTTCTGGGTTCGCGTCGCCGAGCTGGGTGGGTGGACGATGGCCGCTGAGGTCTCGCAGGCCAAGGGCTACCTCGACCAGATCGAGCTCGACCTGGCCCGCGAGCACGATGTCGTGACGATGTTCTTCTTCGAGACCACACCACCCGTGCTGAAGTTGACCGGCCCCGGTGGTGCTCTTGTCACGACCACCCTCGGGGAGGGCCACGACACACGGGAAGGGACCGACCCGCACCACCTCGACCCCGCGCTCGACGCCGCGGGCGTGCTCGACTTCGCCGCACCGCTGCCGTACGGCAAGGCGTTCAGCCGGGCTGCGGCGGCGGTGGCGGCGCAGCTCGGGATCGCGTTGGACGCCGAGGCGTTCACCGGCCCGCTGCCCACTGCCAGCCGCAACCACCCCTACACGTTCGCCCCTGGACCGCACGACCGTGCAGGAAAGCCATGACCACCAACCGGAGGCAGTTCACCGCCGCGCTCGGCGCGGGCGTCGCAGG
>NZ_AYXG01000193.1 GCF_000564855.1 Actinokineospora spheciospongiae
GTCCGACGCCGCGTCGCTGGACGAGTACGCGACGTTCGAGAACTTCGGGGTGGACTCCCTGGTCAGCCTGAACATCATCTCCCGGTTCGAGCAGGACCTGGGCGATCTGCCCTCGACGCTGCTGTTCGAGCACCTGACCATCGACCAACTCGCCACCCACCTGCTGCAGACCCGCGCCGACGCACTGGCGAAGGTCGTCGGCACCCGGTCTCCCGCGCAGGCGGTGCCCGCGCCGGTGGTGCCTGCCGTGACGACGCCCGACACCGGGCTGTCCCACTCCCGCACCGGCTACACCCGGCTGGAGGCGCTGTCCCGGGCGCTGTTCCGGCAGGCGTTCGCGCAGTGGACCGGACGGCCCGAGGTCGGCTCGCCGGTCGCCGTCCCCGAGCTGATCCGTTCCCTGGGCGTGCGCGCCGAGTACGAGCGGCTGTTCCGCGCCGTGCTGGCCATGCTCGTCCAGGACGGCCACGCCACCCAGACCGGCGACGTGTTCACCCTGCTCGACGGCACCCCCGGCTCCGCGGACCCGACCGCGTTCACCGCCGAGTTCCCCGAGCTGGCCGGGCACATCCGGCTGCTGCGCACCTGCGTGGACGCCCTCGCCGAGGTCCTCGACGGGCGCCGCAACGCCATGGACGTGCTGTTCCCCAAGGGTTCCGCCGAGCTGGTGGAGGCCATCTACAAGGGCCAGGCCGTGTCCGACTACTACAACGGCCTGCTGGCCACCGGCGTCACCGAGGCCGTGCGCGGCGCCGGCGACCGCACCGCCCGGGTCGTGGAGATCGGCGCGGGCACTGGGGCCAGCTCGGTGTTCGTCCTCCCCGCGCTGCGGAACTCCGGGGCCGACGTCGAATACCACTACACCGACATCTCCGCGTCGTTCCTGCGGCTCGGCGAGCGGACCTACGGCGCGGACAACCCGTTCGCGAAGTTCCGGCTGCTCAACGTGGAGGACGACCCGGCGACGCACGGGTTCGAGGCGGGCGGCTACGACGTCGCCTTCGGCACCCACGTCCTGCACGCCACCCAGGACATCACCCGGACCATGACCAACATCGCCAAGATGCTGCGCCCCGGCGGAGTCGTGCTGGTCAACGAGGTCACCCGGCGCTCGGACTTCCTCACCCTCACCTTCGGCCAGACCGGCGGCTGGTGGCGCTACACCGACGACACCCGCATCGAGCACGCCCCACTGCTCAGCCCCACCAAGTGGCGGGAGGTGCTGGCCGCCGCGGGCTTCCGCGTGGTCCGCGTCGACGGCTACCCGGGCACCCCCGCCGACGACCTGGAGCAGTGCCTGCTGGTCGCGCAGAAGCTGCCGGTCGAGGACTCCGCGCCGGACACCGACGCGGGCAGCCTGCCGGGCGAGGTGACCGACGAACTGGTGCGCACCTACCTGCGGTCGGTGTTCGGGGAGGTGTTGAAGTCCGACGCCGCGTCGCTGGACGAGTACGCGACGTTCGAGAACTTCGGGGTGGATTCCCTGGTCAGCCTGAACATCATCTCCCGGTTCGAGCGGGACCTCGGGGACCTGCCGTCCACACTGCTGTTCGAGCACCTGACCATCGACCAGCTCGCCACCCACCTGCTCACCACGCACCGCGCCGAGCTGACCGCGCTGCTGGGCGTCCCGGCGGCCCCGGAGCCGGTCCCGGCCCCCGCCGCGCCCGTGGTGTCCGAACCCGTGTCCACCGACGACGTCGCGATCATCGGTGTGGCGGGCCGCTACCCGGGTTCACCGGACCTGGACGCGTTCTGGCGCAACCTGTCCGCCGGGTACAGCGGCATCACCGAGGTCCCCGCCACCCGGTGGGACTGGCGCGAGCACTTCGACACCGGCCGCGCGCCGAACACCACCTACAACCGCTGGGGCGGCTTCCTCGACGGCATCGAGCAATTCGACGCGGGCCTGTTCGGCATCCTGCCGCGCGACGCCGCCGACATCGACCCGCAGGAGCGGCTGTTCCTGGAGACCTGCTGGGAGCTGCTGGAATCGGCCGGGTACTTGGGTGAGGCATCCAAGGAGCAGGCCACCGGCGTGTTCGCGGGCCTGATGTACGGCGGCTACGGGCTGCTGGCCGCCGCCCAGGACTGGCCCGAGGGCCGGTTCGCCACCGGGCACTCGGCGTACTGGTCGGTGGCGAACCGGGTGTCCTACGTGTTCGACTTCACCGGCCCCAGCTTCGCCGTCGACTCGGCCTGCTCGTCCTCGCTCACCGCCCTGCACCTGGCGGCGGAGTCGCTGCGGCGGGGGGACTGCCGGATGGCCATCGCGGGCGGGGTCAACCTGATCACCCACCCGGCGCACTTCGCCGCCCTCTGCGCCCGCAACATGCTCGCCTCCGGCGACGGCTGCCGCGTGTTCGACGAGGCGGCGGACGGTTTCGTCCCCGGCGAGGGTGTGGGCGCCGTGCTGCTCAAGCCGCTGTCGGCCGCGGTGGCCGACGGGGACGCGGTGTGGGCGGTCCTCAAGGGCAGCGCACTCAACGCGGGCGGCAAGACCTCCGGCTACACCGTCCCCAACCCCAACGCCCAGGCCGCCCTGATCGCCGACGCCCTCACCCGCTCCGGCGTCGACCCCGCCGGGATCTCCTACGTCGAGGCCCACGGCACCGGCACCGCCCTCGGCGACCCGATCGAGCTGACCGCCCTGTCCCGCGCCTACGGCACCGGGTCCCCCATCGCCATCGGCTCGGTGAAGTCCAACATCGGCCACTTGGAAGGCGCCGCGGGCGTGGCGGGCCTGACCAAGCTGCTGCTCCAGTTCCGCCACCGGGCCCTGGTTCCGACGGCGAACCTCACCGCGCTCAACCCGAAGATCGACCTGTCGGAGTCCCGCTTCCGCCCGCAGCTCGCGGCGCAGCCGTGGGAGTCCACCGGTCCGCGGCGGGCGGCCATGAGCTCCTTCGGGGCGGGCGGGGCGAACGCCCACGTCGTCCTGGAGGAGTACGTCGGCGCCCCCGTCACCCCCGACGCCCCGGGGGAGTCGCAGACGTTCGTCCTGTCCGCCCGCACCGACACGGCCCTGCGCGCGCTGGCCGCCGCCGTCGCCGACTTCCTCCCCACCAGCACCGCGCCGCTGCGCGACCTGGCCTTCACCAGCCAGGTCGGCCGCCGCGCCCAACCCCGCCGCGCCGCCTTCACCGTCGCGGACAAGGCGGAACTGGCCGCCGCCCTCGTCGGGTTCGCCCGCACCGGCGAACCCACCGGCGCCGAACCGGAGTGGGTCGCGGGCAAGCGCGAGGACTGGGCCGCCCGCTGGACCACCCCCGCCCGCCGCGTCCACTTCCCCACCACGGTCTTCGACCGCCGCCGCCACTGGATCACCGACGACCCGCACCACCTGGCCCTCGCCCCCGCGACCGTGACCACCGAGGCAGGCCCGGTGCGGGAGTTCACCGCCGACCACCCGCTGCTGGCCGTCGCGGGGGACCACCTGCTCGCCGGTCAGCGGTGGGTGCCCGGTGTCGCCCTGCTGGAGGTCGCGCGGCTGGCGGCCGGGCTCGGCGCACCGGTCACGGTGTCCGACGTGCGCTGGGTGGCGCCGGTCAACCTCGACACCACCCCCGGACCCATCACGGTCGACCTCGACGGTTCCGCGTTCACCGTCAACGGTCCCGGCACCACGTTCGCGCGCGGCACCATCATCGCGGGCGCGGCCCTCCCGCAGGCGGGCGCCGAAGGGGAGTGCCCGCGCGAGGTCGACGTCGAGTCGTTCTACTCGGCGTTCAGCCGCACCGGGCTGGAGTACGGGCCCGCGTTGCGCGTCGTCCGGGCGCTGCGGGTCGGGCGTGGGGAGGCCGTGTCCGAGCTGGAGTCCGCGGGCGGCCACCTGCTGGACCCGGGCCTGCTCGACGGCGCCCTGCAAACCGTGTCCGCGCTGTGCTCCGGCACCACCGGCTACCTGCCCGTCGGGATCGGCGCGCTCACCGTCAGCGGGCCGCTCGACGGCCGGGCCCGGGTGCACGTCCGGGAGACCACCCCACCCGGGCGGGTCAACGGGCACCGGCGGTTCGACCTGCGGCTGTCAGGTGCCGACGGCGTGGTCCGCCAAGCCGTCACCGGCCTGGAGATCGCCCCCCGCCGCACCGAACCGACCGAGACCCGCTACCTGCGCCCGGTGTGGACGGCCGCGCCCGCGGTCGACGAGGCCGCCGCACCCCCGCGCACGCTGCTCGTCGCGGGCGACCCCGGCCTGCGCGCCGAACTGGCCGACCGCCACCCCGACGCCGAGGTCATCACGATCACCGCGGGCGACCGCGCGCACTACCGCGAACAGGTCGCCGCACTGGTGGCCCGGGGCCGGGTGCCGGACACCATCGTCGCCGCCGGAGCCGCGTTCGAGCCGGTCCTCTGGCTGAGCACCGCCGTCCTGGAGCGCGACCGGTCGGCCGCGCTGCGCGTCCTCGCCGTCTCCACCTCCGACGCCCCCGAGCACACCGCCGTCGCGGGCACGCTGCGCACCCTGGCCCTGGAGCACAGCCGCTTCGCCGGTGCCCGCGTCCAGGTCGACACGGGCGTGGCCGACCGGGTGGTCGACGAACTGCGCGCCCTGCACACCGGTGCCGCGGAGATCCGGTACGTCCACGGCACCCGCCTGCGCAAGACCCTGGAGCGCTTCGACCCGCCCGCCGCGACCGCGCTGACCGTCCGCCCGGACGGCACCTACCTGGTGACCGGCGGCGCGGGCGCCCTCGGCCTGCACTTCGCCGCCTTCCTCACCGAACGCGGCGCCGGTTCCGTCGTCCTCCTCGGCCGCTCCGACCTCGACGCCCCCATCGCCGCCAAGGTCGCCGCCCTCGGCGCCCACTACCACCGCACCGACCTGGCCGACGCCGAGCAGGTCACCGCCCTGGTCGCGTCCCTGCCCGCCGACACCCCGCTGCGCGGCGTCATCCACGCCGCCGGGGTCACCCGGGACGCGCGCGCCGTCGTCAAGACCGAGGATCAGGTGGCCGCGGTCCTGGCGCCCAAGGTCGACGGCACCCGCAACCTGGACGCCGCCACGGCCGATGCCCCCCTGGACTTCTTCGTCCTCTTCTCCTCCGTCTCCGGGGAGGCGGGCAACCCCGGCCAAGCCGACTACGCCTACGCAAACGCTTTCCTCAACGCCTACGCCACCCAGCGCACCGGCCCCGGCCGCACCCTCGCCCTCGGCTGGCCCCTCTGGGCCGAAGGCGGCATGACCGTCGACGAGGCCACGGTGACCCTCTTCGCCCGGGTCTGGGACATGGTCCCGCTCAGCACCCGGGCGGGCTTCGAAGCCTTCATCCGCGGCCTGGCGAGCACCGAACCGTCCCTGGTGGTCGTCGAGGGCCCCGTCCGCGCACCCGCCACCGCCCCCGCCGCCCAGCCCCCGGCCGGGCCGGGCGTCGACCGCGCGGAGGTCGAACAGGCCCTGCGCGGGCTCGCCGCCGGGTTCCTCCTGGTGGACGAATCGGACGTGGACGTGCACGCGGAGCTGCTGGAGCTGGGCTTCGACTCGATCACGTTGACCGAGCTGG
>NZ_AYXG01000194.1 GCF_000564855.1 Actinokineospora spheciospongiae
CCCGGCCAAACACATCCACCCACCCGGGCAGGGGCGTAGCCGGGCCGCCGGTTTTCGGGGCGGTCGGTTGGGCCCGCTGCGCCGGTGAGATTCGGGGTGACTGGTGGCCGGGCTGGCGGTTGCGGGGGTCACCGGTTGTCGCTGCGCCGATGGGGTTCGGGGTGGCGGGGGCGTTCAGGTCCGGGCGGCTATGCCTGCGAGGAGGGCGTCGGCGGTGCGGGTGTTGATGACCTGGTCCGGGCCGATGCCGCACTCCTCTGCGCGCTCGCAGCCGTAGGGCTGCCAGTCGAGTTGGCCCGGGGCGTGGGCGTCGCTGTCGATGGCGAAGGTGCAGCCGAGGTCGCGGGCCAGGGTGAGGAGTCTGCGGGGTGGGTCGAGGCGTTCCGGGCGGGCGTTGATCTCCACCGCGACCCCGTGCTCGGCGCAGGCGGAGAAGACCGCGTGCGCGTCGAACTCCGATTCCGGGCGTGGCTTCTTGGTGACCAGTCGGCCGGTGCAGTGGCCCAGGACGTCCACGTGGGGGTTGGCCACGGCGGTGAGGAGGCGCTCGGTCATCTCCGGCTCGGGCATCCGCAGCTTGGAGTGCACGCTGGCCACCACCACGTCCAACCGGGACAGCAGGTCGTCGGTCTGGTCCAGGGCGCCGTCGAGCAGGATGTCGACCTCGATGCCGGTGAGGACCAGGAAGGGCGCCAGCTCAACGTTCAGCTCCGCGACCTCCTCCAGTTGCCGCTCCAGGCGGTCGGCGGAGAGGCCGTTGGCGATGCGCAGCCGGGGGGAGTGGTCGGTGAGGGCGATCCACTCGTGGCCCAACGCCGCCGCCGCCTCGGCCATCTCGCGGATCGGGCTGCCGCCGTCGGACCAGTCGGAGTGGGTGTGGCAGTCGCCACGCAGGGCGGCGCGCAGGTCGGCGCCGCCCGCCACCGGTTTGCCCGCGGCCTCCACCAGCCGGGTCAGGTAGGCGGGTTCGCCGCCCGCCGCCGCCTCGGTGATGACCGTGGCGGTGGTGTCGCCGATGCCGGGGAGGTTCCGCAGCGTTCCGGTGTCGATCCGCAGGTCCAGCTCGCCCCCCGGCAGGGCGGCCACGGTCGCCGCCGCCCGGCGGAACGCGCGCACCTTCTGCGTGTGCTCACCCGCCCGCTCCAGGAACAGCGCGATCTGCTTCAACGCCGCAACCGGGTCCATGGCGTCAGGAAACCGCACCCCGCCGCGCTGCGCACGCCGGGCGCGCGCCGCCGCGCGCCACTAACTTCGGGGGTGAACCACCCCGAGGAGGAACGATGGACATCCCCGCCACCCCCGCCGCGCCCACCGGACCGCTGACCGAACTGCTCGACGGTCGCTGGGCGCACGTGCGGCGCGCGGCGCGGGAGCGGATGAGCGAGCTGCCCTCGCCCGCCACCTACGACCTGACCACCGAGCAGCACCGGGCCCTGGTGTTCGACGAGCTGCGCGAGCTCGCCGGGGCGGGCTACCCGAGGGTGGGGTTCCCCAAGCAGTACGGCGGTGACGGCGACACCGGCGGTTCGCTGACCTCCTTCGAGATGCTGGGCTTCGGCGACCTGTCGGTGATGGTCAAGGCGGGCGTGCAGTGGGGCCTGTTCGGCGGGGCCGTCGAGGCGCTGGGCACCGAGCGCCACCACGACGCGCACCTGCGGGCCATCATGGAACTGGACCTGCCCGGCTGCTTCGCGATGACCGAGACCGGCCACGGCTCCGACGTGCAGCACCTGCGCACCACCGCCGTCTACGACCCGGCCACCCGGGAGTTCGACCTGCACACCCCGCACGAGGCCGCCCGCAAGGACTACATCGGCAACGCCGCCCGCGACGGCCGGATGGCGGTGGTGTTCGCCCAGCTCGTCGCGGGCGGCGCGGGGCGCGGCGTGCACGCGCTGCTGGTCCGCGTCCGCGACGACGAGGGCAACCCGGTCCCCGGGGTGCGGATCGAGGACTGCGGGCGCAAGGCCGGGCTCAACGGCGTGGACAACGGCCGCATCTGGTTCGACCACCTGCGGGTCCCGCGCGAGTCGCTGCTCAACCGCTACGGCGACGTCGCCGAGGACGGCACCTACAGCAGCCCCGTCGAGGGTGACGGCAGGCGCTTCTTCACCATGCTCGGCACCCTGATCCGCGGCCGGATCAGCGTGGCCGGGGCGGCGGGCAGCGCCACCAAGAGCGCGCTGACCATCGCCGTGCGCTACGGCCTGGCCCGCCGCCAGTTCGAGCGGCCGGGCAGCGGGTTCGACGAGGTCGTGGTCCTGGACTACCTGGCCCACCAGCGCAAGCTGCTGCCCGCGCTCGCCACCACCTACGCCCTGCACTTCGCGCAGGAGGAACTGGTCACGACCCTGCACGAGCTGTCCGAGCGGGACCACGCGGCGGTGGAGTACACCGACGGCGAGCAGGGCACCGAGGAGCACGACCGCCGCCAGCGCGAACTCGAGTCCCGGGCCGCCGGGCTCAAGGCCGCCACCACCTGGCACGCCACCCGCACCATCCAGACCTGCCGCGAGGCCTGCGGCGGCGCCGGGTACCTCGCCGAGAACCGGCTGCCGCAGCTCAAGGCCGACACCGACGTGTTCACCACGTTCGAGGGCGACAACACGGTGCTGTTCCAACTCGTGGCCAAGGGCCTGCTGACCGGCTACCGGCAGCACGTCGGCGAGCTGGGCAGCGTCGGCATGGCCCGGTTCGTCGCCGACCGGTTCGTCGAGACGGTCATCGAGCGCACCGCCGCCCGCTCGGTGATCGAGCGCCTGGTCAACGCGGTCACCCCGAACGACGAGGAGACCGACCTGCTCGACCGCGGCTGGCACGTCAAGGTCTTCGAGGACCGGGAGAAGCACGTCCTCGACACCCTGGCCCGCCGCCTGCGCCGCGCCGGGGACGCCGACGCCGACCCGTTCGAGGTGTTCAACGACGCCCAGGACCACGTGCTGCGCGCGGCCAGGGTGCACGTCGACCGGATCGTGCTGGAGGCCTTCGTCGCCGCCATCGACCGCTGCACCGACGAGGCGACCACCGCGCTGCTCAACCGGCTCTGCGACCTGCACGTCCTGTCGAACGTCGAGGCCGACCTGGACTGGTTCCTCGGCCACGGCCGGTTCACCACCGCCAGGGCCAAGGCGGTCACCGGGGCGGTCAACGACCTGTGCGCGCACCTGCGCCCGCACGCGGCCACCCTGGTCGACGCGTTCGCCATCCCGGAATCGCTGGTCGCCGCCCCGATCGCGACCGGCGCCGAGGCCCGGCGGCAGGCTACGCAGCGTGAACACGACGTCGCGGAGGCCGCCGGAACCACCCGGTGACCGACCGGTGACGAAAACCCGTCGTTCCGTGATCGAGGATCGGGTAGTCGCCGGGCGCCACTCGCCGTATCCTGGAGACCGACACCCCCGTGCGGGGTGCCCGCCGGGTCCGGCGGCAACCGTGATCGCCCGGCGCCCGCGACTGTGCCGGAGGAGGAAAGAATGCCACTCTCCGAGCACGAGCAGCGACTGCTCGACCAGATCGAGCGCGCGCTCTACGCCGAGGATCCCAAGTTCGCGTCCACCGTCCGAGGTGCCCGCCTACGCAAGCCGTCCCGCCGACGCCGCCTGCTGGGCATCGCCCTGTTCATCGTGGGCGTGGCGCTCCTCGTGCTGGGTGTGCCGTTCAACCCCGCTGGTTTCCCCGCAGTGAGCCTGCTCGGCTTCCTGGTCATGTTCGCCGGTGTCCTGCTGACGCTGACGGCCATGCGCCGGGGCTCTGACCCCGCAGAACCCGGTCAGGAGTCCCCCGGTGGCGGAGGGCCCGCGCCCGCCCGCGACCGGAGTTCGTTCTCCCAACGCATGGAGGAGCGCTTCAAGCGGCGCTTCGACGAGGAGCGCTGATCGGGGGCTCTGCCTCGGTCTTCGTGGTGTTCGGCTCGGCGCCCGCCCCGG
>NZ_AYXG01000195.1 GCF_000564855.1 Actinokineospora spheciospongiae
GGGGTGGTGGTCAGGGCGGTGAGGGCGTCGCGGGCGGCGAGGAGGAGGTCTTCGATGCCGTCGCGCGGGCCTTCGGGGGTGCCGGGGCGGGTGGCGACGCCGGTGGTGATGCCGATGCCGTGGTTGGGGTGGCCGGGCAGCCAGTCGCCGTCGGTGGTGGCGCGGATGGTGGCAGCCAGGCGTTCGGCTTCGTCCTGGGGGGTGTTGGGTAGGAGGACGGCGAACTCGCCCTGGTCGGAGCGGATGAACTCGGCGTCGTCGGGGGCGAGGGCCCGGACGTGGCCTGCCAGGGCGTTCAGCAGGGCCTCGCCGCCGATCGGCAGGGCGTCCTCGGGTGGGTCGACCGGGTCGACGAACCCCCGGGGGGCGACGCGGACCAGGGTGGCGGAGTAGTCGCTCTCGTCCGGCGGCGAGGGCGACGAGTCGGTGGCGGGCTGGTTCGCCGCAGCGGCCGGGTGGGCAGCGGCGGACGGCGGCGCGGGCGGCGAGGTGGACGGCGAACCCGGCGCGGTGATCAGCAGATCCGGTGCACCCGACTGCGATTCCGACACCGTCGACCGGGAATCCGACGCGGCTGGGTGTGGAACCGGCGCCGGGAACGCCGGTCCGGGCGCGACGGAGTGCGAAACCGGGGCCGGGGAGGCGGTTCCGGGCGCGATCGGGTGCGAAACCGGCGCAACCGGATATGCGTCCGGCGTGGCTGGATGCGGCCCCTGCACGACTGAGTGGAAATCCGGTGCGGCCGGGTGTGGAGCCGCTGTGGCCGAAGGCGTGACGGTGGCCGGGGGCTGTGCGGATGGTCGCGGTTTCGGGGTGGCGGTGGAGCGGTGTGCCCGGTTCGGGTGGGGGTCCGGGGCGGTGCCGGGCAGGTCCGGGGCGGGCGGGGGCGCTGTCCTCGTGTCCGGCGGGGTGTGGCTCGGCGGGCGGACCACCGCGTCGTGGAGGAGGGAGGTGGCGCGGGTGGGGTCGGGGGTGGCGGTGCCGACCTCGGTGGCGAGGAGGGTGCGGGCGGATTCGGCCGTGGTGAGGTGGCGGTACTCCGCGGCGCGGGCGGAGCGCAGGGCGTGCAGGGCCTCCGCGGGGTGGGCGGCCTCCTCCTCGGCGTTGGCGAGGAGGGTCCAGGCGTCGCCGAGCAGGGAGTCGAGGTGGTGGCGTTCGGCGGTGCGGACGACCTCGAACAGCAGGGCTCGGCCGGTTCTGGCGCGGCCCGCGGGGAGGTGGACGCGGGTGGCCAGGGCGAGGCGGAGCCTGCCCAGGGCCGGGGCGGAGGTGGCGCGGAGCGGCTCGGCCAGGGCGGGTGCGGCGGCGTCCACCGCCTCGTCCGCGCCGCCGTCGTCGAGGAGGGCGCAGACCAGTTCCAGGGTGAGCCTGGCGCGGGCGCGGCCGCCCTCGATCTGCTTGTCCACCATGCGGTTCAGCAGGGAGAGGCCGTCGCGGGCGGACTCGGCCGCCGCCTCGGTGTCGCCGTGGCGGCGGTGGTAGGCCGCTGCCTCGGCGGCCAGTAAGGCGCGGTCCAGGCGGCGGCCGTCCTGGCTGAGCCCCTCGTCGGCGGCCAGCAGCCGGTCGGCCTCGGCGAGCACGTCCTCGAGGTCGTCGCGGCCGCCGACGTGGGTTGTGCAGGCGACCAGCTCGCCGAGCGCCAGTGCCCGGGTCGCCTGGCGCACCGACGCCGCGGCGAGCACGGGCCGGAGCAGTTCGGCGCCCACCAGCGGGTCGCCGAGGGCCCTGGCCGCGGCGGCCAGGGCGGTGCGCACCGCGGCGGCCCGTTCGACCAGGCCGCCGCCGGTGAGCGCGCGCAGCGCCGCCAGGCCCGGTTCGACCGCCTCGGCCGGGCGACCGAGGTGGACGAACGCGGTGCCCAGCACGGCCTGCGCCCGGGTGCGGGTGGCGGCGTCGGCGGACCCGGCGAGCGCGCGCGCCGCGAACTGGACCGCCAGTTCGGGTGCGCTCCACCGCAGGCGGTCGGCCACGTCCACGAGTGCCGCGCACTCGGCCGCGCCGACCGTCGCGGTCAACTCGTTCCAGGCCGCCACGTCGCCGGTCCCCACCTAGTCGCGGGTCAGCTTGCGGTGGGTGACCCGGTGCGGGCGGGCCGCGTCGGCGCCCAGCCGCTCGACCTTGTTCTTCTCGTAGCCCTCGAAGTTGCCCTCGAACCAGAACCACTTCGACGGGTTCTCCTCCGTGCCCTCCCACGCGAGGATGTGGGTGCAGGTCCGGTCGAGGAACCACCGGTCGTGGGAGATGACCACCGCGCAGCCGGGGAACTGCTCCAGCGCGTTCTCCAGCGAGCCCAGGGTCTCCACGTCGAGGTCGTTCGTGGGCTCGTCGAGCAGGATCAGGTTCCCGCCCTGCTTGAGGGTCAGCGCCAGGTTCAGCCGGTTGCGCTCGCCACCGGAGAGCACGCCCGCGGGTTTCTGCTGGTCCGGGCCCTTGAAGCCGAACGCGCTGACGTAGGCGCGGGAGGGCATCTCGACGAGGCCGACCTTGATGTAGTCGAGGCCGCCGGAGACGGTCTCGAACACGGTCTTCTTCGGGTCGATGTTCGCCCGGTTCTGGTCGACGTAGGACAGCAGGACCGTCTCGCCGACCTTCACCGTGCCGTCGTCCGGCTTCTCCAGGCCGACGATCGTCTTGAACAGGGTGGTCTTGCCGACGCCGTTGGGGCCGATGACGCCGATGATGCCGTTGCGCGGCAGGTCGAAGGACAGGCCGTCGATCAGCACGCGGCCGTCGAAGCCCTTCTTCAGCTTCTCGACATCGACCACGATGCTGCCCAGGCGGGGGCCCGGGGGGATCTGGATCTCCTCGAAATCGAGCTTCCTCGTCTTCTCGGCCTCCGCCGCCATCTCCTCGTAGCGCTCCAGGCGGGAGCGGGACTTGGTCTGGCGCGCCTTGGCGTTCGAGCGGACCCAGGCCAGCTCGTCCTTGAGGCGCTTCTGCAGCTTCTGGTCCTTCTTGCCCTGGACCGCGAGCCGCTCGGCCTTCTTCTCCAGGTAGGTGGAGTAGTTGCCCTCGTAGGGGTAGGTGCGGCCGCGGTCGATCTCGAGAATCCACTCGGCCAGGTTGTCGAGGAAGTACCGGTCGTGGGTGACCGCCAGGACGGCGCCCTGGTACTGGGAGAGGTGCTGTTCGAGCCAGAGCACGCTCTCGGCGTCGAGGTGGTTGGTGGGCTCGTCGAGCAGCAGCAGGTCGGGCTTGGAGAGCAGCAGCTTGCACAGCGCGACTCGGCGGCGCTCACCACCGGAGAGGTGGGTGACCTCGGCGTCCGGCGGGGGGCAGCGCAGGGCATCCATGGCCTGCTCCAACTGCGAGTCGAGGTCCCACGCGTCGGCGTGGTCCAACTCCTCCTGCAGCGAGCCCATCTCCTCCATGAGTTCGTCGGAGTAGTCGGTGGCCATCAGCTCGGCGATCTCGTTGTACCGGTCGAGCTTGGCCTTGACCTCGCCGACCGCCTCCTGGACGTTGCCCAGGACCGTCTTCTCCTCGTTCAGCGGGGGTTCCTGCTGCAGGATGCCGACGGTGTAGCCGGGCGAGAGGAACGCCTCGCCGTTGTTGGGCTGGTCCAGTCCCGCCATGATCTTCAGCACGCTGGACTTGCCCGCGCCGTTGGGGCCCACCACCCCGATCTTCGCGCCCGGGAGGAACTGGATGGTGACGTCATCAAGGATGACCTTGTCCCCGTGCGCCTTGCGCACCTTCTTCATGGTGTAGATGAACTCGGCCATGGCAGCGATCGTAGAGTGGTCGGCCGGGCGGCTCGACCGCGACCGGGGGGATTTCCCGGCCGCGGCCGAATGCGAACTTCCCTCAGTGGTCGCGCAGTGCCTTGACCAGTTCGTCCTTGGACATCGACGAGCGGCCGTCGATCCCGATCTCGGCCGCGCGGTGGCGCAGGTCGTCGACGGTCCAGTCCTCGTACGAACCGGATTTGCCGCCCTTCGCCGACACCGAGCCCTTGCCTCGGGCGGCGGAGGCGTTGGCGATCCTGGCCGCCTTCTCCTTGGACTCGCCCTTGTCGCGGAGTGCCTCGTAGGTCTTCTCGTCCTTGATGCTGGGGTTCGGCACCGGTCTCCTCCGTTCATCGGGTGCCGTTGGGGTGCCCGGCTCGCCATCAGCACAAACACCCCCCTCAGGCGGCGAGGGGCAGCGGCACGTCGGGTCGGGCGGCGAAGCGCAGGTTGCGCCCCACGGCCGTCGCCCGGACCTCCAGTGCGACGCGCTGGACGCCCTCGTGCTCGAACTCGCGGCAGCGCAGCCTGCCGTGGACGAGCACCGGGTCGCCGCGCTTGAGGTCCGCGGCCACGTTCTCGCCGAAGCGGTCCCAGCACTGCACGTCGACGAAGATGCTGTGCCCGTCGACCCAGTCCTTGGTCTCCGGGTCGTAGCGGCGTTCCTGGCTCACCATGCGGAAGCGGGTCACCTGCGAGTCGCCCTCGAAGCGCCGCTGGGTGATCTCCCCCGCCACCCAGCCGGTCATGGTCACCATCGTCTCGTTCACCTTCGGCCTCCGTTCCGGTCGTGTGGGACCAACGGTGCCGGGCGGGCGAGGGGGAATCCAGGCCGGTTCCGGACCTGTGGATGGTTCAGGGGGTTGTGGACAACTACTGACGCTTGTCCGCCATTTGGCGGAGCATGGCGTTGTAGGCGTCGAGTTCGTCGGAGTCGCCGTCGTCGACCCGGCGGTCGGACCGGCGCGCTTCCCGGTCGTCGGACCGGGACCACTGCACGAGGAGGGCGATGAGGACCAACAGCAGCGGGATCTCCCCGGAGGCCCAGGCGATGCCGCCGCCGAGCCGCTGGTCGGCGGCGAGGTCGGTGTTCCAGGGGAGGCCGAGTGACTGGTAGAAGCGCTGGCCCACCACGGTCTGCGTGCTCATCAGGATCACGCCGAAGAAGGCGTGGAAGGGCATGGAGGCGAAGACCAGGCCCAGCCTGCCCAGGTGCGGGAGCCTGCGCGGGGCCGGGTCGACGCCGATGACCGGCCAGTAGAAGACGTAGCCGACGACGAGGAAGTGGGCGTTCATGACCAGGTGCGCCCAGTGCTCCTCCACAGCCGAGTCGAACAGACCGGAGAGGTAGAGGCCGTAGAAGGAACCCACGAACAGCACCAGGGCCACGATGGGGTTGGTCAGCAGGCGCGACACCGGGGAGTGCACGGCGGCGAGCAGCCACTCCCGGGGGCCGGGCGGGTTGTCCCGGCCCGCGGGCGGCAGCGCGCGCATCGCCAGGGTGACCGGCGCGCCCAACACGAGCAGCACCGGTGCCAGCATGGAGAGCATCATGTGCGTCTCCATGTGCACGCTGAACATGGCCGGGGAGTAGCGCCCGAAGCCCGAGGACGTGGCGAACAGGATGACGAAGCAGCCTGCCAGCCAGGCCACCAGCCTGCCCGCGGGCCAGGTGATGCCGCGCTTGCGCAGCCGCAGGAAGCCGCGCAGGTAGAGGGCGGCCATGACCAGCGCGGCGGTGCCGAAGACCAGGTCGAAGCGCCAGTCGAAGACGAGCCGCAGCGCGGTCGGGGGCTCGTCCAGCGGGTAGCCGAGTTGGAGTTCGGTGCGACCGGGCTGCACGGAGGCGCCCTCGGGGGGCGGGGTCCGGGCGAGGGCAGCGGCGACCCCGATGGTCACCAGCATGACCAGCACCTCGACCCCGGCGAGGCGGACCAGCGCGCCCCGGCTCCCGTGCTCGACGACGGCCCGGACGCCGCGCTCGCGCTGGAAGTACCCGAACACGCCGAGGGCGAGGAGGAGGACCAGCTTGGCCAGCACCAGCAGCCCGTAGCCGGAGGTGAGCAGGTCACCCAGCGGCAACCGGACCAGGGCGTTGACCACCCCGGACAGCGCCATCACGACCCAGCAGACCAGGGCGACCCTGGAGAACCGGGAGGCGGCGAGCCCCAGGTGCTCGGCGCGGCGGCGGCCGTGCGCGAGCAGGGCGATCAGCCCGCCCACCCAGACCGCGGCCGCGACCAGGTGGAACAGCAGGCTGTTGGTGGCGACGTCGTGCTGGCCGCCGCTGGAGGAGTGCCCGGTGACCGCGACCGGCGCGATCCCGACGACGGCGATGGCGAACAGGGCGGCGGTCCACCCCCAGCTCAGCGCGATCCGGGTGCCGACCAGCACGACCAGGGCGAACCCGGCGGTGAACAGCCAGGCCTTGGCCTGCTCCAGGGTGCCGACCAGGTTGAGCAGCACGTCGGAGCGCAGCACGTCGAACACGCTGGTCCCGACGGCGTCGGCGGCGGTCAGCGGGGTCGACAGCAGCGCGCCCAGGAACCACACGGCCGCGCCCCAGCCCGCCATCCGCAACGCCCCGTAACCCCCGACGTCCAGCGTCCCGGACTTCTGCGGCGGCACGAGGAAGGCGGCGAACAGCAGCCCGCCGACGGTGACCACGGACCCGGTCTCGGTGATCACCCGGACGATCGTGAGCGCGTACTCGGTGAACGGGTCCGGCTTCGGCAGCCCCGGCAACTCGGTGGTGGTCCCACCGGTCAGCGTGAGCAGCACCACGGCGATGACCGCCGCGAGCAACCCCCCGACGAGGAGCAGCGCCAGCACGCTCCCGGTGCCACGCACCGGAGCGGACGCCTCACGTCCAGTCACACCGTCGACAGCCACGATCCGAGCCTAATCGCCATGTCACGACCCACCGGAGGCACGGCCACCGGACGACGACGCCGGTTGCTGCAACCGCGCCGTACCAGCCCCGCGATCGGCTGCTCGCGGCGTACGCCGAACGCCGGCGCCCCAACCGATGCGGCCGAACCCGAAACGCGAGGACCGTCTCCGGCGATCACACAGGGGGAACGGACTACTGTGCTCCCTCGGCAGTCCGCCCCCCGCGCCCCTGTAGCTCAGCGGATAGAGCAGGAGCCTTCTAAGCTCTTGGCCGCAGGTTCGAGTCCTGCCAGGGGCACTCGTGCGCGGCTCAGGGGGAGATTCACCCGATCAGGTAGTGATCTCCCCCTCGCCACGCCTTCGGTCCGCGCATCCGCCCGAGCCGCGGAGCGCTTCCCGACCGCGGTGCGCGGGCGACCTCCAGCTTGGTCGAGGTCGAGGCGGCGCTGAGTGTTCGTGGGCACCGAGCGGTGTGTCGGCGGCGGCCGCGAGGACCCGCCGTCCGCTGTGGTCGGTGGGGTGGCGCCCGGTCACCGCTGCTCGTCTTCACCCGGTCGGGGGGACCGAGGCCGGTTCCGGGTGGGCGGTACGGTTCGGGCACCGCCGACCACCGAGGACGAGGAGGGTCCGTGCGCCCCGACGTCGACCCCGACCTGGGCACGCTGTACCTGGTGCCGACCCCGATCGGTGACCCGGACGACATCACCGCCCGGGCGGTGGCCGTGCTCACCTCGGTCGCGGCGGTGGCCTGCGAGGACACCCGCAACACGCTGAGCCTGATCCGGCCGCTGGGGGTCACCGCCCGGCTGCTGAGCTACCACGAGCACAACGAGGAGTCCCGCGGCAGGCAGTTGCTGGAGATGCTGCTCGCCGGTGACGACGTGGCGGTGGTGTCCGACGCGGGGACGCCGCTGGTCAACGACCCCGGGTACCGGCTGGTGGCCGCCGCGATCGACGCGGGGGTGCGGGTGCGGCCGCTGCCGGGGGCGAGTGCGCCGGTGACCGCGCTGATCGGGTCCGGGCTGCCGGTGCACCGGTTCCAGTACGTCGGGTTCCTGCCGCGCAAGGCCGCCGCCCGCCGGGCCGCGCTGGCTGACCTGGCCGACACCGCGGCGACGCTGATCTTCTTCGAGGCCCCGCACCGGATGCTGGAGACCCTCCGCGACATGGCGGACACCCTGGGTGACCGCCAGGTCGCGGCGGCGCGGAACCTGACCAAGGCCGACGAGGAGTTCCTGCGCGGCCCCCTGTCCGGGGTCGTCGCCGCGCTGGCGGCGGAGGACCCCGTCCGCGGGCAGTTCACCGTGGTCCTGGCGGGCAGGGACGAGGGCGACGACGACAGCGCGAAGGAACTGGCGGGCAAGCTGGCCACGGCCATGATCGGCCACGGCGCCACCTCCCGCTTCGCCAGCGACGTCATCCGCGAGGTCACCGGCCTGCCGCGGAACTGGGTCTACGACCGGGTGCAGTCCGTTGAGCGCACCCGGGGCTGAGCTGCTGCGGCTGCGGTGCCGCGGCCACGCGGAGATCCGGGCGACGCACGACCGGACCCTGGAGTTCGCCGTCGACACCGACATCACCGGCCGGGCGACGTGCGTGCTGGGGGTGGCGGCGACCGTCGTCGGGCCGGTGCCGCCCGCCGTCGCCGGGCCGGTGCGGATCACCGTCAGCGCGGGCGGGCACCGGGTCACCGTGCGGGCGCTGGCGAACTCGGCCTGGCGCCCCGGCGACTCGGCGGTGGTCCGCCGCAGCGGCGCCCGCCTGCCCACCACCCTGGCCACCGACGCGGACCTGACCGCCCGCGATCTGCCCCGCGACCTGGCCCTGGCCCTGGCGGACCCGGGGGTCGAGGTGGACGTGGTGGTCGAGCGCGACGTGGCCGAGGTGGGCCGGTTGGTCCGGTTCCGCGCGGGCGACCCGGCGCGACTGGCGGCCGAGCGGGCGGCGGCGGACGCGGTGGTCGCGGAGGACGACGGCGCGCGGGCCCTGCTGTCCGGCCTGTCCCGGGCGGCGGACGCGGCGGAGGTTTTGCGGGACAACGGCCGCGTGCTCGCCGTGTCCACTTCGGAGGGTCCGCACCCGTTCGCCGCGGAGGTGCTGTCGTGGGCGGAGCGGCCGGTGGTGGAGGTGTTGGGGCTGCCGCCGGAGCTGGCCGTCGCAGCGGTGTCGCCGCGGTGGGCGCCGGTGTTGGTGGTGGGGGCGCCGGGTAGGCGCGAGGTGGTGCGGTCGGCGGGGGCGCACCGGGCGTCGGCGGTGGTGTTCCGGACACCGGGGGCGGGGTTGGCGCGCGTGCTCGACGACGTGGTCAAGGCGGTGGGGACGCGGACGGCGGCGGTGGTGGGCGCCGACGCGGGCTCGGAGTCGGCCGAGCGGCCGGTGTGGGGGCCGGTGGAGCGGGTGCGCGAGCTGGTGGTGCGCGGGGACGTGCTGTGCGCGCTGGACCCGGTGGCCGACGAGGTGGTCTCCGACGGCCCGGCGGTCTCCGAGGGCCTGGTCACGGCACTGCTGGCGCAGTCGGTGTCGCCGACGACGATCGTGAAGGCGCTGGCGGGCCAGCCGGGCTGGTCGCGCAAGCAGGCCTACGACCTGGTGCTGCGCCTCAACCAAGACCGGGGTTGACCACACCAGGAAGCGCCAGAACCTCCAGCCGGTCGGGAAGAGTTGAGCCTGCGGGTCCACGAGATGGCAAGGGCGGCCATCTCAGCGGCGCTGATCGCGCAAGCAGGCCCACGACTTGGTGCTGCGCCTCAAGCGAAACCGAGGTTGACCACACCAGGCAGCGCCAGGACCTCCAGCCGATCGTGGGAAGAGTTGAACCTACGAGTCCACAAGGTGGCGAACGGCGATCTCAACGGCACTGGTCACGCAAACGGGCCTGCAACCCGGTGCCGCGCCTCAACCAGAACCGGGATTGACCACACCAGTCGACACCAAGATCTCCAGCCTGTCGCGGGAAGAGTTGAGCCTGCGGGCCCACAAGGTGGCGAACGGCGATCTCAACGGCACTGGTCACACAAGCAGGTCCACGACCTGGTGCCGCGCCTCAACCAAGACCGGGATTGACCACA
>NZ_AYXG01000196.1 GCF_000564855.1 Actinokineospora spheciospongiae
AGGGGCCGCCTCGGCGCGGCTATCGCGAACACGGGCTTTCGAAACACGGCCTAGCTGCTCGTCGAGGTCGAACACCGGTTCCAGCAGCAGGAAGCCCTCGTCGGGCGCGCGGTCGCCGAGGTCGGCGAAGAACCCGGCCATCTCCGCCTGCCAGCGGGCGTTGACCTCGGTGCGGGCCATCGCGGCCTGGGCGGCCTCCAGCGACTCGGCGCGCACGTGGCCGACCAGCAGGCCGTCCGCGCGCAGGAACAGCGCGTAGTCGTGCCAGCCGGTGTCGCGCAGCGCGGCCAGCATCTCCGGCCACACCGCCCGGTGCCGCTCGACGTACTCGGCCATCCGCTCGGGTCGCACCTGTAGGCAGAAGCAGTACCGCCGCACCGGATCTCCTCACCGGTCGGGCCGCGGCGGGCCGGGGGCGACCCGGCCCGCCGGGCGGTCAGAAGTCGAACTGGTCGATGTTGGCGGCGTCGAAGACCGTCGGCGGGCCGAGGACGATCTCCCCGTCCGCGCCGATGGTGTACTCGCCGAGCTTGCCCGCCTTGAACTTCTCACCCTGCTTGCCGGTGATCTGCCCAGACTTGAGCGCCACACCCGCGTAGGCGGCCAGGTAGCCGATGTCGGCCGGGTTCCACAGCGCGAACTTGGTGGCGGTGCCGTTCTTGACGTACTCACGCATGGCGTTCGGGGTGCCCAGGCCGGTGATCGCGACCTTGCCCTTGTAGCTCGACGAGCTGACGTAGCGGGCGGCGGCGGCGATGCCCACGGTGGTCGGCGAGACGATCACCTCGAGGTTCGGGTAGGACTGGAGCAGGCCCTGGGCCTCCTGGAACGACTTCTGGTCGTCGTCGTTGCCGTAGGCAATCTTCACCAGCTTCAACCCGGCGTTCTCCGGCTTGGCCAGCGCGGTCTTCACGACCTCGATCCAGGCGTTCTGGTTGGTGGCGTTGGGGGTCGCCGACAGGATCGCGATCTCACCGGAGCCGCCCGCCAGCTCTTTGGTCATCTCCACCAGCTTGTCGCCGATGCCCTGGGTGGTGGCCTGGTTGACGAAGGCGTCGCGGCAGTCCTTGGCGGCGTCGGAGTCGAAGGACACGACCTTGATCCCGGCGGCGCGCGCCTGGTTCAGCGAGGGGCAGACCGCGTTGGGGTCGTTCGCGGCGACCGCGATGACGTCCTGCTGCTGCTGGATGAGGGTGTTGATGTAGCTGACCTGCGAGGAGGCGCTGGCGTCGTTCGGCCCGACCAGCTTGTACTCGCCCTTCAGCTCGTCCAGCGCCGTCTTGCCGCCGCCCACCTCGATGTCGGTATAGGGGTTGTT
Source organism: Actinokineospora spheciospongiae (assembly GCF_000564855.1). Classification (GTDB taxonomy): domain Bacteria; phylum Actinomycetota; class Actinomycetes; order Mycobacteriales; family Pseudonocardiaceae; genus Actinokineospora; species Actinokineospora spheciospongiae. The sequence continues at coordinate 1,319 of NZ_AYXG01000196.1, forward strand.
GAGCTGCTTGGGCAGGAAAGCGACCTTGAGGCCCTCCCGCAGCGCGGCGTTCGGGTCGGCGGTGGCGGCCGCGGCGGTGCCGCCGGGGGCCGAGCCGGAGTCGGAGCCCTTGGTGGTGCCGCCGCAGGCGGTCAACCCGACGGCCAGCGTGGCCGCCGCCGCGGCCGCCACGGCGCGGGAGGTGAGGGTACGGGACATCGTTGTCGCCTCTCTGGGACGTTCGGGGATCGTGGGGGAGGGGTGCGGATCAGGTCTGCCGGACCACGCGGTGCCGCCTGCGGCGCAGCGCGGCGCGCAGCGAGCGGCCCAGGTTCGGCAGCAGCACGGAGACGATCAGCAGCACCCCGGTGACGACGTTGAGCGCCTCGTTGGTCACGTCCGACAGGCGCAGGGCGTTCTGCAACGTGGCCAGCAGGACCACACCCGCCAGCACACCCGGCAGCGCGCCCCGGCCGCCGAAGATCGACACCCCGCCGAGCAGGACCGCGGCCACCACCGCCAGTTCCAGGCCCAGCCCGTTGTCGGCGCGGGCGCTGGAGTAGCGCAGCGTCCACAGCACCCCGGCCAGGCCCGCGACCGCGCCGCTGACCACGTAGAGCCAGAACTTGAGCCGGTCGACGCGGATGCCGGAGAACCGGGCGGCCTGCTCGTTGGCGCCGACGGCGAACACCGCGCGGCCGACCGGGGTGGCGTGCAGGACCACACCCGCCACCGCGGCCAAGAGGACCAGCAGCACCAGCACGTTCGGGATCGGGGTGGTGCCGATGGTGCCGGTCACCCAAGAGGTGAACGAGGCCGGGAAGTCGGCCACCGCGCTGTCGCCGAGGACAACGAACGCCAGGCCGCGAAACAGCGCCAGGGTGCCGATGGTGACCGCCAGCGAGGGCAGCTTGAACACGGTGACGAACAGGCCGTTGACCGCGCCGAGCACCGCCCCCAGCAGCACGCACAGCGGGATGATGGTCTCCATCGGCAGACCCCGGTTCCACAGCGACCCGAGCACCGCCGAGGTCAGGCCCAGGGTGCTGGCCACCGACAGGTCGATCTCGCCGGTGATGACCACGAACGTCATCGGCAGCGCGATCAGCGCGATCGGCAGCAGGTCCAGCACCAGGAAGCCGAAGTTGCGGCCGGTGCCGAAGTTGTCCACCGCCCCGGCGGCCACCGCGAGCACCACCGCGGTGACCACGATGATCGCCGCGTCCCACCAGGAGATCCGCGACAGCAGCCGCGGCGCGCGGTCAGTCGACATGGGAGCCGCCCTTCTTCAGTGCCCGCGTCTTCAGTGCCCGCGTCTTCAATGCCCGCGCGGTGCGCAGGGCGACCAACCGGTCGACCGCGATGGCCAGCAGGATCAGCGCCCCGACGATGGCCTGCTGCCAGAACTGGTCGATGTCGAGCACGGCCAGGGAGTTGCCGATGGTGGTCAGCAGCAGCGCGCCCAGCGCCGCGCCCCACACGGTGCCGCTGCCGCCGAACACCGCCACCCCGCCGACCACGGCGGCGGCGACCACGTTCAGCTCGTAGCCGGTGCCCGCGGCGGCGTCGACGGTGCCGAACCGGACCGCGAACAGCACCCCGGCCAGCCCGGCGAGCGCGCCGCTGGTGGCGAAGGCGACCAGGGTGTTGCGGCCGACCTTGATGCCGACCAGGGTGGCCGCCTCCGGGCTGGAGCCCATCGCGTACAGCTCGCGGCCCAGGCGGTAGTTGCGCAGCAGGACCCCCGCTGCCACGATCACCACCACGGCGATGACCACCAGCCACGGCACGCCGAGCAGCGAGGCGTCGGCGAAGCCGAGGAAGTCGCGCGGCAGCTCGTCGGCGGTGATCTGCTGACCGCCCGCCCACAGGTAGGTCGCGCCGCGGTAGGCGTAGAGCGTGCCGAGCGTGACCACCAGCGCGGGCACCTGCCCGTAGCGGACGAGCACGGCGTTGACCAGCCCGCACACCCCGCCGACCGCCAGCCCGGCGAGCAGCGCCACGACCACCGGCAGACCGGGGTTGTCCTGCACCAGCGAGCCGACGGTGAACGCGCTCAGGCCCAGCACCGCCCCGACCGACAGGTCGATGTTGCGGGTGATGATCACGACCGCCTGGCCCACGGCCAGCACGGCCAGGATCGAGGTGCCGAGCAGGATGTCGCGGATGCTCTGCCCGGACAGGAACCGCGGGTTGGCGACGGTGGTGCAGCCGACCAGCGCGACCAGGGCCAGGACGATGCCCAGCTCGCGGGCCCGCACCACCGACGACCACCAGGACGCGCCGGAGGTGACCCGCACGGGTGCGGGCGCGGTGTCGAGCGCGGTCACGCGACCACCCCCTGCCCCATCGCGGCGAACATGACCGCTTCCTCGGAGGCGTCCGCCCGGTCGATCTCCGCGACGACGCGGCCCTCGCGCATGACCAGCACCCGGTCGGCCATGCCCAGCACCTCGGGCAGCTCCGAGGACACCATCACCACCGCCACCCCGTCCGCTGCCAGCTCCGACATCAGCCGGTGCACCTCGGCCTTGGTGCCGACGTCGATGCCGCGGGTGGGCTCGTCGACGATGAGCACCCTGGGCCTGGTGGCCAGCCACTTGGCCAGCACCACCTTCTGCTGGTTGCCGCCCGACAGCGTGCCGACCGGGTCACCGAGGTCGCCGTACTTGGTCTGCAACCGCTCGGTCCAGCGCCGCGCCTCGCGCCGCTCGGCCCCGCCCAGGAGCAGGCCGAAGCCCGCGAGCGCCCCGGATCGGGGCAGGGTGACGTTGCGCTGGATGGACAGGTCCATCACCAGTCCCTGCTGCCTGCGGTCCTCGGGGACCAGCGCCATGCCCGCGGCCATCGCCGCCCGCGGCGAGCCCGCCCTGACCGCGCGGCCGTCGACGTGGACCGTGCCGCCGTCGCGCCCGTCCACCCCGAACACCGCCTGCACGACCTCTGAGCGCCCGGAGCCGACCAGCCCGGCCAGCGCCACGATCTCCCCGGCCCGGACCTGGAAGGTGACGTCGGTGAAGACCCCCGCCCGGCGCAGGCCGCTGACCTCCAGCACCACCTCGCCGGGGTCGACGTCCTGCTTGGGGAACAGCGCGCCCAGTTCGCGGCCGACCATCCGGCGGACCATCTCCGGAACGGTCAGGTCCTCGATCGGGTCGGTGGACACGTGCGCGCCGTCGCGCATGATCGTCACCCGCTGGCACAGCGCGGTGATCTCCTCGAACCGGTGGGAGATGAACAGCACCGCGGCGCCGTCCGCGCGCAGCGCCCGCACCACCGCGAACAGCCGCTCCACCTCGACCCCGGTCAGCGCGGCGGTCGGCTCGTCCATCACCAGCACCCTCGCCCGCCCGGCCAGCGCCTTGGCGATCTCGACGATCTGCTGGTCGGCGATGGACAGACCGCGGGCGGGGCGGGCCGGGTCGACGCGCACGCCGAGCCGCTCGAACAGCGCCAGCGCCTCCCGGCGCATGGCGGCCCGGTCGATCCCGCCGAAGCGACCGGTCGGGTGCCTGCCCATGGCGATGTTCTCCGCCACCGACAGGTCGGGGAACAGCGTCGGCTCCTGGTAGATGACGGCGATCCCGGCGGCCTTGGCCTCACCGGGCGTACCGAAGTCGACCGGCTTGCCGTCGACGCGGAGGGTGCCCCCGTCGGGTCGGTGCACCCCGGCGAGCACCTTCACGACGGTCGACTTGCCCGCGCCGTTCTCGCCCACCAGCGCGTGCGCCTCTCCGGCGTACAGGGGGAAGGAGGCCCCGCGGACGGCCGCGACGGCGCCGAAGGACTTCACGACGTCGCAGACCTCGAGCAGGGGGGTGGCGTCCGGCCGCGCCATCGCGGCACCTCCGTAACTGGAGTGACAATGAAAGGTTTCAATTCAGTGCCGGGAACGTATATGTCGGCGGTCACAACCGTCAAGGGGTGTCGTTGCTGATCAGCGCGGTGACCGGCGCTTTCCCGCCACGGCTGGCCGGGCTACACTCGCCGCGCTCCACATGAACGTTTCAAAGAGGGGGTCGCATGACGGTGTCCGACCGCGGGTCGGCAGGCGGGCACCGGCAGGTGGGCGTCAAGGACGTCGCCGCCGCCGCCGGGGTCTCGCTGGGCACGGTGTCGAACGTGCTGAACCGGCCCGAGCTGGTGAGCGCGCGGACCCGGCTGCGGGTGGAGACCGCGATGAGCGAGCTGGGCTTCGTCCGCAACGAGTCCGCCAGGCAACTGCGCGCGGGGCGCAGCCGCACCCTGGCCTACGTCCTGCTCGACGGCGCCAACCCGTTCTTCACCGACGTCGCCCAGGGCATCGAGGAGGTCGCCGAGGCCGAGGACCTGTCGGTGTTCCTGTGTAACAGCGACAACCGCGCCGAGCGCGAACTGTCCTACCTGACCCGCCTGGAGCAGCAGCGGGTGCAGGGCATCCTGATCACCCCCGCCGACCCGCACGCGGCGATCCTCGACGAACTGCCCCGCCGCGGCACCCCGGTCGTCATCGTCGACCGCACCCGCGGCGGCGACACCACCCACTGCTCGGTCGCCGTGGACGACGGCCTGGGCGGGGAACTGGCCCTGGGCCACCTCGTCGAACGCGGCCACGAGCGCATCGGCTTCGTCGGCGGCCCCCTCACCCTGGGGCAGGTGCGCGACCGCAAGCAGGGCGCCGAACGCGCCCTGGCCGCAGCGGGCCGCCCCCCGGACAGCCTGCTGCACCTGGAAACCACCGCACTGACCGTCCCGGAAGGACGCAACGCCGGGCAACGACTGGCGGGCCTGCCCGCGGCGACCCGCCCCACGGCGGTGTTCTGCGCCAACGACCTCCTGGCGCTGGGCCTGCTGCAACAGTGCGTCACCACCGGCATCCGGGTCCCGGACGACCTGGCGATCGTCGGCTACGACGACATCGAGTTCGCCGCCGCCGCGGCCGTCCCGCTGACCTCGGTCCGCCAGCCCCGCCGCAAACTCGGCGCCACGGCGGCGGAGTTGCTGCTGCGCGAGGTCCAGGACCCCGACCACGTGCACGAACAGGTCCTCTTCACCCCTGAGCTGGTCGTCCGCACCTCCAGTCAAACCCCCTGACCGCTGACCAGGGGAATCCTGTGTCCCGGGCCCTGTCGACCTTTGCCGTGCTGACCTGATCCGGGTCGTGACCGCCACGTCCTGGCGTCGGGTGGATCGTCAGACGATGACCCGACAGCCAGGACGCACCTCCGGCCCGCGCTACTGCTCGTTGATGTACCAGCGCTGGTCGGGGTCGCCGAAGTCGCACCCTTCCAGGCGCGGGCTGCGCTCGTGCCCGTCGTAGGTCACGCAGGTGCCGAACTCGTCGTTCACGATCACCCGGGAGTTCCCGCTGCCCTCGCGCCACCACAACTGGCCCGGGTCGCCGGGATCGCACGCGCGGCCCTTCAGCACGCCGCCGATCGCGGCCGCGCACAGACCGGTGCCGAGGTTCCTGATGAGGTTGTCACCGCTGCCCAACGCCCACACCTGCCGAGCGTTGCCGCGGAAGTCCTCCACGATGATCGGTTTGGTGTCCCAGAGCGTCTGCAACCACACGTCCTCCGAACCGTTCGCGCTCTCGATCACCGCCACGGTCTCCCGCGCGGCGGGAACGTCGGCTCCCGCCACCTCCGCGCCTGCGGTCGGCGCGCACACCGCCGCCGAACCCGCGACCACCAGGGCGACCAGGGTCTTCCGCAATGCCATGAGATCCACCTCTCGAGTGTTTCCGGGCAACGTGACCGGCGGCCCGGATCGCCGAACCTGCGGCCCACCAAGTAGAACGGGGCGGGTCGGCACGGTCAACGGCGCGACACGTGTGGGCGGGAAAGCAAACCCGTTGCGGTACAGGTGAATGACGGGCACCACGCACCGCATCCGTTCCCCGGGTCCCCGCGTCAAGCCATCGTGCACCGGCACCTCCGCGGTGGGTGTTCCGGTGGTCGCGGTGCACTCTTGGGAACGGAGCCGGGAGTTCGTGGGTGTGGCGGCTCGCCGGACGTGATGACCGGCTGCCGGCGCGGTCGGAGGTCCGGCCGTCAGCCGCGGTCGAGGGTTTCGCGGGCGGTGCGCAGCACGGCCGGGTCGAGGAAGTGGCCGTCGGGGTCCACGGCGGTCGACTCGTCGGCCGGGACGCGGGCCAGCAGTGCCTCGGCGGCGGCCACCTCCTCGGCGGTGGCGGTGAAACCCGCGTTGATCACCGGGACCTGGCGCGGGTGCAGGGCGGTGCGGGCGCGGAAGCCCTGGCGCAGCAGGGTCGCGGTCGTGTGCGCGAGCCGGTCGGTGTCGGTGACGTTGGTTTCGACCGGGCCGACCGGGGCGGGCAGGCCGGTGGCGGCGCAGGCCAGCACGACCTGCAACCGGACGCCGTGCAGTTCGGTCCGGTCGGGGTCCGGGCGCACCCGCAGTTCGCCCGCCAGGTCGGCTTCGCCGATGCCGAGCCGGACCACCCGGGGCGCGCGGCACACCTCCTCGGCGTGCAGGACCCCGGCGGCGGTCTCCACGAGTGCCACGACCGGGACGGCGCCACCCGGCAGACCCCGCTCGCGTTCCAACCCGGTGAGCAGGTCGTCGAGCCGGGCCAGTGCGGCGGGTTCGGCCTTGGGCAGCCACACCCCGGCGAGCCCCGGCCCGACCACCGCCGCGAGGTCGGCGGCCAGGTCGTCGGCGCCCGGGTTGACCCGCACCCACAGCGGCGTTCCACCCGACCCCGCCCGCAGCGCCGCCGCCGCGGCGGCCCGGGCGGTGGCCTTGGCCGCGACCGGGACGGCGTCCTCCAGGTCGATGATGACCGCGTCGGCGGCCGACGCCGCGGCCTTGGGCACCCGGTCGGGTCGGTGGCCGGGCACGTAGAGGTAGGAGCGGGCGGGCATCAGGTCCCCCGGAGCATCTCGGAGACGGTGGCCGCCGCGGCGACGACGGCCGGGCCGCAGGTTTCGCGGGCCGCCTCGGCCAGTCGGGCGTGCGGGCCGCAGACGCTGAAGCAGGCGAAGGCCCGCGAGCCGCGGCCGGTGATGGGTGCGGCGACGGCGGCGGCGTAGGCGTCGCGCTCGCCCCGGCTGTCGGCGTAGCCGCGGGCCCGGTCGGCGGCCAGCACCTCGCGCAGCGTGTCGCGGTCGCGGACGGTGTGCTCGGTGAGCGGGGTCAGCTCGACCTCGTCGAGGTACTGGTCCAGCTCGGTCTCGGTGAAGGTCATCAGCAGCGCCCGGCCGGACGCGCCCGCGTAGAGCGGGGCCCGCCTGCCGACCTCGACGGTCATCCGGACGTCCTGCCTGCTCTCGGCCTGCGCCACGTACACGCGCATCGAGCCGATCAGGAAGCTGAGGGTGACCGTCTCACCGGTGGTGTCGCGCAGCTCCTCCATGACCGGCAGGGCCAGCGCCCGGACGTCGACGGTGCCGAGGGTCGCCAAGCTCAGCTCGGTGGCCCTCGGGCCGAGCCGGTAGCGGCCCCGCTCCTGCTCCTTGGTGGTGAGCCCGGTCTTGGTCAGCGCCTCCAGCACCCGGTGCACGGCGCTCTTGGGCAGGTCCAGGCGCTGGGCGATGTCGGTCACCCCCAGCTCCGGCTCACCCCTGGTGAAGCACAGCAGCACCCCGGCCACCCGTTCCACCGACTGCATCGCGTTGTCCTCTCGTCACAACCTGCCGCGGAGCGCGGCCGCGGCTGCTGGTGTCTGTGCCCCGCCGGTCGCCGCCAGGCCCGCGAGCCTGCCGTCGAACGCGGCTTCCAGGGCGGAGCGGGGCGCGTGGGCGTCCCCGACGACGGTGTGCCCGACGCCCAGGTCGCGCAGCGGGCCCGCCAGGTCCGCCAGGGCGGTGGGCGGTCGGAGGAAGACCACCGACGAGACGCCGTCCACCGCCTGGGTCCGCCCGGACAGCGGATCGGCCAAGATCATAGAACCTTCCGTCACCCGAACGGGCGACCGCATGAGCAGGGCGGAGAAGTCCCGGCCGCGCAGCCGCTCCACCAGGGCGGGCCTGGTGTAGAGCGACACCCGCCAGGCCAGGGCGGGTCGGTCGGTGACCAGGGTGACCCGGCTGCCGCGGTCGAGCAGCAGCTCCGCCAGGGCCAGGCCGGTCGTTGAACCCTCGGTGTCGACCAGCACCGCGTGCCCGCCCGCGCGGGCCGGGTCCTCGACGACCGCGCGCAGCGCGAGCGCGGGGAAGTCCACGTCCCCGGGTTCGGGCCGCTCGACCGCGCCGGTGGCCAGGACGACGTGGTCCCAGCCCTCGGCGAGCAGGTCGGGATCGGCGGTGGTGTTCAGCCGCACCTCGGCGCCGGAAGCCCGCACGGCCGCGGCGAGCTGGTCGACGTAGAGCCGGTAACCGGACCGCAGGACGGCGGCGAGGGTGAGCGCGCCGCCCAGCCGGGAAGCCGCGTCGACCAGGGTCACCCGGTGGCCCACCCCGGCGGCGGCCAGCGCGGCCTCCATCCCGGCGGGCCCGCCGCCGACGACGAGCACCCGGCGGCGCGGGCCGTCCGCCGCGGCGGTGCGCAGCGCGGCCCACTCCCGTTCCAGCCCGACCTCGGGGTTGACCACGCAGCCGATCGGCAGGCCCAGTTCCAGCCTGCCCGCGCACCCCTGGTTGCAGGCGATGCAGTCGCGCCCCGCCCGCCGGTCGCGGTGCCGGGCCACCAGGTCCGGGGCGGCGATGTGCGGGCGGGCCAGCGCGACCAGGTCGGCGTCGCCGTCGGCGACCATCCGCTCGGCGTTGTCCAGGGTGTCCACCCGGCAGACGGCGAGCACGGCGGTGCCGGGGAAGGCGTCCTTGAACGCCCTCGGCAGGTGCCGGAACGCCATCGGCGGGTGGGTCATGTCGGCCATCTGCGTCGCCACGCTCACCGAGCCGACGTAGGCGGAGTGGCTGACGTGCAGCACGTCCACCGGGAACTCGGCGAGCAGCGCGCCGACGGCGTCGAGCATTTCCGGCAGGCCCAGGCCGCCGGGCAGGAACTCGTCGCCGCTGATCCGCAGCAGCAGCGGCAGGTCGGTGGCCGCTCGGACCGCGGTCAGCACCTCGCGGGCCAGCCGGAGCCTGCGGTCGGGGTCGCCGCCGTACTCGTCGTCGCGGTCGTTGGTGGCGGGGGAGAGGAACTGCTGGAGCAGGTGGCCGTGTCCCAGGTGGACTTCCACGGCGTCCACCCCGGACGCCTTGACCCGGGCGGCGGCGGCGCCGAACCCGGCGACCACCTCGGCGATCTCGGCGGTGGTCATCCGGTGCGGGGTGGCCGCGGTGCCCGACCACGGCCGGTCGGAGGCACCCCAGGGGGCGGTGAGCACGTGGTGCCCGCCCGCCTGCCTGCCGACGTGCAGCAGTTGCGCGGCGAGCTTGGCGCCCTCGGCGTGCACCGCGTCGGCCAGCCCGGCCAGCGCGGGGACGATCCGGTCGTCGAACGCGGCGACGGTCGTGGTGCGCCCGAGGCTCGTGGGGTGCACGCGCATCCCCTCGGTGACGATCAGGCCGACCCCGCCCGCGGCCCGGGTCCGGTGGTAGGCGACGTGCCGGGCGGAGAACAGGCCGTCGACGGCGAAGTTCGTGGTGTGCGCGGGCACCACGACGCGGTTGCGCAGCGACAACCGTCCCACCCGGACCGGGTCCAGCAGCACCGGTGACCTCCTCGTCCCGCCGTCGTGCGCGGCACCGCGATCGGGGCCGTTCACCGTGGGTGTCCAACCGGAACGAATGTGTTTCGTCTCTCGTGGACTCTTGACAACGCTCGCCGAGCCTATTGGTATGTGGAACAACAAAGCAACCGAATCCCGCTGAGCGGAACAGATCGAGGTCTCGGATGGCGATCAGCATGGCGAAGAGAACACACGCGACACCGATCCGGCGCCGGGCGGCGCGGGCTGGGGTGCTGATGACCGCCGTCGCGCTCGCGGCGAGCGCCTGCGGCGGGGGAGGCGGGCAGTCCGCGGGCCAGGGCGGGTCGAACGAGACCTTCACCTACGCCCTGACCGGCCTGCCGACCAGCCTCGACCCGGCCGACTACCAGGGCGACCCGTCCCGCAACATCGGCTTCGAGCTGGGCAGCTCGCTGTTCCGCTGGGACACCGAGGGCCTGCCCGGCCAGGGCTGCGGCACGCTGGCCAACGTCGGCCAGGTGACCGGTGAGCTGGCCGAGTCCTACGAGCGCGCCGCCGACGGCAAGAGCGTCACGGTCAAACTGCGCGAGGTCAAGAGCGCCGCGGGCAACCCGCTGACCGCCAACGACGTCAAGTGGACCGTCGACCGGCTCATCGCGCTGAAGGTCAGCACCCCGGGCACGCTCATGCAGGACGTCGCCGACTACGCCACCGACCCGATCAAGGTCGTCGACGACCGCACCTTCCAGATCGTCCTCGACGCGCCGTCCGCGATGGACGTGGCGATCCTGACCTGGTCGCAGTTCCGCGTCCTGGACAGCACCGAGGCCAAGAAGAACGCCACCGCCGACGACCCGTGGGCCAAGAAGTACCTGTCCACCAACACGGCCACCTTCGGCCCGTGGACGCAGACCCCGGCCGAGTTCGTGGCGGGCGACCGGCTCACCCTCTCGCCCAACCCCAACTACACCGGGCAGCGCGGCGACGTCCGCAAGCTGATCTTCCTGGCCGTGCCGGACGCCTCCAGCCGCGCCCAGCTCGTCTCCACCGGCAACGCCAACTACGCCACCGCGCTGCAGTACGAGCAGTACGCCCAGCTCAAGGGCAACGCCGCCGTCGAGGTGCAGACCTGCGCGTCGGCCGACCGGATTCCCCTGGTGCTCAACGCCAAGGACCCGAACCTGGCCAAGCCGCAGGTGCGCAGGGCGATCTCGCTGGCGCTGGACCGCAAGACCATCGTGGACGCGGTCTACCGCGGCTTCAACAAGCCCTCGCTGTACGGGATCAGCCAGGCCTACGGCGTCGACCCGGGCCCCGAGGGCACCTACGCCTTCAACGTGGACGAGGCGAAGTCGCTGCTGTCGCAGGCCGGTGTCGGCCCGCTGTCCATCACCCTGCACATCAGCCCGGCCCGCCCCGGCTCGGAGGCCGAGCAGATCGCGATCCTGGTCAAGACCCAGCTCGCCGCGATCGGGATCGACGTGGGCATCCAGACCGTGGCCAGCGCCACCGAGATCAACACGATCTTCAAGGACGCCAGCTACCAGGCGATGCTCTACCTGGAGCCGCCCGCGGTCGCCGACCCGTACTACTCGGTGTTCCTCTACAACTCCTCGTTCAGCAAGCTCAACACCTTCGGCTACAAGAACCCGGAGCTGGACGCGATCGCCACCGAGCTGGGCAAGACCCAGCCCGGCCCGGAGCGCGACGAGCAGCACAAGCGGGCCGCCGCCCAACTGGTCCAGAACCCCGGCTTCATCTACCTGGTCGACCGGGACTTCGTGCACGCCGTCCGCAAGGGCTTCACCAACTACCAGCACGCGCCGAACGGCGAGATGTTCGTGCACACCTTGAAGAAGGCCTGACATGAGCGACTACCCCACCCTGTTCAGCCCGTTGCGCATCGGCCCGCTGACCGCCAAGAACCGCGTGTGGATGACCGCGCACAGCACGCAACTGGTGAAGGACCACAACTTCACCGACGAGCACGTGCACTACTACGCCGAGCGCGCCCGCGGCGGCGTCGGGGTCATCACCATGGAGGCGATGGCCGTGCACCCGACGACCCAGCCGTACAAGGGGAAGATCTTCGCCTTCGACCCCGCCGTGGTGCCCAACTACGAGAAGCTGGCCGCCGCCGTGCACGAGCACGACACGCTGCTGCTGGCCCAGCCGTGGCACCGCGGCCGGGAGACCAGCGGCACGGTCAACCGGCTCCCGGTGTGGGCGCCGTCGTCGGTGCCGGACGTGGTCTACCGCGAGATGCCGCACGTGCTGGTCGACGAGGAGATCGACGAGCTGGTCAACGGCTACGTGCTCGCCGCCCGCCACGCCGTCGAGGGCGGCCTGGACGGGGTGGAGGTGCACGGCCTGGCCCACGGCTACCTGCTGGGGCAGTTCCTCTCGCCCGCCACCAACCACCGCACCGACCAGTTCGGCGGGTCGTTCGAGAACCGGCTGCGGCTGATCCTCGACATCATCGCCAGGACCAGGGCCGAGACCGGGCGCACCAAGGTCGTCGGTGTCCGGATCAACGGCAGCGACGGCGGCGTGCCCGGCGGGCTCACCAACGCCGACTGGGCGAAGATCGCGCGGGCCATCGCCGACACCGGGCTGGTCGACTACATCTCGGTCACCCGCGGCACCTACATCGAGCGGATGGACATCTACGGCGCCACCCCGCAACCCGCCGGGTTCCAGGTCGAGGACACCGCCCGGATCAAGGCCGCCGTGCCCGAGCTGCCGGTGGTGGTCGTGGGCCGGATGAACACCCCGGAGCTGGCCGAGCAGGTGCTCGCCGCCGGGCAGGCGGACATGGTGGGCATGGCGCGGCAGCTCATCGCCGACCCGGAGTGGGCCAACAAGGCCCGCGACGGCGAGACGACCTCGATCCGCCCGTGCGTCGGGGCGAACTGGTGCATGGCCTCCATCGTCAACTCGCCGCTGGCCTGCGTGCACAACCCGGCGGTCGGCCGCGAGCTGACCCTGGGCGTGGGCACGCTGACCGACGCCCCGGCGGCCAAGCGGGTCGCCGTGGTCGGCGGCGGGCCGGGCGGGATGCGCGCCGCGCTGACCGCCGCCCAGCGCGGGCACCGGGTGACCCTGTTCGAGCAGGACGCCGAGCTGGGCGGGCAGGTGCGGCTGATCGGCCGCTCGGAGACCTACGCCGAGTGGCAGGGGATCACCGACTGGCTGATCTCCCAGCTCGACCGGACCGACGTGCAGGTGCAGCTCAAGCACCGGGCTGAGGCGGCGGAACTGCTGGCTGAGGGCTTCGACGAGGTGGTCGTGGCCACCGGGTCGACCCCGCTCAAGCACGGCTGGAGTTCGCTGCGCCCGGCCTCCTGGGGCGACGGGACGACCGTGCCGGGCGCGGACCAGTGGAACGTCCACTCGGTCGCCGAAGCCCTGTCGGGCAAGGCGCAGATCGGGCCGCGGGTGTTCATCTTCGACGACACCGGCGCCCGCCAGCCCGTGGTGGCCGCGGAGTACCTGGCTGACCGCAGGCACGAGGTCACCCTGGTGACCCGGCTCCCGCAGGTGGCCCCCGACCTGGAGGCCAGCCGCGACCTGCAGGCCACCTACCGCCGCGTCCGGGGCAAGGGCATCCGGTTCATCACCGACCACGAGGTCGACGCGGTGGTGGAGGACTCGGTGGTGCTGCGCGACGTCTGGACCGGTGAGACCACCACGCACGCCGACGTCGACGCGGTGGTGCTCAGCACCGGCAACGCCGCCGACGACGCGCTCTACCACGCCCTCAAGGGCCGACTGCCGGTGCGCGCGATCGGCGACTGCGTCTCGCCGCGCCGCATCTTCAACGCCATCTGGGAAGGCGAACTCGCCGGACGGGAGATCTGAACAGCCATGTCGACCGACAACACAGCCACCACCAGCACGCCGACCGACAGCGCCGGGATGACCGACGAGCAGATCGTCGAGCGGGCCAGGGCCAAGCGCGGCGGCAGGCTGCTGCCGGTGCACCGGCTCATGGCCGAGGTCGACCCGCAGATCCTGCGCAAGTACGACGACCTGGCCTCGGACCTGCTCTTCGCCGAGCAGCCCCGCGCCCTCGACCTCAAGACCCGGTACCTGGTGCTGTGCGGGATCACCACCGCGGTCAAGGGCGATCCGGACGGGATCGTGTGGAGCGCGCAGCGGGCCATGAAGGAGGGCGCGTCCCGTCGGGAGGTGCTAGAGGCGATCCTGCTCTCCGCGCTGCCCGGCGGCGTGCCCACCGTCGAGGAGGCCACGCACGTGTTCGGCCGGATCTTCGGCGACGAGTCCTGAGCGGGGCGACCGGATGACCACGTTCAGCCTCCGCGTCGCCGCGCCGGGCGGGGACGAGCCGCTGTCGGCCTCGCCCACCCGGCTCTACAACCTCGGTTCGGCCACGGTGGACTCCACCGCCGCCGAGGCCCACCAGCGGGAGGTGGCCGACGTCGGGGTGCGCATCGCCTTCGACGTGCCCGCCCCGCGGATCTACCCGATGGCGGTGGGCTCGGTGACCACCGACGACGTCGTCGGCGTGCACAGCGGGCACACCTCCGGTGAGGCCGAGGTGGTCCTGCTGGTCTCCGGCGGCGAGCTGTACGTCGGGGTCGGCTCCGACCACACCGACCGGGAGCTGGAGCGGCTGTCGATCCTCTGGTCCAAGCAGTACTCGCCCAGCGTGCTCGGCGGGCGGGTGTGGCGGTGGGCCGACGTCGAACCGGTGTGGGACCGGCTGGTGCTGGAGTCCACTGTGGATGACGAGTTGTACCAGAGCAGCCCGGCCTCGGTGTTCCTCCCGCCCCCGGAAATCCTGGAGGTCCTCGGTGAGCGGGTGACCGAGCTGCCCGAGTCGTACCTGGTCTTCTGCGGCACCTACACCAGCATCGACAACCGCATCCGGCACGGCGAGCGGTGGACCGCGGCGCTGCGCGACCCGGGGACCGGCGCGCGGCTGGACCTGTCCTACCGGGTCGTCGACCTGCTGGCCGAGATCGAGCCCGGCTTCCGGGTCCCCCTCCGACCGAAGGAGCGCTGATGTACGGACGCAGAGCGCGGGTGGGCGTGGTGGTGCCCGCCACCAACACCACCGTGGAGCCGGAGTTCGCCGCGCACGCCCCGGCCGGGGTCGCCGTGCTGGCCACCCGGGTGCCGGTGGCCGAGGTGGACCGACCGGAGGACAAGGTGGCCAGCCTGCTGGCCATGCGCGACGGCGTCGACGCCGCGGTGGCGCAGCTCGCCTCCGCCGGGGTCGACGCGATCGCCTACGCCTGCACGTCCGGCAGCTTCCTGGCCGGGCTGGAGGAGGACCGCGCGATGTGCGCCCGGCTCACCGAGCGGCACGGCGTGCCGGTGGTCACCGCCAGCTCGGCGCTGACCGCCGCCCTCACCGCGCTGTCGGCGAACCGGGTCGCGGTGGCCACGCCGTACGTGGCCGCCGTCGCCGACGGGGCCGCCGACTACCTGGCGCGGGCCGGGTACGAGGTGGTCTCCCGCAACGACCTGCACGTGCTGTCCAACCTGGCCAAGGGCAGGCTGGAACCGACCGCCAGCTACCTCGCCGCCCGCGACCTCGACGTCACCGACGCCGACGCGGTGGTGATCAGCTGCACCAACTGGCGCACGCTCGACGCGCTCGTGGCGGTCGAGACCGACACCGGCCGGGCCGCGGTGAGCAGCAACCTGGCCACCCTGTGGGCGCTGCTGCGCCTGGCCGGGGTCGACGGCCCGCTGAGCCCCGGCTCGGCGCTGATGTCGTTGCCGCTGCCCGAGTCCGCCCGCACCGGGTGGGCCGTGCCGGTCGGAACGGGGGTGCGCGGTGGCTGACCCGACCGACAACCGGCCGGTCGCGCTGGTGACCGGCGGCGCGGGCGGCATCGGCCGCGCCCTGTGCGCCGACCTGGCCGAGCACGGGCACACCGTGGTCTCCGCCGACCTGGTGGCCGACCCGGTGCCCGGCGCCGCGCACTCCGTCGAGCTGGACCTGCGGTCCGGGGAGTCCTGCTGGGCCGCCGTCGCCGAGGTGCTGGACCGCTTCGGCAGGCTCGACCTGCTGGTCAACAACGCGGGCATCAACGCCAGGGGACGCGTCGAGGACGTGCCCGAGGAAGTGTGGCTGCCGGTGGTGGACGTCAACCTCAACGGCACGCTGCGGATGTGCCAGGCGGCGTACGCCGCGCTGGTCGAGAGCCGGGGCGCGATCGTCAACCTGGCCTCCACCGGTGGCCTGGTCGCCATCGCGGGCTCCGCGGTCTACGGCGTCACCAAGGCCGCCGTCATCCACCTGACCAAGGTGCTCGCCCTGGAGTGGGCGGGCGCGGGCGTGCGGGTCAACGCCGTCGCCCCGACCATCGTGCCCTCCCCGATGACCGCCGACGTGGTCGACGACGCCGAGTACATGGCGGCCAAGCTGGCCTCCATCCCGCTCGGCCGGGTCGTCGACGCCGCCGAGGTCGCCGCCGCCGCGCGCTGGCTCGCCTCGCCCGCGGCGGGCATGGTCACCGGGCACACCCTCCC
Organism: Actinokineospora spheciospongiae; assembly: GCF_000564855.1. GTDB lineage: Bacteria > Actinomycetota > Actinomycetes > Mycobacteriales > Pseudonocardiaceae > Actinokineospora > Actinokineospora spheciospongiae. The sequence continues at coordinate 17,388 of NZ_AYXG01000196.1, forward strand.
CGTCGACGGCGGGGTGAGCGTCCTGTGAGCGACGTCGCCACCAAGGCCGAGGTCTCCGGACCCGGCCTGGGAACCCCGCGGCGCGGCGAGCGCCGCCGCAGGCCGATCCTGCGCTACGCGCTGCGCCGCATCGTGATCGTGCCGATCTCGCTGTTCGTGCTCGGCAGCGTGTCCTTCGTGCTGGTCCTGTTCATCCCCGGCGACCCGGCGGTGACCATCCTGGGCGACTTCGCCACCCCCGAGCAGGTCGCCCTGGTCAACCAGCAGCTCGGCCTGGACAAGCCGCTGTGGGACCGCTACCTGTCCTTCTGGGGCAACCTGCTGCGAGGGGACCTGGGCACCTCGTTCTTCACCAACGAGCCGGTGCTGCACGACATCGCCCGGTTCCTGCCCAACACCCTCGAACTGGTGGTGCTGGCGCTGCTGGTGGCGGTCGGCCTGGGCCTGGTGATCGGCGTCGTCGGCGCCTACTTCGCCCGCCGCTGGCCGGACCGGGTGATGACCGGCCTGACCTCGGCGCTGCAGTCGGTGCCGGACTTCTTCCTGGCCCTGGTGGGCATCTACCTGTTCTTCTTCGTCCTCGGCTGGGCCCCGGCGCCCATCGGCAGGCTGCCCATCGAGGCGGGCGCCCCGGAGCACTCGTTCCTGATCTTCGGCAGCCTGTTCAGCGGCGACTGGACCACACTGGGCTCGGCGCTGTCGCACGCGGCGCTGCCGGTGCTGTCGCTGGGGCTGGTGTACTCGTCGTACTTCGCCAAGACCGCCCGCGGCAGCATGGGCACCGCGCTCACCACCCCGCAGGTGGAGTTCGCCAGGGCCTGCGGCCTGCGCGAGCGCACCGTGGTGCGCTACGCGTTCCTGGCGTCGCGGACCACGGTCATCACCTACGTCGCCATCCTGTTCGGTTCGCTGCTCGGCGGCGCGTCCATCGTGGAGCGGGTGTTCAACTGGCGCGGCATGGGCCAGTGGGCGCTGGACGGGGTGCTCAAGGTCGACGTGCCGATCATCCAGGGCTTCGTGGTCGTCGCCGGGCTGATGACCCTGACCCTGTTCCTCGTGCTGGACCTGGTGGTCCTGGCCCTGGACCCGAGGGTGAGCTATGAGTGAGACCACGAAGGTCCCGGTCCGCCCCTCGGCGGCGCACCCGGTGTGGCGGGCGCTGCGCTCCAACCCGGGCATCAGCATCGGCGGCGGGCTGCTGCTGCTCATGCTGCTGGCGGCGTTCTTCGCGCCGCTGCCCTACGACCCGGTCACCCCGGACCCCGCCAACGTCCTGCAAGCGCCATCGGGGTCGCACGTCTTCGGCACCGACGCCAACGGGTTCGACGTCTTCTCCCGGGTCGTGGCCGCAGGCCGCAGCGACCTGGTGCTGGCCCTGCTGGGCACCCTGGTCTCGCTCGTCGTCGGCCTGCTGATCGGGCTGCCGCTGAGCACCAAGAGCCGCTACAGCGAGGGCTTCATGCGGGCGCTCGACGCGTTCCAGTCGTTCCCGCTGATCGTGCTGTCGGTGACCATCGTGTCGCTGACCGGCAACGCCATCCAGAACATCATCTACGCCATCGTCATCATCAACGGACCCCGGTTCATCCGGCTCATCCGCGGTGAGGCGCTGGCCATCCGCGACGGCCGGTTCATCGAGGCCGCCGTCGCCACCGGGGCCCGGCCGCGGCGGATCGTGTTCCGCCACATCATGCCCAACGTGGTCGACGTCTGCCTGGTGCAGTGCTCGCTCACCGCCGCCAACGCCGTGATCGTCATCGCCGCGCTGAACTTCCTCGGCATCGGCGTCTCACCGCCGGACCCGACCTGGGGCTCGATGGTCCAGGTCGGCGCCCAGGGCATCTCGACCGGCCAGTGGTGGGTCGCGATCTGGCCGGGCGTGGCGATCTTCCTCGCCATCGCGAGCCTGAACGTGCTCGCGGGCGGTATCCAGCGACGGGTGGAGGGGAGTTGACGTGCTGACCGTATCCGGACTCACCACGGAGTTCCGCACCAGGAAGGGCCCGGTCCGGGCGATCGACGGCATCGGCTTCGAGGTGCCCACCGGCGTCGCCGTCGGCGTGGTCGGCGAGACCGGCTCCGGCAAGTCGGTGACCATCCGCTCGGTGCTGGGCCTGCTGCCCGGCTACGGCCGGGTCATCGGCGGCCGGGCCGAGTTCGAGGGCCACGACCTGATCACCGCGAGCCGCAAGCGGCTGCGCCACGTGCGCGGCAACCGCATCGGCTTCGTCGCGCAGAACCCGTTCGGCGCGCTGAACCCGGTGCTGCGCATCGAGAAGCAGTTCGCCAACGTGGTCCGCGCGCACCGCCGGATGGGCCGCGCGGAGGTGCGCGACCTGGCGCTGCGGCGGTTGGAGTCGGTGCAGGTGCCCAGCCCGGAGCGGGTGCTGCGCGGCTACGCCCACGAGCTGTCCGGCGGCATGGCGCAGCGGGTGGTCATCGCCCTGGCCATGCTGCACGACCCGCCGCTGGTCATCGCCGACGAGCCGACCACCGCGCTCGACGTGACCGTGCAGCGGCAGATCCTCGACCTCATCGCCGCCCAGGTGGCGGGCGGGGACCGGTCGCTGCTGCTGGTCACCCACGACCTGGGGGTGGTCGCGCAGTACTGCGCCCGCGTCGTGGTGATGCGCTCCGGCGAGGTGGTGGAGCAGGGGGCGGTGGCCGACGTCTTCACCGATCCCCAGCACCCCTACACGCGCAAGCTGCTGGCGGCGGTGCCACCGGCGCCGTGGTCGGCGTCGGCCAGGGTGGAGGTGACCCGATGAGCGTTCTGGAGCTGTCCGACGTCCGGCACGTGTTCCGCCGGGGCGGCAAGGAGGTCTTCGCGGTCAACGGCGTCTCCCTCGCCGTAGAGCAGGGCGAGACGGTGGCGGTGATCGGCGAGAGCGGGTCGGGCAAGTCGACCCTGGGCCGCATCGCGCTGGGCCTGATCACCCCGACCGGCGGTGAGGCCCGCTTCGACGGCACCGCCCTGTCCGCGCTCAGCAAGGCGGACATGCGGGCCACCAGGGCGCGGCTGCAAGTGGTGTTCCAGGAGCCCTACGAGTCGCTGAACCCGCGGATCAAGGTCGGCGACATCGTCGCCGAACCGCTGGTCATCCACCAGCCCGGGCTGAGCCGGGCGCAGCGCCGCGAGCGGGTGGTGGCGATGCTGGAGCGGGTCGGGCTGACCGCCGAGCACGCCGACCGGCTGCCCCGGCACCTCAGCGGCGGGCAGCAGCAGCGGATCGGCATCGCCAGGGCGATCATCACCGGGCCTCGGTTGGTCGTGCTGGACGAGCCGACGTCCTCGCTGGACGTCTCGGTCCGGGCCCGGGTGCTGGACCTGCTGCGCGACCTGCAACGCGAGGAGGGCATGTCCTACCTGTTCATCTCGCACGACCTGGCCACCGTGGGCACGATCAGCGACCGGGTCGCGGTGATGTACCTGGGCCAGATCGTCGAGCAGGGCCCCACCGCGGAGGTCCTGGGCAATCCCCGGCACCCGTACACCAAGGCGCTGCTTTCGGCGACGCTGAGCGCGGTCGTCGGCGAGCGCCAGGAGCACGTCCCGCTGCGCGGCGAGATCCCCAACCCCACCAGGGAACCGCAGGTCTGCGTGCTCAGCGGGCGTTGTCCGATCGAGGTCCCGGAGTGCTCGTCCGGGCCGATCGCGGTGCGGCTGGTCGCCGACCGGCACGCGGTGACCTGCCTGCGCGCCGAGCGCAGCGACGAGCTGCTGCCGACCGGGGAGCCCGGGTGAGCGCCGGGTACCTGGACGCGCCGTGGGGTCAGGTCCACTACCGGCACGCGCCCGGCGCACCGGTCGCGGAGCAACTGCGCGACGGTCGACCGCTGCTGGTGCTGCTGCACCAGAGCCCGCTGTCGAGCCGCCGCTACCGGCGGGCACTGGCCGGGCTGGCCGCGTTCTGCGCCCCGGTGGCCGTCGACACCCCCGGCTACGGGGGCTCCGACGGCCCCGGCGAGCAGTGGTCGGCCGCCGACTACGGCGCGGTGGCCTGGCTGGTCGCCGACGCGTTCGGCGTCGAGCGGCCCTGGCTGTTCGGCCGGGCCACCGGCGCGGTGTTCGCCCTTGCCGCCGCGGCGGAGCAGCCGGGCCGGGCGGCGGGGATCGTGCTGCACGGCGTGCCGGTCTACACCGGGGCGGAGAAGGCCGACCGGCTCGCCGGGTTCGCCCCGCCGTACGCACCGGACCACGACGGCGCCCACCTGGCCTGGATCTGGGCCAGGGTGCGCGGCGAGTACCCGGACGCGAGCCCTGAGCTGATCACCGAGCTGGTCGCCGACTACCTGGCCGCCGGACCGGACTTCGCCGCCTCCTACCGGGCCGTCTGGCGGCACGACCTGGCCGCGTCCGCCGAGCTGGCCGGGCCGGTCGACCTGCTGCTGGCGGGCACCGCCGACCGCATCGGGCACATGCACGACCGGGCCGTGGCGACCCTGGCGCACACCCGCGCCACGACGCTGCCCGGCGCCACCGACTTCGTCGCCGAGCAGGACCCGGCCGCCTTCTGCGGCGCCCTCGCCGACACCATCGACCGAACGGGGAGAACGGCATGACCACCACACCGGGCGGCAGCGCTGCCACACCGGGCGACGGGCCGCTGTCCGGGCTGCGGGTGATCGACGCCTCCACCATCCTGGCCGGCCCGCTGTGCTGCCGGCTACTCGGCGACTACGGGGCCGAGGTCGTCAAGGTCGAGCACCCGCAGCGCGGGGACGGGATGCGCGGGCACGGCCCGGCCAAGGACGGCGAACCGCTGTGGTGGAAGGAGATCGCCCGCAACAAGCGCGCGGTCGCCGCCTCCCTGTCCACACCGGACGGCGCGGAGGTGCTGCTGCGCCTGGCCGAGCGCTCCGACGTGCTGGTGGAGAACTTCCGCCCGGGCACCCTGGAGCGCTGGGGCCTGGGCCCCGACGTGCTGCTGGCGCGCAACCCCCGGCTGGTCGTGGTCCGGGTGACCGGATTCGGCCAGACCGGCCCGTACTCCGGCCGCGCGGGCTTCGGCACCCTGGCCGAGGCGATGAGCGGCTTCGCGCACCTGACCGGACCGGCCGACGCCCCTCCGTCGCTGCCCGCCTTCGGCCTGGCCGACACGCTGTGCGGCATCGCCGCCACCGCCGCGACCATGATGGCGCTGCACGAGCGGGACCGCTCCGGGCGGGGTCAGGTCGTGGACATGAACCTGCTGACCCCGCTGCTGACCGCCGTCGGCCCCGGCCCCACCGCCTACGACCAGCTCGGCGTGGTGGAGACCCGGCACGGCAACCGGTCGGCCAACAACGCCCCCCGCAACACCTACCGCACCGCCGACGGCAAGTGGGTCGCGGTGTCCACCAGCGCGCAGAGCATCGCCGAGCGCGTGCTGCGCCTCGTCGGGCACCCCGAGGTGATCGACGAGCCGTGGTTCGCCACCGGCGGGCAGCGCGCCGAACACGCCGACCTGCTCGACGCGCACGTGGGCGGCTGGATCGCCCAGCGCACCCGGGACGAGGTGCTGGCCGCGTTCGACGCGGCGGGCGCCGCCGTCGCCCCGGTCTACGACGCCGCCGACATCGTCGCCGACGAACACGTGAGGAAGACAGCGATGCTGACCACCGCGCCGGACGCCAAGCTCGGCGACGTCCTGATGCACAACGTCATGTGGGGCATGTCCCGCACCCCCGGCCGCATCCGGCACGTCGGCCGCGACCTGGGCGCCGACACCGACGCCGTCCTCGGCGAACTGGGCTACCCGGCCGAGGACATCGACGCCATGCGCGCCCGCGGAGCGGTCGCGTGACCCCCCGCACCGAGCTGGGGCCCAGCGCGGTCAGCACCTGGCTGGCGGCCGTGCTCGACGGCGCCCCGGCGGTGTTCGACCTCGGGCGCCCGCTCTACCGGGGGATGCCGCAGTCGCCGAACCACCCGCCGTACTGGCACACCCTGCCGCGCAGGCACGGCGACGCGGTCCGCGCCGACGGCGGGTCCGCCGCCGCCGACCACATCTCCCTGGGCACGCACGTCGGCACGCACATCGACGCGTTCTCGCACGTCTCGCACGAGGGCAGGCTCCTCGGCGGGGTCGACGCGCAGGAAACCCAGCGCGGCGGGTCGATGCGGGAACTGGGCGCGGAGACCATCGAGCCGATGTTCCGCCGGGGCGTGCTGTTCGACGTGCCCGCGGTGCTGGGCGCCGACTGCTGCGACCCCGGCTACGAGATCACCCCGGACGACCTGGAGCGCTGCGAGCGGCGCCACGGCGCCCGGCTGGGCGCGGGCGAGGTGGCGCTGATCCGCAGCGGCTGGGGCGCGCGGTTCGACTCCCCGGACCCGCGCGACTTCATCGGCCACGACTCGGGCGTCCCCGGCGTGGGCGAGGCCGGGGCGCGCTGGCTGGCCGACCGCGGCGCGCACGCGGTCGGGGCGGACACCATCGCGTTCGAGTGCCTGCCGCCGGGCCGGGGCCACGCCCTGCTGCCCGCGCACCGGGTGCTGCTGGTGGAGAGCGGGGTGCACATCATCGAGACGATGGACCTGGAGGGACTGGCCGCCGCGGGCGCGCACGAGTTCCTGTTCGTGCTCGCCCCGCTCAAGCTCGTCGGCGCCACCGGTTCCCCGGTCCGACCGCTGGCCGTGGTCGCCGGGGGTGGGCGATGACCGCCGTGGAGACGACGCTGTCGCACGCGCTGGCCGCGTTCGCCGCGCGGACCGCCGCGCAGCCGCTGCCGCCGGAGGTCGCCGACAGCGTCCGGGACCGGGTGCTCGACGTGCTGGGCCTGTGCGTCGGCGCGCTGCCGCTGGACACCAGCGCCGCGGTCCTCGCCTACGTGCGCGAGCAGGGCGGGGCCGGGCAGGCGCACGTCATCGGCCTGCCCGAGCGGGTGCCCGCCGCGCTGGCCGCCCTGGCCAACGGCGTCCTGGCGCACTCGCTGGACTACGACGACACGCACCTGCCGTCGGTGCTGCACCCGAGCGCGTCGGTGGTGCCCGCCGCGCTGGCCGCGGCCGAGGCGTCCGGCGCCGACGGGACGGCGCTGCTGGCCGCGGTCGCCGCCGGGCTGGAGGTGTGCGTCCGGCTGGGGATGGCGGGCTACGACAGCGACGCCAAGACCTCCCTGTTCTTCGAGCACGGCCAGCACGCCACCTCCATCTGCGGGGCGGTGGGCAGCGCCGTGGCCGCGGCGGTGCTGCTCGGCTTGGACGAGGCCGGGATCGGGCACGCGCTGGGCATCTCGGTGTCCATGGCGTCGGGGGTCATCGAGGCCAACCGGACCGGCGGCACGGTCAAGCGGCTGCACTGCGGCTGGGCCGCGCACGCCGGGGTGTCGGCCGCGCAACTGGCCGGGCACGGGTTCACCGGCCCGCCCGCCGCGCTGGAGGGCCGGTTCGGGTTCTTCCAGGCGCACCTGCACGGCCGCTTCGACCCGGGGGCGATCACCGACGGGCTGGGGGAGCGGTGGGAGGTGCCGGGCATCTTCTTCAAGCCCTACCCGGCCAACCACTTCACCCACGCGATCGTCGACGCCGCCGCCGACCTGCGGGCCCAGGGCGTCACGCCCGAGGCGGTGGCGGAGCTGGAGGTCGGCGTCCCGGCGTCGGTGGTGCGCACGGTCGGCGAGCCGATCGAGCGCAAGCGGCAGCCCACGACGTCCTACGAGGCGCAGTTCAGCGGCCCGTACGCGGCGGTGGTGGGTCTGCTCGGCGGCGGCGGCCTCGGCGCCGCGTTGGCCGACTACGCCCCGGACCTGCTCACCGCACCGGAGCGCACCGGGCTGATGGCCAAGACCCGGGTGGTGGCCGACGCCGAGTGCACCGAGATCTTCCCGCACCAGTTCCCGTGCGTGCTGCGGGCGCGCACCGCCGACGGTCGCGAGTGGACGGCGAAGGCGCTGGTCAACCGGGGCGGGCCGGACAACCCGCTGACGCGGGAGCAACTGCGGACCAAGTTCCGCGAGAACGTGGCGGGCCTGCTGGCGCCCGAGGCGGCCGCGGCCGTCGAGGCGGCGGTGGCGGACCTGGGCGGGGCAGCACGACCGGGCGAGCTGATGGCGCTGGTCCGGGTCGACCGGGGGAACAGCCGTGGGTAGCGAAGGAGTGGACATGTACGACTTGGTTCTGCGCGACGTCGACCTGGTCCGGCCGGGCGTCGAGGCGGTCGAGCGCACCGACATCGGCGTGCGCGACGGCAAGGTCGCCGCGATCGGCCCGGACCTCGGCCCGGCCACCGAGGTGGTGGACGGCGGCGGGCGGCTGGCGTTCCCCGGTGTGGTGGACGCCCACCAGCACTGGGGCATCTACAACGAGCTGGCCGCCGACACCGAGACCGAGAGCCGGGCGTGCGCCCAGGGCGGGGTCACCACCGCGCTGAACTACATGCGCACCGGCCAGTACTACCTCAACAAGGGCGGGGAGTACGCGTCCTTCTTCCCGGAGGTGCTGGCCGCCGCGAAGGGCCGCGCCCACGTGGACTACGGCTTCCACCTGGCGCCGATGATGAGCAAGCACATCGAGGAGATCCCCGACCTGGTCAGCGAGCACGGCGTGCCGTCGTTCAAGGTCTTCATGTTCTACGGCGCGCACGGCCTGCACGGCCGCTCAGCCGACCAGTCGTCGTTCCTGATGATCCCCGAGGGCGAGCGCTACGACTACGCGCACTTCGAGTTCGTCATGCGCGGCATCCAGGCCGCCCGCGAGCGCTTCCCGGAGCTGGCCGACGAGATCTCGCTGTCGCTGCACTGCGAGACGGCCGAGATCATGACCGCCTACACCCGCCTGGTGGAGGAGGAGGGCAAGCTGAGCGGCCTGGAGGCGTACTCGGCCTCACGCCCGGCGCACTCGGAGGGCCTGGCCATCTCCATCGCCTCCTACCTGGCGCACGAGACCGGCCTGGTCAACATCAACCTGCTGCACCTGTCCTCCCGCAAGGCGGTGGACGCGGCGCTGCGGATGGCCGGGGCGTTCCCGCACATCGACTTCCGCCGCGAGGTCACCATCGGCCACCTGCTGGCCGACTTCCGCACCGCCCATGGCATCGGCGGCAAGGTCAACCCCCCGCTGCGCGACCGCGACGACGTCGAGGCGCTGTGGGAGCACGTGGCCGCGGGCGACATCGACTGGGTGGTCAGCGACCACGCCTGCTGCCGCGACGAGACCAAGTTCGGCACCGACCGCGACGACGTGTTCGTGGCCAAGTCCGGCTTCGGCGGCACCGAGTACCTGCTCCCGGGCCTGCTCACCGAGGCGACCCGCCGCGGCTTGGCGCCGCACCGGGTCGCC
>NZ_AYXG01000197.1 GCF_000564855.1 Actinokineospora spheciospongiae
GGGTGTGGGGGGTGTCCTAGGGTCGGCGCATGTCGAGTCCGTTGGTGCCGGGTGTCGGGGAGTTGTTCGAGGCGGAGGTGGACCGGGCGGCTTGGCGGCGGACGTTGCGGCCGTGGTCGGCGGGTGGGGTCGCCGGGGTCGTGGTGGGGGTCGGGTTGGTCGTGGTGGGGTGGCCCTGGCCGGTGCTGGGGTGGGTGGTGGTGGGTGCGGTGGTGCTGGTGGTGGGGGCGAAGGTGGCGGGGTACGTGGCGCGGCGCAAGCGGCGGGCCACGTCGCTGACGGTGGACCGGGTGGGGGTGCGGGTGCCCACGGGTCGGGGGCCGGTGTTCCTGCCGTGGGAGTCGTTGCGGTCGGTGGTCGTCGACGGGGTGACGTTGCGGTTCCGGGTGCGCCCGGCCATCACCCCCGGTTCCCCCGGGGTGTTGGGGTTGCACCGGCGCGATGCGTGGCCGGTGGCGTCGGGGCCGGGGTTGCCGGTGGACACCCGGTTGTTCACCCGGGAGCTGACCGAGATCGTGGCGGCGGTGCGGTTGTACTCCGGTGACTGCGTGCGCATCGCCGACGCTTGAGGATCACTCAGTCGGCGGCGGTCACCCACAGCCTCATGATCACTACACTCTGCGAGAACTCGGGGGTGTTCGGCCCCCGGTGGGTGATGGCGATCGTGTGAAGGGGTGTTCGGGCTGTGGTGATCACGCCGGAGACGCGTAGACCCGGGTCGCCGTTGTTGGACCTGGTCCGGTTGACCCGGGTGCTGCGCCTGGGGGAGGGGTCGGCGTCGGTCGGGGTGGGGGTGGTGGCCGCCGCGGAGGAGGTGCCGGTGCTGACCGGGGCGGTGGGGCGCGACGGGTTGGCGGTGGGGGTGCGGTGCCCGTGGCGGTCGCGGGTGGTGCCCGCGCGGGGGTGCCCGCCGGGGGAGTTGGCGGTGGCGTTGCGGGAGGTGCTGCGGGGGCCGAGCCGGGTGCTGGTGGTGGCGTCCTCGGCGCGGGTGGGGCCGCGGTCGCACCGGGTGGCGTTGACCGCGGCGCTGGACGCGGCCGCGGGGCGGGGTGTCCCGGTGTTCGCCGCGGCGGGCACGACGCGGTGCGCGGTGACCGCGCACCCGTGGGTGGTGCCGGTGTACTCGTGCTCGGTGACCGGGCGGCCCAGTTGGTTCGTGGAGTGGGCCGAGGATTCCGAGGAACCGGTGGAGGGTTTCGAGGAGGACCCGGTGGGGGGTGACCCGGAGGCGGCGCCGCGGGGGTTGTTGGCGCCGGGGCAGGAGGTGCCGGGCCCGTACGGGCGGGCCACCGGCAACGGGGTGGCCGCGGCGGTGGTGGCCGCGACCGCGGCGCTGCTGTGGTCGTTGGCGCCGTCGGTGCCGGGGTCGGTGCTGCGTTCGGCGCTGCTGGTGGGGGCGACCACCCCCCGCCGGTGGGCGCCGCCGTTGTTGGACGCGCAACGGGCGTGGGAGTTCGTCGCCCGCGGCGTGGCCTGACCCTCAAGTTGAGGTTGAGGGTTGTGTGGTCAAGGGCGGGTTGAGGGTGCGGTCGGGCCTGTGGATGGGCTGGTCAGGGGTGGTTCAGGTGGTGGTTGAGGGTTTGCGGGGCGGGTCGGGTGGTCGCGGGGGGCAGGCCGAACATCGGCAGGCACTGCGCGACTCCGTGCAGGGTCACCGCGACCGTGCGGTGGGCCGCCCAGGCTTGCCGGGTCAGGCGCAGCCGCTGATCGATCGCCACGGCGCCGCGCACGACGCGCCGCTCGATGCCGTCGGGTGCGTAGCCGAGCCTGCGCGAGACCCCCAGCGAGGCGGGGTTGTCGGTGAACGCCGCCGAGCGGGCCTCCCGGGCGCCCAGGCCCTCGAACGCCAGGTGCAGCACCGCGGCGCGCATCTCGGTGCCGATGCCGCGACCGTGGTGCGCCCGCCCCAGCCACGACCCGGTCACCACCTCCCCGGTCACGGCCAGGTCGGTCGCCGAGAGGCCCTGCATGCCCACCACCACCCCCTCGCACACCACCACCAGCGGCAACGACCAGTCCCGCGGTGTCCACGCCCCCAACGTCCGCCAGTGGTGCTGCACCACCGCGAGCGCCACCTGCCCCGGCGGGGCATCGGTCCACGGCACGACGAAGGGCATCGTGGCCGGGTCGTGCACGCCGCCCGCGGCCAAGTGGGCCAGGGCGGTGAGCTGCTCGGGGTCGGGCAGGCACAGGTGCAGGCGCGGGGTGCGCAGGTGCAGCCCGGCGGGGGTGAACACGTCGGTGGGCATCGGCCCATGCTGGAGCAGGTGGGGCGCGGCGGTCACCCGGTTTAGCCCCGGCGGTGCTCAAGACCCCAGCGGTGTTCGAAGCGGGCGCGGTGGGCGCGCAGCAGGTCCTCGGCGTCGGCCTCGGCGCGGGTGGGCACCGGCACCCGGGCGAAGCGGGCCGCCGCGGCGGCGATCCCGGCGACGAAGCGGCGCCCGACCGCGGTCAGCGGGGCGGTGGCCAGCACGGCGGCGGTGGCGGTGACCGCGGCGCGCCAGCGGGCGAACTCGCGGTCGGCGTGCGGGCCGGACCCGGTGGCGCGGCGGGTGTGCCAGAACGCGGTGACCCCCAGGTGGGCGTAGGTGCCGTGCAGCAGGCCGGGCAGGGGGCGGGGGTCCGGGCGCCACGGGGCGTAGAAGGTGTCCGCGCACGGCGCGGTCAGCGGGTGCAGGTCCATCACCGCGGTGAGCTTCGCGTGCTGGGTCTCGTGGGTCAGGGTGGCCGCGGTGGCCTCGGGGTCGTCCCCGGCGGAGAGGAACACGCACCCCAGGGCGTCGGCGAGGGTGGCGCTGGTCTGCGACCCGGGTGGGGGTGCCAGGGCGGTGGCGGTGGTGGTGATCGCCGCGGTCTCCGCGGCGGCGTCGGGGTGGTCGCGGGCCAGCAGCGCCCACCCGGCGGCCACCCGGCCCGCCCACCGCGGCGGTGGGGGGCAGGCGCCGAGGTCGGCGGGCAGCAGGTCCGGGGGCCAGTCGGCGGCGACGACCTCGGCGGCACCGCCGGGGCGCAGCACCGGGAACGGCGACCAGGGCAGGGTGTCGGTGCGGTGGCGGCCTGCGATCGCGGTGGTGGCGGTGCCCAGCGACGGCAGCACCCCCGCCCGGGTCGGCGGGAAGGACAGCACCGCGGGCACCCCGGCGCGCACCGCGGCCGCCGCCGCCACCCACGCCAGGTCCGCCGCCCGGCCGTGGCCGCGCACCGCCCGCGCCGTGGCCCACGCCCCCACCAGCGGGTCGTCGAGGACCCGGTCCACCGCGGCCGGGGCCGCCGCGCGCACCGCGCCCAGGGCGCGGAAGGCGGCGGTGGCGTCGGGGTCACCGGTGATCGACAGCCGCAGCAGGCCCAGGGTGCGGGAGCGGCGGGCGGCGACCAGGGCGCGCACCGCTGCCTCGCCGCCGCCCCCGGCGGCGAGGGCGTCGAGGGTCGCCGGGGCCACGGTGTGCCGGGGCAGGGCGCGGGTCACCGCAGGTGTTCCAGGTCCGCGGCCAGGCGGGTGCTCGCGTGGGTGATCAGCCGGGTCAGGTCCGGGCAGTACACCGACGGGTTGTCCAACCCGGACCCGGCGCGGTGGCGGTGGGCGGGTTGCCCGCCGCCGCAGACCCGCAGCAGTGGGCACGCCGCGCACGTCGGGCACACCGGCGGCGCGGGGGCCAGGGCGGCGTCGAAGGGGTCGCGGTGCACGCTCAGGCCGGTCGCGGCGGCGGTGGGGACGGTGGCGGCGAGGATGTCGGAGCGGGCGATGCCGCCGTCGGTGTCGACGACCACCTGCGGGGACGGGTCGGTGCCCAGGCCCTCCACCGTGGACTCCCCGCCCAGCAGCAGGTCGAGCAGGGCGTCGAACAGGCGCACGGAGGTGGGGCCGGGGGCGGCGGTGTACCAGTGCTCGAAGATCGTGACCAGCCAGTCGCCGTAGGGGGTGCGGGTGGGGTCGGGGGCGCGGCCCGGGGGTGGGGTGTCCCAGGTGCCGTGCGGGAGCAGGTAGTCGAGCACCGGTGGGGCGGACCCGGTCAGGGCGGTGTGGGTGGCCAGCGGGTCGGCGGTGGGGTCGATGACGCACAGCAGCCCGCCGAAGACGTGCCGGTAGGGGCCGGTCAGTGCTGTGAGGCGTTCGGTGACCGCGGCGTGGGTGCCGTGCCCGGAGTGGGTGCGGCGGTGGCGGTCGTGCCCGGCGGCGGTGCCGTCGAGGCTGACCCCCACCCGCACCCCGAACTCGGCGAACAGGTCCAGGAAGGCGGTGTCGAGCAGCAGCCCGTTGGTCTGCACGGCGAAGTCCACCCGGGCGGGCACCCGGTCGCGGGCGCGGGTCAGCACCCGGCGCAGGGCCGCCACCCCCGCCAGCAGGGGCTCACCGCCGTGCAGCACCACCTGCACCGCGTCGAGGCCGTGGGCGGCGGCGTGCTCGGCGACGCGGTCCACCGCGGCGTCGGCGGTGCCCGGGGCCATCGCCCGGGGCTTGGCGCGCCAGGACCCGTCGCCCATCTCGTAGACGTAGCAGTAGTCGCAGGCCAGGTTGCACCGGCCGTGGACCTTCAGCACGAACTGGCGCACCGGCCGCGGCCCGGTCATCCCACCCTCCTCCCGGGGGCCACCCGTCCGGGTGGCGTGAGCGGTCATCATTCCCGGCCCGTGCGGTGACCGGCGGGTTCTCGTCACCGCAGTACCCGATCGGCTCATCCCCGTGTCGGGTGGCCGCGCGCGATACCATGGGTGGCAGGCACACCACGGGGTGTGACGATCCGGGGGAGGGGGGCGTGCCGTGGACGCCCGACGCGCCGAGCACGCCGACACCACCGCAGACCGCGGCACCGACACCACCGAGGCCACCGGCGGGCCGGGCGGCGGCGGGACCGGGGCCGCGGCGGATGGGGGTGCGGCGGGGTTGCCCGACCTCACCGGGCTCGACTTCGCCGACCTGGAGGCCATGCCGGAGTCGGTGCTGCGCGCCGCGCTGCGCCGGGTGCTGGCCGACGGCGGTGCGCCGAGCAGGTTCGCCGCGTTCCAGAACTCCCTCTAGGGTGTTGCGACGATCGGGTGATCTTGGTCGCCGGGGGGCATCGGGAACCCCCGGGCGGGAGTCTCCTCAAGACGGGACACGTCGGCGCGGGTGGGATGTGGGAATCGGATGAGCGGACGTCGGGAGGCGGTCGGGCAGGCCGCGGTCACCGTGTTCGCCGCGGCCGCGGTCCGGCCGGGGCGCGCCGACGCGGTGGCCAACCTCGCCGTGCTGCTGGCCGCCGCCGGGCGCCGGGTCCTGGTGCTGGACTGGTCCACCGAGAGCCCCCCGGTGCGGGAGTTCCTCGACCCGTTCCACACCGACACCGCCGAGGTGCCCGCCGCGCTGTGGGCGGGGCTGCTGGCCATGGTGCCCGCCCACGCCCGCCCGGCCGGGGTCGGGCCGCTGGAGCGGTTCACCGTGCCCGGGCTGGCGGGGCCGGTGGACCTGATCTGCACCGGCACCCCCGGTGGGCTGCCCGACTTCGTCACCGCCACCGCCTCCCCCGCCGCGTCGGGGGACCTGCGCGGGCTGCTGACCGAGTCCGACTACGACGACGTGCTGGTGCTGCTGCCCGCCGGGCGCGACCCCGACCGGCTCGCCGCCGCCGCGGCCCTGGGCGACCTGGCGGTGGTGGTCTTCGCCGGGGGGCCGCGGGCGGTGGCCGCGGCGGTGGAGGTGGCCACCGGGTTGCGGCGGGCGGCGACCGTGCGCGTCGACGTGGTCGCCCTCGCCGCCCCGTTCCCCGCCGGGGACGACCCCGAGCAGGCCGCGCAGGCCCGCACCGACATCCACCGGGCCTTCGCCCCCATCACCGCCGAACAGGCCGACGCCCCACCGGTCGACGGGCATCTGGAGTTGCCCGCCTGGCGCCACGACGACCCGTTCGCGCTGCTGGCGGTCCTGGTGGAGTCCCCCGACACCGCCCCCGCGGTCCTGGCCGGGCACGCCGCGCTCGCCGAGGTCGTCACCGGGCACGGGCTGCCCACCGCCGACGGGGTGCCCGCCGCCACCCGCGCCACCTACCGGCGCGCGTTCGGGTTGCCCACCGACGGTGAACCCGACCGGGTCCTCGTCGCCGCCGCCCCCGCCCACCGGCCCTGGTCGGACTGGGTGCGCGACCAGCTCGCCCGCGCCGGGGCCCGCACCCGCGACCTCGCCGACCCCGGCGACTGGCTCGACCCGGGGGCGCCGGTGGCGCCGTCGGTGCTGGCCATCACCGCGGGCGACACCGACCCACCCGGCCTCGACGCGCTCGCCGGGCGGGGGCTGCGCACCCACCGGTTCACCCCCGCCCCCACCCCCGAGGGGCCCGTGGGCCCGGCCGGGCGGCGCAGCGCCACCGAGCACGCCGACCGGGCCCGGTCGGCCATGCTGCGCGCCCTGGGCCTGGTCGAGCGGCGCACCGACTTCGCCGGGCCCGCCCCCCGGCTGCCCGGACTGGCCCCGGCCCGCTTCGGCGCCCCCGGCCTCAACCCGCGGCTGACCCCCCGCGACACCGACATCAACGCCCTGCGCGACCGGTTCACCCGGGCCGGGGAACGGCGCACCATCGTCACCGTCACCGGGGCCGCCGGGGCGGGCAAGAGCCAACTGGCGCTGGCCTACGCCCACCGCTTCGCCTACGACTACGACCTGGTGTGGTGGGTGCCCACCCACGACCGGCAACGGGCGTTCGTCGCCCTGGCCGGGCTCGCCGCCGGGATGGGGCGCGCGGGCGGGCACCAGGCCAGGGCGGCGCTGCGGGCACTGGCCACCGACCCCGCCTGCAGGCGGTTCCTGCTGGTGTTCGACGACGTGCCCGCCGACGACGACCTCGAGGACCTGCTGCCCGAGGGCGGCACCGGGCACATCCTCATCACCACCCGCTCCGCCCTCGACAGCACCGTCGAACTCACCGGCATGGTCGCGGGCGAGGCGGTGGCCCTGCTCACCGGCGCCGTGCCCGGGTTGACCGCCGAGCACGCCGCCGCCGTGGCCGAAGCCCTCGACCACCGCCCCTACGCCCTGGAACTGGCCGGGTGCTGGCTGCGGGAGACCGTGGAAGCGCTGTGCTCGGCCGGGGCCGCCGTCGCCGCGGCCGCCGACCACGCCGCGGCCGACCTCGTCGCCGAACTCACCCGCCCCGCCGACACCCACACCCCGCACCGGGCCCACGACCCCGCCGGGTGCCGCATGACCGAGCACACCCTGGCCACCCTCGCCGAGACCACCCTGGGGCGGGTGACGCTGCTGCTGGTGCGCATGGGGGCGTTCCTGTCCGCCCAGGGGGTGGCGCTGGGGTTGATGCGGTCGCGGCCGCTGGTGGCCGCGGTGGCCGACCTCGCCGCCGACGACGCCCTGGCCCTCGACGCCACCCGCGTCGACCGGGCCCTGCGGCTCGGCGAGCGCTACGGGCTGCTGGAGGTCGACTGGGGCAACCGGGCCCGGGTGCACCTGGGCAACACCCTGCAGGGCATCGTCGCCGACCTCATGGGCCCCGACGAGCGCGAGGCCACCCGGGCCACCCTGCTGCGGTGCCTGGCCCGCTACGCCCCCGCCGAGACCGCCGACGAGGCCGGGTCCGCCGACCGCTTCGCCGAACTGCAACGCCACGTGCTGCCGTCGGGGGCGCTGGGCAGCGACGACCCGCAGGTGCGGCGGTGGCTGGTCAACCAGGTGCGGTACCTGTACCTGCACCGCGGCGAGTACGGCATCCTCGACGCCGCCCTCGACATCGGCGCCGGGGTCCTCGACGACTGGGCCGCCCGCTTCGGCGTCGACGACCCGCTGCGGCTGCGGCTGGCCGGGCAGCTTGCCAACCTCGCCCGCGACCTGGGTCACCGCCGCCGGGCCCTCGACCTCGACCGCGACACCCTCGCCCGGCAACGGGCCCGCCCCGACTCCGCCGGGGACCTGCCCACCCTGGCCACCGCCCGCGGTCTCGGCGGGGACCTGCGCGGCCTGGGCCGCTTCGCCGACGCCCTCGTCGAGGACCAGGTCACCTGGGAGGGTTACGTCCGCGAACTCGGCGAGGACCACCCCCAGACGCGGCGGGCGGCCAACAACCTCGCGGTGTCGCGGCACCTGTCCGGTGACACCGAGGGCGCCCTGCGCGTGGAGGAGGACAACCACCGCCGCCGCCTGCGCCTGTTCGGCGAGGACGACCCCGACACGTGGTGGTCGGCGACCAACATCGGCGTCTACCGGCGCGAGCTGCGCCACCCGCGGGCGGTGGAGGGGTTGCAGATCGCCTGGCAGAAGCTGCGCGACCTGCTCGGCGCCGACGCCCGCGCCACCGTGTGCGCGGAGTGGCAGTTCAGCGCCGCCCTGCGCGGCACCGACGCCGGGCGGGCCCGCAACCACGCCCGCAACGCCCGCACCGTGCTGCGCGCCCTGCTCGGCGAGACCCACCCCGACACCCTGGCCGCCACGCTGAGCTTCGCCCACGCCCAGCGCCGCTTCGGCCAGGACCACGCCATGGCCCTGGAACTGGCCCTCGACGCGCACGCCGGGTTCACCGCCGAGGTCGACCTGCCGCCCGGGCACCCGTTCCTGGCGCTGTGCGAACTGGGCCTGGGGCAGGCCGAGGCGCACGCCGGGTCCCACGAGCGCGCCGAGGAACGCCACCGCCACGCCCTGGCCCTGCTCACCGACCGGCTCGAACGGGTGCACCCGTGGACCCTGGCCGCCGCGGTCGACCTGGGTGCGCTGCTGGCCGAGACCGGGCGCCTCGACGAGGCGGTGCGGATCACCACCGCCGCCCGCGACGACGCCGTGGACTACCTGGGGCCCGGGCACCCCTGCGCGGTCGACGCGGGCGCCAACCTCGACCTCGCCGCCCGAGGGGTCACCACCGGCTGGAGGCTGATCGATGTCGACGTCCCCCAGACCTGACGCGCACGAGACCGTGCCCGCCCACCTGCCCGCCGACGTGGGCGCCCTCATCGGGCACTACCGCGACACCCTGGCCGCCGCGACCGCCCTGGACTGGTTGGGGCACTTCCGGGCCGGGACCCTCGCCTACGGCATCGACCGGCTCGGCGAAGCAGAACCCGCCCCCGACCACCTGCCCGGCACCACCCGCCGCGACGCCGTCGAACGCCTCGGACGCCAGGTCACCTCCACCGTGCGCGCCCTCGACCGCACCCTGCAACAGGCGGGCACCGGCAGGCTCATCCGCACCGTGCTCAGCACCGACCGCAACGCCCTGTTCTGCGACACCGTGCGCCCCGGCGACGACGTCATCGGGGTCATGCCCGTCACCGACGGGCCCGACGCCGTCGACGCCGGGGACCGCGCCGTGGCCGCCCTGGCCACCCGGCTGCGCGCCCTCGACGGGCTGCCCGCCCCCAACTACGGGTCCTTCGACACCACCGCGGTCACCGACCGCGCCGGCAGCCCCACCCGGCCCCTGCCGCGCCCGGGCACCGACACCGCCGCCATCACCGACCGGATGCGCGCCGACATCGGCCCCGACACCCTGCACCTGCTCAGCTACTGGTCCGACGGGCGGGCCGAGGCCACCGTCGACTGCCTCGACACCGTCACCGGCCCCGCCCGCGGCGCCCGCCTGCGCGCCCTCTACGCCGCCCTCGGCGCCGACCTGGGGCCCAGGGCCAACGAACTCAACCGGGCCGCCGGGGGCGCCCTGCGCGGGCGGCTGCTGCGGCTGGTCCTCGACGTGGAGTCCGGCGCGATCTACTACCGGCGCCTGCCCGCCCGCCGCTACCTCGTCGGGGTCACCCTGAACCAGGCCCACGTCGCCGCCGCCGACGACCGCATCTCCGCCCTCGCCCAGGACCTCACCCACCCCGACGGTTGAACCCGGCCGGACGCCGTCCCCCGCACCCCGGAAGATGTTGAAGGTGAGAGGACTTCGGCATAGGATCGACCCGGAGTGTGCGGGACTCGGCCGTTGCGGTGAACGGGGACACCATGGTCGCAGCACCAGAGGAGTACGCGTCGTGACAGCCCTGTCACGGTCGGTTGCCGTGGTGGGGGCGGTGTCGGCCGGGTGGGGCTTGGCCGCGGCCACCGGCTTCCACGACGCCGCCGCCTCCGACGCCTACGGCTTCCTCGTCACCGCCCTGCTCGGCTTCGGCCTCTACACCAGCACCCGCGGCATCGACATCGACGAGTTCCGCGCCCACCTGCGCACCGTCCTCATCGCGGTCACCCTCGGCGTCGCGGCCAAGGTCGCCCTGATCTTCGCCGTGCTGCACGCCGTCGGCCACGACGTGAAGGCGCTGCTGCTGGCGGTGGCCGTCGCCCAGATCGACCCGCTGTCGGTCGCCGCGATGCGCGCCAAGTCCCGCATGAGCGAACAGGGCAAAGCCCTGCTGGCCGCCTGGGCGTCCTTCGACGACCCGGTCACCGTCCTGCTCACCGCCTACCTCGGCGCCGCCCTGCTCGGCCCCGACTTCGGCGCGGGCACCGGCGGCGCGGCCGGGTTCGCCCTCAGCGTCGCGGGCAACCTCGCCCTCGCCGCCGCGGTGTGCTGGACGTGGCGGCGGGTCGGGGACCGCCCGCGCGGGGCGGTGGGCAACGCCGTCGTCGCCGCGGCGGTGCTCGTCGTGGCGTTCCTGGCCGTGCGGTACTCGCTGATGCTCGCCCTGGCCCTCATCGGCCTCGTCGTGCGCCCCGACGTCGGCGACGCCCTCGACCGCCTCGCCGGGGCCGCCCTGTACCTCGGGCTCGGCGCCATCGGCGCGGTCCTGGTCACCGGCATCCCCGTCGGCACCGGCGTCGTCCTCGGTGTTGCCGCGTTCGCCGCCCAGTTCGTCGTCGCCTACGCCGTCACCGCCCACCGCCACTGGCGCCGCGACCGGCTCCGCCTCGCCCTCGGCCAGCAGAACGGCCTCACCGCCGTCATCCTCGCCCTGCTGCTGGAACCCGCCTACCCCGGCGCCGCCGCCACCGTCGCCGTGGCCGTCGTCGTGGTCAACCTCCTGCACCTGAGCACCAACGCCGCCCACGACCACCTGGCCCGCCCCCGGCTCGAGGCCGACCGTCGCGACCGGCGCGTCCCGGCCACCCCGGTGCTGGAAGGCTGAGCCCCTTCCACCGCGCGCAGCGGCGCGGAGCATGAGGGTCGTTCAGCCGGTGAGACCGCCCAGCCACGCCTGCGCCCCGGCCACCACCTCGCCGGTCAACCCGGTGTGCGGGTCGACCGGCACCAACAGGGTCGCGACATCACCGCGCCGGGCCAGGAACTCCGCCCGCGGACCCGGGTACAGGTCGAAGTCGTCGTCGAACCACACCAGCGGCCTGCCATGCGCGTACCGGGACACCCCCGGGAACTTCCACCCCGGCCCCTCGGCGAAGGTCACCGCGGGCAACCGCGGCAGCCCCAACACCGGACCGACCATCGTGTTCGCCTTGTGCTCCCACGTCGTCGCCCACACCAACTCGGCCCCGGTGCGCTCGGCCAACCCCAGCAGCGCCGCACCGTGCGCGGGGTCCAACCACAACCGCAACGGCCGCCTGCGACTCCACCCCGACAACCGGAACCGGTGCTCGACGTACCCCGCCGGGCGGGTGTCGTCGGTCGCCGCGAACGGGTTCAACGGCCCATCGACATCCACGAACACCACCGGCCGCACCCCCGAACCCCACCACGACCACCACCGGCACGGCAACCACGGAGTGGATCAGGCCTCGCTCGTTCAGCGGAGTGGTCGAGATGCCCGGTGGGCATAGGGTTCGGTGACGCGCCCATGACTGGGGATTGGGCGCCAATCGAAACTGGGGTTTCGCATGAAGAGCACGACGGGTCTGTTCGGCCTGCGCGCGAAAGCACTCGCGGTGGCCGCCGGGGTCATCACCTCGGTGGTGTTGACGCCCGGCGTGGCGCACGCCTACACCGGGCAGGTGATCGGCTGGACGTCCCCGGCCGACCCGGTCAGGAACGTCCCCACCTCCTTGTCGTCCGGGGCGACCGCCATCGCGGTGGGTGGAGGGCACGCCTTGGCGGTCAAGAACGGCGGGGTGATCGCCTGGGGCCACAACGCCTACGGACAGACCGGCGTTCCGGCGGTGGCCACGTCCGGGGTGACAGCGGTGGCGGCGGGGGCCAGCCACAGCTTGGCGCTCAAGAACGGTGGAGTGATCGCCTGGGGGGACAACACCTCAGGGGGAGCCACCGTACCGGCAGCCGCCACCTCGGGGGTGGTCGCGATCGGTGCCGGGTGGTCCTTCAGCGTCGCACTCAAATCGACCGGGACCGTGGTGGCGTGGGGCAACGTGCCCGCCGGGCTCAACGGTGCCACCGGGATCAAGGCCATCTCGGTCAATGTGCTCGACGCCATCCTGGTGCGGAACGACAACTCATTGGCCCAGTACACGCTGGTCAACTACACCCCGGCGCCGCCGAACACAGCGGGGTTGCCGGTGAAACAGGTGGCGGCCGGGGTGTCGGTGCACATCGGGTTGACCAATGACGGGCACACCTTCGCCTGGGACACGGAGGGAGAACCCGTCGACCTGCCCGCGTCGATGCAGAGCGGGGTCAAGTCGGTGGCCGCTTCCTGGACGCACCTGCTGACTGTGGGCAACGACGGAGCTGTGCGAGTCGTGTGGCTCTACGACTACAGCCTGGTGACTTTGCCCAGCTCCTTCACCAGCGGGGTCGACAAGGCGCTGTTGGGGGTCGACAGCAACAACGAGACCTGGGTCGTGGCGACCAAGTGATCCCGGGCGGCCCCGCTGCGGCGGGGCCGCCGCCGCTCAGCGGCCTGCCGCCGTGCGCAGGACCTGGCGGCGGACGCGGAAGCTCAGGTTGCTCAGCGACTCCTCCACCCGCGCCAGCGCGTCCTCCGGGCGGCCCGGGACCGCCGTCAGCGGGGTCAGGCGGAACGTCGGCAGGTACTCGGCCATCGCGTCGTAGACGTTGCACACGCCTTCCAGGGCCGCTCGGGCGTCGGCGTCGGTGGTGCCCGGGTAGCGGTGGAACCAAGCCGCGACCGCGCTGCGGAAGCGGGCGACCACGTCGACCAGCAGGCGGCCGGTGCCCGCGGCGGCGACGACGTCGGGGCGCTCGACGATGCGCAGGGCCGGGTCGGCGGCCTCGTAGGTGCCGGTGTCGAACGCGAGGGCGACCTCGGGGTCGATCGTGGTCAACGCGGTGAGCGCGTCGACCGCGGCGGTGAACAGGCCCGCCACCGGCTCCGGCAGGTCGTCGGCCTGCGGGGCCGGGACCGAGGCCGGGGTCGGGGTCGGGTCGGCGGGGCGGGTGAGCACCGACTCGACCCGGTCGGCGTTGTGCTGGATCTGCTCGAGCAGGTCGCGGTGCATGGTGGCCATGCGGCGCAGGATCTGCTCGGTGTGGGTCAGGACCTGCCCGACCGGGTCGGCGGCGTCGAGTTCGGGGAGGCGGGACATCGCCGTCTCCAGGGCGTGCAGCAGGTCGTCGACGAAGGTGGCCTGCCGGTAGAGGACCGGTTCGTGGCCCAGGTGCTCGCGGACGCGGGCCACGGCGATGTCGGTGGGGGTGCCGGTGACGACCGGCAGGATCACCGCGTGCGGCTCGACCCCGCGCAGGGCCACCACCCTGGCCAGCACCGCGTCCACGTCGGCTTCGGTGAGCAGGGCCGAGGTCAGCAGCACCGCACACCCGGAGGCCCGCTGCGGGAACCGCACCCAGTAGTCGGCGCGGGTGTCGGCCTTGGGGCCCAGGACCCGGTCGCGGTAGTGGTCCCAGTTGGCGATGGTCAGCACCCGGGCGATCTGGTCGCCGATGTCATCGGCGTTGGGCTGGCCGAACAGGTCGGTGCTGGCCCGGCTGAGCAGGGCGTCGTCGATGGGGGCGTCCACCCCGGTCTCGCGGCGGCGGTCGTCGGCGAGGCGGAACGCCCGGTGGCACAGGCGGATCACCTCACGCGGGTTGCCGCGGGTGACCATGCGGATCGTGCGGACCACCGGTGGGGTGAACGGGGACAGGGTCCGCGCACCCAGGGTGGCTTCCTGGGTGCGCATGATGAAGTCGGTGATCTCCTGCTCGGTCAGCCCCGCCAGGCGCACCGGGTGCGGGATGCGCGCGCGCACCGGCCCCGACAGGGCGGGCCACACCTCCGGCAGGCCGCCGAGCACCAGGCACGCACCGGCCTTCGTCGCCACCTGCAGCAACTCCTGGAACTCCGACATCTCCGCGTGCCCGGGGGCGTGCTGGGCGGAGAAGATCTTGTCCAGCTCGTCGACGACGAGCACGAACCGCTGCTCGCGGCCACCGAGCAGCAGCGCGAAGACCCGCAGCGCCTCCAGCGCCACCAGGTCGTCGTCGATGACCTTGGTGACGCCGCGGTCGACGAGGATCTGCTCCGGGCGCCCGCCCAGCAGCCAGTTCCACACCGCGTCCTGGAACCCGGTGCGCAGCAGCAGGGTCAGCGCCGCGGCGAAGTCGCGGTTGGCGGTGACCCCGGCCAGGGTCTCGCGGACCTGCCGCAGCAGCCTGGACTCCAGCAGGCCCAGCTCCCGGGCGATCTCGTGCCAGCGCACGTCCTCCCGCTCGGTCTCCGCCGCCAGGCCGCTCATCGCCCGCACGTCGTCCTTGGTCAACCCCGACGGCTCCAACGCCTCGGCGACCCGGTCGGCGTAGTAGTCGTTGACCAGGGCCACCAGCCCCGACACGCCCAGGGAGGTCATGAACCGCTTGTAGAGCGAGAGGAAGTCCGCGGCGGCGGCGTCGAGGTACATCGCCCCGCGCGGGTTGCCCAGCCGCCGCCGCGCCCGCGACACCATGCGCACCGACAGGTGGGTCTTGCCGATGCCGTAATCACCCAGCAGGGCGATGACCGTGCCCCCGGGACCGCCGGGGCGGTCGTCGCGGCCGTCGAGGTAGTCGTCGAGGAACGCGAACGCGGTGCGCATCGCGTCGGTGAGCACGGTGATCTCCGCGGAGTCCGGGTCGCCGTCGACCAGGGACACGTTGGCCACCGCCATGTCCGCGAACGGGTTGCGCCGCCGCGCGGGCCGCTGCTCGTCGCTCACCTCGACCCCCCTCGGGGACCGCGCGGGCCCAGTTGACCGGCCAGCC
Organism: Actinokineospora spheciospongiae; assembly: GCF_000564855.1. Taxonomy (GTDB): domain Bacteria; phylum Actinomycetota; class Actinomycetes; order Mycobacteriales; family Pseudonocardiaceae; genus Actinokineospora; species Actinokineospora spheciospongiae. The sequence continues at coordinate 15,009 of NZ_AYXG01000197.1, forward strand.
ACCTGCGGAAGTCCTCGGCGGTCACGGCGTAGGCGGGGGAGTAGTCCGCGCCCTGGTCCCGCAGCATCTTGAAGGTGCCGTGCGCGGCGCGCTGCAGGGTCTTGACCGACGGGGAGATCATCGCCAACGTCCGCAACCCCTCCGGGGACACCCGCGGGTACACCCCCGACCCGGCGTGCCTGCTGAGCCGGTCGTCGACGAACCGGTCGACGTCGCGCGCGGACAGCGTCTGCATCTGCACCACCACCGGGGGCCGGAAATCTTCCAACTCTTCCTCGATCTCCATCAAGCTATCCCCCAACAGGGACGACTCGGCCAGGAACACGACCCTCGGACTGCTGAACATCTTCGCGTACCGGACGACTTCGAGCACCAGATCACCGGGCGTCGGCAGCAGCACGACGGCCGCGGCGGCCGGTTCCAGCGCCGTCTCCAGCTCGGGGAAGATCAGCCGGGGGTCGTCGTTGTGCTGCCACAGCGCCGCCGCGCCCGGCCGCAGCAGCCCGGCGTTGCGCTGCAGGGCGGGCAGCAGCCGCTTGCACACCAGGTTCACCCGCTGGTCCACCGACCGCTCCTGCTCCTCCACCGCCGCGGTCAGGTCGATGACGTGCGCGCGCAACCCGATGCCCACCAGGCCCGCGCGGACGCGGTCGGCGAGCCGGTTGACCATGGCGCTCTTGCCGCACCCGGACTCCCCGGCCACCAGCACGTACCCGCCCCTGGCCAGTTCGGTGAAGTCGTCGAACGCCGACTCCGCCCAGTCCAGCGCCGCCGCGAAGCCGCACACGTCGACGTAGAAGCCCTCGTGCTCGGGGTGTTCGAAGGGGCGCAGGGGGCGCAGCGGGCCCCGGTCGAAGTGCGGGACCACGAACGGGTTGACCGGCTTCCCGCCCGCGCCGCCGGTGCTCACCCGGTGTTCTTCCGGCGCAGGGACCGGTGCCACCGCCCGGGCGTGGCCAGCGCGGCGGCCACCCGGTCCAGCGCCGAGTGCAGTTCCTCCACCGCCTCCTCCTCGCGCCTGCCCGGCCCTCCGGACAGGCCGCCGAGGGCCTCGGGGGACAGCGGGCCGGAGACGATGGTGTTCTTGGCGGCCTCCGCCGAGGGCCACGACGGGTGCTCGGCGACCACGCGCCGCAGCCGCGTCAACAGGGCGGTGTGGGCCTTGTCGAAGCGGGCGCTGTCGCGGTTGACCACGTACGTGGAGGCGTACTCCAGCGCGGCGGCGCGGAACTCCGTGGCCGCCGCGACCAGGGCGTCGCGGTCGGCGCGGCCCGCGGTGACCCTGGCCTGCCAGGCGGTGGCCACGTAGGCGGCGAGCGCGCCGAACAGGCCGGTCAGGAACGGCAGGGCCTTGTCCAGGACGTCCTGCGGGGGTTGCTTCTGCGCCTCGTAGAGGGCCTGGCAGGCCTTCTCGAACGCCTCCGCGTCGCCCCGGCGCCACGCGGGCAGGTCGGCGACCTTGGCCTTGTCCGCGCCGAGGGCGATCGCGGCGTCGCGCAGCGGTTGGGCCTGGGCGGGGGACAGGCAGTAGACCAGTTCGTGGTCCTCGGGGTCGGCGTGCGCGGCCGGGGCCCAGGCCAGGGCGGTCCACACCGTCACCAGGGCCACCGCCGCGCCCCGCCACCCGACCCCGCGGTCCACGCGCACCCCCCGGTCGCCACCCGTGCCCGAGCACCCGGCGGGTGCCCGCCGGATGAAGGTCAACTGTAGCGAAACCCATGTGCCCGCCCCCGCTCTCTTGCTACATCCACCACCCGGGGTGGGGCGTTAGTGCGCCGACCGGGTGACGCTGCGGGTTCCCCCACGCCGCCGGGCCGCTCGACCGGGCGCGGGCGGGGTGCGGGAAACGCGGTGGCAGCGGTGACCGGGCAGGCCCTAGGGTCGCCGCACGTGACCTCGCACCCACCACCGCAACCGCACGCCAGCGGCCACCTCGACGTCGGCGACGGCAACCGCATCTACTGGGAGAGCAGCGGCAACCCCGACGGCAAACCCGCCCTGTGGCTGCACGGCGGCCCCGGCGCGGGCGGCGGGCGGGGCAGCCGCCGCCTGTTCGACCCCGACGCCTACCGCATCGTGCTGTTCGACCAGCGCGGCTGCGGGCAGAGCGAACCGCACGCCGCCGACCCCCAGGTCAGCCTGGAGCACAACACCACCGAACACCTCCTCGCCGACGTCGAGCGGCTGCGCGAACACCTCGGCGTGGACCGGTGGCTGCTCTACGGCGGGTCCTGGGGCTGCACCCTGGCCCTGGCCTACGCCCAGCGCCACCCCGACCGGGTCTCCGAGATCGTCCTGGTCGCCATCTCCCTGAGCACCCCCGCCGAGATCGACTGGCTCTACCGGGGCGTGCGGGTGCTGGTGCCCGGCCCCTGGGAGGACTTCCGCCGCGGCTCGGGCCTGCCCGGCGACCCCGCCGGGGTGGAACTGGTCGCCGCCTACGACCGGCTCCTCAACTCACCCGACGCCGCCGTGCGCGACCGGGCCGCCGTCGACTGGTGCGCCTGGGAGGACGCGGTCATCGCCCACGAACCGCGCGCCGGGCACTTCTCGGCCACCTTCGGCGACACCCAGCGCGCCTTCACCCGCATCTGCGCCCACTACTACTCCCACCACGCCTGGCTCGACGACGGCGCCCTGCTGCGCGGCATGGACCGCATCGCCCACGTCCCCGCCGTCCTCATCCACGGCCGCCTGGACTTCGGCTGCCCGCTCAAGACCGCCTGGGATCTCGCCGCGGCCTGGCCCGCCGCCGACCTGGTGGTCATCGACGACTCCGGGCACACCGGCAGCCCCGCCCTGTCCGACGCCATCCACGCCGCCACTGCCCGCTTCGCCCCCGCCGAGGGGGCCTGAGGGCCGTGCCGAGGCTGATCGCAGACGTCCTGCCCGCCGGGGCCCTCGCCGGGGGTGACCAGCCGCGCATCCCCGGAGACGGGGTGCTGCTGCGGCCGTGGCGGGCGGGTGACCACGCCGCCGTCGTCGCCGGGTACACCGACCCCGACATCCAGCGGTGGCACGCGCGCGGCATGGACGACGCCGAGGCCCGGGACTGGATCACCGGGTGGGGTGCGCGGTGGCGGGCGGAGACCGGGGCCGGGTGGGCCGTGGTCTCCGCCGAGGCCGAGGGCACCGTGCTCGGGCAGATCAGCCTGCGCCGCGTGCACCTCGACGAGGCCCGCGCGGAGGTGTCGTACTGGGTGCTGCACGCCGCCCGCGGGCACGCGGTAGCGCCGCGGGCGCTCACGGCCCTGGCCGGGTGGGGGTTCACCGGGCTCGGGCTGCACCGGATCGAGGTGGCGCACTCCACGGCCAACCCCGCTTCCTGCCGGGTGGCCGAACGGGCGGGGTTCGCGCTGGAGGGGACCAAGCGGGCCGAGGTGCTGCACGCCGACGGGTGGCACGACATGCACCTGCACGCCCGCCTCGACACCGACTGACCACCCGGCGACCCGGCCGGGGCAGGGCGGGGACACCCGCACGGTCGGACCGGGCCGATGCCGCCCCGGGTGGTCGACCGCGACCGACCACCCGGGGCGCACGCGGACCACCGGCCCGCGCCGCGCCTCAGCAGTCGGACAGGAACCGGTCGAGGACCTCCACCCCGAACCGCAGGCCTTCGACCGGGACCCGCTCGTCGACCCCGTGGGCCATCGCCCGGTAGTCGAAGTCCGGCGAGAGCAGCAGCGGGGCGAACCCGAAGCACTCGATGCCCAACTGGGAGAACGCCTTCGCGTCGGTGCCCCCGCCCATGCAGTACGGGACCACCACCGCCCCCGGGTCCTGCGAGCGCAGCGCCGCGGCCATGGCGTCGAACCACGGGGAATCCACCCGCGACTCCACCGGCGGCTGGTGGGCGACGTACTCGCGGGTGATGCCCGGGCCCAGCAGCCGGTCGATCTCGGCGAGCATCACCGCCTCGGTGCCCGGCAGGACCCGGGTGTCGACCTGCGCCTGGGCCACCCCGGGCACCACGTTGACCTTGTACCCGGCCTGCAGCACCGTGGGGCGGGTGCTGTTGCGCACCACGTTCTCCACCATCTTCGTGGCGTTGCCGAAACCGGCGATGGTGGCGTCGACGTCGTTCCAGTCGACCGGGGCGCCCAGGGCGGTGCCGACCCGGTCGATGAACGCCCGCACGGTGGGGATGAGGTGGATGGGCCACCGGTGGGCGGCCAGCCGGGACAGGGCGTGGACCAGCTTCTCCACCGCGTTGTCGTCGTTGCGGCGCGAGCCGTGCCCGGCGCGGCCGGTCGCGGTCAGCCGCAGGTGCGAGGTGCCCCGCTCGGCGGTGCCCACCGGGTACAGGTGCACCAGCTCCCCGGTGGCCGAGCGGGCGGGCACGGTGTAGCCGCCGGACTCGCTGATGGCCGCCGCGCACCCCTCGAACAGCGACGCGTGCTCCTGCACCAGCCAGTGCGCCCCCCACTGCCCGTCGTCCTCCTCGTCGGCGACGAAGGCGAAGACCACGTCGCGGCGCGGGCCCCGGCCCTCGGCCGCCCAGCGGGCCAGCACGGTCAGCACGTTGGCGACCATGTCCTTCATGTCCACCGAGCCCCGGCCCCACACGTACCCGTCGTGGATCTCCCCGGAGAACGGGTGCCTGCTCCACTCCGCCGGGTCGGCGGGCACCACGTCGAGGTGGGCCTGCACCAGCAGCGCGGGCAGCGTCGGGTCGGTCCCCGGCCAGCGGGCGACGACGTTGGAGCGGCCCGGTGCGCGCTCCAGCAGCACCGGCGCCAGGCCCGCGTCGCCCAGCCGCCCGGCGACCAGTTCCGCCGCCGGTCGCTCCGGGTTGCCCGCACCCCCGCCCAGGTTGGTCGTGTCGATCCGGACCAGCCTGGAGCAGAGTTCCTCGACAGCCTCACCCACGCCGTACCCCTTCTCAGCCGTACAACCCGTCGATGGCGCCCGCCGCGATGGCGGTGACCACCTTGAACGCCTTCATCGCCGCGGTCTGCGACTCCGCGGTGAACCTCACCGTGCGCGTACCCACCAATTCCACCGTCGGCACCACCGCGGCGGCATGTGCGAGATGTGTCGCATCGAAGTCGACCTCCACGGTGTGAGCGGACGCGTCGCCGTGCCCGCGCCCGGCGTGGGCCATCGCCGCGGCCGCCTCGGCGGTGATCACCGCGGCGGTCACCGACGGCGGCGAGCACACCGCGGCGTAGCGCGACACGCACTCCTTGACCACCGCGTGCCGCGCCCTGGGCGCGTAGGTGGCCGCGTCGGCGCAGGTCAGGTCGTCGCCGGTGACCAGCAGCACCGGCACCCCGTGTTCGGCGGCGAGGGCGGCGTTGAGCCTGCCCTCGCCGGCCGCGACCCCGTCGAGGCGGACCTCGGTGATCGAGTTCTCCAGGTAGGTGTGGGCCAGCACCCCGTCGGCGCCCGCCCCGGTGTGGTAGCCCAGGAACACCACCCCGTCGACCCCGGAGTCGATGCCCTGCATCATCGACAGCGGCTTGTGGCGGCCGGTGAGCAGCCGGGCCCGGGGGTCCAGCTCCTCCAGCAGCACGTTGCGCTGGGAGGAGTGCGCCTCGTTGACCAGCACCTCGGCGGCGCCGCCGTCGAACAGCCCGGCCACGCAGGCGTTGACGTCACCGGTCAGCGACCGGCGGAACCGCTGCCACTGCTCGGTGCCCGGCACGACGTCGGCGGTGCAGGTGACGCCGGTGGCGCCTTCCATGTCCGCGGAGATGAGGATGCGCACCGGACCCAGGTTACTTCTGCGCGACACTCGTTGACTTCCACGGTTCCCGAATGGTTACTTTCTTGCCAACTGTGACAGGAGCTGCGTCACACCGACGGACGAGGGGTGGGCACGGTGCGGCAGAGAAGATGGGCGTTGGGGGCATCCACACTGGTGGTGGCCATGTCGGCGGGACTGGGGGCGGTACCGGCGGCGACGACCGCCACCGCCGCCGCGCAACAGGGGACGACGCTGCGGGTCGCGGTCACCCAGGAGGTCGACTCGCTCAACCCGTTCCTGTCGATCACCCGCACCGGGACCGACATCCTGCGGGCCGCGTTCGAGGAGCTGACCACCGCCTCGGCCGCGGACCTGAGCCCCGAGCCGGGCCTGGCCGAGAAGTGGGAACCCTCACCGGACAAGCTCACCTGGACCTACACCGTGCGCCGCGGCGCGAAGTGGAGCGACGGACAGCCGATCACCGCCGCGGACGTGGCGTTCACGTTCAACCTGATGCTGTCCAACGAGACCGCCCGCACCGCCAACGGCAACTACGTCGCCCAGTGGGAATCGGTCACCGCCCCCGACGAGACGACCGTGGTGGTCAAGACGAGGGCCCCGCAGACCACCATGGTCGCCCTGGACATCCCGATCGTGCCCGAGCACGTGTGGTCCAAGGTCGACGTGGGCGCCGAACCCGCCTACCCCATGGTGGGGTCCGGGCCGTTCGTCATCACCGACTTCAAGGAGAGCCAGTACACCCGGCTCTCGGCGAACAAGCAGTACTGGCGCGGCGCACCGAAGATCGACAACCTCGACTTCATCCACTACAAGAACGCCGACGCCGCCGTGCAGGCGCTGCGCAACGGCGAGGTCGACCTGGTCAACGGCCTGACCCCCACCCAATTCGACGCGCTCGCCGGTGACCCGGACATCGAGCGCAACAACGCCAAGGGCAAGCGGTTCAACGAACTGGTCATGAACCCCGGGGCCGCCACCGCCACCGGGCAGCCCATCGGCGACGGGCACCCCGCCCTCAAGGACCCGCGGCTGCGCCGGGCCATCGCCCAGGCCATCGACTCCAAGACCATCGTCGACAAGGTCTCCGGCGGGTACGCCACCGTCGGCGGTGGCTACATCCCGCCGCTGTTCTCCACCTACCACTGGGAACCCACCGGGGATCAGGCGCGGCCCTTCGACCCGGCCGCGGCCAACTCCGCCCTCGACGCCGCCGGGTACGCCCGCGGCGGCGACGGGGTGCGCGTCGACCCCGCCAGTGGGCGCCCGCTGAAGTTCCGGCTGATGCTGCACTCCGGCAAGGCCTTCGACGAGCAGTCCGCCCCGTTCATCCAGGGGTGGCTGCGCGACATCGGCATCGCCGTGGACGTGCGGTCGGTGGCCGACAACAAGCTCAACGAGGACACCACCGCCGGGCGGTTCGACCTGGCCTACAGCGGCTGGACCGGCAACCCCGACCCCGATGCCGTCCTCGCCCTGCAGACCTGCGCGTCGCGGCCCAACGCCGACGGCAAGGGCGCCACCCCCGACTCGTTCTTCTGCGACGCGGACTACGACCGCCTCTACGCCCAGCAGGGCAGCGAGTTCGACACCGCCAAGCGCGCCGAGATCGTCAAGCGGATGCAGCAGATCCTGCACGCCCAGGCGCCGCTGACCATCCTGTCCTACGACAACGCCCTGGAGGCCTACCGCAAGGACAGGTTCGCCCCGTTCACCCTGTCCCCGGACCCGGGCGGGTTCATCATGAACCAGCAGTCCTACTGGGGTTACTACAGCGCCACCCCCGCGTCGGCGTCCGCCTCGGGCGGGTCCTCGTCGTCGACGGTGGTGTGGGTGGTCATCGGCGCGGTCGTGGTGATCGCCGCCGTGGCGGCCCTGGTGCTGGCCCGCCGCCGCAGGGCCACCGCGGACGAGCGCGAATGACCGACGCGCTCACCACCGTCGAGCCCCCCGCCGCCGCCACCCCGCGTGGCGGCGGCGGGGGGACGCTGCGCTACGTGCTCAGCAAGGTCGGCGCCGCGCTGATCAGCCTGGGGCTGATCGTGGTCCTCGGGTTCGTGCTGTTCCGGGTCCTGCTGCCCGGCGACCCGGTGCGCACCCTGACCCGCGGCGCCCCGGTCACCCCCGAGGGCGCCGCCGCCCTCGAACGCGAGTACGGGTTCGACCTGCCGCTGTGGGGGCAGTTCACCCGCTACCTGGGCAACCTCGCCCACGGGGACCTCGACAGGTCGCTGGTGTTCAAGGTGCCGGTGGCGCAGAAGATCGGCGAACGGCTCGGCCCGACGCTGCTGCTGGTCGGCGTGGGCACCCTCATCGCGGTGGTGCTGGGCCTGTGGCTGGGCACCCGCACCGCCTGGCGGCGCGGCAGCCGCTTCGACCGCACCGCCACCGGGATCGCCCTCGCCCTGTGGTCGGCCCCCACCTTCTGGCTGGGGCTGGTCCTGCTGACCGCCACCGGCGGGCTGTTCCCCTCCGGGGGCATCACCTACCCCGACACCCCACCGGACTTCCTCTCCCAGGCCCTCGACACCGCCCACCACATGGTGCTGCCCACGATCACCCTCGTCGCCGTCGTCTACGCCCAGTACCAACTGGTCATGCGGTCCTCGCTGGTGGAGGAGATGCACGCCGAGCACCTGCTCACCGCCCGCGCCAAGGGCCTGCGCGACGACGAGGTGCGCCGCCGCCACGCCGTGCCCAACGCCCTGCTGCCCACCGTGACCCTGGTGTTCCTGCACCTGGGCCTGGTGGTGTCCGGGGCGATCACGGTGGAGACGGTGTTCTCCTGGCCCGGCCTGGGCCTGCTCACCTTCGAGGCGCTGCGCTTCCCCGACTACCCGCTGCTGCAGGGCACCTTCCTGGTGCTGGCCGCCGCCGTGGTCGTGATGAACCTCGTCGCCGACCTGCTCCTGCGGGTCCTCGACCCCCGGGTGCGTGCCTCATGACCGCCCCCGAACCCGTCGAGCGGACCCCCGGCCCGGCGTGGGCGCGGCGCCGCGCCGCCGCCCGCCGCGCCTGGGGCGAGTTCACCCGCCACCGCGCCGGGGTCCTCGGCCTCGGCGTGCTGGTGCTGGTCATCGCCCTGGCCGCGCTGGCACCGCTGATCACCGACGCCGACGGCGTCGACGTCACCCGCGCCACCGGCGGCCGGTTGGAACCACCCGGCGGCCGGTACTGGCTCGGCACAGACGAGAGCGGGCGCTCGGTGCTGCTGCTGGTGCTGTGGGGGGCGCGGATCTCCCTGCTCGTCGGCCTGTCGGCCACCCTGCTCTCCATCGCCATCGGCACCGTCGTGGGCATCCTCACCGGGCACTTCGGCGGCTGGGGGTCGGCGCTGCTGATGCGGCTGACCGACTTCTTCCTCGTGCTGCCCTCGCTGGTGCTGGCCATCGCCCTGTCCACGGTGATCGGACCGGGGGTGGGCACCATCGTGCTGGCCATCGGCGTCACCTCCTGGCCCTCGGCGGCCCGGCTGGTGCGCGCCCAGACCCTCGGCGTGGAGGCCCGCCCCTACATCGAGCGCTCCCGCGCCCTCGGCGGCGGGCACCTGCACGTCATCGGCAAGCACGTGCTGCCCGGGGTGCTGCCGCTGGTGCTGGTCAACACCACCCTGGCCGTGGGCACCGCCATCGTCGCCGAGTCCACCCTGGCCTTCCTCGGCCTCGGCGACCCGGTGGCCATCTCCTGGGGCAGCATGCTGCGCTCGGCGTCGAACTCCGGGGCCGTCACCGCCGGGGCTTGGTGGTACCTGGTGCCGCCGGGGCTGGCCATCGCCGTGGTCGTGCTCGCCTTCACCCTGTGCGGGCGCGCCATGGAGTCCGTGCTCAACCCCAGGCTGCGGGAGCGCTGAGATGACCCTGTTGCAACTGCGCGACCTGCACGTGCGCTACCCGGGCGAGCACGCCGTCGCCGGGGTCGACCTGGCCCTGGCCGCGGGGGAGACCCTCGGCCTGGCCGGGGAGTCCGGCTGCGGCAAGTCCACCCTGGCCATGTCCGTGCTGCGGCTGCTGCCGCCCACCGCCGAGGTCGACGGGGAAATCCTCTTCGACGGCGAGGACGTGTCCACCATGAGCTGGGGGCGGCTGCGCGCGGTCCGCTGGGCCGGGGCGTCGGTGGTGTTCCAGGGCGCCATGCACGCCCTCAACCCCGTGCACCGCATCGGCGAGCAGATCGCCGAACCCATCCGCGTGCACTCGCCCAAGACCCCACCGGCCCGGGTCCGCGAGCGGGTCGCCGAACTGCTCGCCCAGGTGGAACTGCCCGCCGACCGGGCCGGGGCCTACCCCCACCAGCTCTCCGGCGGGCAGAAGCAGCGGGTGATGATCGCCATGGCCCTGGCCTGCGACCCCAAGCTGGTCATCGCCGACGAACCCACCACCGCCCTCGACGTCGTCGTGCAGGCCCAGGTCCTCGACGTGCTCACCCGCCTGGTCACCGACCACGGCATCGGGCTGCTGCTGATCTCCCACGACCTGGCCGTGCTCGGCGCCACCTGCGGGCGGCTGGCGGTCATGCGCCGCGGCCGCGTCGTCGAGGAAGGACCCGCCCACCGGGTCATCACCGCCCCCACCCACCCCTACACCCGCACCCTGGCCGCCGCGTTCCCCACCATCGGCGACCCGGCCTCCCGGTACAACCCGGCCACCGCCGGTGAACCCCCGGTCGCGGGCACCGAGGCGGTGGGGGAGGAACTGCTCACCATCCGCGACCTGCGGGTCACCTTCGGGGCCACCGCCGCCGTGGCCGGGGTGGACCTGAGCGTCCGCGCCGGGGAGATCGTCGCCCTGGTCGGGCAGTCCGGCTCCGGCAAGACCACCCTCGCCCGCACCGTCCTGGGGTTGCGGAAACCCGACTCCGGGCAGGTCCTCTTCGACGGCAAACCGGTCCCCACCTCGACCAAGGGGCTCAAAGCCCACCGCAAACAGGTGCAACTGGTGCTGCAGGACCCCACCAGCGCCCTCAACCCCCGCCACACCGTGCACGAGGCGGTCGCCGAGGGGCTGCGCATCCACGGGGTGCGCGGCGACGAGGCCGACCTGGTGCGCGCGGCGCTGACCGACGCCGAACTGCGACCCGCGGAGAAGTACCTGGGGTCGCTGCCGCACGAGCTGTCCGGCGGGCAGCGGCAACGGGTCGTCATCGCCGGGGCCTTGGCCCTGTCCCTGCGGCTGCTCGTCGCCGACGAACCCGTCGCCTCCCTCGACGCGTCCGTGCGCGGGGAGGTCCTGGCGCTGCTGCTGCGGCTGCGCGCCCGCCTCGGCCTGGCCACCCTGGTCATCACCCACGACCTCGGGCTCGCCTGGAACATCGCCGACCGGGTCGCGGTCATGCACCGGGGGGTGATCGTCGAACACGGCCCCGTCGAGGACGTGCTGCTGCGCCCCCACCACGACTACACGAGGTCACTGCTGGCGGCCGTCCCCCGCCCGGACGCGGGCCGAACGGCCGAACCCCGGGCCGACCAGGGGGTCTGAGGAGCACCCGGGCAGGGACCGACCGCGCGCCACTACCCGGTGTGAGCAGCGCCGCGCGGTCGGTCCCACCGGAACGGCCGTAGCGCGCAGGCCGGACAACGCCCCTGTGTAATCTCTTCCTCTGACAGTCACCCCCGCTGAAGCATGCGCACACGTGGAAGAGTCCTTGGTCGCTGAGAACGCAGAGAAGCAGACAACCGCCCCCGACGGGAGTTCGGAGCCGTTCCCGGAGCGGATTGGACCGCTGCCCAAGCGCACCATCGCGCTGGGCACCCTCGGCAGCGTCCTGATCCTGCTCAGCGCGTTCGGCGCCGCCGGAATCCTGGTCAGCGACCCGGTCCTCGGACACGGACCCCTGTCGTGGATTCGCTACGGCCACGGGCAGATGCTCGCCACCGGCGTCATCTACCTCGGATTCGGCCTCGTCGTGTGGGCCTGGGTCCGCCTCGGCCGCCACGTCCTCGCCGGGCGGGTCGCCCCCGGGTCGGTGCTGCTGGCCGCCGCGTGCTGGATGGCCCCGCTGGTCATCGCCCCGCCGGTGTTCACCCGCGACGTGTTCTCCTACATCGCCCAGGGCACCCTGCCGCTGTTCGGCCACGACCCGTACTCGGTCGGCCCGATCGTGCTCGACCTGCAGAGCGTCGTGCAGAACGTGCACCCGTTCTGGCAGACCACCCCCGCCCCCTACGGGCCCATGTTCATCCTGTTGGCCAAGGGCGTGGCCTGGGTCGCGGGCACCAACATGATCGCCGGGGTCGTGCTCATGCGCGTCACCCTGATGATCGGCCTCGGCCTGCTGCTGTGGGCGCTGCCCGGCCTCGTGCGCCACCTCGGCGGCAACCTCTCCACCACCCTGTGGCTGGCGATCGCCGGACCGATGACCGTGGTGCACCTGGTCGGCGGACCGCACAACGACCTGCTCATGGTCGGCTTCCTCGCCGCGGGCACCCTGTGCGTGCTCGAGCGCAAGCACGTCGTGGGCATCCTCCTGGTCACCCTCGGCGTCGCGGTCAAGGCCACCGCCGCCATCGCCCTGCCCTTCCTGGTGTGGGTGTGGGCCGGGCACCTCAACTCCACCCCGGTGAAGAACTTCGTCCGCGCCGGGGCCGCCGCGGTGGGCGTGTTCGTCGCCACCTTCGCCGTCACCACCGTCGCCGCCGGGGTCAACCTGGGCTGGATTCAGGCCCTGCAGGCACCCACGATGATCGTCAACTGGCTGTCGGTGCCCACCGCGGTCGGCGAGGTCGTGCACTCGGTGGTCGACCTGTTCGTCAACGCCAACAAGTCCTGGTTCGTCAACACCACCCGCGTCCTCGGCGCCCTGGTGTTCGTCTGGATCGCCGCCCGCCAGTGGTGGCAGTCCCGCGCGGGCGGCTCGGACGCGGTGCGGCGCATGTCCTTCGTGCTCTTCGCCGTCGCCGTGCTCTCCCCCGCCACCCTGCCGTGGTACCTGACCTGGGGCTTCGTCATCGCCGCCGCCCTGCCCTGGCAGCGCCGCCAACTGGCCATCCTGGTCAGCGCCGCGGTGTTCCTGGTGCTGACCTACTCCCCGGCCGGTGAGGACCTGCTCTACAACTGGGTGTTCATCGCCTGCGCGGTCGCGGTGTCGGTCTTGGCGGGCTTCTCCCTGCTGCGCGTGGACCCGCTGGGCCTGTTCACCGACCACCGCGAGGACGACCTGGTCGGCGTGGACACCCCCACCGCCGCCAAGGTGTAGCCGCACCCCTGCCCGGTGGCGTCTCCACCGGGGTTTTCCGCCCGCAGCCCGCGGGCGCATCCGTCGCGGTGACCGGTGCGCCCGCGGGCTGCGGCGTCTGCGCGGTACCCGGCCCGTCAGGGGATCGACAGGACGATCTTCCCGCGCACCCGCCTGCTCTCGCTCACCTCGTGCGCCTTCGCCGCCTCGGCCAGCGGGAACACCGCGTGCACCGGGATGCGCAACCGGCCCTCCCCGGCCAAGGCCACCGCGGCGGCGAGGCCGTGGGCGTGGGAGGGGTCGGGGTTCGGGCCGCCGCTGGTGCTCAGGTGCACGCCGTGCTCGGCGGCGGTGAAGTCGGCGACGGTGATGACCCGGTCGGGGGTGCCCGCGATGGTGACCAGGTCGGGCAGGGAGCCGGACCCGGCGGCGTCGAGGACGAAGTCGACCCCGCCGGGGGCCAGGGCGGCGACGCGGTCGGGCAGGCCGGGGCCGTGGGTGGTGGGGACCGCGCTCAGGTCGGTGAGGAACTCCTGGTTGTGCGGGCCGCCGGTGCCGATCACCGCCACCCCCCGGGCGCGGGCGAGTTGGGTGGCCACGGTGCCCACGCCCCCGGCCGCGCCCTCGATGAGCAGGGTGGCGCCGGGGGTGACCCCGAGCAGGTCCAGGACGCGGGTGGCGGTCTCGACGTTCCCGGCCGCGCCCCCGGCCTGCGCCCAGTCCCAGGCGTCCGGCTTGGGCGCCCAGTGCTCCAGGACGGCGAACTCGGCGGTGGCGCCGCCGAGTTCGCGCATCCGCACCAGCCCGAACACCGCGTCGCCCACCGCCACGCCGGTGACGCCGGGGCCGATCTCGTCGACGATCCCGGCGCCGTCGACGCCGGTGGTGTGCGGGAGGTCGAGGGTGATCATGTGCCGCAGCGTCCCCGAGCGCAGGTAGCGGTCGGCGGGGGTGAGTCCGGCGGTGCGCACGGCGATGCGGATCTCCCCGGGGCCGGGGTGGGGTTCGGGGACGTCGGTGTCGACGGTGAGGACGTCGGGGGTGCCGTAGTCGGCGAAGCGCAAGGCGAACACGGTCGGGCCTTCCTGGGGAGCGGGGTGTGCTGTCGCCCAGTCCAGCGGCGCAAGTGGAGGGGGTGTTCCACTTGCGCCTAAAGTGGGAGGCGTGGCCTCCCTGGACTCTCGCTTGCGCGCCGACGCCCGCGACAACCGCGACCGGATCGTGCGGGTGGCCCGCGGCACCTTCGCCGAGCGCGGGATCGACGTGCCCATGGCCGCCATCGCCCGCCGCGCCGGGGTCGGCGTGGCCACCCTCTACCGCCGCTTCCCCACCAAGGAGTCCCTGGTCGCGGCGGCGTTCGCCGAGTGGATGGCGCACTGCGCGGTGCTGGTCGAGGAGGGGTTGGTCGACCCGGACCCGTGGCGCGGGTTCAGCGCGGTGCTGGAGCGGGTGTGCGCGGTGCAGGCCCTCGACCGTGGGCTGACCTCCGCGCTGATGACCGCGTTCCCCGACGCGCTGGACTTCGCCACCCACCGCACCCGCGCACTGTCGGGGTTCATGGCCCTGGCCCGCCGGGCCCAGGAGGCGGGTCGGTTGAGGGCGGACTTCGGCATCGACGACCTGACCATGCTGCTGATGGCCAACAGCGGGCTCGTCACCGACAGCCCGGAGGCGGCGCTGGCGGCGTCGCGGCGGCTGGTGGCCTGGTTCCTGCAATCCTGCCGCGCCGAGCACGCCGAGGCGCTGCCGCCCCCGGTCCCGCTGGGCCTGGGACACCTCTACCGCCGCCGCTGACCGGGGGTTCAGCCCGCGGCGGCGCGCAGGAGCGCGCCCGCTACGCCTGCCCGACGGTGAACTCGATCATGGCGAGCCGGTCGATGATCCGCATGCCCGCGACGCCAGGGCCCGGCCCGGGAGCGCGGGGCGGTGTTCACCCCGGGCGGAGCGTGTTCACCGCGGGCTGAGCCCCCAGGGGTGCTCAGGACAGGGCGGGTTCGGTGAGGGTCAGGGTGGCGTCGTCGGCGTCGAGGACCGCCTCGGCGCCGAGGGGGACGGTGAGTTGCCCGGGGCAGTGGCCGAAGCCCAGTTCCCACAGCACCGGCACCCCCAGTGACGCCAGCAGGTCCGACACCACCGCCTTGACCTCTTCCAGCGGCCCGCACCCGGTCCAGGACCCCAGGGCGATGCCGCTGACCCCGGTGAACCACCCGGCGCGCAGCAGGTGGGTGAGCTGCCCGTCGATGCGGTAGGGCTCCTCGTTGACGTCCTCGAGGACCAGGATCGTCCCGTCGGCCGGGGGCACCGCGTCGAGGGTGCCGACCTCGGCGGCCAGCAGGCTCAGCGTGCCGCCGACGAGGACCCCCCTGGCGGTGCCGTGCCCGGAGGAGGTGGTGGCCGGGCCGATGAGGGTCGTGGTCGACCCCGGGTCGAACAGGGTGGCGTGCAGGTGCTTCTGCGCGTCGTCGTCGAAGGCGTTGGTGGCGATCATCGGGGAGAACAGGGTGACCAGGTCCAGCGCCTGCCCGACCGCGGTGTGCAGGGCGGTGACGTCGCTGGACCCGGCGAGGACCTTCGGCCCGGCCTCGGCGAGGGCGGGCCAGTCCAGCAGGTCGACCATGCGGTGGGCACCGTAGCCGCCGCGGCAGCAGAACACCGCCGCCACGTCCGGGTCGCACCAGGCGTCGCGGAAGTCCGCGGCCCGGTCGGCGTCGCGCCCGGCCAGGTACGGCAGGTGCGGGTGGCGGTCGAGGACGTGGTCGCCGACGCGGACGGTCAGCCCCCACGACTCCAACACGCCCACCCCGCGGGCCAGCAGGTCCTGCGGCACCGGGCCCGAGGGGGCCACGACGGCGACGGTGTCGCCGGGGCGCAGATGGGCGGGTCGGGTGCGGCTCATCGGCTCAGCTCCAGCACCGGCACCCCGGGCGGGGTGAACCCGAAGACCTGCCCGTAGAACGACAGCTCCGCGGCGTACGCGGCCTCGATGGTCTCCGCCCTGCGGAACCCGTGCTGCTCACCGGCGAAGCGCAGGTAGGCGTGCGGGACGCCGGACCCGTCGAGGGCGGCGGCGAAGCGGTCGGCCTGCTCCGGTGGGCAGATCTTGTCCTCCAGCCCCTGCATCAGCAGCACCGGCCCGGCCAGGTGCGCCACCCGGTTGGCCGGGGACCGCTCGGCGTAGCGCTCGGCGTGCTCGGTGGGCGAGCCGACCAGGCCCTCGGTGTAGCGGGCCTCGAAGTCGTGGGTCTCCCCGCCCTCGCCGGTCCACCCGGTCAGGTCGAGGATGGGGAACTGCACGGTCCCGCAGGCGTAGGTGTCGACCGAGGTCAGCGACGCCGCCGCCGTCCACCCACCGGCGGAGCCGCCGCGGATGCCCAGGCGGGCCGGGTCGGCGCCGCCCTCGGCGGCCAGCGCGGCGGCGGCGGTGGCGCAGTCGGCCACGTCGAGCACCCCCCACTGCCCGTTGAGGACCTCCCGGTAGGCGCGGCCGTAGCCGGTGGAGCCGCCGTAGTCGACCGCGACGACGCCGATGCCGCGGCTGGTGAAGTAGGCGAACCCCAGGTTCAGGCCCGACCCGGCCGACCCGGTGGGCCCGCCGTGCACGTACACCAGGTACGGGGGCAGCTCCCCCTCGGGGGCGGCGAAGTCGGGGTTGGTGGGCGGGTACACCGTGGCGGGGACGCCGCGGCCGTCCTCGGCGGTGAAGGTCCGCCGCACGGGCACCGGCAGGTACGCCGCGTCGGGCAGCGCCGGGCCGGGGTCGCCGAGGTGGGCCAGCTCCCCGGTGGACAGGTCCAGGCGCACCACCGTGCCGGCCGTGTCGGGCCCGGAGCCCACGGCGGTGACGACCCCGTCGGTGTCGGCGCCGAGGTCCGACCACAGGGCCACGTCGGTGTCGACGTCGGTGACCGTGCCGGAGCGCTCGTCGAGCACGGCGAGCCGCCCGCCGCGCACCACGGCGAACCGGCCGCGGCCCAGGACGGCGAACCAGCGGCGGCCCAGCACCCACATCGGGCCGCCGATCTCGTACGGCCCGGCCGCCAGGTTCGTCGAGGTGCCGTCGAGGGTGATGCGGTGCAGGTTCCACCACCCGTCCGGGTCGGTCAGCGCCAGCAGCGCGTCGGAGCCCTCCCACTCCACCTGGCACACCGCCTCGCGCGGCCCGCCCGCCACCACCCGGTGCGGGCCCAGGGTGCCGTCGGGCAGCAGGTGCGCCACGCACAGCTCGGTGCCGTCCCACGGCATCGCCGGGTGCTCCCAGCCCAGCCAGGCGGCGAAGCGGCCGTCGGGGCTGGGCTTGGGGGCGGTCATGAAGTGGTGGCTGGCGCCGAGCACCCGCACCCCGGACCCGTCGAGGGGGATGGCGACCAGGTCGCGGCGCACGTCGGTCGGGCGGTCCCCGGTGGCGGTCTCGCGCACCGCCCACACCTCCGCGCCCCCGGCACCGGGGACCAGGTCGGCGAAGCGCTGCCCCTGGGGCCGGTCGGGCTCGGCGGTCAGCGCCACCGGCTCACCGCCGAGGTCGAGCAGGTAGACCCGCTGGTCGGACCACTCGGTGAACGCCACCCGCCCGTCGAGGACCGCGTACGGGGTGCCGCCGTACTCGTGCACCCGGTTGCGGGCGTTCCACGGGGCGGGCAGCAGCTCCTCGGGGCCGTCGGCGCCGCAGCGCACCAGGGTGGACCGGCCGCCCTCGTCGGGCTTGGCCAGGGTCCACCACACCGTGTCCCCGACCCGCCGCGCCCAGGCCGGGCTGCTGCCCGGCCGGGCGACGTCGGCTTCGCCGATCGGCGAAACCCAGGTCCCGTATGACGCGATCTCCACCACAGGAGGGACCATACCCAGTGCCCGACCGGCGACCGATACGGTTGACCAAACGGGAAAGGCACGATCTGCTCGGTTCGGCGGCGTGCACTAAGTTCGGAGGTGCCATGGCCCGTGTCATCCACGTCTTCCGCCAGCCCGACCGCTTCGTAGCAGGCACCGTCGGGGAACCCGGCGACCGCGTCTTCTACCTGCAGGCGGTCGAGAGCGTGCGCATGGTGAGCGTGACCATCGAGAAGCAGCAGGTCGCGGTGCTCGCCGAGCGCATCGGCTCACTGCTGGAGGAGGTCCACCGCCGCTTCGGCGCGGAGGTCCCCGACGGCGTGCCCGGTGACCTCGTCGACGCCGAGCCGCTGACCGTGCCGGTGGAGGAGGAGTTCCGCGTCGGCACCATGGGCCTGGGCTGGGACGCGGAGTCCAAGGCGGTGGTCATCGAACTGCTGGCCGCCACCGACGCCGAGGTCGACGAGTCGGTGGTGCTCGACGACACCGAGGAGGGCCCGGACGCGGTGCGGGTGTTCCTGTCGCCGGGGGAGGCGCGGGCGTTCGCCGACCGCGCCGACCGGGTGGTCAACGCCGGGCGCAAGCCGTGCCCGCTGTGCGCGGAGCCGCTGGACCCCAACGGCCACGTCTGCCCCCGGCAGAACGGGTACCGCCGCACCGAAGAGGACTAGGGACGTGCGCCCCACCGACCCCGACGTCGGGGACTTCCTGCTGCGCGGCGCCCTCGACGTCGAGAGCAGGCTCGTCGACGCCTCCAACGCCACCCTGTTCTGCGCCATCGAGGCCGACGGGGTGGCCGCCAAGTGCGTCTACAAGCCGGTGCGCGGGGAACGCCCGCTGTGGGACTTCCCCGACGGCACCCTGGCCGGGCGGGAGGTGGGCGCCTACCTCGTCGCCGAGGCCTCCGGCCTGGGCGGCATCCCGCCGACGGTGCTGCGCGACGGCCCGTTCGGCCCGGGCATGGTGCAGCTGTGGATCGACATCGACGACGAGGCCCCCGGCCTGGTCGACGTGGTGCCCCCGGCGCAGCTCAAGGCGGGGTGGAAGGCGATCCTGCGGGCGCACGACAGCGACGGGGAGCCCGCGGTGCTGGCGCACTCGGACTCCCCGGCCATCGCCCGCCTCGCCGCCCTCGACGTGGTGATCAACAACGCCGACCGCAAGGGCGGTCACGTGCTGCTGGGCACCGACGGCGGCGTCTACGGCGTCGACCACGGCATCTGCCTGCACACCGAGCACAAGCTGCGCACGGTGCTGTGGGGGTGGGCGGAGGAACCGATGCCCGACGAGGTCGTCGACGCCCTGGCCCGGCTGCGCTCGGCGCTGGGCGGCCCACTGGCCGACACCCTCGGCGAGCACATCACCCGCGCGGAGGTCAGGGCCCTGCGCTCGCGGGTGTCGCGGCTGCTGTCGGCCCCGGTGTTCCCGTCGCCGGACACCAGCCCGTACCCGATCCCCTGGCCCGCGTTCTGATGCCCCGGCAGTGGCCCGCGTCGTTCCGCGACCGGCTGACCTCCCCGCTGCCCGGCCCCGCGCAACTGCTGCGCATCCTGCGCGAGGGCGGCTTCCGCGGGTCCACCGAACACGCCGACCGCATCCCGGTGGCGCGCACCGGGCTGCCCCCGGCCGACCCGGCCGAAGTGGCGCTGACCTGGGTGGGCCACGCCACCTACGTCATCCGGGTGGGCGGGGCGTGCGTGCTGGCCGACCCGGTGTGGTCCGACCGCATCCCCGGCACCCCGCGCCGGATCACCCCACCCGGCATCGCCTGGGAGGAACTGCCACCGGTGGACGCGGTGGTGATCAGCCACAACCACTACGACCACCAGGACGCCCCCACCCTGCGCCGCCTGCCCCGCTCGACGCCGGTGCTGGTACCGGGCGGGTCGGGGCGCTGGTTCACCCGCCGCGGGTTCACCGACGTGCACGAACTGGACTGGTGGGAGTCGGTGCGGGTCGCGGGCCTGGCCTTCGACTTCACCCCCACCCACCACTGGTCGCGCCGCGGCCTCACCGACACCTGCAAGTCCCTGTGGGGCGGCTGGGTGATCACCGGTGACGGGCACCGGGTGTTCCACGCCGGGGACAGCGGCCACGGGCACTGGTTCACCGAGATCGGCCGCCGGTACCCGGGGATCGACGTGGCGATGATGCCGATCGGCGCCTACGACCCGCGCTGGTTCATGTCCCCGGTGCACATGGACCCCGAGGAGGCCGTGCGCGCCACCACCGAGCTGGGCGCCCGGCGGTTGGCCTCGATGCACTGGGGCACGTTCGTGCTGACCGGGGAACCGGTGCACGAGCCGCTGGGGCGGGTGCGGGCGGCGTGGTCGGCGGCCGGATTGCCCGTCGAGGACCTGTGGGACCTGGCCGTGGGGGAGACCCGCACCCTGCGCTGAGCCGTGATCGTACCGCCGATGTGCTGAACGTCGTGGACCACCGCCGCGGCCTGCGGTGCAATGGGTCGGTGCGGACGCTGTCCAGGCTGCTGGTCCCGTCGCTGATCACGGCCGGGGTGGTGACACTGTCGGCGATCGCCGTGAACGTGTGGACCAGCGAGTCCGTGCCCGCGCCGTTCCACCTGCTCAAGGCCCACGCGCACTGGGCGGTGCTCGGCCTGTGGCTGCTCACCGCGCTGCTGGCCGCGCTGTACGAACTGCCCCGCCGCAAGGCCGCCGAGGAGGAACAGGCCCTCGCCGAGCGCGATCGCCTGGGCGCGACGGTGGCGGTCGTGCGCGGCCGGATGCACCGCACCGTCGCCCGCCGGGTCCGCGACAGCCGCCTGTTCCCCGGCCTGCCCCGGCTGCCGCAGGTGTGGCAGTCCGCCACGCCCACCCGGCTGGCCACCGACGCCGCGGGGTACCTGAGGGGCGAGGAGTACGTCCGCACATTCGAGGCCGTCCCATCCCGGCGCCTGGTGGTGTGCGGGGCCGCAGGCACCGGCAAGACCGACTGGCTGCTCACCTACGCCCAGGGCGCCCTGGCAGCAGATGGCCCCGTGCCGCTGCTGCTGGACCTCAGCACCTGGCCCAGGGACCTGGACTTCGAGCGGTGGACCGGCAGGCAGTTCGCCGCGGAGTTCCCCGAACTCGACGGCGACTTCGTGCACACCGGGCGGTTCGTGCTGCTGCTCGACGGCCTCGACGAGGTCGACCCCGAACGCAGGCACGGGCTGCTGGAGGTGCTGGGCTCCGCGGTGTGGAGCGACCAGGCGATCATCCTCACCAGCCGCCCCGAGGCCTATCCCGACCACGGCCTGCTGGACGCGGCGGTCATCATCCTGCTCCCGCTGGACACCGGGCAGGTGGTGGGGTGGCTCGACCGGGTGTTCCGCACCGAGGCCGACGCCGAACGCTGGTTGCCGGTGCGCCGCGCGCTGCGCACCCCGGGCAGCCCGGTCGCCGAGGCGCTGAGCAGCCCGCTGATGGTCACCCTGGCGGCGAAGGTCTTCCAGGACCCGGGCAGCGACCCGGCCGAGCTGGCAGACGCCGGGTCGGTCACCGGCCGGTTGCTCGACGGTGTGGTGCCCGCCGCCTACGCCCGTCCCGGCAAGCAGTCGAAGTGGACGGCCGAGCAGGCGGCGGGCTGGCTGGAGTTCCTCGCCACCCACACCGGGCGGGACGGGATCGCCTGGTGGCGGCTGTACCTGCTCGTGCCCCGCTGGCGGTTCGCCGTCTGCTTCGGATTCCTGCCCGCGCTCACCGGCACCCTGATCGCCGGTGGAGCGGCCTGGCTGTTCCTCGGTGCGCTGCCCGCGGGTCTGTCGGTGGACGACACCTGGGAATTGCTCAGGCAGCCGCTGCTCATCGCGCAGTCCATGTTCGACAACGCCGTCCGGACGATCAGCGGCGAACAACAGCCGAGCGCGGCGGAGACCGCGGTGGCCGTCGGGTCGGCGGTCGGGTCGATCGCGGCGGGCTGTCTGTCCGGTGCGCTGCTCGGTGCGCGGGAGAGCAGCTGGTGGCGGCGCACGGGCTGGTCGGTCCGGGGGATCGGGCGGCCCTGGCCGGCCCCGGTCCGGGACATCGGCTTCGGCGTGGTGGTCGCCGCCGCCGTGGGCGCGTTGACCGCGACGGCCGGGGTCGCGGTGGCGAGCCTGCTGCTCACCGCGGGCGAGGACTCCAGTGCGTTGTTCTGGCTGGCCACGGGGACCGCCGTGGGGGTCGGCGCCCTCACCGGGGCGGGTACCGGCCTGTACTCGGTGCTCTTCGGTGAGCCACCGCTGGTGTGGTCGCGGCTGAGCCCGAGCGCGCCGAGCCGCCTGCGCCTGACCCTGCCGCCGTGGCGGCGGTGGGTGCTGGCCGCGGCCGGGGGCGCGGTGGCGGGCACCGTGCTGGCCCTGGCCTTCGGCGCCGGGCCGGGGCGGGTGGCGCTGCTCTGCGCGGCTGTCGCGGTGGCGGGCGTCGCCTGGCTGATCGCCGACGACCTCACCGACGACGAGGGCCCCGGGCCCGCCGACACCTGGCAGGCCCGCGGTGCCGAGCGGCCCTCGGTGCTGCTGCGCGACGACGTGCTCGCGTCCCTGATGCGGGTGGTGGCCACGGCGCTGCTCGCCGCCCCGCTGTTGGCCGCGCCGTTCGTGGTGCACCCGGCCGTCGGGCGGACGGTGGCCGGGCTGCTGGTGGTGTACGCGGTGCTCCGCGAGCTGACCACCCGGTCGTGGAGCTGGTGGCTGGTGGCCGCCCTGGCACTGGCGGTCCGGCGGCGCCTGCCGTGGTCGGCGCTGGGTTTCCTGGAGGACGCATGCGCACGTCAGGTGTTGCGGGTGCAGGGCGGCAGGTACCACTTCCGCCACGCCGAGTTGGCCGACCGCCTCTCCCGCGCCCCTGCGCCTCCCGCGCCCGCACCACGCCGGGAGGACTGGGACCACGTGGTGGTCGACGCTCCCTACGCGGAGGACCTCATCCGGGCGTACGACCTGATCGACGAGGGCGAGGACGCCGAGGCCCGGCCGCTGCTGGAGGCGTTGCGGGACCGGGCCCGGCGTGACGGGGACGCCGAGGCCGCGTTGGTCGCCCGTGCCGCGCTCGCCCAGTTGTCGGACCTCGACGGCGCAGCGGCGGGCCTGCGCGGGCGACTCACCGAGATCCTCCCCGAAGTGCTCGCCACGTTCGGGGAGGCGCACCTGCTGACGGTGCGGACCCGGCTGCTCCTGGCCGACCTGCTCACCGGGGACAAGGCGATCAGGCACGTGGACGCCGTTCTGGCCGCGCGCCCGCACGGCGCCGCCCCGTCGGACCCCTACGTGCGGGCCGCGCACCTGCGGGGTGTCGACCTGCACGAGGACGGTGACCAGCTGTCTCGGCTGCACCACGCGGCCATGGCCGAGGCGGGCCTGCCCGAGGGAGATCCCCGCGTCGAACGGCTCCGGGGAATCCAGCTCGAGGCCCGGACCAACGTGGTCTGCGCCTTCGCCCCGGCACCGGAACGGCTGGTGTCCCTGACCAGGCTGCACCGGGAGGCGTGCGCCAGGCTGCGCCCCGGGCACCCCACCACGATGACCATCCGGGTGGAGCTGGCCAAGGCCTGCGGCCGGGCGGGGCGGTGGGCGCAGGCCGAGGAGCACTGGGTCGCGATCACCGAGTGGGCGGACGGGGCGCTGGAACCGGGCCCGGTGATGGACGGTTTCCACGACCAACTGCGCAAGGCCCGCGGCCACCGCCGGTTCTGAGCCGGGTGCGGGCGGGCCGCCCACCGGGTGGGGCCCGACCGTGGGGACCCGCGCCCGGCGCCCGGACCTGTGTGGGAGTTGTGCTTTTCGCGTGCAGGTCCCGGGTCGCGGGTGCGCCGGGGGCGTCGGTCCGGTTGGGTGGTGTTGATCAACCGATGTCCGGACCGCCCGGCGGTCTGTTCCTGGGGAGGAAACACCATGCGCACATCCCTCGTGGTCGCGGCTGCCGCCGTGGCCCTGCTCGGCACCCCGTTGCTGGCCGCACCCGCGGGCGCCGCCACCGCGGCGGCGTCGGTGTGCCCGGTCGACGGTGGTGACCCGGACCTGTTCACCGCCAAGGCCACCCGTGCCACTGCCTCGGTCACCACCGCCGACGGGCGCACGATCGCGGTGGAGTTGCGCTCGGGCAACAACGCCGCCGCCCAGCAGCACGCCTGGGTGAAGATCAGCTCCAGCACCCCGTTGCGCGCCACCGACCAGGTGTGGCTGGAGGTCACCGGTGACAGCGGCGCCACCTGGGCCACCTGCGGGGTCACCGCGCCCGCGGCGGGCGGCCTGTCGGCGTGGACGCACGGGTTCCGCACCTCGACCTCGGCGCAGGTCCGCATGGTGGGCGCGGTCCGGGTCGTGCAGACCCCGACCGACCTGGTGGGGCGCACCGGCACCTGGTGACGGGCACCCCGGCCCGGGCGGGGGGCCCGGGCCGGGGGTCGGGAACAGGGGCGGGTGTCAGGGGCGGGGGCGGGCGTTGCGCAGGCGGATGCCGCTGAACCCCACGGTGAGGGTGGTGACCGCGTCCCAGAACGCCCACAGGTTGTCCAGCACCCGCAGTTGGATTCCGGCCTCGGCGTGCACGGCGAGCAGGTCGCCGACGGGTTCGGGTGGTCCCAGCGGGGTGACCGGGCGGGTGGCGACGTGCGCGTGCGGCACGGGTGTGCCGTGCGGGCGGAAGTCGGCGGCGGGGAAGCGGTAGGCGTAGAGGCGGGTGGTGCGCAGCGCGTCGAGCCAGGCGTACTCGACGGCGTGCACCCGGTGCCCGCCGCCGGGGCCCAGGACGGTGTCGCGGTCGGCCGGGGTGGTGGTGGGGGTGGCCCAGGCCATGGCGCGCGGGCAGGCGCGGGGGAACCAGTAGTCCGGGGCCCTGGCGGCGTCGACGGCCCACACGTAGGCGTCGGGTTCGGCCGCGGTGGCGGCGCGGTGCGGGGCGAAGCGGGTGATCGTCGGGTCCTCGGAGAAGTGCAGCAGTTGCCCCGGTTCCGGTCGCATGGACCGACCTTGCCGCAGGCGGTGGCGAACGGGCAATCGGTTCCCCGCCGCGCACCGGGGCGGGGGTCAGTCCTGGCGGGTGGGGCGCAGGGTGATGTCGCCGATCTCGACGTCGTCGGGTTGTTCGACGGCGAAGGCCACGGCTCGCGCCACGGCGTCGGGCTCCAGGCCGAGGGTGCGCATCCGCTGCCGGATCTGCTCGCGGGTGGTGGGGTCGTTGATGTGGTCGGCGAGCCCGGTCTTGACGAAGCCGGGTGAGATCGACGTCGTGCGCAGGACCCCGTCGGTGGACTCCTGGCGCAGCGCCTCCAGCAGCGTGCGGACCGCGTTCTTGGTGCCCGCGTAGACCGCCTGGGTCGGGGTGATCTTCAGGCCGGAGGTCGACACGACGGTCACCAGGTGCCCGCGGCCCTGCTCGCGGAACACCGGCAGCGCGGCGGCGATCCCGTGCAGCACGCCGCGCACGTTGACGTCGATCATCGCGTCCCAGCCCTCGACGTCGAGGTCGGCCACCGGGGCGGTCCTGGCGATCCCGGCGTTGCCCACCAGGACGTCGAGGCGGCCGAACCGATCGAGGGCCGCGGCGACCAGTCCGCGCAGGTCTTCGAGCCGGGTGACGTCGGTGGGCACCGCCTCCGCGTGGCCGCCCGCGTCGCGGATTCGCCCGGCCAGCGCGGTGAGCCGATCGGTGCGCCGCGCGCCGAGCACCACCGAGGCGCCGCGCGCGGCGAGCCGCACCGCGGTCGCCTCCCCGATGCCGCTGCCGGCCCCGGTGATCGCCACGACCTTGCCGCTGATCCCGCTCATCGACGCGCCTCCCGCTCTAGACTGACAACTGTCCGGTTGCTGTTCCAGCATAACCGGACACTTGTCCATTTGTCTGGGGGAGGAGTGAGGGGTGTCCGCTCGCGCGCACCGCTCGGACGCGGTCGCCAACCGTGATCGCATCGTCGCCGAGGCTCGCGCGGTGCTGGGTGAGTCCCCCGGGGCGGCCGGGGAACTCAGGCTGCACCTGATCGCCAAGGCCGCCGGGGTCGGGCAGGGCACCCTCTACCGGCACTTCCCCACCCGCGAACACCTGCTGGCCGAGGTCTACCGCCTGGAGCTGGGCGAGTTGGTCGACGCCGTGCCCGCACTGCTCGCCGGGCACCCGCCCGTCGAGGCGCTGGCCCGGTGGTTGCAGCGGCTGGTCGACTACGCCCGGGTCAAGCGCGGGGTCGTGGCGGCGATCGAGGCCACGGCCTGGCAGGACCTGCACGCGGGCAACCACGGCAGGCTCGACGAGGCGCTCACGACCCTGCTCGAGGCGGGCGCGGCCACCGGTGAACTGCGCGAGGACGTGACCGCCGCCGACGTCATCCTGCTGCTCGGCGCCCTGTCGCGGGTGCCCGAGCCCGGGTGGGACGCCCGGGCCGGGACCCTGGTCGCGGTCATCCTCGACGGTCTGCGCCGCCGCTGAGGGCGGCACCCGACCCGCGCGGTCGAGGTGGCCGGGGCCACCTCGACCGCTCACGCGTGCCGCTCACTCCGAGGCGAGCAGGTCCTGCAGTTCGGTGACGGCCCCGCGCAGCTCGGTGACGAAGGTGTTCATCTCCTCGGCGACCGCGGCGGGGGTCGACAGGTACAGGTTGAACCGGTCGGGCAGCAGCACGTAGGCCACCCCGATGCAGGTGGGGCTGGTGGAGCCGAACCCGAAGTACTGGATGTTGGTCGACGGGGCGGAGCTGGTGGACAGGTAGTCGTCGCGCATGACCGTCCAGCCCGGGGTGTCGTAGAGGGCCAGGGGGGCGGTGGCGCCGAGTTCGGCGCCGCGGCGCTTCTGGATCAGTTGCAGCTCCCACAGGTGCTGCTCGGGGGCCTGGCCGTTCTGGCACTGCTTGGCGCGGGCGACGTGGGCCTCGGCGGCGGTGCGGAACGCGGCCCGCTTGTCCGCCGCGGACACCGCCGGGTCTCCCATGGCCTCGACGAAGGCGAGGACCTCCGGGGTGACCACGCGCATCGCCTCGGTGCGCCCGTTCTGGTACTGGCGGGTGGCGATGGACTCGTAGGTGGCGCCGGTGATGCCCTTGGACCGCTTGTGCGCGAGCTGGTAGGCGAGCTGGGCGAACGCGTCGGGCGACATCTTCAGCGCCTTGGCCCTGGCGGTGCCGAAGTCGGTGAACGACACGGTGCGGGTGGCGGTGGCCGCGGCGTACTCGGCGAACGCGCGCCGGGCGGTGGCGATGTCGGCGCGCAGGGCGTCATCGAGGACGAACTCGATGGGGTCGACGGCGGGGAGGCCCTGCGGGCGGGCCCCGGCGCGCTCGGCGTGGGCCTCGGCGGTCTCGCCGAGCATGGCGTCGACGAAGCTGAGGATGGTGGTGCCGTCGAGGCCGCAGTGCTCGATGTTGATCCCGGCCCGCCCGTCGGCGAAGACGATGAGCGACACGGCCTTGTCGAAGTAGCGGTTGCCGCTGTCGCCGTGCAGGAGCTGGTCGCACGCGGCCTGGGTGTCGGCGGGGGCGAAGGACTCCAGGTTGACGCAGAACAGGGCGGTCTCGATGGTGTCGACCGCGGCGGCGTTGGCCGGGTCGAGGGCGATCAGGCGGCCCCGGGTCCGCGCCCACTCGGCGCGGGCCTGGGTGGTCAGGGACCCGACGGTGCGGTCGGGGGCGGTGCCGTCGGCACCGGCCTTGACCACCGCCCGCAGCCCGCCCTCGAGGTCGGACAGGGAGTAGGGGGCGCCGTCGGGGCCGATGACGTCCATCCGGAACATGCTGCCCCGGTTGAACACCACCACGTGCCGGGCGGCCGACGGGCCGGGCCACTCGTCGGTGTAGGGGACGCGGACGGTGTCCTGCTCGGCGCCGGGGATGCGGGTCTCGGAGAACAGGAACTTGTTCTGCTCCATCGACAGCGCCTGCCCGCGCTGGATGACCGGCGGCACCTCCTCCTTGTCGAGCAGGAGCTTGAAGTCCACCGCAGCGGTGATCAGCCCGGCGGCCCGCTGGAACTGGTCCTCGTCGGTGTCGCGGAACAGGAAGAAGAAGTTCGCGTTGAGCGCGATGCGGTCGCGGCGCCCCAGGTACCGCGAGGGCCAGAACACGTCGAGCCAGGAGCGGGTGCCGGGGGCGTCGTTGAACCGCTCCAGGTCAGCGTGCAGGACCCGGGCCGGGCTGTCGGCGGCCAGGTAGTCGGTGACGGCGGCCTCGGTGGTGGCCAACTGCTCGGGGGTGAGCAGCGGCGAGCACCACGTCAGGAACCGCGCGCAGGTGTCCTCCAGCGTGGGCAGCGGTACCCGGGGCAGCCGGTCCTCGTTGCCGAACGTGCGGGTGGACCACTGCTGGCTGCTGTTCACTGGCGTCCTTCTTCTTCACGCGGGAATCGACGCGTTCATCATCAACTGCGCGGGCACCACCCCGCAATGAGCGCTGCGCAACTGGCGCGGCGTGACAAAACCCGCGGTGGCCGGGTCAGACCGGCAGCGGGGCCGCGCCGCGCGGGCGCGACAGGTGCAGCTCGGCGTAGAGCCAGCCCTCGGACTCCAGGCCGGTGGGGTCCACCCCGGCGGTGGCGATGGTGTGGAGGACCTGGGCCTGCTCCTCGGCGGAGGCGAAGCGCCGCTGCTTGAAGGTGCCCTCGACGTGCACGGTGTCGTAGCCGAGGTCGGCGAGGGCGTCGGCGACGCCGGTGTAGGGGAACATCCGCAGCACGAAGTGCGCCATCCACGGCAGCGGCCCGTCCTGGGCCTCGGCGACGCGGGTGAGGGTGGCCTCGGTGACGTAGCCGACGCACCCGGTGGACACGACCAGGTCGGTGCCCGCCAGCCGGGCCCGCTGCTCGGGGGTGGGGTCGCCCGACTCCAGGTCGGCGTGCACGGTGTCCTCGAGGTACCCGGCGGCGTGGGCGTAGGCCAGGGCGGGCGCGGAGGCGTCGAACCCGACGAAGCGCACGTCCTCGAGCTGGTCGCGGGAGCGGACCATGGCCCGGTCCACGGCGAGGAGCCCGTCGCGGTCGAGTCCGGTGACGGCCGGGTCGGTGTAGTGGGTGTAGAGCTCGTCCATGGTGGCGTCGCAGCGCAGCAGGGCGGCGTTGATGCCGTAGGAGCAGCCGATGTCGAGGACCTGGGGCACCGCGACGCCCTGGGTCTGGCGGTACTCCTGGATGAGCTTGGCGAAGTAGGGCTTGGCCAGCTCGGGGATCTGGTAGTCCAGGCCGCGCAGGGCGGCGAAGTAGGCGCGCGGGTCGGGCTCGGTGTAGATGTGGTCGAACGAGGTCTTGCCGGTGGCGTCGAGGTCCACGGGTGCTCGTCTCTCCTAGCCGGGGTGCGGGCGGGCGGTGGCCCGTCGCCGGGGTGTGGTCGGGGGCGCGGGTCAGTCGAGGAGGGTGTCGCCGCGCACGGCGCGACCCGCGGCGGCCAAGTGCTCGGGCAGGACCCGGCCGAAGAGCTGCCGGGTGCGCTCGACGCTGCCGATGACGCCGGGCCGCTGGCTGTAGGCGAAGATCGCCGAGTGCCGGGCGGTGGCGCCGGTGACGGTGTCGACCCGGTGCAGGGCGAAGCGGCCCTTGAACAGTTGCAGGTCCCCGGGGCGCAGGCTCAGGTGCCGCACCAGGTCGGACCCGCCCGCGAGCACGGCGGCGACGTCGGGCAGGTTCTCGTCTGTCTCGGTGCGGATGCCGGGGCAGTAGTGGAACTGCCCGCCCCCGTCGGGCTCCTGGGTGAGCATGCTGACGGTGAACTCGTTGGTGTCGAAGTGCCAGGGGTGGGCCATGCCCGGGGGGATGACGTTGAGGCACAGCCCCGAGAGCGGGTCGGCCAGTTCGTGCAGCTCGGGCAGCTCGAAGCAGTCGGCGACGAAGCGCTGGAACAGCGCGCTGGTGTAGAGGCGTTCGATGATGGCACCTGCGGGCAGCAGGTCGCGGGCGACGAAGGCGTTGCCGCGGACCATGGTGACCCGCCCGGGGTGCTCGGCGGGCAGGTCGGCGTCGAGGGCGATGTTGTAGGCGTTGACCGTCTCGGGTTCGTAGTGCGCCTGCGGGGCGACGGCCGCCCCCTCGGCGCGCAGGGCGTCCTGCAGGGCGGGGCGGATGAAGTCCGCCAGCACGGTGCAGCCCTGTTCGCGCAGTTCACGGCGGGCGCGGTCGACGACGCCGGTCAGGGTGGGCCCGCCGGGGTCGTCGAGCGGGTAGCGGTCGGTGTCGACCACCTCCTCGACGACCCGCGCCTGGCTCCGCGTGCGTTCCCCCGACCCCTCCGCCGATCCGCCCATCGACCCCGTCCTTCCCCGCGTACGGGTGATTGCCGTGTCCGCCCCATTGTCCGACTCGGCGCTGGACCGGGTTTATCACAGCCGTCTCACCGGTTTCCATCAATGTGATCGACTTTGTGACACGACACACGAAAGCCGTGGTCACGGGCGGAGTCGGCCGCATTCTGCCGAACTCCGGGGCCGGTCATACCGCCGAATGGTGGCCTTATCCGGAATGTGGCCGCACCGGTTGTGACAATGGTGCGTGAAATTCCTCGGCGATGACCGGCGGGTGCGCGACACCCGACGCTGCGGTGTCACCACCACAGACACCCGTGCCATACCGCACACCGAACCTGGTAGTTCGCACACGGCCGGTGTGCGAGGATGGGGTGGTGCGCGGAGACGAACGCAGGCGGGTGATCGTGGCCCGGCTGCGACAGGGACAACGGGTCGAGGTGGCCGCGGTGGCCGCGGAGACCGGCGCCTCGGAGATGACGGTGCGCCGCGACCTCGACGCGCTCGCCGCGACCGGGGTGCTGCGCCGGGTGCACGGCGGCGCGGTCGCGGCCACCCCCGGGTCGGTGGAGCAGCCCTTCGCCACCCGGGCCACCGCAGGCGCCGACGCCAAGCGGCGCATCGCCGCGGCGGTGGCGGCGATGGTGCGCGACGCCGAGGTCGTGGTCCTCGACTCGGGCACCACCGCGGTGCAGGTGGCCAAGGCGCTGCGCGGGCGCCCGGTGACGGTGATGCCGCTGTCGCTGCACGCCGCCCGCGAACTCCTCGACGACCCGCAAGCGCGGGTGCTGATGTGCGGCGGGCAACCCCGGCGCGGGGAGTGGGCGCTGACCGGGCCGCTGGCGGTGGCCTCGCTGCGCGCGGTGCGCTTCGACGTGGCGGTGATCAGCCCCTGCGGGTTCGACACCGCCACCGGCCTGACCGCCGTCGACCTCGACGACGCCCAGGTCAAGCAGGAGGCGATGGCCGCCGCGGGCCGGGTCCTGGCCGCGGTCGACGGCGGCAAGTGGGGCCACACCGCCATGGCCCGCATCTGCCCGGCCGACCGGGTCGACGTGCTCATCACCGACGACACCGCCCCGGCCGCGGACCGGGCGGAACTGGCCGGAATGGGAGTGACGATCCATGTCTGCTGACCCACCCACCCTCCCGCGCGCCGCGCGCGCGGCGACCTGGGGGTTCTTCGGCCTCAACGGGTTCGTGCTCGGCGCGTGGGTGGTGCACATCCCGGTCGTCGAGCACGACACCGGCATCAGCCACAGCACCCTGGGCGCGCTGCTGCTGGTCTTCGGCGGCGCCGCGTTCGCCGGGATGCAGGTCACCGGGCCGCTGGCCGACCGGTTCGGGCACCGGGTGGTGGTGCCCGCGGCGGCGGCGCTGCTGTGCGTGGCGGTCCTGGGCCCCGGCCTGGCGGGCGGCCCGTGGGCGCTGGGGGCAGCCCTGGTGGCCTTCGGCCTGGGCAACGGGGCGCTGGACGTGGCGATGAACGCCCACGCCGTGGAGGTCGAACGCGCCTACGGGCGGCCGGTGATGTCGGCGTTCCACGCGGTGTTCTCCATCGGCGGCGCGGCCGCGGCGGGCCTGGGGGCACTGGTGCTGGGCCGGGTGCCCACCGAGCTGACCCTGGGGTGCGTGGGCGCCGCCGGGTTGCTGACCGCGGCGGTCTCGGCCCGGTTCCTGCTGCCCGGCCGCCCCGCCGCCGAAGCCGCCGCGGACACCGGCGGCACCACCACCCGGGCCCCGAGGCGGCTGGTGTGGCTGCTGGGCGGGTTGGCGTTCGCGCTGATGCTCTCCGAGGGGGTGGCCTACGACTGGGCGGCGGTGCACCTGCGCGACGTGGTCGACACCCCGCCGGGGATCGCGGCCCTGGCCTACGGGGCGTTCTCGGTGGCGATGACGGTCGGCCGGTTCACCGCCGACGCCGTCGCCGCCCGGTTCGGGGCGGTGCGGGTGGTGCGCTACGGGGCCGCCCTGGCCGCGGTCGGGCTGGCGGGGGCGGCGCTGTCGCCGTGGGTGGTCCCGGCGATCGCCGGGTGGGCGGTGTTCGGGGTGGGCCTGTCGGGGTGCGTGCCGCAGCTGTTCACCGCGGCGGGCAACCTCGACCCCCGCTCGTCGGGGGCGCTGCTGGCCCGGGTGGTGGGCCTGGGCTACCTGGGCCTGCTGGCCGGGCCCGCGGTGATCGGCGGGCTCACCCACTGGGTGGCGCTGAACACCGCGTTCGCCCTGCCGGTGGCGCTGTGCGTGGTGGGCGCGGTCGGCGCCCGGGTGCTGCGACCGGCAGCCGGGGCAGCCGGGGCACCCGGGACTACGACGGCGGGTACTGCGCGGCCTTGAGCAGCCGCGCCAGGTGCGCGGTGTTCGCGGCGAGGGTGGCGGTGGTGGAGGCCACCGCCTCCGGGGTCTGCTCCAGGTCCTTGTAGTCGGTGCCCTGCAGGGCCTCACCGTTCCAGTAGGTGCCGCCCCCGGCGGGGATGGTGAACCCCACGTCGTTGAGGGCCTGGAACAGGTCGGCGGTCACCTTGTGCGCCCCGTCCTCGTTGCCGACCACGCACACCACCGCCACCTTGCCGTAGGTCAGCAGCCTGCCCTCGTCGTCGGACTCCGACAGCTCCCCGTCGAGGCGCTCCAGCACCCGCTGCGCGACGCTGCTGGGGTGGCCCAACCAGATGGGGGTGGCCAGCACCAGCACGTCCGCGGCGAGCACCTTCTCCCGGATCGACGGCCACGCGTCGCCTTCACCCATGTCGACGAGCACCCCGGGTTTGACGTCGTGGTCGACCACCCGCACCACCTCACCGGTGACCCCGTGCCCGTCGAGGGCATCGAGGACCTGGCGGGCGATCAGGTCGCTGCTGGAGTCCTGCGGCGACGGGGTCAGGGTGCAGACGAGGGCCAGCGCGCTCAACGGGGTGCTCATGGCCCTGCGGCTACCCACCTGCCCGCCGGGGAAACCCCCGGCGTGGCGGGTCGGCGGGTGGGGACGGCGCCGGCTAGCGTGGCGGGGTGCGCTCGCAGAACTACGGCCGCGACATCACCACCGGGCGGCCACCCAGGCAGATCCCCGAGGTCCTCGCCGAGGTCGGCACCGTCGCCGAGGACCCCGCCTCGGGGTTCTGCGGTGCGGTGGTGCGCTTCGAGCGGGACGCCGTCGTGCTGGAGGACCGCCACGGCCGCCACCGGGTGTTCCCGCTGACCCCGGCCGGGTTCCTCGTCGACGGCCGCCCGGTCACCCTCGTCAAACCCCCCACCCCCGCGGTCGCGGCCGCACCGGCGCGCTCGGCGTCGGGGTCGGTGCGGGTCCACGGGCTGCGCGCCCGCACCGCCCGGGAGAGCCGCATCTGGGTCGAGGGCGTGCACGACGCGGAACTGGTCGAACGGGTGTGGGGCCACGACCTGCGGGTGGAAGGCGTGGTGGTGCAGCCCCTCGACGGCATCGACCACCTCGCCGAGCGGGTCGCCGACTTCGGCACCGGCCCGGGCCGCAGGCTGGGGGTGCTGGTGGACCACCTGGTGGCGGGCAGCAAGGAGTCGCGCGTCGTCGAGGCGCTGCGCGACGAGCAGGTGATGGTCACCGGGCACCCCTACGTCGACATCTGGCAGGCGGTGAAACCCGCGGCGGTGGGCATCGCGGCCTGGCCGGACGTGCCGCGCGGGCAGCCGTGGAAAGAAGGGGTGTGCACCGCCCTGGGCTGGGGTGACCCGATGGAGGGGTGGCGGCGGGTCCGCGTGGCGGTGACCGGGTTCCGGGACCTGGAGCCGCCACTGGTGGGCGCGGTGGAGCGGCTGATCGACTTCGTGACCGAACCGACTGCGTGATCCGAGCGCTGAACCACCGTTGCGGCAACGCTCCCGCCCCGACTGGGGGATGATGGGGTCATGGCGGCACTGCTGTGGCTCATCGCGGGGATCGTGCTCATCGTCGCCGAGGTCGTCTCCGGGGACCTGGTGCTGCTCATGCTGGGGGCCGCCGCACTGGCCGGGGCCGGGGCGGAGGCCCTGTTCGGGGTGACCCTGCTCAGCGCCGGGGTGTTCGCCGCGGTGTCCATCGGGTTGATCACCGCGGCCCGCCCGGCGCTCAAGCGCAGGCTGCACCCCGGCGAACACGTCAAGGACAACGTCGCCGCCCTCGTCGGGCAACGGGCCACCGTGCTCACCACCGTCGACGGCGCGGGCGGGCGGGTGCGCCTCGACGGGCAGGAGTGGTCCGCGCGCACCCTCGACGAGACCCAGGTCCTCGAACCCGGCACGTCGGTGACCGTCATGCAGATCTCAGGCGCCACCGCGGTGGTGTGGGCCGACGGGCTGTGAGCCCGCCGGTGTGGAAAACAAGCAGGTAGGAGGTTGTGGTGTCGCCGACTCTCATCGTCGCCATCGTCGTGGTGGTGTTCGTGCTCACAATCATGATCAAGTCGGTGCTGGTGATCCCGCAGGCCCAGTCGGCGGTGATCGAGCGCCTGGGCCGCTTCCGCAACGTCGGCGAGCCGGGCCTGAACTTCCTCGTGCCCTTCTTCGACCGGGTCCGCGCCCGCATCGACCTGCGCGAGCAGGTCGTCTCCTTCCCGCCGCAACCGGTGATCACCCAGGACAACCTCACCGTCTCCATCGACACGGTGGTCTACTTCCAGGTCACCGACTCCCGGGCGGCGGTCTACGAGATCTCCAACTACATCATCGCCGTGGAGCAGTTGACCACCACCACCCTGCGCAACGTCGTCGGCGGGATGAGCCTGGAGGAGACCCTGACCTCCCGCGACCAGATCAACCAGGAACTGCGCGGCGTCCTCGACTCCGAGACCGGCCGCTGGGGCATCCGGGTGGCCAGGGTGGAACTCAAGGCGATCGACCCGCCACCGTCGATCCAGGACTCCATGGAGAAGCAGATGCGCGCCGACCGGGAGAAGCGCGCGATCATCCTCACCGCCGAGGGCCAGCGGGAAGCGGCGATCAAGACCGCCGAAGGGCAGAAGCAGTCGCAGATCCTCGCCGCCGAGGGCGCCAAGCAGGCCACCATCATGGCCGCCGAAGCCGACCGCCAGTCACGCATCCTCAAGGCCCAGGGTGAGCGCGCCGCCCGCTACCTGCAGGCCCAGGGCCAGTCCAAGGCCATCGAGAAGGTCGTCGCCGCGATCAAGGCCTCCCGCCCCACCCCGGAGGTGCTGGCCTACCAGTACCTGCAGACCCTGCCCACGATGGCCCAGGGGGACGCGAACAAGGTGTGGATGATCCCCACCGACTTCTCCAAGGCCCTGGAGGGCTTCGCCCGCCAGCTCGGCGCCAAGGGCGAGGACGGCGTGTTCCGCTACGAGCCGCCCACCGACACCCCCACCGGGCCCTCGGCCACCGAGGACGAGGAGGAGGTCGCGGGCTGGTTCGACACCTCCACCGACCCGCGCATCGCCGAAGCGGTCCGCGAGGCCGAGGCGGTGGCCCGCAAGGAGGTCGACAGCCCGCTGGCGACCCCGGGCATGCCCGCGCTGGGCTCGCGCCCGCAACCGGCAGCGCTGACCGAGCACTCGGCGGGCAACCCGCCCGCCGCACCGCAGGACTGACCGACCACGAAGGCCCCCGGGGGATACCGGGGGCCTTCGCCGTGCCCAGGTCAGGTGTGCTCGACGCGGACCTCGGCGACACCACGCGCACCCGCCACCACCTCAGCCTCGACCGCCACCGCCCGCCGCACCGACCCCGGCAGCGGCGCGAACCCGGCCACGGTGATCGCCAGCTTCCTCCCCGACGCCTTGGCCCGCCACGTCCCCACGATCGCCCCACCGGCGAGCACGGTCCCGGGGTTGCCGATCACCTTCCACACCCGCGCCCGCTCCGCCGGGTCGGGCACCAGAGTCTCCCGGTCCCGGGCCTGCACCAGCGGGTCCAGCGGCGGCAGCAACCGCACCACATCCGCGTCCGGGGCGCCCCGCAACGCCTCCACGTCGGCCTCCGGCAACCACATCCGGGTGCCCTCCACGTCCACCGGCACCAGGTGCGCCGGCCAGGCGGGGCGGGCAGCGGCCTGGGTGGTGCCCAGGAACGCCGCCGCGGCGGCGAGGGTGCTGGGCCCGTGCACCCGCAGGTAGGCGTCCAGGAGGGTGCCCGAGGCCGCGGTGGGCACGTCGTGGCGGTGGGGCAGTGGCCGCAACCGGGTGGGGCGGGCCGCCCCCAGGACCTCCACCCCGGCGAACACCCCCACCAACTGGAACAGGCTGCCCCACACGTGGGTGGCGGCACAGGTGGCGCACGCGTAGGAGTACTGCGCGGGCAACGCCGCGGTCATCTCCGCGCTGACCTGCCCACGCGGCTTCTCCTCCGCCACCACCTCCCGCATCACCCGCGACGCGCGGTCGATGGCCTCCAACCCGCCGACCCCCGCCTTGCGCAGCGCGGACCCGAACCCACCGAGACGGGCCAGGGCATCGGCGTCCGACCGCGGCCACAGCGCCTCGGCGGTCGCCGCGACGTCCTCGCGGCGCAGCACGTGCGGGGCCCCGCGCAGCGTCCACACCGCCACCGGATCGGGCACGGCCAAACCCCGCGCGGCCAACGCCACCGCGGGCCCACCGGACCCGCCGTCCTGCACACCCAGGTCGACCACGGCGTCGACACCGTCGCGGTGCAGGCCGTGGCGGGCGACGCGGTGGGCGAGCACCCGGGCCCGGCTGACCGACACGACTGCTCCGCTGACCGCCATGGCGACCATGCTGCCAGGTGCCCGACCGACACCCGGGGATGGCGCTGCCCACCCGCCCCTGGCGCGGGGGACAGGCCGGGGGCGGGGGAGTGGCACCCGATGCCAGGAACCCCACCACCGGCGAACACCACCTCCCGCACGGCCCGGGCGCGGCTCAGTCGATGCGGGACACCACCAGCGCCGTCGCAGGCGCGGGGTCGGCACCGCAGCTCACCGGCCGGACACCCAGGTCCCGCTCGGTCACCGTGACCCGCCACCCGCGCCCGTCGACGTGCCACACCACCACCCGCCGGTCACCGTCCTCATCGCGCTCGCACGACCGCACGTGCAACACCTCCGGGTCCACGGTGTGCGTCAGCACCCGCACCGCCAACTCCGCCACCTGCCCCGCCGCCACCCACGTCGACCGACCCCGACACCCCCGCAGCACCACCTCACCCCCGACCAGCAACTCCCGCCCACGCCCGACGTCGAGACCGCCGTAGGCGTACCCGGTGGGCAACAACAACCCCGTGGGGGCGAACCGGTGCCCCCCGAGGTGGGTGGCCTCCCACACCGCGTCCCCGAACTCCGCGGCCAACTCCCCGGCCACCGGCCTGCCCCGGACCGCGCAACACACGTCGCGGCGCCCGTTGGTGCACACCAGCAGCACCGGCCCCACCACCGGCTCCCCGAACCCACCGTGCGCCCCCGCACCCAACGCGGCCAAATCCAGGTTCAGCAGGTCCCGCGGGTCCAACAACGACCCCGCCCGCAACCACCCCGCCCCCGGCACGGTGTGCGCCAGCAACACCCGACGCGGCACCACGCGGTGCCGGTCGGGGTGCGCCCCCGGGCGGCGCACCAACACCACCCGCACCCCCGTCCCCGCCGACCGCGCCACCAACCGCGCCCCCACCCCACCATCGAGGTGACTGCCCACCAAAGCCTCACGCCCCCACGGGCCCGGCTGCTCCAAGCACAACCACGTCGTCGCGATCGCCGCCGTCCCGGCCAACGGCTCATCCAAGGCGCGCGACACCGCAGAGCACGCGGACGGGGGAGTGATCACCATGGCGGCACAACCCTCTCACGGCCGGTACCGCCGATCGAGTGGCCACCGATCACCCTCCGATCACATTACGGCGACCGAGCGCAACCTTTCCACACCACCGATGCCCCCCGATGACACCGCGCCCCCACGCCCAAGCAGATGATCACCCCGCCCCCGGCCCCGCCGCCCGCGCCAACCGACCCGCCATCGCCGCCGCAGCCACCGCCAACTCCGGCGGCTCCACCACCTCGAACTCACACCCCAACATCGACACCCACATCGCCAACCCCTCCCACGACGGCGCCCCCGCCGTCAACCGGCACGACCCCTCGTCCACCGCCTCCAACTGCCCCGCCGTCGCCGAAATCCGCTCCGCCGCCTCCGCCACCGGCATCCGCAACAACACCACCGCCCGCCGCCCGTACGCCCCCACCGTCAACCCCCGCGCCGCATACGCCGCCAAATCCTCCGCCGGAGGCTCACGCGGGGTGAACCGCGGCCCCGTCGGCACCCGCGGCACCATCCGATCCACCCGGAACGTCCGCCAATCCACCCGCACCACGTCGAACCCGATCAAGTACCACCGCCGCCCCGTGTGCACCAACCGCAACGGCTCCACCTCCCGCACCGACGACTCCCCACCGTGATCGCGGTAGTCGAACCGCAACCGCTCCTGCGCCCGGCACGCCGTCGCGATCGCCGTCAACACCCCCGCATCCACCGTCGGCCCCACCCCCACCAACGGCACCGTGCTCGCCCCCAACGCCCGCACCCGCTCCCGCAACCGCGACGGCAACACCTGCTCCAACTTCGCCAACGCCCGCACACACGTCTCCTCGATCCCCACCACCGCCCCCGTCGACGCCGTGCGCAACCCGATGGCCACCGCCACCGCCTCCTCGTCGTCGAGCAGCAACGGCGGCAACGCCGCCCCCGCCCCCAACCGGTACCCCCCAGCCGTCCCCGTCACCGCGTGCACCGGATACCCCAACGACCGCAACTTCTCCACATCCCGGCGCACCGTCCGATCCGTCACCCCCAACCGCTCCGCCAAATCCGCCCCCGACCAATCCCGCCGCACCTGCAACAGCGACAGCAACCGCAACAACCGCGCCGAGGTCTCCACCATGACCCCAGTCTGACACCCACCCCGGACAACACCTGTCCGCAACCACCCTCGAACCCGAGCACGCGGGCCCCCGACAACACCACCACCGAGGGCCCGCCCACCCGCGAAAACCACTCAGCCGGTCACCAGGACATAGGCGAACCCGTCATACCCCTTCGACCCCACCGTCTGCACCGCCGTCGCCTCCACCCTCGACTCCGCCGCGATCAACCGGTTCAACTCCCGCGTCCCCACCACCCCCGGGTCCACCGACCCCCCATCCGCCACCGCACCACCACGCACCACGTTGTCCACCACGATCACACTGCCCGGCGCCGTCAACCGCAACGCCCACCGGAAGTACTCCGGATTCGACGGCTTGTCCGCATCGATGAACACGAAGTCGAACGGCTCCCCACCCACCAACCCCGGCAACGACTCCAAAGCAGGACCCACCACCACCTCCACCACCCCGGCCAACCCCGCCGCCGCCAAGTTCTCCCGCGCCACCACCGCGTGCGCCTCATCCAACTCCAACGACACCAACCGACCACCCGGCGGCAACGCCCGCCCCAACCAGATCGCGCTGTACCCACCCAACGTCCCCACCTCCAAGATCCGCCGCGCCCCCCGCGTCCTGGCCAACAGGTTCAACAACCGCCCCTGGTTCGGCGCCACATCGATCGCAGGCAACCCCGCCGCCCGCGCCCGCGCCAACGCCCCCGACAACACCTCGTCCTCCGGCAACAACGCCGACACCAGGTAACCGTCAACCGCCGACCACCGCTCCTGCACAACACACCCCTCACCTGTGGACACCACGTCACCACCAAGCTAGCCCCCGCCACAGCCCCTACCATCGTGATCATGTCGACTCCGGAGCGAGCCTGGCCCACCACGGACGCCCACGACGAGCTGACCCTGCTCTGGGAGCTCCTGCGCTTCCAGCGCCACACAGCCCTGGGCAAGGCCACCGGCACCACCCTCGCCGAAGCCATCGAAACCCCCCTCGCCACCTCACCGCTGATGAGCATCCTCGGCGTCATCAAGCACCTCACCGCCGTCGAACGCCACTGGCTCACCCGCGTCGCGGGCGGCGCCGACCTGCCCTCCCTCTGGACCGAAGACCCCGACTCCGACTGGCGCATCACCCCCACCGACACCCCCACCACCGTCCTGAACGCCTACCGCGCCGAATGGGCCCTCGCCGAAACCGCCATGGCCCCCCTCCACCCCGACGACCAAGCCCTCGGCGACCCCACCCGCACCACCCGCTGGACCCTCAACCACGTCATCCAGGAAACCGCCCGCCACGTCGGCCACCTCGACATCCTCCGCGAACTCGCCGACGGCAGCACAGGGGAGTAGCCACCACACCGGCAACGCCCGCCCCCGCCCACAGCACTGCGCGAACCCCCTCCCGCCGACACCGCAGAACCACACCAACCCCGCAGAACCACCACCCCACACACCGGACATCACCCCGCCAACCACGCCCCGATCCCACCCACCAACCGCTCCTTCACCACCGCAGGCGCGAACGACGACTCCACCCCCGCCCGAGCCAACCCCGCCAACTCCCCATCCGAAAACCCCAACTCCGACCGCACCAACGCGAACTCACCCGACAACGACACCCCCGTCATCGCAGGCACATCGGTGTTCAACGACACCACCAACCCCGCCTCCAACAACCGGGGGAGCGGATGCACCCCCACCGACCCCACCAACCCCAACTCCACGTTCGACGCCGGACACACCTCCAACCCCACCCCCCGATCCCGCACCTCCGCCACCAACTCCACGTCCTCCAACACGCTCAACCCGTGCCCCACCCGATCCGCACACCCCACCCGCACCGCCTCCGCCACACTCCACGCCCCACACTGCTCACCCGCGTGGTGCACCATCCGCAACCCCAACTCCCGCGCCCGCCCCAACACCCCCGCGAACGGCGCCAACGGATACCGCTC
>NZ_AYXG01000198.1 GCF_000564855.1 Actinokineospora spheciospongiae
AAAGCCTGTCTGGGCGGTGGGGCATCTCTTCAGCCCCACCTGACACGCTGGATCGCATGATCGCTGTAGGGGCCCCGCCCAAGCAGATCCACCCACCCGGGTACCACCACCAAACGACCGGGTTCTTGAACCCCAGCCACGGCTGAGCAGATCCACCCACCCGGGCACCCAGCGAAAAACCAGCGCTCCCAAGGGATTCAACCGGGCACCAACGCAACCCCGCCGGAAGACCTCAGTCGAGCGCCCGCTTGAGGAACCCCTTGATGCCGATGGCCCCGAACAGGACACAGGAACCGACCATCACCAGCAGGTTGATCCACATGGGAATGTGCGGCACCTGCGGGACCAGCTCCGCGCGCATCGCCTCGCTCACGTAGGTCAGCGGGTTGAGCGCGCAGACGACCTGGAACCAGCGCAACTGCTCCAGCCCCATCCACGGGAACTGGGTGCTGCCGGTGAACATCAGCGGCATCAGGATCACCGCGAACATGATGTTGATCCGGCGCGGCGGGACGGAGGTGCCGATGACCATGCCGATGGCGCCGCCCGCCAGCGAGCCGAGCACGACGATCAGGAAGACCGGCAGGTACGAGCCCGCGGGCCAGCTCACGTCGTCCAGGATCAGGAAGCCGATCGGCACCATCACCGCGGCGGCGATGATGCCGCGCAGCGCCCCGAACAGGATCTTCTCCACCGCGACCCAGGAGATGGGGATCGGGGCCAGCAGCCGGTCCTCGATCTCCCGCGTCCAGGAGAAGTCCATGATCAGCGGCATCGTGGTGTTCTGCAGCGCGCCGAGGAACCCGTTGAGCGCCACGATGCCCGGCAGCAGGATCGCCGCGTAGTCCCCGCCGACGTACCCGAGGCTGGTGAGCACCTTGCCGAAGATGAACAGGGTGAAGAACGGCTGCACCACCACCTGGGCGAGGAACGGCAGCAGTTCGCGGCCGGTGACGACGACGTCGCGCCACAGCACCGACCAGAAGGTGCGCAGGGACGTCCCGAGGCCGACGGGCGAGGACGTCGTGGTTTCGGCGCCGGCGGTTCCGGTGCCGGTGGTCTCGGTGGTGGTCATCGGAGCTCCCGCCCGGTCAGGTGGATGAACACGTCTTCCAGGCTCGGCGTCCCGATGGACAGGTCGGACACCTCGCACGATTCGTCGCCGAGCACCCGCAGGACGGCGGGCAGCACCACGGCCGCGTCGTGCCCGGTGTAGAGGCGGTACTGGGCGGTGCCCGCGGCGGCGGCCGGGGCGGCGGGTGCTCCGGCGGGCATTCCCGGCATCCCCGGTGGCAGGCCGGGCGGCATCCCCGCCGGGGCGGCCGCACCGGCCCTGATCGACTCCACCCGCTCGACCCCGTCGATGCCCCCGAGCGCGGCTTCGACCCTGGCCGCCTCGGTGTCGCCGAGCCGCACGGTGACGCTGACCGTGGTGCTGCCCGGCAACCCCTTGGTCAGCCCGGCGGGCGTGTCGAGCGCGAGCAGCTTCCCGTGGTCGACGATCCCGATGCGGTCGCAGAGCTTCTCCGCCTCGTCCATGTCGTGCGTGGTCAGCACGACGGTGACCCCCTCACCGCGCAGCTCGGCGACCCGGTCGTGCACGAACAACCGCGCCTGCGGGTCCAGCCCGGTCGACGGCTCGTCGAGGAACATGACCTTCGGCCGGTGCATGAGCGCCCGGGCGATCATGATCCGCTGCGCCTGCCCGCCGGAGACCAGGTCCACCTTGTCGCCCGCCCGGTCGGCGAGCCCCATCCGGTCGAGGATCTCGTCCGCCCGCTTGTTCCGCTCCGCCCGACCCACCCCGTGGTAGGCGGCGTGGAACAGCAGGTTCCCCCGGATGTCCAGCGACCGGTCCAGGTTGTTGCGCTGCGGCACGACGGCCAGCAACTGCCGCGCCCGGGTGGCCTCGGCGACGACGTCGACGCCGAGGATTCTCGCCTTGCCGCCGGTGGGCATGACCCGGGTGGTCAGCACCCCCACCGTGGTCGTCTTGCCCGCCCCGTTGGGCCCCAGGAGTCCGAAGACCTCACCCGGTTCGACGGAGAAGCTGAGACCGTCGACGGCGGGTTTGGGGCTCTTCTTGTACTGCTTGACCAATTCGATGACCTCGACCGCGCTCACGCGGGTCAGGGTAGCGGGGAGGCGGTGGTCGGCCGCGCGGTTTTCGGCTGCTGTCCGGTTTGGGGGAACTCCTGGGGTTTCGGTGCTGTTGGGCCGATTCGGCGGTGCTGGGGCATTCGGGTGCGTGGTTCGTCCCGGCCTCCTCCTCGGTTGTGCGTTCCCGGGCGGGCGGGGTCACCAGCCGGTGGGGAGGGGGCGGCCTTCGGCGAAGCCCGCGGCCGACTGGACACCCACCACCGCCTTGCGGTGGAACTCCTCGAGGGTCGTGGCGCCCGCGTAGGTGCAGGCGCTGCGGACGCCGGAGCAGATGGCGTCCAGGAGGTCTTCGACGCCGGGGGCATGGGGGTCCAGGCGCATCCGGGAGGCGGAGATCCCCTCCTCGAAGAGGGCTTTGCGGGCCCGGTCGAAGCCGCTGTCGGTGCGCGTGCGGGCGGAGACGGCGCGCTTGGAGGCCATGCCGAAGGATTCCT
Organism: Actinokineospora spheciospongiae; assembly: GCF_000564855.1. Taxonomy (GTDB): domain Bacteria; phylum Actinomycetota; class Actinomycetes; order Mycobacteriales; family Pseudonocardiaceae; genus Actinokineospora; species Actinokineospora spheciospongiae. The sequence goes on from NZ_AYXG01000198.1 coordinate 2,595, forward strand.
TGTAGGCGCGGCCCTGTTCGTCGCGCAGGAGGTCGCCGGGGGACTCGTAGGTGCCCGCGAACCAGGAGCCGACCATGACCGAGGCCGCGCCCGCCGCCAGGGCGAGGGCCACGTCCCGGGGGTGGCGGACGCCGCCGTCGGCCCAGACGTGCTTGCCGAGGGCGTGGGCGGCCTCGGCGCACTCCTGGACCGCGGAGAACTGCGGGCGGCCCACGCCGGTCATCATCCGGGTGGTGCACATGGCGCCGGGGCCCACGCCGACCTTGATCACGTCGGCGCCCGCCTCGACGAGGTCGCGCACGCCGTCGGGGGTGACGACGTTGCCCGCGACCACGGGGACGGACGGGTCCACGGCGCGGACCGCGCGCAGGGCGGTGAGCATCTTCTCCTGGTGGCCGTGGGCGGTGTCCACCACGAGGGTGTCCACGCCCGCGTCCAGGAGCGCTCCCGCCTTGGCCGCCACGTCGCCGTTGACACCCACGGCCGCCGCCACCCGGAGGCGGGACTCGCCGTCCAGGGCCGGGGTGTAGATGTCGGCGCGCAGCGCCCCCTTGACGGTGAGGACACCCGCCAGGCGGCCGTCGGTGTCGACGGCCACGGCGATCCTGGTGGTGCGGCCGTCCAGGGCGTGGAAGACCTCGCGGGGGGCGGTGGAGACGGGGAGCGTGAGCACCGCCGGGTCGGCCACCTCGCGCAGGCGGGTGAAGCGGTCGACGCCCAGGCACGCCGCCTCGTCCACGGTGCCGATGGGCTTGCCGTCGTCGTCGACCACCACCACGGCGCCGTGGGCCCGCTTGGGCAGCAGGTTGAGGGCGTCGGCGACCGCGTCGCCCGGGCCCAGGACCAGCGGGGTGTCCCAGACCGGGTGCCGGGCCTTGACCCAGGCGGTGATGTCGGCGACCGCGCCGGGGTCGACGTCCTGCGGGAGCACGACCAGGCCGCCGCGCCTGGCGACCGTCTCGGCCATCCGCCTGCCAGCGACGGCGGTCATGTTGGCCACCACGACGGGGATGGTGGCGCCCGTTCCGTCCGAAGTGGACATGTCGACGTCGAAGCGGCTCTCCACCGGGGACCTGCCCGGCACCAGGAAGACGTCGTCGTAGGTGAGGTCGTGCTGCGGTGTGGCGTGGTAGAAGCGCATGGGAGGAACGTTACGGCGTCCGGGCCCGGCGCGCGAAAAGTTGTCCACAGGGTGCGTTTCGGCTGGTGGGCCGATTGGCGGGAAGCGTCCACTAAGGATTTGGCGGTGCGCCGGGCAGGAGGGCTCGCACCGCGTCGATCGGGTCGGCCTCGGCGGGGGTCTTGTCGGGGCGGTAGCGCACGACCCTGGCGAAGCGCAGCGCCACACCGCCCGGGTAGCGGGTGCTGACCTGCACGCCGTCGAGGGCGATCTCCACGACGACCGACGGCCGCAGGTACACCGCCCAGTCGTCGCGGTGGGACTCGTGGGCGGGGAACTCCTCGGTCTGCCTGCGCAGGAGTTCGTCGGTGAGGCCCTTGAAGGTCTTGCCGACCATGACCGGGGGACCGCCGTCGGGGTCGCGGGCGCCGAGGTGCAGGTTGGACAGGAGGCCGGTGCGGCGGCCGTGGCCCCACTCGGCGGCGAGGACGACCAGGTCGAGGGTGTGCACCGGCTTGACCTTCTGCCACGCCTTGCCGCGCCTGCCCGCCGCGTACACCGAGTCCAGGGACTTGACCACGACGCCCTCGTGGCCCGCGGCGAGGGCGGCCTCGGTCAGGTCGTCGGCCCGCTCCGGGGTGGGTTCGAGGACACCGGGGACGACGTGTTCGCCGACGGCCCGTTTCAGCGCCCGGTTGCGCTCGCGCAGCGGGGCGTCGAGCAGGTCGGTGCCGTCGAGGTGCAGGCAGTCGAAGAACCACGGGCGCAGGAGGAGGGCCTTGACCTGTTCGTCGACGGTGCTGCCGAAGCGGGACATGGTCTCCTGGAAGGGGCGGGGGCGGCCGTCGTCCTGGAGCGCGAGCGTTTCGCCGTCCAGGACGGTGCTGTGGCAGGGGAGGCCGCGGACGAGGTCCACCAGTTCGGGGACGCTCGCGGTGATGTCGCGCAGCGTGCGGGTGTACACGAAGACGGTGTCGCCGTCCTTGTGGACCTGGATGCGGGCGCCGTCGAGCTTGAACTCGACCAGGCAGGGGGCCAGTTCGGCGAGCGCGTCGTGCAGGGTGGCGCCGGGGGAGGCGAGCATCGGGCGGACCGGGCGCCCGAGTTCCAGCGCAAACGCTTGCAGCGCCGCCGAACCGCCGTCGAGGGCGGCGCGGGCGGTGGCGGGGAGGCGCCCGGAGAGCATGAAGGCGCGGCGGACGTCGGCCCCGGGCACGTCGGCGGCGCGGGCCACGGCGTCGAGCATCACGCCTTCGAGCGCGCCCTGGCGCAGCTCGCCGGTGAGCAGGGCGCGGAGGAAGTCCTGCTCGGCCCGGGTGGCCCGGTCGAGCAGGTCCTTGAGCAGTTCGGCGCGGGCGGCGGTGGAGCCCTTGCCGCTGGTCGCGGCCACCGCGGTGAAGGTGGTGTCGACATCGGTGGCGGTCAGGGTGGAGGTTTCGGCGGGTCGGTCGAGCAGGGCGTGCAGGGTCCGCCAGCCCGCCCCGATCCGGCCCTGCCGGGGCGCCCCGGCGAGGAACGCCACGACGACCTCGACCTCGTCCGGCCCGTCGGCGCGCACCAGCAGCCCGGCCAGCGCGTCGACCTTGGCCAGCCGGGACCGCGTCCGGCCGACCTCGGCGGACACCGCCACGACCTCGCCGAATGTCAGCATGGCCCCCATGGTGCCCCGGGGGACCGACATCCGCGACGCAACCGCGGGGCAGGTGGTGGCACCGGTGGCCGCGCCCCGGGGCATCCGAATCAGCCGGTGTGCGGATGATCCGGTCCGGGAACGGCAGGCGCCGCACCCCGCGCCACCCGTACAGTGCCGACTTCGTGGACACCCCTCAGGTGCTGGTGACCGGGTCCTCCGGTGTGGTGGGCGCGGCGATCGCCCGTGAGCTGCACTCGGCCGGGTGGGCGGTTCGCGGGTGGGACGCCCGGCCGGGGCGGTGGACCACCCACCGGGGCGATCTGCGCGACGCCGCGGTGCGCGCCCGAGCCGTCGCGGGCGTGGAGGCGGTCGTGCACACGGCCGCGCTGCACGCCCCGCACGTCGGGAGCGTGCCCGACGGTGAGTTCCGCTCGGTCAACGTCGACGCCACGGCTGCCCTGCTTGAGCGGGCGGCCCGGTGCGGTGTGCGGCGGGTGGTCTACACCAGCAGCACCTCGGTGTACGGGAACGCCCTGGTGCCCGGCGACCGCGCCGTGTGGGTGGACGAGAAGCTCATCCCGCGGCCCCGCGACGTCTACGACGAAACCAAGCTCGGAGCCGAGGCGCTCGTGGGTGCCCACGGCGATGAGCGGTTGTCGACGGTGGTGCTGCGCATCGCCCGCTGCTTCGCGGAGGCCCCGGCGGTCCGGGCCGCGCACCGGCTGCACCGCGGGGTCGCCCTGTCGGACGTGGCCCGTGCGCACCGTCTGGCGCTTCAGCGCCGGGACGCAAGCGGTGCTCTCAACATCGCGGGGCCGTTGTTGTTCAGGCCGGAGGACACCGAGCGGCTGTGGCTCGACGCCCCGGCCGTCATCGCGCGGCGCGCACCAGAGGTGGTGGCGTTGTTCAGGCGGCATGGCTGGCCCCTGCCCGCGAAGATCGACCGGGTCTACGACTCGCGGGAGGCGTCCAGGCGACTGGGTTACCACCCCGCGCAGGGCCCCGCTTCGCCCGCCGAGGATGAGCCCGGGTGAACGGCCCGCGTCAGCGGCCCCCGGCGTCGGACGGGTCCAGGTCGACGTCGATCCAGTCCATCACCATCGACAGGTAGTGCCCGACCACGGCGGACTGCTTGGGCGAGAGCACGACGCTGCGCCCCTCCCCGTCGGTGATCGTCACGTCCGGCATCCGCAGCGTCATCAGCGCCTCCGGCACGCCGTCGTGCCCGGGCACCCGCCAAGTGCGTTCGGCGGGGGCGCGGTCCATGAGGGCGCGGTGCAACCGCTCGGTGATCGAAGCGGCCGTCGGGGCGTCCGCCGACGCATCCGTTGAAGTGTCCACAGTGGTCTCATCCGGTCCCATGCCGACAGGGTGGCCTGTTGCGAGCGGTGCACGCCAGGGACCGATCGTGTGATTGTGTCTCGGGGGGCGATGTGGAGAACATCGCGGTCATGCCAGGAAACTCGCACACGTCCGTGCGCTCCCGCACCGTCGCAGCCGAGCTGCGCAGGCTCCGCGAGGCGCGCGGCCTCAGTTGCGCCGAGGTCGGCGAGAAGCTGGGCGCCTCCGCCAGCAAGATCAGCCGGATGGAGACCGGCCACAGCGGCTTGCAGGTGGAGGACGTCGCCGCCCTGCTGGGGTTCTACGAGGTCTCCGCGAAGAAGCGCACCGAACTGTTGGACCTGCTCAAGCGCGGGGACCAGAAGGGCTGGTGGGAACGCCAGGCCAACCTGCCGACGCTGTGGCGCTCGTTGATCGACTTCGAGAGCAAGGCGACCCGCATCCAGAACTACGAGCCGCTCCTGGTCCCCGGCCTGCTCCAGACCGACGAGTACGTGGCCGCTGTGATGCGGGGCATCGACCCGACGCTGACCGGGGCCGAGCTGGGCAACCTCATCGCCACGCGGATCGCCCGGCAGGCCAGGCTCACCGCGTTCGGCGGACCGCAGTTCCTCGGCGTGATCCACGAGGCGGCCCTGCGTATCCCGGTGGGCGGCACCAAGGTGATGATCCGCCAGCTCCGGCGGCTGATCGAACTCAACGAGCGGCCGAACGTCACCCTGCGGGTGGTGCCGATCAGCGCGGGCGCCCATGCCGGGCTGCGAGGGCCGTTCGCCATCCTGGAGTTCGCCGAGGAACCCGCGCTGGTCCTGATCGAGAACCAGGACACCGGGCTGCTGCTCGAAGAAGAGGCGGATTTGGCCGGGTACCGGCTCGCGCTGCGCAATATTCTGAGTGAGGCCGTTGCACCCGATGCAACAGAAACAGTGTTGGCGGCCTTGATCACCGAGCTGAACAAGTGAAAGGAGCGCGGATGTCTGCGCTTGACCTGAGCACCGCCCGCTGGCGCAAGAGCACCCGCAGCAGCAACGTGGCCAACTGCGTGGAACTGGCCACGCCCGGCCCGGTGGCGATCCGCGACTCCAAGAACCCGGACGGCCCGGCGCTGGTGTTCCCGGAGTCCACCCTGCCGTCCCTGCTCGCCCACGTCAGGTGACCCGCCGGGGTCGGGCCGCACCGGCCCGACCCCGAGCGGCTACCTGCCGCCGCGCGCCATCCGCAGGACGTCCAGGGCCTCGTCGAGCTGGGCCTCGGTGAGCTTGCCGGAGTCCACGTGGCCGCGTTCGAGGACCACCTCGCGGATGGTCCGGCGCTCCTTGAGCGACTGCTTGGCGATCGACGCCGCCTCCTCGTACCCGAGGTAGGTGTTCAGCGGGGTCACGATCGACGGCGACGACTCCGCCAGCTCGCGCAGGTGCTCCACGTTCGGCGTGATGCCCCCGACGACCTTCGACGCCAGCAGGCGGGCGACCGCGGCGAGGAGGCGGGCGCTCTCCAGGACGTTGCGGGCGATCACCGGCAGCATCACGTTGAGCTGGAAGTTGCCCTGGGTGCCCGCGAACGCCACCGCCGCGTCGTTGCCGATGACCTGGGCGACGACCATCATCGTCGCCTCCGGGAGAACCGGGTTGACCTTGCCGGGCATGATCGACGAGCCCGGTTGCAGGTCCGGCAGGGCGATCTCGCCCAGGCCGGTGCGCGGGCCGGAGCCGAGCCAGCGCAGGTCGTTGGCGATCTTGAACAGCGACACCGCGACCGTGCGCAGGGCACCGGAGGCCTCCACCACCGAGTCCTGGGTGGCCTGGGCCTCGAAGTGGTCGCGCGCCTCGGTCAGCGGCAGGTCGGTGAGCTGGGCCAGCTCCGCGGCGACCGCCATGCCGAAGCCGTCGGGGGCGTTGAGGCCGCTGCCGACGGCCGTGCCGCCGATGGGCAGCTCCGCCAGCCTGGGCAGGACCGCGTGCAGGCGCTCGACGCCGAAGCGGAGCTGGGCTGCCCAGGCGCCCGCCTCCTGGCCCAGGGTGATCGGGACGGCGTCCATGAGGTGGGTGCGGCCGGACTTGACCACGTCCGCCCAGTCCTCGGCGCGGTCCTCGATCGCTTCGGCGAGGGTTTCCAGGGCCGGGACCACGTCGGTGGCCAGGGCCTCGGTGGCGGCGACGCGCAGGGTGGTGGGGAAGGTGTCGTTGGACGACTGGGAGGCGTTGACGTGGTCGTTCGGGTGGACCTCCCGGCCCAGGGCCCGCGTGGCGAGGGTGGCGATGACCTCGTTGGCGTTCATGTTCGACGAGGTGCCGGAGCCGGTCTGGAAGACGTCGATCGGGAACTGGTCGTCGTGCGCGCCCCCGGCGACCTCGGTCGCGGCCGCGGCGATGGCCTCGGCCACGTCGTCGTCGAGGACGCCGAAGCGGGCGTTCACCCTGGCCGCGGCGGCCTTGAGCAGGCCGAGGGCGCGGATCTGCGCCCGCTCCAGGCCGCGGCCGGAGATCGGGAAGTTCTCGACCGCCCGCTGGGTCTGGGCGCGCCACAGCGCGTCCGCCGGAACCCTGACCTCGCCCATGGTGTCGTGCTCGATGCGGTAGTCGGTCATGACCCCAGTCTCGCCCGGATCAGGGGTCTTCGCGGGGTGCGCAATGTCGTCTTCGCCACATAGGGTGGATCGCACCACCACTTCCCTGGAGAGCGGGGACGCATGACCTCTCCCATCGACGTCGACCTGCTGATCGTCGGCGCGGGCCCGACCGGGCTCTACGGCGCCTACTACGCCGGGTTCCGCGAGCTGACCACCGCGGTGGTGGACTCGCTGCCGGAGGCGGGCGGGCAGGTGACCGCCATGTACCCGGAGAAGATGATCTACGACGTGGCGGGTTTCCCCGCCGTGCGCGGGCGCGACCTGGTGCGGGCGCTGGTCGACCAGGCCGACCAGTGGAAGCCGACCTACCTGCTGGGGCGGCGGGCGCACGCGCTGTCCGAAGAGGACGGCCGGTTCACCGTCGGGCTGGACGGCGGGGTCTGCGTGCGGGCCAGGTCCGTGCTGATCACCGCCGGGATCGGCGAGTTCACGCCGCGGCCGCTGCCCGCCGGGACCGGCTGGCTCGGGCGGGGCATGGTGCACTTCGTGCCCGCGCTGGACGCGCACCGGGGGCAGGACGTGGTGGTCGTCGGCGGCGGGGACTCGGCGTTCGACTGGGCGCTCGCGCTGCACGCGATCGCGGCGAGCGTGACCGTCGTGCACCGGCGGGCCCGGTTCCGGGCGATGCCCTCCACCGTGCGGCAGGTCCAGGGGCTGGGCGTGCGGATCGTCACCGACGCGGAGGTCGTGTCGTTCAACGGCGAGCAGGAGTTGCGCTCGGTGTCGATCGCGGTGAAGGGGGTCGACGGGGAGGAGGAACTGCCCGCCCAGGCCGTCGTCGCCGCGCTCGGGTTCACCGCCGACCTGGGGCCGATCGAGTCGTGGGGGCTGGAGGTCGCGCACCGGTCCATCCCGGTGGACTCGACCATGCGGACCGGCCGGGACCTGGTGTACGCGGCGGGGGACGTCGCGGCCTACCCGGGCAAGGTGAAGCTGATCGCCACCGGGTTCGGGGAGGCGGCCACGGCGGTGAACAACATCGCGGTCGCGCTGGACCCGGCGGCCCACCTGTTCCCTGGGCACTCCAGCGGCGGCGAGTGACCCCATCGGAACGCGGGAGCGGCGCCCGGATCTCCGGGCGCCGCTCCCGCGTTCGGGACTACTTGACCACCTGGACGACGTCGCCGACCTTGAGGCCGTTGTAGAAGGTCTTGGCGGCGGCATTCGACAGGTGGATGCAGCCGTGCGACTTCACCTTGAGGCTGCCCTGGTGGAACGCGATGCCGCTGTTGAAGAACACCGAGTAGGGCATCGGGGCGTCGTCGAACTCGCTGCTCTTGTGGTCGATGTCCTTCCACTGCACCTTGAAGGTGCCGGGCGGGGTCAGGTACCCGGGGCGACCGCTGGTGATCGGCACCGGGCCGTAGACGACCTGGCCGTCCTTGAGCAGCCACGACTGGTTCGCGCTCAGGTCGATGCAGGCGTCGGCGTCGGTCGTGCACGGCGTGCCCTGCGACGGGGCAGGCTTGGGCTTGGTCGTCGTGGGCTTGGGCTTGGTCGTGGTGGTGGTCGGCTTGGGCTTCGTGGTGGTCGGTGCGACCGTGGTGGTGGTGGTCGTCGTCGGTGCCACGGTGGTCGTGGTGGTGGGGGCGGCTGTGGTGGTGGTCGTCGGTGGTGCGGTGTCCGAGACCGTGGGCACCTGTGCGGCGGTGTTCCCGCCACCCGTGCCGCACGCCGACAACAGGCCCACCGCGACCGCCGCGACCCCCAGGATGACCTTGCGCATGTACCGGCTCCTCGCCACCCCCGGTCGACCGGCAGGCCGACACGTCCTGTGAGGCAAACCCTCGTGCATGGAGACGCTCCGGTGCGAGGACGGGTTGTCGAACGCGACCAACTCGTGACACACCTGCGATCGGGCGACCGGAACTCCCACGGACAGTGTCGTTCCCGGGCAGAACGAAGGCCCCGCTCCCGGTTCGGGAGCGGGGCCTTCGCGGGTGCCGCTACGGCAGCGGCGGGATGGAGTCCTCGGCCGTGCCCTCGGAGATGCGGTCGAAGTCCACCGAGCTGTACTCGCGGAGCTTCGTCAGGCGGTGGAAGCCGTCGATCATCCGCAGGGTGCCGGACTTGGAGCGCATCACGATCGACTGGGTGGTGCAGCCGCCGGAGCGGTAGTGCACGCCGCGCAGCAGGTCGCCGTCGGTCACCCCGGTGGCGCAGAAGAAGACGTTGTCGCCGCGCACCAGGTCGTCGGTGAGCAGGACCCGGTCCAGGTCGTGGCCCGCGGCGACGGCCTTGGCCCGCTCCTCGTCGTCCTTGGGCCACAGCTTGCCCTGGATGGCGCCGCCCATGCACTTGAGCGCCGCCGCGGCGATGATGCCCTCGGGGGTGCCGCCGATGCCGATCAGCATGTCGATGCCGGTGGACGGGCGGGCCGCGGAGATGGCCCCGGCCACGTCGCCGTCGGAGATGAAGTGGATGCGGGCGCCCGCCTCGCGCACCTCCCTGACGATGCCCTCGTGCCGGGGGCGGTCCAGGACGCACACCGTCACGTCGGAGACGTCGGTGTCCTTCGCCTTGGCCACCCGGCGGATGTTCTCCGCGACCGGGGCGGTGATGTCGACGACGTCGGCCGCCTCCGGGCCCACCGCCAGCTTCTCCATGTAGAACACCGCGGACGGGTCGAACATCGCCCCGCGCTCGGCCACGGCGAGCACGGCCAGCGCGTTCGGCATCCCCTTGGCCATCAGGGTGGTGCCGTCGACCGGGTCCACCGCGACGTCGCAGTCGGGGCCGTCGCCGTTGCCGACCTCCTCACCGTTGTAGAGCATGGGCGCCTCGTCCTTCTCGCCCTCGCCGATGACGACCACACCGCGCATGGACACGGTGCCGACCAGCTTGCGCATGGCGTCCACCGCGGCGCCGTCGCCGCCGTTCTTGTCACCGCGCCCCACCCAGCGGCCCGCCGCCATGGCCGCCGCCTCGGTGACCCGCACCAGCTCCATCGCCAGGTTGCGGTCCGGTGCCTCGCGGCGGCGGGTGCCGGTGGTGGACGGGGTCGGGGTACTCATGGTTGCCTCCCGGCAAAGACTGTGGTCGGGGGAACTGGACCATTTCGCATCCTCCCAGATCAGCGCGGGTCCACGCGCTGTCACCGAGCCGTGCCGCTCGTCACCCTGCGTCGCCTGCGACGATGGGGGGCGTGGCCACACCAGGAGAACCGGCCGGTCCGCCGCCGAAGAACCGTCTGAACCAGGGACTGCGGGACATGGTCCTGTCCCTGATCGCGCTGCTGGTGATCATCGCCGCATTGCTCCTGTTCAACAAGAGCTGCTCGTTCAACCCCGGTGGGCCCGCGGCGGACACGTCGTCGCTGCCCACTGTGGACGTGGAAAAGCAGTTCGAGCAGGTGGCGGGCACGCTGGACTTCCCGCTGCGGCTGCCGTCGGTGCCCGGGGAGTGGCGGGCGAACTCCAGTTCCACCGGCCCGGCCGCGCCCGCCTCGGTGGTGGTGCGCGTCGGTTGGCTGACGCCCGAGCGGTACGTGCAGCTCAGCCAGTCCGGCGCCGACCCGGCCGACCTGGTGCGGGCCGAGACGGAGAACGAGTCGCCGCCGACCGGGTCGGTCGAGGTCGACGGGACACAGTGGACGGTCCACCCGGGCAGGCGCGCGGAGCGGGCGTGGACCGTCGACCTCGGCGACACGAGCGCGCTGATCACCGGTACCGGCACCGAAGAGGAGTTCCGCACGCTCGCGCGCGCCGTGCAGACCGGCAGGCCGGTCGAGGAGGACTAGGGCGTGTCCTGCGGATCTTTCCCATGATCGTGTGCAGATGATGGGGTGTGGTCGGACGTGGTGAGCTGACGGACAAGGCCTGGGCTGCGATCGCGCCGTTGCTGCCCGCGCAGAGCGGGCAGCGCGGTGGTCGGTGGCGCAGTCACCGGCAGGTGATCGACGCGATCCTGTGGAAGGAACGCACCGGCGCGCCCTGGCGTGACCTGCCAGGACGGTATGGGCCGTGGAAGACAGCGCACGAACGGTTGCGGAAGTGGACCGCCGACGGGACGTGGGACCGGATACTGGAGCACGTGATCGTCAAAGACGACTCACTCGGGACACTCGAGGACAACGTGGCCTTCGTGGTCAGCGTCGACTCCACGAGCATCCGGGCCCACCAACACGCGGCCGGTGCCCGGAAAAAGGGGGCTGCGCGGACTGGATCGAGAACCTCGCCATCGACGGGGAATGCCTCGGACGCTCCCGCGGAGGGCTGACGACCAAGCTCCATCTGGCCGTCGACGCGGCCGGTCTGCCGCTGGCGGTGATCCTCACCCCCGGCCAGGCCGGGGACAACCCGCAACTGCTGCCGCTGCTTGAGGACATCGATGACATCGACGTCGACGGGCAGCGGGTGCGGGTCGGGCGGGTGATCGCCGACAAGGCCTACGCCCACCCGAGCACCCGCACCGCGCTACGACAGCGACGGATCAAGGCCACTATCCCCGAGCGTGTCGACCAGGTCGCCCACCGCAAGGCCAAGGGCTCGGCCGGTGGCAGGCCACCGGCCTTCGACACCGACATCTACAAGATGCGCAACGTCGTCGAACGCTGTTTCAACCGGCTCAAGCAGTTCCGCGGCCTGGCCACCAGGTTCGCCAAACGAGCCGCCTACCACCGAGCCGAGATCATCCTCGCCTGCATCGTCCTCCATCTCAAGTGAAGATCCGCAGGACAGGCCCTAG